>CAYMDH010000012.1:0-82331 GCA_964389205.1 uncultured Flavobacteriaceae bacterium
GATTTAATTATTTTTAATCCATTAAAAACTGTAACGGTTTTTTAGGACTAGTCATAATTTTATTAATTTATTAAAATGGTTGATTTTAAAATATTTGAGTAGGTGGAGGAGGGCAGCCTTCTTCTACAGTAATACATGCATGTTGTACACTTGGACATATAGTACCTGGACAAGTAATCGTGCTACCTGCATCTAGTTGATAGCCACCTTTAACATGATTCAAAGAACTAATAAGAGTCTTATTGAATTTAAATTTGTGAACATTAATTTTTTTTGATTTCATACTTCTATAAATTTTTTAATTATCAGATAAATCTATTTGAGATATAACAAAAAAACTAATTAGATATATCTTGATTTATAAATGAAGAGTATGTTTTAAGTAAAAAAATATTTTAAAATAACGTTCAATAACAGTTTGAAAAAATGACACCTAAATTTTAATTATATGAATAAACTCTAAACATTTTATGTACCTTAGAGATATGAAATATATAGTACTCTATCTATTTTTAATCGTAATCACATCTTGTAAGCATTGCAAAGATCCAGATGCTGTTGTTTCATTTTATGATGAAGTTGGAGAAGAAAATAAAACTAAGGTGGAAAATAAAAATGAAACTACTCAAGTAGATACATTGATAGCCTTAAAAAAAGAAATAGTAGCTCTTGAATTTCTTTCAGATACATTATTTATAAATTTAAAACTGTATAGTAATGATTTTGTATACGATTTAAAATATGCTACAGAAGATAACTTTTTAAATGCTAAAGTATATGAATGTGCAGAATGTTATACACGTGTAAAAACGGCTAAAGCATTGATTAAAATCAATAAAGAATTAATAGAAAAAGGATATAGAATTAAGTTTTTTGATTGTTACCGCCCTTTAGACGTTCAAAAAAAAATGTGGGAAATTGTACCTAATTCTCAATATGTAGCGAAGCCATCTAAAGGTTCTATTCATAATAGAGGAGGAGCAGTAGACATTACTTTAGTAGACAAAAATGGGGATGAATTAGATATGGGTACAGCCTTTGATTACTTTGGAAGAGAAGCATACCATGATTATACAAAGCATTCAGATACTATACTTGCTAATAGAAAACTTTTAAAACAAACCATGGAAAAAAATGGTTTTTGGTCTACACGAACAGAATGGTGGCATTATAATTTTTCAGCAGCCTCTCAAGACAAGGTCGCTAATTTTAGGTGGCCTTGTAATGATTAAAAATCTTTGATTAATATTTCAACCCTCCTATTGTTTTTCTCATCATGTATTGTTTTTTCAGGTGTTATTTTAGGCTGACTAAAACCAAAACCTTTATGGTTAACACGATTTGAATCTATTTTCATTTTCTTTGTTAAATATTCATAAATAGCTCTAGCTCTATCTATCGATAATGTTTTAGTTTTTGTATCTATGTTAACAACATCTCCCGGATCTTCTCCTCCACAACAAACATGACCTTGTATTTCAAATTTATAACTAGTATTTCTTTGCATAAATGCTCCTAAACTATCTAATATATCTGTAGAATAATCGTACATTTTTGTACGTCCTCTAAAAAAATAAAGATTATCTAAAGGTATTTTTGTACCTATTGTGATGTCTTTGACGGGATACCCTAAAAGCAGACTGTCTTTAGGTAGCTTATAAGGGCTCTTAAAATGAATGGAAATATCTACGCGACGATCTTTAGCATAGCCTTTAAGGTCTTTTTTTTGCTCACTAAACTCTTCTCCATAAGCTTCTTTTAAGACTTTTATTTCATTTGTATCAAGAACAGAACTTAAATGTTTATACGCTTTTTCAGCTCTATTTTTAGAAAGTAATTTATTATAGGTTTTGGTATCTACATAATCTGCATAAGCAATAACCTCTATCATGAGGACATCTTTTTTGTTAAGGAGGGCGAACCTATTATTGATGGTGTTTTTTTGTTGCTCTGTCAATTCATAAACATCTGTATCATAATACAAAGAAAAATTAACAGCCTCCTGACTCAACCCTTTAAAACATAACAAAAGAAAAAAGAGTTTCTTCATGTCAACAATATATAAAAGTTTTTAATACAATGCATTTTTAAACTCTTAAATGAAAGAATAATCTATGAAATTACTTTTGTCGTAATATCTACTATTTTTTTTCCTATAATAACAATTTTAACATTATCTCTGTTTGTTGTAAAAAAATAAAATAAAGTACTTCCTTCTTTAATCTTAAATTGTTTTCTAATTTGATCTACAGATTCTGGAAAATTTCTGCTAATAACACTTGCTTTTGTATTGCGAAGAAGTATTTTTAAATTCTTTTTTTGATATTTAATGCTATCTATTATTTTAAAAACCCTCCCTGGAAAATCAATTAAATCATCATTGGTATATAAATGAGAGTGCGGATGTAATTTGTAAACATTCAATTTTTTTGATATTAGATTAAAGGCTCCAGATTTTAAAATAGCAACATTTGGTTCGTAAAGATAAGATTGAGGCAAGGAATAGGCAGCGGTTGTATTTCTTTCATCTTCAAAAGCAAAATTGAATTTTTGATCTTTTTGCTTTAAAAGATTACTAGTCTTAATAATTACAGAATTAGTAAATCCTTTTTCTAAAAACCAAACTAACTCTTTGACTTCATTTTTGATGGAAACAATATGGATTTCTTTTACAAAAGGGAGTTCTTTTAACCCAACAGAGATATCTAAAATGGGAGAAGTTTTTATTAGTATTTTATTACTTGATTTGAAAAAAGTATTGAGATTTTCAGGTACATTTGGAAGGCAATCTGAAAGCATGAAAACTTTTCCCTTTTTATCATTTCTTCTGGAAGGATCTATAAATATATAATCAAATTTTTGAGCTACTTTTTTTAAAAAATTAATACCATCATCAGCAACAATTTGTATGTTTTTTATTTGTAAAATTTGATTATTATATAGAACTATTTCGGAGAGTTCTTTCTTGATTTCACAGTGGATAACTTTGGTGAACTTTTTAGAAAAATAAAAGCTATCAACTCCAAAACCTCCGGTAAGATCTATAATTGATTCTCCTTGTATTAATGATGCCTTGTATTGGGCACTAATTTCTGATGAAGTTTGTTCTATAGAAAGTTTATGAGGGTAATAGATATTTGGTGTATTGAACCAAGTAGGAAGCTTTGTTTGACACTTTTTTTTAGCTTCAATCTGTTGTGCAATTTCTTTAATTGTTACTTGATCTATAGGTGTGTTTTTGAATAAAACTGACGCAATGTCAGTATTTAAATTTTTATTTATAAAATCCTGTATATCAGTATTTAATAATTTCTTATTCAAAGCTTTGCTATAAACTTTTAGTCAATGATTTTACAATTTTATTTTCAGATAAAAACTCTTTTAAGATTACTTTTATCACCGTATAACTAGGTACGGCTACAATCATTCCAACGACTCCAAATAAAAGTCCACCAATAATAAAACCTATCATAACGTATGAGGTTTTAGGTAAAATCACACTGCTAAAGTCCTGACCTAAATTACTAGTCATAGTTAAAACTAACATCAAAAACCCTCCAACCAATGGCCCTATATATGGAATTAAATTTAGCAAGGCACAAAGGAATGCAATAACCACTGCATTTGGAATTCCTAAAATCAATAATACAATGGTATAAATAACAAATAAAATAAATATTTGGAGGAGCAAACCAACAAAATATCTCGATAATAAATCTTTAATTGTATTGATTGATTTTTTTAATCTTCCCTCTTTACTATCAGATACTAAAACCATTAAACCTCCTTCAAGTAACTTGCTGTCTTTTAAAAAGAAAAATGCTATAAAAACAATAGAGAAAAAACCAATACTAAAGGAACCTAAAGCTCCTATTAATGAATTTAAAAAATTTGGAATAGCACCAAAATCCAAACCAGATAAAAGGTCAGATTCTTTGATAGTTTTTTCAATGTCAATATCGTTAAATGAAAAATAATCTACAACCTCTCTATATAAATTTTCAATATTTAATTGTAAAGATTCTATATCCAATAATGATAAATTTTGACCTTGTTCAATAAGTAAGGGAATAAACATCCATATAACTCCTACAATAATTCCTACCATTAAAACCATAGAGATAATAACTGCAAGCGTATTTTTAAATTTTAAACGCCTTCTAAAGAAAATAACAATGGGTCTTCCTATAAGAGAAACTACAGCTGCAATAGCTATGTACGCAATTACAGATCGTATTTTAAATATAAATAGGCAAAATAAAGCGACTCCTACCAAAATAGCAGTTGCTTTTAAAATGCCATTAGCTATTATTCTAGCATTCATGTATTGGATATTTTAGGTTTATTTAATTTTTAAAAGCATATTGAACAATATTGGCTCCCATTTGCAATGCTTTTAATCTAATTTCTTCTGGATCATTATGTATTTCTTGATTTTCCCATCCGTCTCCAAGATCGCTTTCAAAAGTGAAAAAAAGTATTAATCTTTCTTCATGAAAGATACCAAATGCTTGAGGTCGCTCTCCGTTGTGCTCATGTATTTTTGGAAGACCATTGGTAAATTTATATTTTATATTGAAGATAGGATGCTCTTTAGAAAGCTCAACCAATTCTTTATCGGGAAATACTTTTTTTAATTCTTTTTTTAGGTAAGGAGCTAAACCATAATTATCATCAATATGCAGGAAACCACCAGAGAGTAAATATTTTCTTAGGTTTAAAGCTTCCTCTTCATTAAAAAAAACATTGCCATGACCAGTCATGTGTATCAAAGGAAATTGAAAAATATCAACACTTCCCACCTCTACAGTTTGAGGGGTTGATTTTATTCTAGTATTGATGTTTTGATTGCAAAAACGAATAAGATTTGGTAAAGCAGTTTGATTAGAATACCAATCACCACCTCCACCATACTTTAAAACAGCAATTTCTTGGCTGTAAATAGCACTACTAGTTATAAATAGCGATAATATAATGTTAAATATCGTAAGCCTCATAGATAAAATACGAACAAATTAGTATTGAACTCAAAAATACAGATAATTAGATGAAAAAATTGTTTTTAACACTTATTGTGATTTCTACATTAGGATTCTCTGCTATAGAAGATGAGAATGAAGCATATGCTCCAGTAGTGGTTCTAGAATTATTCACTTCTCAAGGATGTTCTAGTTGTCCATCTGCTGATGATCTTTTAAATAGGGTTAGAAAAGAAAACAATAACGGAAACATTTTTGCTTTATCATATCATGTCACTTATTGGAATTATATTGGATGGACAGATCCTTTTAGTAAAGAGAAATTTACTGAAAAGCAACGTTTATATGCAGAGAAGTTTAGAAGTAGGTCTATTTATACTCCTCAATTGGTAGTTAATGGGAGAGAGCATTTTGTTGGTTCAGATAGAGCTCGTATGTATACTAAATTAAAAACCTATTCAAAAAGCTCATCACCGAGTAATGTTGGTTTAAGCGCTGTGAAAAACAATGATAATAAAGTAAGTTATTCATACGATTTAAAAGGTGATTTGTCAAATAAAAAATTACGAACTGTTTTAGTTATTGAAGAACGAGAAACTTTAGTGAAAAGAGGAGAAAATAGAAATAGAAAACTAACAAATACAAATATAGTAGTAGCTGAAAAGTATTTAGATATTCAAGGCAAGTCTGGAGCATCTTCTATAGAAATTCCATCAATAGTGACTCCTAATGATAAGCTACATTTAATAGTTCTTGTAGAAGATGACGATTTAACAATTACAGGAGCAGCAAAAAAGGCTTTATAAATTTATAAATGATACACTGTGACAAGCAATAATAGCTGCTGTTTCAGTTCTTAAGCGAGTTTCTCCCAACGTGAGCGGGAGAAACTCGTTTTTTTTTGCCAAATCAATTTCATTTGTAGAGAAATCGCCTTCTGGCCCTATCAAAATAGTGGCATTTTCTTCGGGTTTTAAAATCTCTTTAAGTGTATTTCGTTTGGTAGTCTCACAATGCGCAATAAATAATTGGCTACTATGTTTTTTATGAATAAATTCTTTGAATGAGATGGGAGCATTTAATTTTGGTAAATAACAATTCAACGATTGTTTCATAGCTGCTTGTATAATACGTTCAAAGCGCGCTGTTTTTATTTCTTTTCGTTCAGAATGCTCACATATAACAGGAGTTATTTCATGAACTCCAATTTCAGTTGCCTTTTCTAAAAACCATTCATATCGTTCATTCATTTTGGTAGGAGCTACTACCATATGAAGTCTATATTTAGGAGGTTCTTGAAGTATGGTAGAAAGGATTTTGACACTGCATTTTTTTATTTCAGCAATCATTATTTCAGCTTTGAATATCATTCCTTTTCCATTTGTTAGGTGAATGACATCTCCTTCCTTTTTTCGTAAAACTTTGGTTATGTGTTTACTTTCTTCTCTATCAAATGTGAATAAAGAAGTAGTAATTTCTATAGAAGCATTATAGAATAATTGCATTATAATTTACTTTTTGCGTGTTCGAGACCTAAATCTATCCATTTTAAAATAGCTTCTTCAGTTTCAAATCCTTTTTCTGTTACATAAATAAATTCCTTTGCGTTCTGTTTTGTGAAATCCATAGGATGTACATATGAGTGTTTTAGATAATCGTCCATTTTAGAAGAGAGAACCCTAACCATAAGTTTATCTTTCATAACCCCAATAGTCATTTTACCTTTAAAAAGAAAAGAGACTCCTCCAAACATTTTTTTCTCCGTAAATATTTCAGGAAAAAGTTGTAGACTCATCTTGACACGCCTTGCTAAATCTTGATTATACCCCATGATTAAATACGATATCTAGCTTTTACGGTGATAGATTGATCACTAAAAATATTATTTAAGTATTTTAAATGACCAACAATACCAATCATAGCAGCATTATCTGTACAGTATTCAAATTTAGGGACAAAGGTATTCCATCCGTACTTTTTTTCTGCTTCTTTTAATGCTATTCTAATTCCGGAATTTGCAGAAACACCACCGCCTATTGCAATTTGTTTTATACCGGTTTCTTTTACTGCCTTTTTTAATTTATCCATTAAAATTTCTACAATGGTATATTGAATAGAGGCACAAATATCAGAAAGGTTTTTTTCTATAAAATCAGACTGCTCTTTCACTTGTTTTTGAATAAAATATAAAATTCCAGTTTTTAGGCCGCTAAAGCTAAAATTCAATCCATTTACTCTTGGTTTTGTAAAAGCATATGCTTTTGGATTCCCTTCTTTTGCATATTTATCTATTAATGGACCTCCTGGGTAAGGCAACCCAAGTATTTTGGCACTTTTGTCAAAGGCTTCACCAACAGCATCATCTAATGTTTCTCCAATAACTTCCATATCAAAATAATCGTTTACTTTAACAATTTGAGTATGCCCACCGCTAATAGTCATAGCCAAAAAAGGGAAACTAGGTTTTGTTTGGTTTTCATCATCAATAAAATGTGCTAAAATGTGTGCTTGCATGTGATTTACCTCTATTAAAGGGATATTTAATCCCAATGCAAGTGACTTTGCAAATGAAGTGCCAACTAGAAGCGAACCCATTAAACCAGGTCCTCTTGTAAAAGCTATGGCAGATAACTGTTTTTTGTCGATATTTGCTCTTGTCAATGCTTGATGTACGACAGGAACAATATTTTGTTGATGCGCTCTGGATGCAAGTTCAGGGACAACACCTCCAAATTCTTGATGAATTTCCTGATTTGCAACAACATTAGATAATGTTTTTCCGTTGAGAAGTACAGCGGCTGATGTATCATCGCAAGATGATTCAATTGCCAAAATATAAATTTTTAAAACTTCCATCGTATTAATTTGGAATAGTAATTGTGTTTGCAAAAGTAAAATATATACCGTTATCAAAAAACTAAGAAAAATACTGGTTCGCATTTTCTTAGCAATTCTTGTATTGCTACTTCTTTTAGCGATTATATTTTCAATTCCGGCAGTACAAAATAATATAGCCAAACGTGTTACAAAATCTCTAAACGAAACCTATAATACAAACATTAATATAGATAGAGTAGATCTATCTTTTATTGGAAAAGTAGGTGTAAAGGGTATTTTTATAAAAGACTATAAAAAAGATACATTAATTTATATAAAAGAATTAAACACTTCTATATTAAGTGTCAAAAGTGCAGTAGATGGAAAATTAAGATTTGGTAATATAACGATAGATGAGCTTGTTTTTAATCTAAAAACATATAAAGGTGAAAGGTTAACGAATTTAGATGTTTTTATAGAAAAACTAGAAGGCGAACCTGTAGAAAACCAATCACCTTCTTCTTTTTTATTGACATCCTCAAAAATTAAATTGAATGATGGAATATTTAGACTTATTGATGAGAACCTGAACAATCAAAACATATTAAACTTCCAAGAACTCAATGCAAATGTCAAAGATTTTAGAATTGAAGGTCCCAATCTAACCTCGGCTGTAGAAGACCTTAGTTTTTCATCAGCTAGAGGTATGAAAATGAAAAAATTGAATACGAACTTTATGTATTCATTATCAGAAATGCGTTTTGATGATTTGGAAATTCTAACTGAAAAGTCAGAACTTAAAGGAGGGCTGGTATTTAATTATAACAGGCAAGATTTTGCGCAATTTTTAAGCAAGGTTAAATTTAAAGCAAATTTCAAAGACGCTAGTGTTGCACTTGACGAAGTAAATTTATTTTACAATGAATTTGGTTCTAATAAAACAGTTGTTTTCTCTTCAGATTTAGAAGGTGTATTAAACGATTTTACAGCAATTCAAATGAACTTAAAATCAGAGAGTTCACTTATAAAAGGAGATTTTAATTTTAAAAATATTTTTTCATCCAAAGCACCTTTTGAATTAACAGCAGGAATAGAAAATATATCTTCAAGTTATTATCAATTAAAAAACCTACTTCCAGATATCTTAGGTAAAACACTGCCTTCATCATTTGATAAGTTTGGATATTTCACTATTAATGGAAATGCTGTTATTACAGAAGAAGAGATCAATGCTACTATTAATCTTTTTACAGATATAGGTAGCGGATATGCAGATCTTAATCTAACAGATATAGGTGCTATTGACAACGCATCATACAAAGGTTTTGTTTCTTTTATTGACGTAGATTTAGGAAGCTTAATTGAAGATAAAACTTTTGGAAAAACTACTTTAGACTTTAATGTAGACGGCATAGGATTTACACAAGAAAACTTAAACACAGAAGTAATAGGGAAAGTACTCAAGATGTATTACAGAGGGTATGATTACACTAATATTGATGTTTCAGGAATTATTAAGGATCAGCTTTTTGATGGAGCAATGGTTTCTAATGACCCTAATTTTAAGTTTAATTTTAAAGGATTAGCAGATTTATCGCAAACAAAAAACAAATTCAATTTTATTGCTTCTATAAGTTATGCAGATTTTAAAAAGATCAAATTAATTACTACAGATAGTATTTCCATTTTTAAAGGAAATATTGATGTAGACATGCTAGGTAATACATTTGATAACTTAGAAGGTGAAATCACTTTTTCAAAAACAAATTATAAGAATCAGGATGATGACTATTATTTTGAAGATTTTGAAGTCACTTCATCTTTTAATAATCAAGAACGAATATTAAAAATTAACTCCCCAGATTTTATAACAGGAACTGTAAAAGGGAAATTTTATATTGCAGAAGTTGGTAAACTAATAGGAAACTCTATAGGAAGTTTATATACTAATTATGCAGCTGCAGAAGTACGTCCAGATCAATATATGGACTTTAATTTAAAAATATACAATAAAATTGTAGAAGTATTTTTCCCCGATATACGATTTGGTAAAAACACCTCTATACGAGGAAATATAGAGGTTAATGAGGGTGATTTTAAATTGACATTTAAGTCTCCTAATATAGAAGCTTACGGAAGACGATTTGACGATATAAACATTCAATTAGACAGTAAAAACCCATTGTCTAATACATATATAGGGATTGGAAAAGTAGATGCTGGTTTCTACAAGGTTTCAGACTTTAATTTAATTAACATAACAATTAAAGATACCTTGTTTTTTAGAACAGAATTTAAAGGGGGAGAATCTTATGATCATGATTATAATCTTAACTTTTACCATACGTTTAATGATAAAAACCGTTCTATTATAGGTTTAAAAAAATCTGAAGTTGGTGTTAAAGGGACAAAGTGGCTTTTAAATAAAAATGAAAACAACAAAAACAGAGTTATATTTAACAGAACATTAGATAGTATTGATATTGAAGAGATTGACATGACCTATGAAGATGAACAAATTAATCTTAAAGGCGTACTTATAGACTCTACATACAAGAATATAAAACTACAGTTTAAGAATGTAAATTTAGATAAAATTACTCCCTCTATAGATAGCTTATCACTTACAGGTATTGTTGATGGTGATTTAAATATACTGCAACGTAAAAAAAATTACTTCCCATCTTCCAATCTTCTAATAAAAGATTTCACAATAAATGATTTTGATTTAGGAACTTTAGATATTGGAATTATAGGAAATGAGAGTTTAACAAAATATTCTGTTGATGCTGCTTTGTATAATAACCTAGTTGAAAATCTCAGAGTTATAGGTACTACAGGATTTGACAAAGGAAATACGGAAATAGATTTAAAAGCAACCTTAAACGAATTAAACTTAGCGCCTTTTAGCCCTCTAGGAGAAGATATTATATCGAATATAAGAGGATTGGTTTCTGGAAATGCAAATGTAACAGGCTCTTTTGATAAACCGAGTATTGACGGGCAATTGACATTAAACGAAGCTGGCTTAAAAGTACCTTATTTAAATGTTGATCTAGATTTTAATCCATTGGCGAAGGTTAATCTGTATGGACAAACTTTTGAATTCGATAATATTATATTGACAGATAGTGAATATGATACACAAGCAAGTTTAAATGGTACTATAACGCATACTAATTTTAGTGATTGGTATTTAAATTTAGACCTTAACACACTCAACGATCGGTTTTTGGTATTAGACACAGCATATGATGAAGATGAACTGTATTATGGAACTGGTTTTATAATTGGAGCTGCTCAAATTTTTGGCCTTACAGATGCTTTAACAATAAAAGTAGAGGCACAAACAGAGGCAGGGACTTCATTTAAAATTCCAATAAGTGATGTTACAACTATTGGGGATGCTTCTTTTATCAACTTCATAAATAAGAATGAAACAGAAGCAGAGCGACAACAGCGAGAACTAACTTCATATCGAGGATTAGAATTAGAATTTAATTTAGATGTTACTCCAGATGCAGAAGTTGAAATTGTGGTTGATCAAAAAACAGGGAGTACTTTAAAAGGAACAGGAGCAGGAAACCTTTTGATAGAAATAAACACTAACGGGAAATTTAATATGTATGGTGACTTTATTACATTCTCAGGTGATTATAATTTTAAATATGGAGGGATATTGGATAAAAAATTCATAGTACTCCCTAATGGTACGATTAACTGGTCTGGAGATCCTTTAAAAGCAGACGTAAACTTGCAAGCAGTGTACTCTACATCAGCAAATCCAGCAATTTTATTAGATAATTCAACAATTACTAGAAAGATAAATACTGATGTGGTTATTAAGTTGCAAGGAGAATTATTACAGCCTACCATAGAATATGATATCCAATTCCCTAATACCAATGCTATTACAGTATCAGAATTAAACTTTAAACTATCAGATAAAAATAGAAGAGAACTACAAGCTTTGTCATTATTATCACAAGGAACATTTATTAATGAAGTAAGTATTACGCAACAAGCATTAACAGGTAATCTAATTGAGACGGCTTCGAGTTTGATTAATGATTTATTGAATGATGGAGATGGGAAGTTTGATGTAGGTATATCTATAGAACAAGGAGATCGTTCTCCTTTAGGGGTTAATACTGAGAATAGGTTTGGAGTAACGGTTTCTACACAATTAAGTGAACGGATCTTAATCAATGGGAAGTTTGGAATTCCTATCGGAGGAGTTACAGAATCTGTTGTAGCAGGAGATGTGGAGATTCAAATTTTATTAAATGAAGATGGAAGTTTAAGTGCAAAAATATTTAATAGAGAAAATGAGATTCAGCAATTTCTATCAGATCAAATAGGATATACCCAAGGAGTAGGACTTTCATACCAAGTAGAATTTAACACCTTTAAACAATTAATGCGCAAAATTTTCAGGAAAACAGAAAAACCCGATCTAATAGAAAATGATGATTCTGATGAGAAAGAAGTTATTGAAAAAGATGACCTTATTAATCAAGTTGTTAAAAAGAAGAAGAAAAAATCTTCACAAAATAAAACAAACTAAACAATCTTTTTCCAGACTTTAATTAATCCAAAAGCGCACACTCCTACAAATCCAGCAAGTAATATTGCCAAGCTTGTATTCCCATAGATAAAATACCCTATTGAAAAGAGGGAAGCATAAACTCCAAAGACACCGCATAGAAATGCAGTAATCTTATAATTAAACCTATAAAACTTTGATCTTTTTCCAAAAACCAATGCATTAAATGTTGTGATTGTCTTTTCTTCAGTTGGTTTTGTTAAGAGTGTAACCAATACCCATCCAATAGTGGTAATAATTACTCCCAGAACCAATTTCCAATGACCTGCAAGTGTAATCATAGGTTCTTTAGCTTTTCCATCAATAAAAAATACAAAAGCGATTAAAAAAGAAATTATCATGGCAGCTATTTCACTATATGGATTAATTCGTTTCCAAAACCATCTTAAAATAAATAAAAGTCCTGTTCCTGCTCCAATTTGTAATAACAAATCAAAAGCTTCTTTTGCTTCTTCTAGAACGGTTGCTAATAATGCAGCAAGTATCATCATGCTAGCAGTAGATATTCTACCTATTGTTACCAATTCTTTACCAGATGCTTCAGGTTTAATAAACCTTTTGTAAAAATCATTAACAACATATGAACTTCCCCAATTGAGGTGAGTAGAAATAGTACTCATAAAAGCGGCAACTAAAGAAGTGATAACAATTCCTAACAAACCGGCAGGCAAATAGGTTAGCATTGCAGGGTATGATAAATCATCTTTTACAAAACTAGGGTCTAAATTTGGAAAAGCGGCTTGTAATGATTCTATGTTTGGAAAAATAATCAAGGAAGCCATTCCTATAATAATCCATGGCCATGGACGTAATGCATAATGTGCAATATTGAAAAATAACACAGCTTTGGTTGCATGTTTTTCATCTTTAGCCGCTAGCATACGTTGTGCTATATAACCTCCGCCGCCTGGTTCTGCGCCAGGATACCAAACACTCCACCACTGTACAGCTAAGGGAATTATTAGTAAGGGTATATAAACCTCTGGTTTTGTGAAATCTGGAAACATAGAGGTTTTTTCTGCAACTGATGGTGATGATAATAAATTTTGAAGCCCCCCAATCTCAGGAAGGTCTACTATGTATATAGTGGCCCAAATGCTCCCTACCATGGCGATCAAAAATTGAATGAAATCTGTAATAAGAACTCCTTTAAGCCCTCCTAACATAGAATAAATGACCGTAACGACAGAAGCAATTAAAAGGGTTTTTTGTGGTGAAAAATCAAACATTACGTGCCCTATTTTAATAGCTGCTAAACATACATTAGCCATAATGACAATATTAAAAAACACACCCAAATAGATAGCTCTAAAACCTCTTAAATATGCAGCAGATTTTCCAGAATAACGAAGTTCATAGAATTCTAAATCTGTGGTAACTCCACTTTTCCTCCATAACTTGGCATAAAAAAATACGGTAAGCATCCCTGTTAATAAAAAACTCCACCAAACCCAATTTCCAGCAACACCATCTTTTCTAACAATTCCAGCAACTAAATTTGGTGTATCTGCAGCAAAAGTAGTTGCGACCATAGAGACTCCTAATAACCACCAAGGCATATTTCTATTAGAGAGAAAAAACGATTTTGAATCCTTCCCAGATGATTTTGAAACGATCAAACCAATGATTAATGAGATGAAAAAGAAGGCAATAATCAATATATAATCCAGTGTAGATAAGGCCATGAGCAAATATTTATTAACGAAAACGTTTGAAATTTTAAAAGTAGTCAAAAATAGATATTACAATATTAGAAAATTAAAATAAGTTTGGTAGTTTTACTTAAATAAACGAAACATGAATGACTCAGAACATTAAAAAAATTGCAGTTCTTACTTCTGGAGGAGATTCTCCAGGGATGAATGCAGCAATACGATCTGTAGTGAGAACATGTGCTTTTCATAATCTTTCTTGTGTAGGTGTTTATAGAGGATACCAAGGAATGATAGAAGGTGATTTTAAAGAAATGAATGCGAGAAGTGTAAATAACATCATTAATAAAGGTGGTACTATTCTCAAATCTGCACGATCTTTAGAATTTAGAACACCTGAAGGAAGAAAAAAAGCATATGACAACCTAGTTTCCAAAGGGATCCATGCTTTTGTGGTTATTGGAGGAGATGGAAGTTTTACTGGGGCTATGATTTTTAATCAAGAATACAGTTTTCCTGTAATGGGAATTCCGGGTACTATTGATAATGACATTTTTGGAACCAATTTCACATTAGGTTTTGATACCGCATTAAATACTGTGGTTGAAGCAATAGATAAAATTAGAGATACCGCCAGTTCTCATAATAGACTATTTTTTGTGGAAGTAATGGGTAGAGATGTAGGTCATATAGCACTTAATGCAGGAGTAGGAGCTGGAGCAGAAGAAATATTGATCCCAGAAGAAGACTTAGGTTTAGAACGCCTTTTAGAATCTTTAAAAAGAAGTAAGAAATCTGGAAAATCATCTAGTCTTGTGTTAGTTGCAGAAGGCGATAAAATAGGTAAGAACGTTTTTGAACTCAAAGAGTATGTGGAAGAAAACCTTCCGGATTATGATGTACGTGTTTCTGTATTAGGACATATGCAAAGAGGAGGTTCTCCTTCGTGTTATGACAGAGTACTGGCCAGTAGAATGGGAGTAAAAGCGGTTGAAAGTATTTTAGATGGTAAAACAAATTATATGGTAGGAGTTATAGGCAATAAAATGTCATTGACTCCAATAGAAAAAGCAATAAAAGGTCATACTAAAATTGATACAGAATTATTAAGAGTATCTGATATAATGACTACATAAAAAATAATGTAAAATAAAAACGATGACAAAAGTTAAAATAGGAATTAATGGTTTTGGTAGAATAGGTAGATTGGTATTTAGAGCAGCCATTAAAAGAAATGATATAGAAGTAGTAGGAATTAACGATTTATTAGAAGTAAATCATTTAGCATATTTATTAGAATATGATTCAGTTCACGGTAAGTTTGATGGTACTGTTGAGGTAAAAGATGGACATTTAGTAGTCAATGGGGAATCTGTTAGAATTTCTGCAGAACGTGATCCAAAAAATCTAAAATGGGATGAGGTAGGAGCAGAGATTATAGCAGAATGCACAGGTATATTTACAACCAATGATACTGCACAGTATCATATTGATGCAGGCGCTAAAAAAGTAGTTATTTCTGCGCCTTCAAAAGATGTTCCAATGTTTGTTATGGGAGTAAATCACAAAAATATTCAATCGTCAGATACTATAGTTTCTAATGCTTCATGTACAACAAATTGTTTAGCTCCATTAGCAAAAGTTTTAGACGACGAATTTGGTATTGTAGAAGGACTAATGACTACAGTTCATGCAACTACAGCTACTCAATTGACAGTAGATGGACCTTCTAAAAAAGATTATAGAGGAGGAAGGGGAGCGATGCTTAATATTATACCGGCTTCTACAGGGGCGGCTAAGGCAGTAACTAAAGTAATTCCATCTTTAGAAGGTAAATTAACAGGGATGGCATTTAGGGTGCCAACGTCAGATGTATCAGTAGTAGATTTAACTGTGCGTCTAAAGAAGAATACTTCTTATGAAGAAATTAAAAAGATAATGAAGGCACGTTCAGAATCGGGAGATTTAGAAGGTGTTTTAGGGTATACTGAAGATCCTGTAGTTTCTCAAGATTTTATTGGAGAAACTAGAACAAGTGTATTTGATGCAGGCGCGGGAATGGAGCTAAATTCAAATTTTTTCAAAGTAGTTTCTTGGTATGATAATGAAGCAGGTTTTTCAAATAAATTATTAGATCTAGTGGCACATGTTGCTTCACTTTAGTTTTTAAAAACACAAAGTTTTTTCGATTTAATGATTAATTGAAAACCTTTAAATAAAGAAAATTTTATGGTATTAATAGTTGATAGTGGGGCTACAAAGTCAGATTGGATAGCTTTGGATGATACGGGGGATCAATTATTTATGACCCAAACATTAGGGTTAAGTCCAGAGGTCTTGACAAGAGAAATAATAGATGAACGTTTGGCTAACAATTTTGAGTTATTTAAACACCGAAAAGAAGTTCAACAATTATTCTTTTATGGAGCTGGATGTGGTACGCTCAGAATGAGAAATTATTTAAAAGAAATTTTTCAAACATATTTTATCAATGCAACTATTGTTGTTAAAGAAGATACTTACGCAGCAGTCTATTCAACAATAACCGCAAATGAAAAAGCAGTTGTCTGTATTTTAGGTACAGGATCTAATTGTTGTTATTATGACGGTAATGAACTACATCAAAAAGTAAGTTCATTAGGATATGTTTTAATGGATGATTGTAGTGGTAATTATTTTGGAAGACAATTAATAAGAGATTTTTATTTTAATAAAATGCCACAGCGTTTGGCCAATAAATTTGAGAAAGAATACGATTTGGAAGCAGATGTAATAAAAAATCATTTGTATAAGCAACCAAATCCAAATACGTATTTAGCAACTTTTGCAAAATTTGTAATTCAAAATAAAAATGAAGAATATTGCCAAGGTTTGATAACCAAAGGAATGAAATTATTTGTAGATAATTCTATCAAGCAATTTGATTTAGTAGACAATCAAATGCCAGTACATTTTGTGGGAAGCATTGCATATTACCTTCAGGATGAATTAAGAGCTATACTAATAGAGAATGATTTAAATCCAGGAAATATTTTAAGAAGACCTATAGATGGCTTGGTTAAATACCATCAAGCAGTATTTCAATAAAAAAGTCGCATTTAGCGACTTTTTTTATTTTACGGCTATCATAGATATTTCTACATTAACAAACTTAGGTAAGTTTGCAACTTCAACAGTTTCTCTTGCAGGTGCAGTTTCATCACTAAAATAACTTCCATAAATTCCGTTTACAGAAACAAAATTATTCATGTCACTTAAAAATATAGAAGTCTTGACTACATTTTCAAATGTCATATTTGCTGCTTTTAATACTGCTTTAAGGTTTTGCATTACTTGTTTAGTTTCATCTTCTATTCCAGAATTGATAAGCTCTCCTGTTTGAGCATTAATTGGAATTTGACCTGATAAATACAAAGTATTACCACTCAAAACAGCTTGGTTGTATGGGCCTAATGGCGCAGGTGCATTATCTGTTTTAATAATAGTTTTTTTCATAGCTACTCTTTCTTTTTTATTTAATAGTAATGTTTATAAACCTCTATCTGGTTCTCTACGCTTTTCATATTTTATATCACTTAATATAGATCCTTTAATTCCAATAAAGAAAAACCAGGTTCCTTGAGCTGTAAAAGGCTGCCAATCAAAACTCATTTGCCAACTATCTAAATCTCTTTGAAAACCTAAATTAGTGCTACCAAAGCCTCTGCCTAATATATCATAACTAGAATTAGCTCTTATTCTCCATTTTGGAGAAAGTGAAATATTACCGCTAAAGGTGAGGGAGTTGGTAGTAATTTCATTTTCCCTGTTATTATTGCTATATCTCAAGGTATAACCAAGGCGTAAATCCCAAGGGATTGCAGCTCGATAGGGTTTATT
Organism: uncultured Flavobacteriaceae bacterium; assembly: GCA_964389205.1. GTDB lineage: Bacteria > Bacteroidota > Bacteroidia > Flavobacteriales > Flavobacteriaceae > Leptobacterium. The sequence continues at coordinate 17,934 of CAYMDH010000012.1, forward strand.
ATCTCTAACCTCGTTATTATCATTTTCTTGTTGATCATTAAAACCTCCTCTCTGGTTTCTTCCTGATGCAAAACCTGTATTTAAAAACGTATCATCTAATTGCTCATCAGGAGATTTATTATTATCATCTTCTTCAGGTTCTTCGCCTGCTTTTCGTTTTTGAAATGTTTTGTTAGAAAGTGAATAACTCATTGTTGCACTTGCATTAACAACTCTAAACAGTCCTCCACCATTATCAATATTAAAAGTATTTATTCTTTGACCGTTATTGCCCACAGTATATGGGTCTATAGTGGCATTAAAGTTAATACTCATTTTATTATTAAGTATCTGAGTACCTCCTGTGACTCGAACTGGAGCTAATTGTAAAGAATCTGCTTCTAGATTGTAAGATGTTGTAAAATTTAAACTACTAAGCAATGTTATTTTTCTAGGCTCAACAACGGTGGTGTCACTACTTTTTACTTTTGCTTCAAAAGTATTGGCAAGAGAAAATCCAATACTATTAGAATTTCCAAAACCAGGTTGTCCTAAAATGCTATTTTCAAATCTAGTAAATTGTTGAACATTCCCATTTTGGTCTGTAAATTCATCAAAAAACTGATCAAACGAAGGTGTGAAACCCCAAGAGATGGAGGGCCTTAAAACATGTCGGATAGCCTGTATCTTTTTATCTTTTCCAAAATTAAAAGTTCCATAAATAGTAGTTCCTACGCTTGCTCCAACACTGTAAGAATTAAATCTATCAAAACCACTTATGGTGTCTACAGGAGATTCTTGTAGTGTAGGATCAAAATCTCTTCTTCGAATAGTTTCGAAGACCCAAGTATCACTATAATTAGCATTTAAAGAAACACTTAAATATTTTGCTACTTTAAAATTAGTAGCAATAGGAATTGTATGTTGGGCTCCAATTCGTGCATTATCTAATACTTCACCTACAGAAAATAAGGAGTCTACTACCTGAACTCTGTTTTCTCCTCGTAAATTGTATTGAAAGTTAATATTTTGTAAAATTCCCTTTTTAGCCCCTTCTTTAGGAGCTAAAGGAAAAACCCTTTCTACACTTGCTTGAAGTGTGGGTAGCGTTAAATCTATAAGTCCAGTATTGGTATTTTGACTATGAGAAGCGGTTAAATTTATATTTACTGATGGGTATGCAGGAAATGTTTTTGTATACGAAATAGAAGAACTAAATGTATTTTGCAATCGATCCCCTATAGAGTTAAGTTGATTTAATGATTCTGTAAAAAACTGACTAGATCCCACGTTTACGTTTGCTGAAAATCTCGAATTTGGGTTCGCTTTTTGGTCTTGCGTATGCCTCCATCTAAGATTAAACTGTCGCGTCTGGCTAAAATCAGAGAAACCACGTTGACTTACAAGATTGTTTTCAAATCTAAAACTCAACCCACCTGAAAAACGATAGCGTTTTGCATAAGAACTTTCTCCACGAATACCAAAACTTCCATTAGTAAAATAATCTGCAGTTAATGCTAAATCTACGTAATCACTAATAGCAAAATAATATCCGATATTTTGAACAAAAAAACCACGTTCATTAGATTGTGAAAATGTTGGGAAAATCAATCCAGATGTTCTGCTTTGTGTCAATGGAAAATATGCAAACGGAACTGCTATGGGAGTAGGTACATCTGCAATATATAAATTACTAAAACCAGCAATCACTTTTTTCTTAGGAACAAATTTTCCTTTTCGAACTCTAATATAATATTCCGGATCATCTACATTGTCAGAAGTTGTTAACTTACCTTCATAGAGATAATATACAGAATCGTTTTCTTTTTTTGTAAGCTCAGCTTGAACATTAATACCTCCACTACCACCTCCAATTCCTAACCCTCCAGGACTGGTACCTCCTCCAGATACAGATTGCTCAGATCTAGAATTCCAAATAAGTGCTTTTTGTGTATTAAAATTAAAGCGAATAGAATCTGGTTCAACAACATTGGAGCCTTGTTTAAAATAAGGACGTTGAGTAAAATTACCAGCAGAATCTTTTATTCTTCCAGCAGAAACTTCATTCTTTTCATAATCAATAATAATAATACCCGCTTTTAATTCTGTATCTTGATAATATACTTCTGCTTCATTATACAAATAGATTTTTTTATCTTTTTGACTAATCTTCTCGTAATCTTTTGCTTTTCTTCTAATTAAATCTAGTAAAAGAGGCTTCTTTTTATTTAAACTATCTGTTTGTATAGAATCTATTCTAGTAGTATCGATAATTTTAAGAGGTAAAGAGTTTCTTTTCGCATTGATATTTATAGAATCTTTCTCTGCAAGAATTTTGAGAGGCTTTTTCACAGGAGGTTCCTGGGCACGAAGTAACAGGCTATAAAAAATAAAAATAGCTGTTAAAAGTATGTGAGGTCGTTTTGCTTGCAAAGCTTTAAATCCTATTTTTGTAAAAGTATGGCTCAATTTTTGAAGATTCAAACTTACGTATATTTTTTTGTCTCTTTGCAAGTGTTTACAATTATTTTAACCAAATTAATAACTCATTAACAGCTATTAACAATACATGAAAAGTCCTTTTTTTAAAATAACATTCTGGATTTTAACTATAACTCTTTTATACTCTTTCGGATATATCAAAAATCAATCCAAAAAAAAGAAATTTATAGTGGTTTTGGATGCTGGACATGGAGGGAAAGACCCTGGGAAAGTTGCAAAAGTTGGTAAAAAGGAATTTTATGAGAAAGATGTTGCTCTGAAAATAATTTTATTAATAGGTGAAGAATTAAAAAAACAAGAGGATATAGAGGTGATTTATACGAGGGATGATGATACTTTTATAGATTTGTTTGTGAGAGGAAAGATTGCAAATGAGGCAAATGCAGATTTATTTGTTTCTGTACATTGCAATGCACATAATTCTCAAGCATATGGTAGCGAAACCTATGTTTTAGGGTTGCATGCAAATGAGCAAAATTTTGAAGTAGCTAAAGCAGAAAATGAAGCAATATACTATGAAGATAACTATGAAGATAATTACGCCAATTATGATATAAACTCTCCAGAATCTGTTATTGGGCTTACTATAATGCAAGAAGAATTTTTAGATCAAAGTATTGCATTAGCGAGTGAAATACAAGGGAATTTCGAAAGTAAGTTAAAACGAAAAAACAGAGGAGTAAAACAAGCTGGATTTATAGTATTGCATCAAACATTTATGCCTAGTATTTTAATTGAAACTGGTTTTATGACCAATAAAGATGAAGGCGCTTATTTAAGATCGAATAAAGGGCAAAATGAAATATCGAAAAGTATTGTAGAGGCAATATTTGATTATAAAAAAAGAATTGAAGAAAATGTAGGAGATGACTTTTCTTTTGAAACACAAAAAGATAGTATTGAAACCATAGAAAATGATAATGCGAATGATGTGCCTCCAAACAAAACGACTGAAAAAACATTAATAAACTATAAAATTCAAATTGCAGCAGGTACAAGCTTATTAGAAACAAAACCTTATAATTTTAGAGGGTTAACTCCTATTACAAAAGAAAAAAACGATCAAATATATCGTTACTTTTATGGGCAGACCAATAATTATCAAACTGCTAAAAAACTTCAGAATGAAGCAAAAGATATAGGATATACAACTGCTTTTATTGTCGCTTTTAAAAATGGAGAAAAAATTTCTGTTCAAGAAGCGTTAAAATCTACTCTAAATTAGACCCTTTCTTAAGAAAATTATTTCTAATTTTGTTTGGAACTTTAAAATAATCACGCTTGAAATTATCAAGAGAACTCAAAGCAGCCATATTAGTCCTTGCTGGAATCATTTTATTTGTAGTTGGGTTTAATTATTTAAAATCAAATTCATTATTTGGATCAGAAAAACAATACTATGTTGTTTATGATCATGTTGGCGGATTGGTAGTAGGTACGCCTATTACTGTTAATGGTTTCTCAGTTGGAAAAGTAAGAGATATTCGTTTTTTAGACAACACAGCCAAGTTATTAGTAGTATTCAGTATCAACAATGATTTAAAATTATCAAAAAATAGTATAGCCGAATTATTTGATACAGGAATTATAGGAGGGAAAGCAGTGCAAATTATTCCAGTATTTGATAATGCACCATTGATTACTCCAGGCGATACTTTAAAGGGAAGTATAAAATTAGGCTTAACGGAACTCGTAACCAACCAACTTACTCCACTACAACAGCAATTAGGTAATGTGATGAATAATGCAGATTCTCTTCTGTTAAGTATAAATAGTTTGTTGGATCCAGAAACTAGAGGAAATATACAGAATAGTATATCAGGATTGACTACTACCATTTCTAATTTTAAAAAGGCATCAGAATCTATAGATGACCTAGTGATAGATAATAAAGAAAAACTAGATAGTACGTTAGGAAATGTAAATAATATAACTACTAATTTGTCTAAATTTTCAGATACATTAGCAACGGCTAATCTAGGGAAAACAGTAAAAGATCTACAATTTACAATCAATAATATCAACAGTGTTCTTGGTAAAATAGATAAAGGAGAAGGATCTGTAGGGAAGCTTTTAAAAGATGAAAAACTCTATGATGATCTCACTGGAGCATCAAAACAACTAGAGTTACTATTGCAAGATCTAAGGTTAAACCCAAAACGATATATTCATTTTTCTCTTTTTGGAAAACGTCCGAAAAATTATGAAGAACCATTAGAAAAAACTTCTGAAAAATAACTAAAGATGAATTATCTAACCAGTTTTATTTTTGCCCTTATTTTAGTTGCTGGCATTGGTTTTTTTGCTAGGAATATAAAAAAATTAATCCGAAATATTAAATTAGGAAAAGATGTAGATGTTTCTGATAATAAACCACTGCGGTTGAAAAATATGATTAGAGTAGCATTGGGGCAGCAAAAAATGGTAGTTAGACCAGTTGCTGGGTTTTTGCATATTCTAGTCTATGTTGGTTTTATAATTATTAATATCGAAGTACTGGAAATCATTATGGATGGCCTGTTTGGAACGCATAGGATTTTTGCAGATTTTGGAACAGTTTATAACGTTTTGATAGGTACTTTTGAAATATTAGCACTTTTAGTACTTATATCAGTTATTGTATTTTGGATACGTAGAAATGTGATTAAACTTCAACGTTTTTTTAATCCAGAAATGAAAGGATGGCCTAAGAAAGATGGAAATTTAATTTTATACTTTGAAGTTGTTTTAATGGCTCTTTTCCTAATAATGAATGGAACAGATTATCAATTACAACAGATAGGAGCAGAACATTACGTAAAAGCAGGAGCTTTTCCAGTAAGTCAATGGTTATCACCTATTTTAAACGGATTATCAGAAAGTACATTAATAATTATAGAAAGAACTTCTTGGTGGCTCCATATTATAGGTATTTTAGTATTTCTAAACTATCTATATTATTCAAAACATCTACATATAATACTAGCTTTTCCTAATACTTTTTTTGCAAAAATAAACCCAAAAGGACAATTTGACAATTTAGAATCTGTGACAAATGAGGTGAAATTAATGATGGATCCTGATGCAGACCCTTTTGCTGCAGCTCCAGAAGGAGAAGAGGAAGCAACCCCAGAAAAATTTGGTGCTTCTGATGTTTTAGATTTAAATCGTGTGCAATTATTAAATGCATATACCTGTACAGAGTGTGGACGTTGTACAAGTGAATGCCCCGCAAATCAAACTGGTAAAAAGCTGTCGCCAAGAAAAATTATGATGGATACCAGAGATCGATTAGAGGAAGTAGGCAAAAATATGGATGCCAATAACGGAGAATTTAAAGATGATGGGAAACAACTTTTGGACAATTATATAACACGAGAAGAAATATGGGCTTGCACCACTTGTAACGCATGCGTTGAGGCTTGCCCGATAAGTATAGATCCGCTTTCTATTATTATAGACATGAGACGTTATTTAGTTATGGAACAATCCGCCGCTCCAACTGAACTAAATAATATGATGAGTAACATTGAAAATAATGGAGCTCCATGGCCATACAATCAAATGGATCGATTAAATTGGAAAAACGAAACATAACATTAACAATTAAAAATGAAAAAAGAAGAAGTAAACAAATTACTGAACGACAAGTTAGAAGAAGGAGAACGTATAAGTCCTGTATTACCAGATGGAATTAAAAACTATTTAATTGATATTGATGGTACTATTTGTGATGATATTCCTAATGAAGAACCAGAAAGAATGGCTACTGCAGAAGTTTACCCAGATGCATTACGCACTTTAAATAAATGGTATGACGAAGGCCATATTATTTGTTTTTTCACTTCTCGTACTGAAGATCATAGATTAGTTACAGAGAAATGGCTAAATGATTATGGCTTTAAATACCATGGAATGGTAATGGGCAAACCTCGAGGAGGAAATTATCATTGGATAGATAATCACCTTGTAAAAGCAACCCGTTATAATGGGAAATTCACAGACCTTATTGAAAAAGAGGTTACTATTGAAGTTTTTGATGATGGAAAATACGATTAACTAGCAGTAGTATTTTAAAGAAGAAAAATATGAGTGATACATTGAGAGTACCAACCATGGCTGAATTTATGGCAGAAAGAAAACAACCTGAAATATTGTTTTGGGTGGGTTCAGCAGGAAGTTATGACGATAGAGCCAAAAAAATAACAAAGGCTTTTGTAAAAATACTCAATAAAGCTCATGTTAATTTTGCAGTTCTAGGTACAGAAGAAAGTTCTACTGGTGATGTAGCTAAACGTGCAGGCAATGAATTTTTATTTCAGATGCAAGCTATGACTAATATAGAGATACTTAATGCTTATGAAGTAAAACGCATAGTAACTTGTGACCCACATTCATACAACTGCTTAAAAAATGAATATCCTGGTCTAGGAGGGCATTATGAGGTATTGCATCACACACAATTTATAAAAGAACTTATAGAATCTGGGAAATTAACCATTGAGACAAAAAATTATAACAACAAACGTATTACATTTCACGACCCTTGTTATTTAGGCAGGGCTAATAGTGAATACAATGCTCCCAGAGAAGTTTTGCAAACATTGAATGCTAAACTTATAGAAATGAAGCGTAGTAAATCTAAAGCATTGTGCTGTGGTGCTGGGGGTGCTCAAATGTTTAAAGAACCAGAAAAAGGAGCTATGGACATTAATATAATGCGTACAGAAGATGCTCTTAAAGTAAGCCCAGATATTATTGCTACTGGCTGCCCTTATTGTAACACTATGATGACTGATGGCGTAAAAAACAAAGAAAAAGAATCTGAGATTGAAGTTATGGATATTGCAGAGTTAATAGCTAATGCATACGAATAGTATAGTTTTATTTAATAGGAAATAATAATTACCACATTTTCAATTACTTTCCAAGAGAAAAGAATGATTCAGGTTCAAATGCCTAGTTAAGAATACTATACACCATTCTGATACTGTGAGCTTTTATTTAGTTCACTCTTAGTATAGTTTCTTGACTTTATAATATTTATTTTTGTCATTCAAAAATGAAAAATGAATTATGTTAGTAGAGTTTAATACACTTCCAAATACTTCTAGAGTTTGGATTTACCAAGCGAACAGAGGGTTTTCTTCAGAAGAAATTTTAGAAATAAAAAACAAATTAGACCTATTTATTGAGAGTTGGACCGCACATGGAGCACATCTAAAAGCTTCTTATGAAATGAAATATAATAGATTTATCATATTGGCGTTAGATCAAGAGGTAAATGGTGCTACGGGATGTTCTATAGATGCATCAGTGCATTTCATTCAGCAATTAGAAAAAGAATATAATGTTGATTTATTAGATAAAATGAACGTATCCTTTAAGCAAGGAGAGTTTGTAGCTTATAAACCATTATTAGATTTTAAGAAAATGGCAAAAAATAAATCTGTCTCTAAAGAAACCATTGTATTTAATAATCTGGTCGCTAATAAAGAAGAATACCTAGAGTTTTGGGAAGTACCAGCAAAAGATAGCTGGCATGGACGTTTTTTATAAGACACGTTTACCTTAAAGTTATTAAGTTACAATTGTTGAAAGAATCAATGCAATATACTTTTATAAAAAAGTGAGTCGTTGTACCTTTTGGCATTGTTTTAGTAGAATTTATTGTATGTATAAATATATATTAGTTTTTATTCTCTTTTTTTCCGTAAATCTTTTTGGACAGCAAAGAAACCCATTAATTACAAAAGATTCTTTGGCACAAATTCAATGGGTAGACAGTATATATAATGATATGTCCCTTAAAGAGAAAATAGGACAACTTTATATGGTAGATGTTTTTTCCTCAAAAGGAAAAGCACACACAGATCGTATAAAATCATTAATAAAAGAATATCATATTGGAGGAGTTATTTTTTCTAATGGAGGACCGCAACGACAGGCAAAATTAACCAATGAATATCAAGCATTGTCAAAAATACCATTGTTGGTTGCTATGGATGCAGAATGGGGGCTAGCAATGCGATTAGACTCTACATATGCATACCCATGGAATATGACTCTTGGCGCTGTAAAGGACAATGAACTAATAAAAAAAGTTGGGTATCAAATAGGAAAACACGCAAATCGATTAGGAGTGCATATTAATTTTGCACCAGATATAGATATTAATACAAATCCTGATAATCCTATCATAGGAAATAGATCTTTTGGAGAAGATAAAGAAAATGTAACGAATAAGGCATTGGCATTTATGAAAGGAATGCAAGAAGCAGGTATATTAAGTTGTGGGAAACATTTCCCTGGTCATGGAGATACAGCAACCGATTCTCATAAGACATTGCCTACCATTTCATTTTCGAAAGAACGAATAGATAGTATAGAACTCTATCCTTATAAAAGATTGATACAAGAAAAATTAGAAAGTGTTATGATAGCACATCTAAATGTTCCAAGTTTAGAATCTCGAAATGGATACCCTTCTTCCATTTCAGAAGGGATTGTTACAGATTTATTAAAAAAACGTTTAGGATTTCAAGGCTTAGTATTTACAGATGCTCTTAATATGAAAGGGGCGACAAATTTTGATGAAGCTGGAGAAGTAGATTTGGCAGCGTTCTTAGCTGGGAACGATATATTACTAATTCCTGATGATATTCCTAAATCATTTCAAAAAATAACAAAAGCATATGGAAGTAATATTATTACAGAAGAACGTTTAGCGTATTCTGTAAAGAAAATATTACTAGCAAAATATAAAGCTGGATTGCGTAAAGTAAAACCTATAGAAACAAAAAACCTTGTAGAAGATTTAAATACATTAAAAGATGAACTCCTTCATGAAGAGGTTATTGAAAATGCAATTACACTAGTTAAAAACAAACTTAACCTTGTACCTATTAGAAATCTTGAGATAAAGAAAATAGCCTATGTAGCTTTGGGTGATAACGATGGAAGTGTATTTTTAAATAGTATGCAGAAGTACGGTAAAGTAGATAAGGTTTCAGGGAATAGACTAGATGAGTTAATGGCCAAGCTAAAAAATTATAACCTTATAATAGTTGGTTTGCATAGATCAAATAAAACTCCTTGGAAAGGATATAAGTTTAAAAATCAAGAACTAATATGGTTAAATGAGATTGCAAGAAAACACAATGTAATTTTAGACGTATTTGTAAAACCATATGCTTTGATAGATATTCCTTCATTAACAAATATTGAAAGTATAATAGTTAGTTATCAAAATAGCGAAATTGCTCAAAAAAAATCTGCTCAAGTTCTCTTTGGAGCACTTTTAAGTAAAGGAATATTGCCTGTTTCTGCACATGAAGAATTACTTGTAAATACAAGCTTAAAAATAAATAGATTAGAACGCTTAAAATATGGCCTTCCTGAAAGTGTTAATATGAATAGTTCTAAACTAAAAGAAATAGACTCTATTGTAAATACAGCAATAGATTCTTTAGTAATGCCAGGAGCTCAAATATTGATTGCTAGGAAAGGCAAAGTAGTATATCATAAGAATTTTGGAAAACCCACCTATAAATCTTCCAAAACAGTTTCTAATACAAATATTTACGATGTAGCATCATTGACAAAGATTCTTGCAACCTTACCAATGATGATGAAATTAGAAGAACAAGGAAAAGTAGCGTTAAAAACACCATTAAAAGAAATGCTTGTAGAAGCAAAAGGGAGTAATAAAGAAGACATAACCCTATTAGAAATGTTATCTCATTATGGTAGACTTAAAGCTTGGATACCCTATTACTTAAGAACGTTAGATACAGTTAGCAAAAAACCTTCTTCAATATACTATAGAAAAATACCAAATAAATTTCATACAACAAAGGTGATAGGAAATTTATACCTTCGAGAAGATTTTAAGGATACGATTATGAATCGCATTCTTGAAAGTGATTTGCTTCGTCGTAAAGAATATAGATATAGTGATGTACCTTATTATCTTTTAAAAGAATATATAGAGCGAACGTTAAAAAAACCATTAAATGAATTAACGCAAGAGTATTTTTATGCTTCTCTAGGCGCAAATCACACTACTTATAATCCATTAGAAAAATTTTCAAGAGATAAGATTATTCCATCAGAAATAGATGCTTATTTTAGATATCAACCTATTCATGGTTATGTACATGATATGGGAGCTGCAATGCAAGGAGGAGTAGGAGGCCATGCAGGTTTATTTAGTAATGCAAATGACATTGCTAAAATTATGCAAATGTATATACAAGGAGGATATTATGGAGGAAAGAGGTATTTTAAAAACCAGACAATTAATAAGTTCAACACCTGTTATTTTTGTGAAGATAATAATAGGAGAGGAGTTGGATTTGATAAACCACAATTAGAAGATTCCGGTCCTACATGTGGTTGTGTTTCTGCTACTAGTTTTGGGCATAGCGGATTTACAGGAACATATACCTGGGCAGATCCTGAAAAAGAGATTGTATATGTATTTTTATCAAATAGAACTTTTCCAACAGCAGAAAATAGAAAATTAATTAAACAAAATACTAGAACTATTATACAACAGGTCATTTATGATGCCATAGAAGATTGATATAACATTAATAGATTTTAGTAGATAAATATAGAAATGAAAATAGGTATAGTTTGTTACCCAACATTTGGAGGAAGTGGAGTTGTAGCCACAGAATTAGGAATAGCACTTGCTAATAGAGGGCATGAGGTACATTTTATAACATACAAACAACCAGTAAGACTAGCACTTTTAAATAACAATATTTTTTATCACGAAGTGCATGTTCCTGAGTATGCATTATTTCATTATCAACCCTATGAATTGGCCTTATCCAGTAAGTTGGTAAATATGGTGAAAATGCATAAAATAGAACTGTTGCATGTGCATTATGCAATTCCACATGCTTATGCTGGTTATATGGCGAAAAAGATGCTTCAGTCGGAAGGAGTAAATATCCCAATGGTGACCACCTTACATGGTACCGATATTACTTTAGTTGGGAATCATCCATTTTATAAACCTGCAGTAACATTCAGTATTAATAAGTCTGACGTAGTTACATCTGTATCGCAAAGTTTAAAAGAAGATACGCTGCGGCTTTTTAATATAAAGAAGGAAGTATATGTAATTCCTAATTTTATAGACTCTAGCAAATACAATCAAAGCTTTACAGATTGTCAAAGAGATTTAATGGCAGATGAAAATGAAAAAATAATAACACATATTAGTAATTTTAGAAAGGTAAAAAGAATCCCCGACGTTATTCAAATTTTTTCTCGTGTAGCAAAAAAAATGCCAGCTAAACTCATTATGGTAGGGGAAGGACCCGAAAAAGGAGCGGCAGAACAATTGTGTAAAAAATTAGGAATAACAGATAAGGTTCTATTTTTAGGTAACAGTAACGAAATAGATAGAATTCTTTGTTTTAGCGATCTGTTTTTATTGCCTTCAGAAACAGAAAGTTTTGGTTTGGCAGCCTTAGAAGCTATGATTAATAATGTACCAGTAATATCTAGTAATGCAGGAGGTTTACCGGAAACTAATATTCATGGAGTTTCTGGTTATTTGAGTAATATAGGAGATGTAGATGAAATGGCAGAAAATGCTATTAAAATTTTAAAAGATGAAGTCACTTTAAAACGATTTAAGGAAAATGCAAAAAAAGAAGCTCTTAAATTTGAAATAGCTAATGTGGTTCCTCTCTACGAAAAAATTTATGAAGAAGCTTTTAATTTGGCGTAAGAGATACATTTCTGCAAATAAATATCATTAGATTTTGCCTTCTACCCTCTTTTAATGGTATTTTGTAGAATATTTTTTACCAATCAGATTAATTCTTTAATATTTATGCCATAATAATCTGCCTTACCCAATGAACTATGTTAGTTTTCGCACCTATAAATTGAAAATTAATAAACCTATTAATTAAGTAATAACTTGGAGGGTAATGATTTGATTTACTTAAAATTATATTATGGTCATTTTAGGATTAAATTACTTTTTTCATGATTCTACAGCATGTATTGTAATTGACGGAAAGCTAATAGCGGCGATAGAAGAAGAACGCCTCAATAGGGACAAACACACAAGGCTTTTTCCTTCACTCTCTATAGAGCGATGTTTAAAAATTGCTGGTATAGATTATACAGAGATAGATTATATAGCAGTTTCAATTAAACCTTCTCATAATATTGGAAAAAAAGCTATTCATTGTATAAAAAATTTAAAGACATTCAAGCCTTTTATCAATCATGAATTAGTACATGCCTACAATAAACAGAAGAGCTTTTGGAATTGGTTCAAACGACATTGGAATGATAAAGCAAAAGGACCAAAAGTACACTTTATCGAACATCACTTTAGCCATGCACCAGGAACATTTTTTGTTTCTCCATATAAAGAGGCAGCACTGTTAGGAATTGATGGCTCTGGTGAATGGGCAACGACATGGTTAGGGTATGGTAAAGAAAATACTGTAAAGCGATTAGGACAAAGCTTTTTCCCTAATTCATTAGGATCTTTTTATGAAGCTGTCACACAATTTTGTGGTTTTAGAACGAATTATGATGAAGGGAAAACAATGGGACTAGCTCCTATGGGAGACCCTGAAGTTTTTAAAGACGAAGTAGAAAAAATAATTACAGTAAAAAGTAACGGAGAATTATCTTTTGATTTAAGTTACTTTAATTACCAGAACATGAGCTGGAAACGTTGTTCTCCTAAGTTTTATAAAATATTTGGAGAACCCAGAAAACATGGAGAAGATTTTAAAAAGCATCATATAGACGTAGCGGCCGCCTTTCAGAGAGTTTTAGAAGATAAAGTATTAGAAATTTGTGAAATTCTTTATCAAAAAACCCAAGCTGATTATTTAATAGTATCAGGTGGTGTTTCTTTGAATAGTGTAATGAATGGTCGTATTGTTAGAGAAAGTTCTTTTAAAGATGTATATGTAATGCCAGCAGCTGGAGACAATGGTACAGCAATTGGAGCAGCTTTTTATTTGTACAATGGAATTCTCAAAAAACCAAGAGTATATGTTCATGACAATCCATATGTTGGAACAGAATATAGTAATGAAGAAATTAAAAAAGTTTTAGATGGTGCTAAATTATCATATGAGCATCATGAGGATATTTGTGAGAAAACGGCAGAAATTTTAGCAGAAGGCAATATTATAGGTTGGTTTCAAGGCCCTATGGAGATAGGTCCCAGAGCATTAGGAAGCAGGAGTATTTTAGCTAATCCTGCATTTCCACAAATGAAAGATAAAATTAATTCTCAAGTGAAATTTAGAGAGGCATACAGACCTTTTGCTCCATCTACTATTGAAGAAGCAAAGAATGATTTTTTTGATTTAAAAGTAGAAGCACCTTTTATGCTAAAAGTTTGTAATGTACTAGAAAATAAACGATCTGTGATACCTGCAGTTACTCATGTAGATGGAAGTGCACGCTTGCAAACGGTAAAGAAAAAACTCCATCCAAGGTATTACAATGTTATAAAAGAAATGGGAAAAAAAACAGGGGTACCTGTTGTTTTAAATACAAGTTTTAATATACAAGGAGAGCCCGTAGTAGAATCTCCCAAAGACGCAATACGTTGTTTCTTTTCTACTGGTTTAGATATATTGGTAATAGGAAATTATATTATTACGAAAAACTGATATAATTTTTCAGATACAATTATTAAAACCTCCTGAAAAGAAATTACGTAAAAATGTATTAAGTACTTATATAGTAGAATATTTTTCTATTTAATAAATAGTTATGTATGTTTTTTAATTCGATAGACTTTTTTGTATTTCTACCGATAGTTTTTATACTATACTGGTTTATCACAGCCAAACATTTAAAGCTTCAAAATTTTTTGATAGTAATAGCTAGTTATGTTTTTTATGGTTGGTGGGATTGGCGTTTTCTATCACTTATTATGTTTAGTACGCTTGTAGATTATACTATTGGTATTTTGTTGTTTAAACAAACAAATAAATCTGTAAGAAAACAATTGCTTTGGATTAGTATAATTGTAAACCTAGGTTTTTTAGGTTTTTTTAAATATTACAATTTTTTTCTTGAAAGTTTTATAGCCTCTTTTTCTTTTTTTGGAAAAGAAATCAGCGCGAATACTTTAGATATTATCCTTCCTGTAGGAATTAGTTTTTACACATTTCAGACATTAAGTTATACTATTGATGTATACAAAAGAAAACTAACCCCAACATCAGATTTTATTGCTTTCTCTGCCTTTGTTTGTTTTTTTCCTCAATTAGTCGCGGGACCTATTGAAAGAGCTACTAATCTTTTGCCACAGTTTTTTAAAAAACGGTTGTTTAATTACGATCTAGCGAAAGATGGAGTTCGACAAATTTTATGGGGTTTGTTTAAAAAAGTTGTCATCGCAGATAATTGTGCAATGTATGCTAACACAATCTTTAATGATTATACAGACTACAATGGAAGCACATTATTTTTAGGCGCGTTTTTCTTTACATTTCAGATATATGGAGATTTTTCTGGATACTCAGATATTGCAATAGGAGTTTCAAGATTATTTGGATTTAATTTAAAACAAAACTTTGCATTCCCTTATTTTTCACGAGACATAGCAGAGTTTTGGAGGAGATGGCACATTTCATTGTCAACCTGGTTCAGGGATTATGTTTATATTCCATTGGGCGGTAGTAAAGGAGGAGTAATGATGAAAGTGAGAAATACTTTTATCATCTTTATTGTGAGTGGTTTTTGGCATGGAGCAAACTGGACTTTTATAGCATGGGGAGCGCTTAATGCAATTTATTTTCTGCCCTTATTATTATTTAATAAGAATAGAGTGCATACAGATATTATCGCTAAAAATACAATCCTCCCAAGTCTATATGAACTATTTCAAATGCTCATTACTTTTAGTATTACAATTTTGGCATGGGTATTTTTTAGAGCAAATTCTATTAACCATGCATTACTGTATTTAAAAGGAATATTTTCTTTTTCTTTTTTATCACTTCCAGAGTTGTTTCCAATACCAATCATCATCTTAATAGCCTTATTTGTGAGTGTAGAATGGATCGGGAGAAAAGGACAATACGGTATAGAAAATATTGTTAAGCTGAATAGATTTATAAGATGGGGTGTATATTTTTTAATCATATTCATTCTTTTTAGGTTTACAGGAAGCGAACAAGAATTTATTTATTTTCAATTTTAAAGAAATGAAAACATTTATTAGAGATATAATAGTATTCGCCTTATTAGGATTATGTTTAAGTGAATTTATTGCAAGAACTACATATTTAACTGTAGATATCCCTAAGAGAGAAATTGATCAGTATGGAATACAAAAATATGTACCAAATCAAACAGGTAGTTGGAAAAATAATACACATAAATGGGTAATTAATGAATTAGGTTGGGCAGGGAAATTACCAAAAAGTTATGATCAATTAGTGACCATAATTGGAGATTCTTATATCGAGAATTTTATGAATCCAAATGAATGTAGACAAAAAAATTATTTAAAAAACAGGTTTCCTAACCGTAATTTTTTAGAAGCAGGAAGAGCAGGAGTTTCGTTTATTGAAGCAATGGAGATTACAAAACAATTTGAAAGTTATAATCCTGTTAATCAACTCATATACGTGAGCGGTAATGATTTTATAGAGAGTGTAAAAGAAATTAAACCTTTATATGATATTACTCAATTAAGTATAGATAATAAAGAAGTAATTCCTGGAAGAATGAAGTCAAGTACATTGAAAAACACCTTGTATAATTGGAAGTTTATTTTCTATTTATACAGAAGATTTCCTTTAGCCAACTTAAAAAGTATTTTCAATAAAAAACAGTCTGTCGAAGAAAAAGTAACTAAGAACGAAAAAGGAGCTATAGAATTAAAAAAAATAAAGAATCTTCTAGATTTTGTGGTTTCTAATTATGAAATTGCAGGCAAAACTCTTGTCTTTCATCCAAGTACAAATATAAAAATCATCCAAAAAGTAAAAGCAGTAGGGTTTGATGTAATTATTTTAGATGATGACGATGATAACAAAAGTTGGACATTTGAATATGATAATCATTGGAACTGTTATGGACATGAACAGGTTGCAAAACAGGTCGCTACATATTTAAATACAGAGTAAACATAAAAAAATATTGATGCTATTTAATTCACTTGAATTTTTTATTTTCTTACCAATAGTCTTCGTTTTATATTGGTTTGTATTTAATAAAAACCTTAAGCTTCAAAATGTATTAGTTTTAATAGCGAGTTATTTTTTCTATGGTTGGTGGGATTGGAGATTTCTCTTTCTTATAATATTAAGTACAGTTGTAGATTACTTAGTAGGACTAAAGATTCATAAAAGTGAACACCAAAAAACTAGAAAGTGTTGGTTATGGGTCAGTGTTTTATTTAATGTAGGTCTTTTAGGGTTTTTTAAATACTTTAATTTCTTTGTAGACTCATGGATGGATATGATGTCTACTTTTGGAGTAGCCACACAAAGTACATGGACATTACAAGTTATACTACCTGTTGGAATTTCTTTTTACACTTTTCAAACGATGTCGTATTCATTTGACATTTATTATAAAAAATTAGAGCCCACCAAGCAATTTATTGCTTTTGCTGCTTTTGTTGGATTCTTCCCCCAGTTGGTCGCTGGACCTATAGAAAGAGCATCAAATTTACTTTCTCAAATAACAAATAAGAGAGTTTTTAATTACAATCAAATAGTAGGAGGAGGGAAGCTAATTTTATGGGGGTTGTTTAAAAAGCTTGTAATAGCAGATGGACTAGCTCCTATAGTAGATGATATATTTGCAAATTATGGAGATTATTCGGCTTCTACATTAATCATGGGAGTTGTCTTTTTTAGCTTTCAGGTATATGGGGATTTTAGCGGTTATTCTGACATAGCTATTGGAACTGCTAAACTTTTTGGAGTAGAACTGATGTCTAATTTTAAGTTTCCTAATTTTTCAAGAAATGTAGCCGAATATTGGCAACGATGGCACGTCTCTTTATCCACCTGGTTCAGGCATTATGTATATATTCCTTTAGGCGGGTCTAGAGTAACAAAGCTTAAATCTGTTCGAAATATCATTATTATTTTTTTAGTGAGTGGTTTTTGGCATGGCGCAAACTGGACTTTTATTTTTTGGGGAGCTATTCATGCTTTATTTTATATTCCCGTCTTTTTAATGGGAAGAAACCGTGTTTATATGGGGAATGTTGTTGGTGGAAATTCATGGTTTCCTTCACTAAAAGAAATTCTTCAATTATTTTGGACGTTTATTTTGATTACTTTTTCACGGATATTTTTTAGATCGCGATCTATTACAGACGCTTTTGATTATATCAAAACTATTGTAGGTAATTTTTCATATGAAGCCTATCATCACCCTCTGGGATATAGAATGATTGATTATTATATTTTGATAATAGCCTTTGTGCTTTATGAATATAGAATTAGAAAAGATGAAAGAGCTCCCTTTAAATTTAAATCAAGAATCGTTAGATTTATAGTATACTCTATAGTAATTTTAGGAATACTCTTGTTTTACGATAGTGGTTTTGATAGGTCATTTATATATTTTCAATTTTAAACCTAATGAAAAAACTAATACTCAAAAGCGGATTATATGCAATCCTATTACTTCTTATGTTAGAAGTATGGGTACGTGTTTTACATTTAAGTAAAGATAATCCTATACGTATTATAGATGAACAAAAGGTTGAAAAATGGATGCCTAATCAAAATGGGCATGCAGTCACAGGAAATAGACGACAAAATTTTTCTGAATTTAAGATTAATGAATCAGGATTTAACTCTTATAGAGAATTTCAACCCACAAAAGAGAAAGTGGAAATAGCATTAGTAGGTGATTCATTTATTGAAGGTTTTCATCAACATTATTACAATTCAATAGGAAAAAAAATAGAAAATAAATTACCGGGAATTGAAGTTTACGAATATGGATATGCAGGCTATGATATGGCAGACCAACTCCACCTCATAAACGTATACCAAGATAAATTTAAGTTGATAGATCATGTGATTTTAGGGATTAAATTTTCAAATGACTTGACTAGAGATGAATATAAAGTTATTCAATCTAGAATGAAACTGGAATCTCCTTTATTTAGAGCATTACGTCAAATTAAATTATTAGTTTATGTACAAAATATAGGAGCTTTAGACCCGTTAAAAAAGTTATTGTCAAAAATCACTTCTGGTAGCTCTAAAAAGAAAGAAAAGAAGTTAAAAACAGCAGGTCAAATTAGAGAAGAAGAACAAGTGTTTATTGAAAATTTCGAGAGCTTAATTAAGCTATATGATTATGATAAAGAACGTTATACATTCTTATTAGATTCAAAAAACACAAGTACTACGTTCTTAAAATACTTAGAAACTCATGAGTACTCATATATAGATTTTGCTCCAAGGTTTGAAAAAGAGAAACGACCTAAAACGTTAATATATGATAAACATTGGAATAATTATGGAAGAAGTTTAATTGCAGAAGTAATAGCAAATTATATCAAACAAAAAGAATAATTCTTTATTGATAAACGTTTCTTTATAAATACAACCAACCAACCAACCAACCAACCAACCAATGCGAGTCAATTTATCTACTTCTAAAATTTTCAAAGAAACTTGGTTAAAACATTTTAATAATGATCGCCCTGCATTAACATTTGACTTCATTAATGGAACTTCATTTATAAAAGACAAACGTATCCCTCTTTATAGAAATTATGGCAGCACGCTGATAACAAATAATTTTTATGAAGAAGGAACTGCCATTGAAAAGGATTCTAAAAATAAGGCCTTTATCATATATAATGTTCCTTCTTATTACAATGTGTCTAGCACGACACTAGGTAATGGTGCTGTTAAAATAAAAAGAGTAAAAGAATACCAAGGATATTTAACCGATTTTTCAGAGCATAGCGATATAGATTCTTTTTTGAAAGACCAATTAGGAAGTAAAAATTTAGGAAACATAAGAAGAAGAGGAAAAAGATTAGAAACTTGTTTTGATATTTCTTATAAGTGGTTTTATGGAGCTATAACAAAAGAAGAATACGATTTCATATTTGATAAATTCAAAGGGTTATTGAAGAAGAAATTTAAAAGTAAAGGAGAGTATTATCATAATACTACTCCAAAAATGTGGAATTTTTATTATGATCATGTATATGAAATGATTCTAAAAAAAGAAGCTTCTTTATTTGTTATTTCTAATAATAAAGAACCAATTTCTATATATTTAAGTTATCATTTTGAAGATATTGCTACAGGGTTAATACCTGTGTTTGATTTAGATTATGCAAAATATGGTGTAGGATCACTCATGATTATTAAATTATTTGAATTACTTTTTAATGAAGGCTTCAAGAAGTATGATTTTTTTAAAGGAGATTATGGATATAAAAAGAATTGGTGTAATCAAACATACACATTTGAACATCATATACTTTATGATTCCAAATCGATCATTAGTAGTAGCTTAGCATTTTTAATAACTAATGTATATACTTTCAAGCAATATTTAAGAAGCAAAGGAATCAATGAATATTATCATAAAATTAGATTTTATCTAAATAATAAATCTAAAAATGATACTCCTAATACATTAAAAACTATAGATATTAGTGATGAACAAATCATAATTGAGGATTATAATATCATACCCGATTTAAATGAAAACTATGAATTTCTAAGAAAAAGTATTTATGATTTTATTTATGGGACTAAAGATTTTATAAAAGATGTCAAAATTTATGAATCTAAAATAGATAAAGACGAATTTATAGTTATTGGAGAAAGAAAAAAAATAAGAATATCTATGTAATGTTTTTACAAAAAAACTGTCCAATAATTAATACTAAATATAATATAAATGGGATGAGTTTGTAAAAACGATTACCAATTAAGCATTTTTAGTAAATGAAAAACAATCCTTTTACTTCAGAATTATATACCGCTACTTGGTTAAAATATGCAAATAAAAAAATATTAAAGATTAAAGGGGTAAAAGGAATTTCTTTTGCTAAATCTTCATTTCCCTATGTCTATTATAATATAGGTAAAAACCTAACGAAAGGAATTTCATATACATTAGATAAAAATCATAAATCTATTAAACTAGGAAATAAAGTTTTATTAGTGCATGATGTTCCAAACTATTTTAAAACAGATCTAAACCAACCTAAAAATGGGGTTAAAATTCATAAAGTAAAGCAGTATGAAGGTTTTTTTGCAAATCTGAAAGAACACACTTCTGTCGAATCTTATATTAAAACAAAATTTAGTTCTAAAAGTCAATATAAATATAGACGAAATATAAAACGACTTGAAAGTTGTTTTAACATTGAATACAAAGCACACTATGGAGCAATAGAAAAAAGTCATTATAACTTTATTTTTGATGCGTTTACTAAATTATTAAAGAAGTGATATTCTGAAAAAGAAGAAGAATATGACCAGCTCAAGCACTGGGATTTTTATAAAGAATTATTTATAATATGATTCTAAGTAAAAAAGCATCTCTCTTTGTGATTTATGAAGGAGGAGTGCCTATTAGTGTTATGTTTAACTTTCATTCTGATACTGTAGTTTTTGATGCAATTCCGGTGTTTGATACAGATTTTTCTAAATTTACTTTAGGGTATATTACAATTATCAAAGTTTTGGAATGGTGCATTCAATCTGAAGTAGAGATCTTTGATTTTTCTAAGGGATATTATGAGTATAAAGAACGATGGGGAACTACAAAATATAACTTTGACTATCATATTATATATAATCCAAAATCTATTATTTCCAATACACTAGGTTTTGTATTAAAAAAGTTTTTTGTATTCAAACAATTTCTAAGAGAAAAAGAATTTAACATATTATATCAGAGAATCGTATATACATTAAAAGGGGGTAAAAAGAATTATCAAAAAAGAATACCTATTATTTCTAAAAAAGAAAAATGTATAGAAGCTATTGACGTTTTAGGAATTGATGAGATAACACCTAACTATCCGTCATTTATGCGAAAATCTTTAATTGACTTTTTATTTGATAGAGGTCAGTAGTTAAACACCTATCTTTAGGATCAATAAATATGTTGAAATATGAACATTTTCAAGGGTCAAAATCTTCTAGAGTTCTCTAATCGGTTCAGATCAAACCTAGATTGCAAGGAATATTTAGCAGAAATAAAGTCAAAAACAGCCTATAAATGCACTCGTTGTAATCATACTGCTTATCAATCCCTAAAGGATTTTGGTAGAAAATGTAATATTTGTAGCCATATTGAATCTGCAACAGCTGGTACGCTATTCCATAAGGTCAAATTTGGTGTTCGCAAAGCTTTTTTCATTTGTTTTGAGATGTCGACTACCACCAAGAGTCTATCTGCTAGTTACATGGCAGTACGCTATGGGATTACTGAAACTACAGCTCGACTTTTTATGCATAAAGTAAGAGAAGCTATGTCTTCTAATGGTAATCACCCCATGGATGGAGATGTTCATGTAGATGAATTTGTAATTGTAGGAAAAGATCAAGGCAAGACTGGTAGAAGTTATAATAGTAGTAAAAAGAAAGCAGCCACAGCTGTTCAGCTCACAAAAGATGGTAAAGTCAAGCGTATGTATGCCATGCGAATAGATGACTTTTCAGCAGAATCGCTTCAATATATTTTTGTAAACCACATCAGTAGAGAAGCAAAAGTGACCACTGATAAATGGATAGGATATAGACCCATTTCAAAAGTATACGATATTACACAAATCGAAAGTGATAAGGGGCTAAATTTTAAAGCACTTCATACAATGATACATCAAGTTAAATCATGGATAAGAACCACTTATTCATGGGTAAGTGATGGAAATCTGAACCGCTATTTTAATGAATTCTGTTATAGAATCAATAGATCGCAAAGTAAGAATACAATTTTTGATAATCTCATATGTAGAATGGTTGAAGCCAATAACATAAATCAAGCAAAATTAATAGGTAACTAAATGCTGACCTCTATTATTTGAATCTAAAAATCATATTGATGAAATTAAAGCATTTAAGTTACCTACAGAAGATAAAGACAAATATGCTATAGTGGGTAGAGAAACCTGTTATGAAATTACTTTAGAAGAAACATCTTAAAGCCTGTACAATGGGAAAAAATTTGTATCTATTTCTTGCGCTTTTTTATCTTTAATCAAATCATTATAAACTTCGAAATTTAAAATATATTTCCAAACTTTAAAAGGCTTGAAATTTTTAGAAAAAGAGGATTTAAAAGAGAATAAAGAATCGTTTTGACCACCCAATCCTCCACCTAGATTTAATACAGTATATTTTTCTTCAGAAGCTTTGACTCTCATTTCATCAATTAATAATTTGGCAGGAGTTAAATCTAAATAATCGTTTTTGGCACCAGAAAGATGGTATTGCACAATGTCATTTGTTTTGATAAACATAGCACCAGCTATTATTTTCTTTGTTTCATTGTGTTCAATTACAAGAACTTCACTTTTGAAATCCTGACTTTCCATGAGTTTAGAGAAATACTCAAAATCAAAATAATACGATTTTGTTGCATTTACACGATCCATATTTTCATAATAGATATCAATATATTCTTTTATTTCTTCTTTGTTTGCAGCTTGTCTCACTGTACAAAACCTACGAGACTTGTTAACATGAGTTTTTGTTCTTCTAGAATACTTACTTCTTTGTATATCAATAGGTTCTGTTAAGTCTATTGATACTACCTCTCCACTGAAAGGTTTTTCTCCTAAACCTTCTAAAACAGTCTCTTGATGTTTTATAAAAGGATTCAGCCTAGAAAATAACGTAATAATTTTTTGTTCACTCAAAAACGTACTCAATGCTGTTATAAAATTGGTGTTATCGAAATTTTTATCAATATTTTTTGAAACAGGACCAGCATATCCATAGACAGATGTAGCATCGTAATACTGTGTGTCAAAAACGTTTCTTATTAGAAGAGGTAATGCTATGCATACATAGTTTTCTTGATATAATATAAGTATTGGCTTTTCGCCTTTTTGTCTTGAGAATAAATGATAATCATAGGTATGATAAAAATCATAATTTTTAATATCTTCTAAAACGAGTTTCCACTCATCTTTGTGTTCAATAATTTTAATCATTGTTTAAATTTTGTATATAATGTTATTTTCGATATTGAGGGAAAAACTTTTCATTTGTTTCATCTCCAACAACATCAACCCCAACCCCAACAATTTGAATCTCTCTAATCAAGCTTTCATATATTTCAGGATTTAAAACTTTTCTACCAGTATAAAAAATAACATCATCATCGTACTGAAAGAATGCTTTTTTATATTTATAAAGACCATCTCCATCTATTCGGCCTCCACCCAAAACATAATGTTTAATTTTTTGTTTTTGAGCCCATTTGATAACTTCTATTTTTAAAAAATCGTTGGGGCGAGAGCTAAAATATTCAGAAAGTGTACCTCCTAAAAAAGAATAAATAATTTCTTTTGAAAGAATCATTAATTCTGTAGAAACAGGAATATTATCCTTATAAACAACAGCAATTGCACAATTTTTATAATTGATGCTTATAAAGTTTTTAAAGAAGTCTAATGAATAGAAATAATGTTTGGTAGCATTATTTCTATTCATTGTATTTGTATAAATGGCGTAAAACAACGCAATAAGCTTTTCATCAATTTCAGAACCGTAAAAAATTTTTATTTCTAATTCATCATTAGTGGCTCTTCTATAATTATTACGAACCTTAGGTTTAAAATTACTCCATTGAGTTTCCCCATCTATAATCTTACCTTTTACATTTGTTAATGTGTGAATTAATTCTCCAGTATATTCTTTATAATTTTCATTAAGACTGAATCTTATAAATTCTGTGATAACATTATTTTTTCTATACCAGTTATCTACACTATTCCAAAATTGTTTTAAAAATAGATTAGTTATAGTTTCTTTGAAAAAAACAGGACCACTATATCCATAAGGAGAACTCACATCAAAATAAGGAGTTAATTTCCCATTGATATAAATATTTCTTAGATAGAAGGGCATGATTATTTTAAGAACATCATTCTCACTGTACGAAAAATAAAAAAGCTTTTCTTTATTATCTTTAGAGTTTTTAACAATTATTTTGTTAAATGGATCATCGCATAAAGCTGCGATAGATTTTTTCAAAACAATTAAATCTTCCTTATTTTCTATTTCATTAACAGACAATTCCATAGCTCAAACTTAATATTAATGATTAATTTTCACTACCAGTAAAATCTGGCATATTTAAATTTTCACTACTATTTACATCTTCTCGTTTAATAACTTTTTTTACTGTTAGCATTAAAATTTTAAAATCTAGTTTAAAAGATTGATTTTCAACATACCAAACATCATATTCGAATTTTTGATCCCAACTTATGGTATTTCTTCCATTTACTTGTGCCCATCCGGTAATGCCGGGTTTAGAATGATGTCTTTTCTTTTGAAAATCATTATACAATGGTATATATTTCATTAAAAGGGGTCTAGGACCTATTAAACTCATGTCTCCCTTAATAACATTTATAAGTTGTGGAATTTCATCTAAAGAATATTTTCTAATAAAAGCTCCTAACTTAGTAATACGTTTATCAAATGGCAATAACTCACCTGTAGCATCCTTTTTGTCATTCATAGTTTTGAATTTCATTATTTTAAAGGGTTTTTCATGCCAACCTGGTCGTTCTTGAAAGAAAAAAGGCTTTCCATTATTACTAAAAAACAGAATGATAGCAACAATTATAAAGATAGGAAAAAGAACAATCATGCCCATTAAAGCCAATAATAAATCTAAAACACGTTTTATGAATTTCTTGTACATAATTTTTTAGTTTAACTATCTATAAAATGTTGTTTATAAATTAGTTTCATACTGTCTATAGTTGCTTTTTTTCCTTTTTCGATAAATTTTGGATAGAGTGTTTCAAAAGTATCTTCATCTTCAAAGACAATGGCTTCTTGACATAGAATAATGCCCTCATCTATTTTATCGTCAATTATATGTGTAGTAACTCCAGAAATTTTTACTCCATAATCTAATGCATCTTGTATGGCCGTTTTAGTTGCTAAAAAACTAGGAAAAAGAGATGGGTGGATATTAATAATTTTATTAGAAAATGCTTTTAGCATTTCATCTTTAATAATGTATTTAAAACCTAACATAAATATATAGTCAATACTCCTTTTTTTTAATTGATCGCATAATTCTTTTTGAAATAAATGTTGAGAATCAAACCTATTCCTTTTTAATTGTAATGTTTCAATACCGCTTTTCTCTGCAAGATCTGCTGCTCCAGAAGGCTTATTTTCATAAACAAGTAATGATATATCAGACTCTTCCATTTTCCCTTCGTTAAAGGCTTCAATTGCTTTGACAGCACTATTACCCCAACCAGTAGTTAGAATAGCCCATTTAAGCTTTTGTTTTCCTATAATCATCTAAATCTTGTATTGCTGTATTTGGATCAAGAACAAGGTCTTTTGATAAAAGTACGTTCTTAATTGTTTTTAATATAATCTTACTATCTAGTATAAACGAAATTTTTGAAACATATTTTACATCTTTTGCTAATCGGTCATCCCAATTTAATAGATTTCTTCCAGAAACTTGGGCCAATCCTGTAATACCAGGTCGTACAGAGTGTCTAATTCTTTCTTTTTCTGTATAGTATGGTAAATAACGAATTAGTAAAGGTCTTGGGCCAATTAAACTCATATCTCCTTTTAGAATATTTATGAATTGTGGCAATTCATCTAATGAGGTTTTACGAATGATCTTTCCTATAGAAGTTAAACGATCTGTATCTGAAAGTAAAACTCCATTTTCATCTTTCTTGTCATTCATTGTTTTAAACTTCACAATATTGAATATAGCTTCTTTTCTCCCAGGTCTGGCTTGAAAGAAAAATGGGTTACCATTATTTGCTATTGATAATAATATTGCTACTATAATTATAAGTGGCGATAAAAAAATTAAACAAAATAGCGCAAAAGTAAAATCAAAACATCTCTTTATGATAAATTGATACATGCTAAACTCTAAAAAAATTAATAGTTAATGATACAATTATGTATTGTCATTAACAACTTTTATAAGATGGCTATTAATGATTTTTACATCAAATTTAGTTTCTGCTAACGTTCTACTTTTTAACCCCATTGCCTTTATATTATTCTTGTCTTTTAGAAATAATTCTAGGGCATCTATAAGCTGTTCTAAGTTTTGTGGCTCAATTAACACTCCATTTTCTCCACCTATGATAGTTTCTTTACAACCTGGAGTATTTGTCGTAATTATGGGTAAACCAACAGATAAGGCTTCTAAAATAGACCTAGGCACACCTTCCCTATAATAAGTAGGCAGTACAAATACATCTGATTTTGCAAGAAATAAATCGACTCTAGATTGTGCTCCATGATGTATTATATAATTATTATCTATAGCCTCTTGAAATAGTGTCTGGTCTAATGAACTAGTATCTTTAGCTAATTTCATTCCTATGACATGAAATTCTGCTAGAGGATATTTTTCTTTTAACTTTTTTGCAGCTTTTATATAGAGTTCAATTCCTTTCTCTCTGATTAATCTAGCAACGAAAACAAAAACAACTTTATCTGTAGTATTTCCTGGGTTTTTAGCAGCATATCTATCTAAATTTACTCCAGATCCATTTACAACATGATAATTTTGAGTAGGACTTAAAATTTTCTTTGTTAAGAATAAGTCTTTATCATCTTTATTTTGAAATACAACTGCTCTGTTTTTTCGCAAAGCCATTCTATATAACATAGAAGTTACTTTTTGAAGTAATCTCGCTTTTAATGAAACCCCTGTAAATGTGTATCCTAATCCGGAGATTAAAGAAATAATAGGGAGCTTTAAAGAACTGGCAGCTAAAGAACCATAAATTACTGGCTTTATAGTATACGGAAAGACAATATCAATTTCATTTTCTCTAATCATTTTTTTTATAGAAAATATTGATTGAATGTCTTTGAAGGGATTCAAACCTGTTCTGTGAAGTTTAAATTCAACAGGGGTAATTCCCATTGAGCTTAACTTTTCTTTGGCAGCTTCATTTTCATCAAAATTAGGAGCAGCTGCATAGACTTCATAGTTATTTTGTATTAACTCTACCATAAAATCTCCTCTAAATGGTATTAAAGAAGGTGCATGTGAGGCTATTAATACAATTTTCTTTTTATCGCTCATAGTATACAATCCTTATTTTAATGTCCTGATTTGTAAGTGTAATAATACCATTTTTGAAAACAATAAAAAGCCCATACTCTGAAAGTGTTGTCACTTTTACTATTTAAATGATTTTTTACTAGTTTTATAATTTTATCGGTGTTGAAGAGATCTTGTTCTTCCAATTTTTTACGATCGATATATCCTTCTAATTCAGAACGCAAACTTAATCGTAGCCAATCTCCAACAGGAGAACCAAAACCACTTTTACTGCGTTCTAAAAAGTTTTCAGGGAATTGATCGCGAAAGGCTTCTTTTAAAATATGTTTTTTATTCCATCCTTTCATAAGGAAACTTTCAGGAAGTGTATTTGCAAATTCCCACAATTCTCTATTTAAGAAAGGAGCTCTACATTCAAGTGAATTCATCATACTTGTTCTATCTACTTTTGGTAGCATTCCGCCTTCAAGGCTTAATAATTTATCTGTTAACCTAAAGTGAGTTAGAGAAGTAGGTTTTTCAAACCCTAATTTTTCTTTATAATCTATAAAAAGATCAGTATCAAAAAGATCAGGTTTTATTAATTCTTGTATTTGATTTTCCGTATTTGCTAACGAAATAATATCCCAATAAAAATCGCCATTGTGATTAATGGTATTTAATAATTTTTGTATTCTAAACCGTTTCCCTCTTCTATCGTCTTTAGTAGTCAATAGGGGAGCAGATATATTTTTTATTCCTTGGTGTAAACCTTTAGGAATTATACTCGTGTATTTTTTATTCATTTTTCCAATGTAGTATTTGGTATAACCACCAAATACTTCGTCTCCACCATCTCCAGTAAGTGCAACAGTTACATATTCTCGTGTTTTTTGAGAAACTAAATGTGTGGGTAATGAAGCTGTATCTGAGAAGGGTTCGTCAAAATTAATAAGGATATTATGAATATTGTTTTTAAGATCATCTTCTGCTATAATAAACTCATGATGATTACTATTAATCATATTAGCCACCAAACGAGATTTATCGGTTTCATCAAAAGTAGTTTTCTTAAACCCAATAGAGAAGGTATCAATTTTTTTGTCTGTAGCTTGTGATAAACATAAAGAAACAATAGAAGAATCTACACCCCCAGATAAAAAAGTACCAAGAGGAACATCAGAAACTGAGCGGCTTGAAATACTATCATACACCATATTCTTTACTTTACCCTTGGCATCGTTAAATGAGATATTTTGCTCTTTAGGCAATGGTTCTTCATTAATTTGATGTATGTTTATAGAGTGGTTTGAAAAATCATATTCTATATAATTATTTGCTTCTAACTTGTAAATATCTTCATATATAGTATAAGGTGCAGGTATATAAGTAAGTCTAAAAAATAAATTCAATCCTTTTTTAGAAATGGCAGGTTTTTTTTCTAAAACATTAATTATAGATTTAAGCTCTGATGCCCATAAAAACTGTGAAGATGTATTTGAGTAATACAACGGTTTTTCACCAAAAAAATCACGAGCAATATATAATTTGTTTTTATGCTGGTCATAGATACTAAAACCAAACATACCATCAAGCCATTTAAAAGATTCGACACCATATTTTTCATACAACCTTAAGATAACTTCTGTATCACTAGAAGTTTTAAAAAGAACTCCTTCTTGTTCTAATTTTAACTTTAAGGTTTTGAAATTATAGATTTCTCCATTAAAAACAATCACTATTTTTTTATCATCAGAATATATAGGTTGTTTTCCAGATTTTAAATCAATAATAGCTAATCTACGCATAGCCATCCCTAAAGAAAATGAATCTTGTGATTTTGTTATAAAACCATCATCATCTGGCCCTCTGTGCACAATGAGTTGATTCATTATAGCAAGAGTATCTTTTACTTCATTTTCTGGAGTAAGTTGTTTTTTTATGATGCCATTAATTCCGCACATATAGGCTTTACTTTAACTATTTATAAATTGATTAAAATGGATATAAATATTTTTTAAATGATATTCTTTGGCTCTTTCTAAACTTAAGGTACTATATCGTTCGCATTCTTCAGGATGAGATTTTAGATATTCAAGAGCTTTGGACAATCCAATATCATCATTGTTATTAATCAGAATACCATATTTTGCTTTAAAAAAACCACCCTCTTCAAGAGTAATTTCACCATTATCATGTAATAGTTCTAAGGGACCAGACATACAATTGGTTGAAATACTAGGAAGCCCAATAGCCATAGCTTCTAATAATGCATTAGGAAAACCTTCTGTATAAGAAGACAATACAAAACAATCACTATTTAATAGATGTTCATTTACATTTTTAACCATTCCTTTTAAAAATACAGACGCATCTAGTTTTTCATCACTTATTAACGCTTTAAACTTAGGGATTAAATTACCATCTCCAAGTATCGTTAAATTATATTCTTCTGGAGCTTTTTTGATAGCTCTAATAATCATTTCCTGATTCTTGCGAATATTAACAGTACCAGCAGTAATTACTTTTAAAATATCTTTATTATTGTTTAAAAGGGAGGGCTGTTTTGTTATGTTTGGAAGCTCTATAGGATTATAAATAACATCCATAGGAATTTTAACTCCAAAGTTATCTTTAAGATCTTTATTTATATAAACTGAATTAGAAAACAGTTTATAACATCTATTATAAAAAAGAGGATAAAATAGCTTAGAGATAAAAAGAGATGCTTTGCTGGTTGTATTATCTGAAGGAAACCCTCGTTCACTTATAAAAGTTTTAACCTTTTTATTGAAAATACTAACAATTCCATTGATGAGATTAGGAAATGCCAAAAAGGAAACTGCATATGTGATTTTTTGTTTTTTTAATAAGCGATTGTATTTGAAAATAAAAGAGATAAGATCAAGAAACCTTTTTATATAAGGTCTATTAGGGTGTTTATTACTAAAAATGATTGTTGTTACATTTTCTGGAATTGGAAAGTGGATATTATTATAAAATAATACCAATGTTACATTATAATCGTTTACCAATTCTTTTAATAATAGGCTGATAACTTTTTCAGCACCTCCGCTTGCTAAACTAAGGTTTAGAATACTCAAATTTGGTTTTTCAGATATGGACATTGACGAATTCAAATTTTAGATACTATTTAGCAATATCCAGAAAGAGATTTTCATACTCTTGCAAGATTTTTTCTTGATTAAATTTTTCATATACGGAAGTTCTTACCTTCTCAGGAATCCATTCTTTATTTTCTTTAAGATGTTTTAAAAACATAGCTTCATCTTCTATTAGAAAGCCATTCACTCCATTTTCAATAATTTCTTTAGTTCCTCCAGGAACATTGAAAGCATACCCAGGAGTACCAATCACACAACTTTCTAATAGTGCATTAGGAAACCCCTCTACATAAGATCCTTGTAGAAATATATCGTGTTTAGACAGATATTTATCAACATCTTTTGTGAATGGAATGTATATTATTTTATCCATTAAGTTATATTCTTTTACCTTAATAAATATATCTGTTTTTTGATTGCCATCTCCAATAATAGTATAGGTAAAAGGGGCATGAAATTTTGATAATATTTTTAAAATTCTAAGATGCCCTTTTACTTCGCTAAGCCTTCCAACAGTAATAAATCTGGTTACATCATTACCATCACCCTTCTTCTCTTTTTTTAATGAAGGCACTCGGGAAATAGGGTTATTAATCACTCGAATTTTGTCTTGAGAGACTCCAAAATTTTTAACCATATCTTCTGCCATATCTTTTGATTGACATATTAAGGCATCTAATCTTTTGTAAAAATGATGCGTTAATGAGGCAGGGTACCATTTCCTTTTAGGAGTTTCATTTTTACGATAACTTAATACAGTTGCTTCTCTACCTATAAATTTTGTTTTTCTAAAGAAAATAGAAATAATAGCCATGGCAATATTTAAATGAGAAATAGAACTCACAGCTACTTTGGTAGGGTTTTTTATTAAATAAAAGAAAATAGAAGGAATAGCATAAAGAACACGAGATTTATTTAAATAAATAACCTTAATCCCTTTAATTTGGTATACTGTATTTTTTTCATAACCAGTAATTACCAGCGTAGCATTAAATTTTTCTTGATTTAGGTTTTGAGAAACAAATGAAATTATTCTTTCTGCACCACCTGCAACAAGATCAGGCATAACAAAGGCTATGTTAAGTTTTTTACTCATACTAAATAAGGGCATTATTTAAAATAGTATCTCCCATATAACTTTAAATATGCTTTATTATTTTTTTAATATCTATTTCTTTTATTTTTTTTGCTGGGTTTCCAGTTATCATTATACCTTCTTCAGCAAAAGTTTTATGCACAACTGCGTTCGCTCCAATAGCAATATTATTAGCAATTGATATATTCCCATATATTTTTGCTCCTGGGGCTATGTATACATTATCGCCAATTTGAGGAGCTTCTTTTTTTCCTCCAGAAGCACCTATATTAGTACATGCATGAATTCTACAATTTTTGCCAATACGTGCATTTCCATTTACGATAATGGTTCCATAATGAACAATGGCCAATCCAGGGCCGAAAACATTTTCAGGGATAGAAAACCCAAGTTTAACAGAAATTTTCTTGAATAAAAATTTTTGATAATAATAGTAAATCTTGAATACAGGGTTAGTAGACAATGTTTTATAATACTCTACTTTTCGTAGTCTTTTTTGAAAATTCCATATTAAATTCGGAGATAATAAAAAAAAGATCTTAGCCCTTATACCAATGGTGCCAATACCTAATGCTTTTTTATCTGCTGCTATGTAATTTTTATAATCCGACTTTGAGCGTATCATGAGATTAAGTGTTGATTATTGTATCTGGAATCACGATAGTAATCTATTTGATAATACAACCACATACACGAAAACGGGATAAAATAAAAATTGAAAAAGTTGTGATTGGCCAATAAAAATGCTGCCAAACCAATGGTTTGCATTATGATATTGGGAGCTTCTTTAAATAATTTCATGCCCCAGTGTATAAAATAGATAAATAATGCGATCATGATAAAAAACGGAATGATTCCTGCTTCACCGACAACCAAAAGGTATGAATTATGAACTCCTGCTTTTACACCCAATTCCCCTGCAAGAGCTCCGTATCCATTTCCAAAAACAGGAGCTTCTAGAATATCAGGATAATATCTTGCCCAAGTAGCTGTTCTTGAATCCTCACTTAATTCTTCAGAAGATACATCTTCATTATTTACAAGAGATTTTAATTGTTGAAATCGAGGATTATTCAAACCAACAAATTCATCTATGACAAGTAATGTTCCAAAAATAAGAGCACCAATAGCAAATATGCGTATATTTTTTATGCTGATTTTAAGAGATATTAAATTTATCAATAACCAAATTACAATAAATGTTCTCGAAAAAGTCAATAACCCCATAAGAGTAAAAATGAATTGACCACTTAACTTAATAGTAATATTTCTAACACCATATGTCAACCCATATCCAAAGATGCATATAAAACCTGCAACATTTGGATTGAGATAAAAACCACTATACCTACCAAATTTACTTGGAAAAAATATGGCGTTTATCCCTACACTTAATGCTCCGATTAATAAAAAATAAAATAATTCGGTTTTATTGACACGTTTCATTAATTCATAACCACTTATGATGACTATAAAATATTTAATAGCAGTAAAAACAAAATAATCTGTATCTCCTACATAATTAAAACTAGAAATAAGATAATAGGTGAACCCTAATACTAACATCCATGTATTAAAAGACGTTTTTTCTATAAAGGCATAGTAAAGCAAGAGTAGTAAAAATGACCCATAGCTAGAGACTGTTCCTATAGCTCCTCCCGTCCATTGTAATAATGCAGCAGGTAAATGCAATAATATTAATGTAAGTATGGTATATTTTAATATCTTCATTTAGAACATTTCTAACGGTTCATTAAGAATTTTTAATATTTACGATATTTAAAG
The DNA here is from genome assembly GCA_964389205.1 of uncultured Flavobacteriaceae bacterium. Classification (GTDB taxonomy): domain Bacteria; phylum Bacteroidota; class Bacteroidia; order Flavobacteriales; family Flavobacteriaceae; genus Leptobacterium. Next base: position 51,663 of record CAYMDH010000012.1, read on the forward strand.
TTTTAGAGTTTTAATTTTTAAAGATTACTTATTCAATACTTTAACAATCACTTCTTCCCACTTATTAGTTACTATATCACTGTCGTATTCTTCAGTAGTTTTTTTTGCATTTTCACTAAAAGATTCTCGTAAATTTAAATCATTGATTAAAGTTAATAATTGTCTTTCAAGTAATTTTTGATCACCTAAAGGAATTAAAAAGCCATTGTCTCCATCATTAATTAAATCTGCAGGTCCAAATGGGCAATCTGTTGATATTGTGGGAATTCCAAAATGCATAGCTTCTAAAAGGGCATTTGGAAAACCTTCTGTTTTAGATGTAAAAACAAAAATTCCTGCCTCGTTATAATACGTATGAATATCTTTTACTTTCCCTATAATTCTCACTTGATGGCTTAAATCACAATCAAGAATTAATTGTTCTAACTCAGGTTTTTTATAACCATCTCCAATCATAATGATTTCCCAATCATTAACATTTATTTTTTTAAATGCTTTTATTAATAAATCCTGACACTTATTTTTATCTAATCGACCTACAGTTAATATCGTTTTTTTTCTAACAGGATTGTCTTTTCTTGATTTAGATAATTCTGAAGAAATAGGATTAGGTAAAATAGTAATTTTTTCTGCATTCAATTTATTTTCATAAAACTTTTTAATTCCTTGAGTTTGCAATATAACGTTGTCTGCTGTTGGATACACAAATTTTCGTAGCGTAACCCAAAATTTAGAAACATCTTCCATCATAGGATTATTGCGCTCACTTATAATACAAGGAATTCTATTTATTTTCGAAGCTAACGTAGCTAAAATATTGGCAGAAGTGATAAATCCAATAGAAATATCAATCTGTTCTTTTTTCATGATTTTAGAAATCCTCCTTACCAATTGATAATTTAACTGGAGCGATTTAAATATGGAAGTAGGAGTAACAATACTATCTTTACAAGCAATAACTTTTATGTCTTTGTGTAAATTATAAAAGGGAACAGATTTAACAAAAGTAATTATAACAATATCATAACGATCTATTAATTGATTGCTCAATGAAGATATAACACGTTCTGCACCTCCATGTGAAAGTGACCCTATTACAAATGCAATTTTCTTTTTTACCATTATACTTTTTTAAACTAACGCTATCATAAAATAAATAAACACTTATTAATATTTAATGTGATATTTTTCGTTGTATTATGTGCTTAGCCCTTAAACATAAATCTCTGAAACCTGGGATAAATAAATACAATAAAATACCGTATAAAACAGAAATAGCAGCGCATAGTTTTATTGCCAAAAACACCCATTGTAAGAAACCAGAAACATCATGAGACATATTATCATTAAAAACAAAATAGATACCTGAAGCAGCTATTAAAAATACTAATGCTAATGGAATAAACCCTTTCCAATATAGAAAAACACTTTGCTTAAAACCATTTTTATATAGAAAGTAAGGCTTCCAAAAAAGAACTATAACAGAAAGGCTAATTAGTGTACCTAACATAATACCTGAAATACCCCATAACTTACCAAAGATAAATGAAATGATTAAATTTATAACAACTTCTGCTGCTGGTGCCCAAGTATCAGAAAACAGACCATAAGCGTTTTTAAAAAAATCTACAGGACCTCTAATTTGCCCTATAAAAAAAACAGCAATCATTATGATAAGAACACGATTATCTAATACATAAATTTCTCCCACCCATAGAATTATAAAAGGTACAACTAAGTAATATAAACAGATACTTAGAAACCCTCCTATAAAAAATTGCATAGAAACCATTTCCCAAAAAACTTTGCGAATATTTTCTTTATCGTTTTCTGCTACTAAATTCCCAACCCCCGCACTAGTACCAGCAAAAGCAATTTTCACAAGACTGGTGAGCTTCATAAATATAAGTTGATAGTTACCAAAAAAAGCAACACTCTCAATACTAACTAGGGCAAAAACTAAAATATTATCGGTCCCATCTTTTACAAAAGCTCCCATTTTATGAACAAACAATTGTTTGATCTTTTTTACGACTTCAGGGTATTGTTTTATAATAGTTCCATTTTCTTTATGATGGATTTTTAACCATTGGTATTGTTGTTTTACTTTAATTCGTAAAACAATGCTGTAAATAATAGAGAAGAAAACTTCTAAAAGAATCCATACATAAAAGCTTTGAAAATAATAAGCAATTAATGATTGTAATATTAAGCGTATAATATTACTAGATTGGAAATATCCTTGAACGATATAGCTTTTTTGATCGGCTTCAAGTAATACCATGTGATAGTTAATAAAATATCCCATTAAAGCAGAGAACAAGAACGAATAAAAAGCCGTATATATCAATCCTAATTGAAACGATACCTCTGAAAAAATTAATGGAAAAAAAAGTGATAACAACACACTAAGCCCTAAAATAATCAAGCCAATTCGTTTGTACAAAATGCTTAATAGTGCAATGATATTGTTTATTTCTTTATGGTTTTTATCAAAAATTGGCTTATAAAGCGCATATCCAACGGCAGTACCTATTCCTAATTCTGCTAAATTTAAAAAACCTAAAATACTGCGAAGTGTAGATGTTAATCCAATAAATTCATCTCCCAGAAAGTCCAAGAAAATTTTCCTGGAGAAAAACTGTACAAAAATTGATATCACAAAAAAGAAGACACCAACTTTAGCATTTTTTATGGATTTAGTAACTCTAGACATTTTGGGTAACTAAAAATATTATATTTAAGAAAATTGATTGGTTTTAAGAATCTTATGCCTCCACTCGTTCCATTTTATTAAAATTTCAAAAACCTTCACAGGAAAATAATTTGCAAACCTTAGATAATAATGGTGTGTTGAACTTTTAAAATAGTTTTCTTGAATTAATTTTTTAATCCTTTTACGATGGCCATAATCTGTATCAAGATGAGAATTATAATTCAATAATTTATAATGATATAAAAGCTTCCTTAATATATGATGTTTAATAATGTTTAGTAATTCTGGATCTTCTTCTGATGCGTTTAATGTTTTTTGTAAATGCAATCCAGAATTTAAAGAGTCAAATTTCTTAAGGCTGTAAGGTCTTCTGGTAATACTTTCAGAATTTTCATAATAATAATAAAACTGATCAGGAATTCGTACTAAACTATCAACACGTTCAAATACTAATAATGAAAAATATACATCCTCAGAATTTGTCCCTTCCGGAAACCTAAGCCCTTTAATAAGATCATGCTCATACAGTCTTACACAAGCAGAAAAGCGTAAATTGGTTATAATACGTTTCAATGCATCTAACCGAGTCTCTTTAAAAACAACCCTTTCTTCTTCACTATTAATTGGTTTTATATAATATTCATTGGCAGTAATAAGATCGCATTCTGCTATATTGGCCTTATGTTCTTTTATTGCATCTAACATAACACTCATCATTTCAGGATGTATCCAGTCATCACTATCTACAAATGATATATAATCACCAGTAGCTATTTTTAAGCCTGAATTACGAGCAGCACTTAAGCCTCCATTCTCTCTATGAATTGTTTTGATGTTTTGATGCTTTTTTGCATACGTATCGCAAATCTCACCACTATTGTCTGGAGAGCCATCATTTACCAAAATAATCTCTGTATTATTATGCGTTTGGTGTAAAAGACTATCTACACATCTTTCTAGAAAGCTCTCGACGTTGTAAACAGGGACAATAATACTGATTTTTGATAGCATCTGGTCTTAATTAATATTATAACCGTCCGTTTACTTCCTCTTGTAAAATACCTTTTACATCATAAATTACCCCATTGGTATTTAATAAACTTCTAAGATCATAGTTTAAAAATTCTTTATGAGAAACAGTCAATACAACCGCATCAAAAGATCCTTTAGGAAACTCCTTACTTGTGGTTAAGTTATACTCATGAGAAACTTCAGAAGGATCTGCCCAAGGATCTGAAATTGTAATATCGACGCCGTAAGAATTTAAATTGTTTATTACGTCTACTACTTTAGTATTTCTAACATCAGGGCAATTTTCTTTAAAAGTAATTCCTAAAACTAAAATTTTAGAGTCTTTAACTTTAATATCTTTTCGAACCATTAGTTTAACAATCTCTGAAGCTACATATTGCCCCATACTATCATTCATACGTCTTCCAGCAAGAATAATTTCAGGATGATAACCAATTTCTTGTGCTTTTTGTGCTAAATAATATGGATCTACACCAATACAATGGCCGCCTACTAATCCAGGTTTAAATGGTAAGAAATTCCATTTGGTTCCTGCAGCTTCTAATACAGCATGTGTATCGATATTCATTAGATTAAAGATTTTTGCCAATTCATTGACAAAAGCAATATTGATATCTCGTTGAGAATTTTCAATCACTTTAGCAGCTTCAGCAACTTTTATTGTTGGAGCCAAATGTGTCCCTGCTGTAATAACAGAGGCATATAAATCATTTACTTTTTCACCAACCTCTGGAGTAGATCCAGAAGTTACTTTTAAAATTTTCTCTACGGTATGTTCTTTATCACCTGGATTGATACGTTCAGGAGAATACCCAACAAAAAAATCTTTGTTAAAAGTAAGACCACTAACCTTTTCTAAAACAGGAATACACTCTTCTTCTGTAGCTCCAGGGTATACAGTAGACTCATAGATAACAATATCTCCCTTTTTCAAAACATTACCAACTGTCTCACTAGACTTATATAGAGGAGTAAGATTAGGCCTGTTGTTTTTGTCAACAGGAGTAGGTACCGTAATAACATAGAAATTACAATCTTCAATTTGATTTATTTCGTCTGTACAATATAAACCTACAGAGTGATCAGGGTTTTCTTTTAAAGCTTCTTTTAAAAGATCATCAGAAACTTCTAAAGTTGTATCTTTTCCAGACTGGAGTTCTTTGATTCTATGTGTGTTGATATCAAATCCAATTACTGAATATTTAGTAGCAAATAACCTAGCCAAAGGCAATCCTACGTATCCAAGTCCAATTACTGCAATTTTAACGTTACTCATTATTTTTTTCCTATTTGATAATATTCAAATCCTTTATTTTCAAGTTTCAGTGAAGTGTATTGATTTCTTCCATCAAATACAATTGCATTATTTAGTTGTTTTTTTAACTCATCAAAGTCTGGAGAACGAAATTCTTTCCATTCTGTTAACAATATCATTGCATCTGCATCTTTCAGTGTGTCGTATTTAGAATCAAAGTAAGTGACATTGTCAAGCCCTTTTAAATAAAAATGTTGCGCCTCATCTATAGCTTTTGGATCATAAGCTTTTACTGCAGCTCCCCTTTTTACTAATTCTTTGATAGTATATATAGAAGGAGCTTCTCTCATATCATCTGTTTCAGGTTTAAAAGCCAACCCCCATATAGCAAAAGTTTTCCCTGACAAATCTTCTCCAAATCGTTTGATTACTTTATTAGCAATCACCATTTTTTGATTATCATTAACAACTTCAACAGAAGAGATTATTTTAGGAATATAACCATTTTCTTCTGCGGTATGTTTAAGCGCTTTTACATCTTTTGGAAAACAAGATCCGCCATATCCACATCCTGGATATATAAAACTATACCCAATTCTTGAATCAGAACCAATACCAATACGTACTTGATTTACATCAGCACCTACTAATTCACAAATGTTAGATACTTCATTCATAAATGAAATTTTAGTAGCTAGCATTGTATTAGCAACATATTTTGTCATTTCTGCAGAACGTATGTCCATAGAGATAAAACGACTCGTATTTAATAAAAAAGGAGAGTATAATGCTTCCATTTGTTCAACAGCATAATCACTATCTGCACCAATGACTACTCGATCAGGTTTCATGAAATCACCAATAGCAGCACCTTCTTTTAAAAACTCAGGATTAGATACAACATGGAAATCGATCGTTGCATTACGTTTTTTTAGTTCTTCTTCAATAACAGCTTTTACTTTATCTCCAGTTCCTACGGGTACAGTAGATTTATCAACAACAATCAATGGACGTTCCATTTCTTGACCAATCTGCTTAGCTACAGAAAGTACATATTGAAGATCTGCAGAACCATCATCTCCCATAGGAGTACCTACAGCAATGAATGCAATATCTGCTTTAGATAAACCATCTTTTAACTTTGTACTAAAGTTTAAATTACCAAGTTTCACATTCTTTTTAACCATGGAGTCTAACCCAGGTTCATAAATTGGAATGATACCGTTTTTTAATCCTTCAATTTTTTTCTCATCAATATCTATACAAGTAACTCTATTTCCCATCTCAGAAAAACAAGTCCCACTAACTAAACCAACATATCCTGTTCCTATAACAGTTAAATTCATTTTATTTTTATTTTAAATTTGACCAATACCATTTTACAGCTTCTTTCAAACCTGTTTTAATATCAAAATCAGGTTTGTATTCTAGAAGATTTACTGCTTTGTCTATAGAAGCAAGAGAGTGGGGGACATCCCCTATACGTTCAGGACCATACTTAATATCGACACTATTAATTTCATTGTCATATTCTGATAAATATTCTTTTAATAAGTGTGTTAATTCGTTTAGATCTGTTCGTTCTCCGTAGGCTACATTGTAAACTGTATTTAAAGCCTCTTTATTTTCTGTAATTAAACATCTGAGATTCATTTGTATTACGTTATCTATATATGTAAAATCTCTAGAGAAGGTTCCATCTCCATTTATTAAAGGTGATTCATGATTGAGAAATTGCAAAACAAATTTTGGAATAACAGCTGCATATGCTCCGTTTGGATCTTGTTTTCTTCCAAAAACGTTGAAATAACGCAATCCAATAGTATCTAACCCATAGGTTCTGTTAAATACATCTGCATATAATTCATTAACATATTTGGTAACAGCATAAGGAGAAAGAGGATTCCCAATACTTTCTTCAATTTTAGGTAATGCTTTCGAATCTCCATAAGTAGAAGAACTAGCAGCATAAACAAAACGCTTTACTTTAGCATCTCTGGCTGCAATAAGCATATTTAAAAAACCAGATATATTGACCTCATTACTAGTAGCAGGATCATTTATAGATCTAGGGACAGATCCTAAAGCAGCCTCGTGTAATATATAATCTACATTATCACAAGCTTTACGACAATCTTGAAGATTGCGAATATCACCTTCTATAAGTGTAAATTTTGAGTTTTCTAATAAGTGATTAATATTTTCTCTTCTTCCAGTAGCAAAATTGTCTAGACAAGTAACTGTACTTCCTATCTCTAGAAGCGTTTCACATAAGTTAGATCCTATAAACCCAGCACCTCCAGTTACTAAAACTTTGGCGTTAGATAATTTTTCAGAATTGGATATGTTCATTAGGTTAAAAAATTAAATTCGACCGCAAAGATGAATATTTGTTGTCAAAAAATAGAATTAAATGTGTCAAGAAGACATTATTTACGATGAAATCCATCATTTTCTTATTAAAATTATGTTTATCACATTGAAAATAAACAATTAAGAGTGTGATTTATTTTAATTATTAGTCATTTATTTTATAAAACATTTTATACCAATCAATAAATTGTTTAACACCTTCTGTAACAGATGTATTAGGTCTGTAATCATAATCATTTATCAAAGTTTCAACATTTGCCCATGTTTTTTCAACATCTCCAGGTTGTATAGGTAACATTTCTTTCTTCGCTTCTTTCTTTAGATTAATCTCTATTTGTTCAATAAAGTCCATCAATTTAACCGAATTGTTATTACCAATATTATATATTTTGTATAAATCTCCAGATTCGACTCTGTCATTAACAGCTTTCTCAATGATGCGAATAACACCTTCAGCAATATCATTTATATATGTAAAGTCACGTTCCATTTCACCATAATTAAAAACTTTTATAGGCTTATCTTTTATAATTGCATCTGTAAAAAGAAACATAGCCATATCTGGACGCCCCCAAGGACCATAAACGGTGAAGAAACGCAATCCTGTTGTAGGAACTTTAAATAAATGACTATAGGTATGCGCCATTAATTCATTACTTTTTTTAGTGGCAGCATATAAACTTATTGGATTGTCTACTGTATCTTCAATAGAAAAAGGAATTTTATCGTTCAAACCATATACACTAGAACTACTAGCATAAACAAGATGTTTGATTTTATGATTTCTACAACATTCTAAAATATTAAGGTAGCCAACAATATTACTATCTATGTAGGTTTCAGGGTTTTCTAAACTATACCTAACTCCAGCTTGGGCTGCCAAATTACAAACAACATCAAACTTTTCATTTTCAAAAAGCTTAGGTAATTGCTCCCGATCTTCTAAATTCATTCTTACAAACTTGAATTTATCTCCAAGAGTATCACTTTTAACTACATTTATGAATGAAGCAGCTTGCTCCCTGTCAATTCCTAATTCATTTAATCTGGCATACTTGAGGTTGATATCATAATAATCATTAATGTTATCTAAACCAACCACTTGATGCCCCTTTTCGGTAAGGATTTTTGATACAAAAAAACCAATAAACCCAGCTGCTCCTGTTACTAATATTTTCATTTATTGTAAAGTTAAGTATTTCGGGGAGCAAATATCGATAAATAGAATTGATTATCTAAATATGATGGATTAAGAATATGGAAAACAAGATAAATGACATGATCAATTCAGAATAAGACTTTGTTTTATATTTCTTAAATAGGAGTTAATAAAATCTACTTAAATCATAAAAAAATCTTAATTGTTAATAACCAATCAACATTAAAACATCTGGCTATTGTAATCGAATCGTATATTCAAAAAAGCTAATTCCAAAAAAAGAAAAAAATCGATTAAATGTTGCAAAATACCGATGTTATTCATATGTTTGTTATGCCTTAAATCTTATTATACAATTATGAAAAATTTTATGATACCATTATTTTTAATGGTTTTTCTGATATCTTGTACCAATCAAGATGAGTTTTTAGATTCTATAAATACTCCCGATGAAATAATCGGCGAAGATCCCACCGACGACGATAATACCGATGATGACACCTCTGAAGACGATAATACTGATGATGATGGAGCTGAAACAGGAGTATCTTTAGCCTTTCCAACTGCACAAGGTGCTGGGGCTCTAAGTTCAGGAGGAAGAGGAGGAAGAGTAATTAGCGTTACTAATTTAAATGATAGCGGATCAGGAAGTTTACGAGAAGCATTGCAAACCTCTGGAGCTAGAACTATTATTTTTAGAATTGCGGGTATTATTAATCTAAGATCTCCAATTTTTGTACGTCCTGAACATAGCAACCTTACCATAGCTGGGCAATCTGCTCCAGATGGAGGGATTACTATAACAGGAGATCGTATTATATTAGATCGCGGATTTGATAATGCTATCATCAGATATATTCGCTTTAGAGGAGGAATTACAACCCGAAATGATTCTTTTGAAGGGCATGGAGTGACTAATGTCATTTTTGATCACTGTTCTGCTAGTTTTGGAGGTGATGAAGCGATGAGTATTGTAGCCGATACAGGAGAAGGAATATCTGATAATATAACAATCCAAAGAAGCATCTTCGCAGAATCAAAAACAGGTTCTATTATTGGAGGATTAAATCAAAATTATGAAGGAGCTGGAGATTTTTCCATTCACAATAATTTATGGTATAATATAACTCATAGATTTCCTAATATTTCTGGAAATGGAAATTTTGAAGTGATTAATAACATTGTTTGGGGCTGGGTATTTCGTACCACTAGAGGTAATGGGTCTTTTAACCTAAACCATATTAATAACTGGCACTACTACTCACAACAAAATACAAATCCAGGATTAGAAGTTAATGGGCAAAAATATTCTGTTGAAACAGGACAACAACCTTCTATATATACTTCAGGAAACATTTATGAACCAAACATTTATACAAATGTAGATGGTGATAACTTTAATGATTTATGGACTGTTTTTCAATCACAAGATCGTTCATTAGAGCGAGATGACCCATTACCAGAATCATTTAGAAGCATTGATCAATTTGGAATGTTAGGAGTTCCTATAGAAATTACAACAGCTGCTGAAGCGTATGATAATATTTCTAATAATGTAGGAGCTAATGCGAGAGTTGATGAAGAGGGTAATGTTCTTAACAATCTTGATGTTTTAGATGATAGATGGATAAGAAATGTTAGAAATTTAAATTATGAAAACCGTATGTCAACAAGTGAATATATTGTTCCAGCAATAACAGGAGGTGCTCCTTATCGAGATACTGATGGAGATGGAATGCCTGATGTATGGGAAGAATTGAGAAGCTTAGACCCTCTTGTTGCAGATAACAATGGAAATGAATTAAGTAGTAATTATACAAATTTAGAAGTTTTCTTAAATTTGGTAGATAACTAAAATAAAAGAATAACAAAATAAAAAAGAGGCTATTTAGCCTCTTTTTTATTTCTAAAAGCTAAATTCCTTATACCACTTACTTAGCGTATAGAGTTTCCAGATATTAGCAGAATGATCTGAAGATCCATTCATATGTTCGCTATACATTTTTTTAAATTTAGGAATATTTAGATTAGGTACCCTATTAAGAAACGTATCCCCTAGTGCGTTATCAAACTCACCTTTTAATTCGTTTCGCATCCAGTTTCCTATGGGTATGGAAAACCCTTTTTTGGGTTGATTAAATACTTTTTCTGGGATGTATTCTTCTAGAATGTCTCGTAATATTCGTTTTTGCTTTCCTTTTTGATACCGAAATGAAACAGGCAACGATCTGGCATATTCTATAACTCTATAATCTAAAAATGGACTTCTTACTTCAACAGAATAAGCCATGCTAGCTCTATCTACTTTTACATTGCTATCATTTTCTAACCATAGTTTAATGTTGAGATCTGCAGCTCTCTGTAAGAAGTGTTGGCCCCATTTTTTATACCCTTGATAGTGGCGCATCCATCCTTGTTTTTTTTCTTTAAGCAACATTCCTTTTCTAGAATAAATGTTTTCAATAAAGTCATTCATTGTCCTAGTGTTTAGAGCATTGCGAACTCGATGCGAATTTTGTCCAATTATTTTTAAAAAGATTGGGGTTGCTAAAACTTTTCTTATGATAAAAGGGATATCGATAATTTTCTTATTCTTAACCAGAGAATCAAAATAAGTATATCCGATAAAACTTTCATCTCCTCCATCACCAGAAAGTGCAACAGTAACATATTGTTTTGTAACTGAGTTTAAAAGCAAAGAAGGGAGTGCAGAACTATCGGCAAAAGGCTCATCATAAACTTTACAAAGCTTAGGAATTAACGTTAAAATATCTTTATGTGTACAAATAGTTGTTTTATGATTTGATTTAATAATAGCTGCATATTTTTCTGCTATTTTACTCTCATCAAAATTAGGATCTTCAAATCCAATTGAAAATGTATTTATAGGAGTTTCAGAAACCTTAGCGGCAATGCTAGATACTAAAGCAGAATCAATTCCTCCAGAAAGAAAAGAACCAATAGGAACATCAGATTGTAAACGTATTTTAACAGTATCTATAAGCAATTCGTGTAATTCTTTTTTTGCTTCTTCATACGATATTTCTTTTGTTTTTACATTTTTTAAATTCCAATACTCATTTATTTCAATTGTATTTTTATTCAAATCAATTTTCATATAATTACCAGGAGGTAATTTAAAAACATCTTTGACTATTGTATATGGACTAGGAATAAACATACAATCTAGAAAAATAGAGACTGCTTCTTCATTAATCTCTTTTTTTTCTAATAAAGGTCTTATTTGACTGCAAATTTCAAATGATCCATCTTCACTCCAATAGTAATAAAAGGGTTTAACTCCTAAGCGATCTCTTGCAGAAAAAATTTCATTAGTTTCTGTATTATATATGGAAAAGGAAAACATCCCATTTATTTTTTGAAGTATGCCTTCTTTCCATTCTTTATAGCCAATTAACAATACTTCTGTGTCGCTTTCTGTAGTAAATAAATGTCCTAATGCTATTAATTCTTTTTTGAGGTCTTTATAGTTGTATATCTCCCCATTAAATACAATATGCAGATTTTCCAAAACCATAGGTTGATTTGAACGAGGATCCAAATCTAAGATAGACAGTCTAAGATGACCTAGAGTTATATCATTAATAATTTCAATACCTGTATAATCAGGCCCTCTGTATGATATAGAAGCTAGTTTGTCTTTTACAATATCTTCACTATAAGGAATATTAGTTAAGTATATACCGCACATTTTGTTTTGTTTGTTACAAAAAAATGACATAATTATTATAAAAACAATTATTGATGCTTATACTCTATGAAAAGACAAAATAATAGATATGGTGGGATATAGATGAAAGTAAAATGTGTAGAAATATGCGTTGAAATAACTCTAAATTGTCATTAACCGATTTTTATTACATTTTTGCCGAATTAAATCTTTTCTTTTCTTTCTTGCATGAAACAATTAGTAACTTTGTTATAGATAAATCGAGATTATTAAATTGATTAATAGCATATGTTAATTTAATATTTATAGGATTTATGGTACTTACAAAGAGTATAGTTGTTAATCAGTTTTCTGAGGTTGATAACTTCTCTCAAATGTCACTTAATTCCAAAAAAAATTATAACACTTTTTAAAACCGAGCAAGATATAATTGCGTAAGTGTTAGCGATGAAAATTTAATTAAAGAAGTTCAGTGATAACAAAAACAAAAATATTATTATCATCTCCTCACATGGGAGGTACAGAACAGAAGTATGTCAATGACGCTTTTGAAACCAACTGGATAGCGCCTTTAGGTCCTAATGTAAATGGTTTTGAAAATGATATTGAAACATACTTAGGTAATAATGTTCATGTAGCAGCCTTGAGTTCTGGAACGGGAGCAATTCATCTAGGACTTGAACTGTTAGGAGTTTCTAATGGCGATGAGGTTTTGTGTCAAAGTTTCACTTTTTCTGCTTCTGCCAATCCTATCACTTATTTAGGAGCTACGCCTGTTTTTATTGATAGTGAAGAAGAAACATGGAATATGTCTCCAGAACTTCTTGAAATAGCAATTAAAGATAGAATTAAAAAAAACAAGAAACCTAAAGCAATTATAGCAGTTCATTTGTACGGGATGCCTTATAAGCATAAAGAAATACAAGAAATTGCTCAACGATATGAAATTCCAGTTCTTGAAGATAGTGCAGAAGCTTTAGGGAGTAGATATGAAGGTCAAAAATGTGGAACTTTAGGGACATTAAATATATTATCATTTAACGGAAATAAAATTATAACAACTTCAGGAGGAGGTGCACTTGTTTGTAAAGATGCTTCTCTTAAAGAAAAGGCAGTTTTTCTAGCAACGCAAGCTCGTGATAATGCACCGCATTATCAACATTCTCACATAGGATATAATTATAGAATGAGTAATATTCTTGCAGGAGTGGGGAGAGGGCAAATGGAAGTATTAGAGAAACGCGTAGCAACAAGAAGGGATAATTTTGAATTTTATAAAAAACAATTGTCAACTAAAGAAGGTATTACATTTTTAGAAGAGCCAATAGGGTTTTATTCTAATAGATGGTTATCATGTATTACTACAGATTCTTATAAGACAAGAGAACATATTAGAACTTCTTTATTAAAAGAAGATGTAGAGACAAGGCCCTTATGGAAACCATTGCATCTGCAACCTATATTTAAAGAATACCCATCTTATACAAATGGAGTGTCTGAAAAATTATTTGAAATTGGACTTTGCTTACCTAGCGGTTCTAATTTGAGTGCTTCAGACTTACATAGAACAATCAACTTAATCGAAAAAACATTAGAGCGATGATAAAAGATTACTTAAGTTATAATTCGCAAAAATATGCTTCAAAATGGCTAGTACTTGCTATTGATATGGTTTTAGTAACTGCTGCCTTTTTTATGGCGTATTTAGTTAGATTTAATTTTACACTAGATTTTGATATAAAACAATTCTTTATTCAACTGCCATTACTAATAATTATGGCATTGTCTAGTTTTTTATGTATTGGATCTTATAAAGGAGTAGTTAGACATACAGGTTTTCGAGATATAATGAATTTATCAAAAGCAATGTCCATGCTTTCTTTTTTATCTATTTCTTTTGTTTTATTAAATAGAGAATTTAATTTCATAGATGATTATACAATACCATTGTCTATTATTATAATTCACTCCTTATTCAGCTTTGTTGTTTTAAGTGCAAGTAGATTGCTTTTTAAAGTAGGATATAAGTATGTAACTTGTAGATTGAAATCATGTAAAAATGTTTTGATATATGGAGCTGGAGACTCAGGTATAATCACATATAATGCACTAGTTAATAACTTCAAGAATCAGGTGAATGTGATTAGCTTTATTGATGATGATATTAAGAAAAGCGGAAAATTTATTAATGGAGTTCCTATTTTAAATTACGATAAAATTAGTGCTAAATATATCAGGGATAATAATATTAATGAGATTATTGTATCAATACAAAATGTAGATGCAAATAAACTTAGAGAGTTAGTAGATAGTTTAATTGATCTTCCAATAAAAGTTAAAAAAATTCCACCTTTTGAGAAATGGATTAACGGAGAGCTTAATGTTAGCCAAATTAAACAAGTTCAAATTGAAGATTTATTAGATAGAGTTCCAATAGAAATAAACAATCCTAAGCTACAGAAAGAATTTAAAGGAGAAGTGATCTTAGTAACTGGAGCTGCAGGCTCTATAGGAAGTGAGCTTTCTAAACAAATATCAAATTACGATGTTAAAAATTTAGTATTATTGGATCAGGCTGAATCTGCATTATACGATTTACAGCAAGAACTTAAACAATCTGGGAAAACATCTTTTAAAGCAATAGTTGCAGATATTAGAGATAAAATTAGAATGGATTATATCTTTCAGGAATATAAACCAACAATGGTTTTTCATGCAGCAGCTTATAAACATGTACCATTAATGGAAAACAGTCCATATGAAGCAATAAAGATTAATGTAGCTGGGACTAAAGTTTTAGCAGATGCGGCATCTTATTACAAAGTTAAAAAGTTTGTTTTTGTTTCTACTGATAAGGCAGTAAACCCAACAAGTGTAATGGGAGCTACCAAGCGTATTTCTGAAATGTATATTAGTTGTTTACAAAAAGAAAGTGAGACAAAGTTTATTACTACTAGATTTGGTAATGTACTTGGATCTAACGGTTCTGTGATTCCTTTGTTTAAGAAGCAAATTGAAAAAGGAGGACCTCTTACTGTAACACATGAAGAAGTTACAAGATATTTTATGACAATTCCAGAAGCTTCTCAGTTGGTACTTGAAGCAGGAGCAATGGGTAAAGGAGGAGAAATATTTATTTTTGATATGGGGCAATCGGTTAAGATTTATTACCTTGCCTTGAATATGATAAAACTTTCTGGTCTTAGATATCCAGAAGACATAGATATAAAAGTAACTGGGCTACGACCGGGAGAGAAATTATATGAAGAGCTATTGGCCAATGGTGAAAATACATTGCCTACATATCATAAGAAAATTATGATTAGCAAGACCAGAGAAATGCAGCATGAAAAAATTAAATTAGAAATTGAAGAATTATGCATATCAAATCGTTTTCAAAATACTAATATAGTTAAGAAAATGAAAGGCTTAGTACCAGAATATATTTCTAATAATTCAGAGTATGAAGCTTTTGATAAATCAGAAAAATTAAATAAACTAGTAGAAACCATCAGGGAATCTATCTGAACTTCTAATAACGATTAATTAATAGTAATAACATAAATTATATTTTGATGATAAAAAGTAGAATAATTCTTTTTTCAATCATAACACTTCTAATGTTTTCATGCACTTCTAAGAAAGAGATTGTATATTTTCAGAATGCGAAAGATTTTGAAACCATTGTAAACACAGATACTTTTGAACCTAAATTTAAAGTAAACGATATTTTGAGTATTAATGTTTCTACATTCGATTTAGAAGCAGTCAGGCCTTTTAATTTAATAAGAGAAACCGGAGGAATAAGATCTGTGGAAGTAGATTATTTAATAGATAAAGATGGAAATATAGATTATCCAGTTTTAGGAAAAATTAATCTATTAGGACTTACAATAGAAGAAGCAAAAGCATTATTTAAAAAAAGACTAATAGATTATCTAAAAGACCCTATTATCAATATTAGACTTTTGAATTTTAGAGTTTCTGTTTTAGGAGAAGTAAACAATCCAGGAACATATCAAATTTCGGGAGAACGTATTACGATTATAGAAGCATTAGGATTGGCTGGGGATCTTACCATAAAGGGTAAAAGAGATAATGTTCTAGTAATAAGAGATTTTAATGGGACAAAAACATACACGCGAATAGATTTAACGACAAAAGAATCTTTAAACTCTCCAGTGTATTATTTAACGCAAAATGACATTGTTTATATAGAACCAAATCAATCAGCTATTAGTGGTTCTAGATCTGATGGAAGAATATCAACAGCTATATCCATAGCATCTATTATTATCACATCTACAGTCATTCTATTAACGAGATAGGAATTAGTAACGAAATGATTAATGAAAAAGCCCTATAAAAATAAACCTTCTTTTGATATGAATAATCCAGAAAAACTGGATTTAAGAGAAAATTTAACCATCTATTTTAAAAACTGGAAATGGTTCTTATTAAGTGTATCCATTTTTATTGGTCTTGCCTATGTATATTTAAGATATACAACTCCAGAATACGCAGCATATGCTAAAATAATTCTAGTTGATGATAAAAATGCATCTTCTCCTGCTTCGGCATTGCTTAAAGATTTACAATCAATTTCTGAAAAAGATAATAAAGCGGTAAAAGATGAAATAGAGGTAATGAAATCAAGAAGTTTAATGTCTAATGTTGTGAAAGAATTAGGCATTAATATTCAATTTTTTGTAAAAGGCAGAATTCATGATACAGAGCTTTTTCCAAAACAACCATTAAAAATAAATTTTATAGCTTCAGATTCAATTATTTACGATTCAAAATTTAGTTTTTATTTAAAAATATTATCAGAAACAAACTTTGAATATAAAGTAAAAGAAGAAGATATTCCAAAAAAAATACTATTTGGGGCTTCGATTCCAACCCCTATAGAAGGATTAGTTATTACTCCTGAATTAAATCAATTTAAAAGATATATAGGCAAAGATATTTTTGTAAAGATTAGTCCAGTTAGTAAAATAGCAGAAAGATATAAAGCAAAAATAAAAATGTTGCCAGCAGATAAATTTTCTAAAGTAATTAGCATTACTTTAAATGACCCTGTTAAAGAAAAAGCAAGGCAAATAATAGATCAACTCATAATAGAATACAATGAATCTTCGATCAATGAAAAAAATCAAGAATCTAAAAATACTGCAGATTTTATTAATGAAAGAATTAATTTAATTGCAACAGATTTATCTAATGTAGATAAAAGTGCAGAACGTTTTAAAACAGGAAATAGATTAACAGACATTACCTCAGAAGCTGATATATATTTAAGTAGTGGCTCTGCTAACGATGAAGAATTAGCAAGAAGCAGAACAGAGTTAAATCTTATTAATTATATGCGTAATTATATAAACGATCAACCTGCTTCTGGTTATCAATCAATACCCTCTAATGTTGGATTGACAGATGGATCTATAAGTAATATTATAGTTAGATATAATGAACTAGTATTGCGAAGACAACAACTATTGAAAAGTTCAAGTGAAAGGAATCCTATAGTTGTTAATATAGATCAGCAATTAAATAGTTATAAGCAAAGCCTCAAACAGAGTCTTAATAATTTAAGAACAACATTGAGTATTAGAGTGAATAATCTACAGCAACAATCTGCTAGAATTAATTCGAAAATCTCATCAGTTCCTGGGCAAGAAAGACAATTGAGAGATATAGAACGACAACAAGACGTTAAAGAGTCATTATACCTGTATTTATTAGAAAAAAGGGAAGAAGCTACTATTTCTTTAACAGCTACATCTCCAAGTGCTAAGATTATTGATAATGCTTATGGAAAAGGGAGTGGGCCTGTTTCACCAAATAGAAGTATTATAATGATAGCTTTTTTAGTAATAGGACTAGGAATTCCTTTTTCTATTATTTATTTATATGATCTTTTAGATAATAAAATACATAATAAGAAACATTTAGAAAAAGAAGTACGGAATATTCCAATACTTGGAGAGATTCCTAAATTTAAAGGGAAAAATACGTTGATCACTAGAAATGATCGTTCAGCTTTAGCAGAGTCATTTAGAATCATAAGGACAAGTTTTAATTACCTGCAAAGAGTAAGAGGAGTAAAAGAATATAATAATGTGATATTTGTTACTTCTACAATCAAAGGAGAAGGTAAAACATCATTCAGTATGAATATGGCTTTAACTTTTGCCAACTCTCTTAAAAAGGTTCTTATTATTGGAGCCGATATTAGAAATCCAAGAATACATACGCTTCTGAAAGAACAAAAACAGAGAGGTGCAAAAAAACAAGGGTTTACAGATTATTTGTATGAAAGCTATCTTGAAGCAAAAGATGTTATAGAAACTTTTGAAATCAATAAAAATAAAGTAGATATTCTTTTTCCAGGAAAAATACCGCCTAATCCAGCAGAGTTATTAATGAGTTCTAAAATGAAAACATTATTTGATGAGGTTTCTTCAAATTATGATGTAGTTATTGTAGATACGGCACCGTCAATGTTGGTAACAGATACGCTTCTTTTTAGTCAATATGCAGGACACACTTTCTATTTAGTAAGAGCTGATTACACCAAGAAACCTTTATTGAATTTCTCTAAAGAGCTTTACCAAGATGAAAAACTACCAGGTATGATGATGGTTGTTAATGGGGTTAAGGAATCTAACTTTAGTTATGGATCTAAATATGGGTATGGGTATGGAAACCAAACTAAAAGTAAGTTTAGTAGATTTATAGGGGGGTGAATTTTTTTTTATATATTATTGAAAGGAAAAAGTTCGATTTGTATTATTAATTATAAATCTAAGTTCTGAATTGATTTTTTCAGAGATATAAGTTGTAGAAAGAATGTCTAACTGAATTAAATTATGTGTATCTGTACCAGTAAAATCTATTAATTTTTCTTCTAATAAATAGATTGCTGTTTTTTGTACATTTTTACCATAATAATCAGATAAGGATAATAAATTCATTTGAAAAAAGCATCCAGCTCTCTTTAATTCTTTGAAATATTCTCTTTTATCATGATAATATGAATAACGTTCAGGATGCGCTAAAACAGGAAAATACCCGAGTTGACGTATACGTTGAATAATTTCAAATAAATTCATAGGAGGTTGTAAATATGACATCTCAACCAAAACATACTTCCCTTTTAATGGATGCAAATTTTTCTTTTCTAATAACTCTTCAAAATGGTAATCCATCATATATTCAGCAGAAGGATGAATAACTACATGAGTTAAATCAGCTGCTGCTAATGATTCTATTAATTTCTCATATGAGTTTGCTATAGTTACATCATTATTTGCATAATAGCCTTGCATGATGTGAGGAGTAACAATAAATTGATCAATACCTAAAATTGCAAATTTTTTGATAAGACTTATAGCATCTTCAATATCTTTAGCTCCATCGTCTATGCCTGGTAAAATATGGCAATGGATATCTATAAACCCTTCTAAAAGATCTTTTATAAAATATTTTTTAGCGAAAAAATGAAACATTAGTATTAGAAAAACGCACTAAATTTTCTGAAAACACTTTGTTTTCTTATGTTAGGCATACAAATATAATGCATTATACTTAGTCAAGACTTTATAAATACCTATTATGAATATGTTTTTCTATACGTTAATTAAAGTATTTATTAAATAATACAAACTAATACCTACTTCCATGGAGGCTATTTTTATACCATTTTTTATTTTTATACCAAGCATTGGTGCTATCCAGCTTGAAGTTTGTTTTATAAAATTTAATAGTATATGATTTTTGCAATAAAGTATCTTTTCTTAGATATGAATAGGAAGAAAAAATTTGGATAGTATTTTCATCTATTATTTTCCCTTTATCTTCAATGACCCATCTACTATAAAACTCATTATTATTTTGTCCAAAGTATTGAAAAATAATGGTATCATTTGAAATATGATAATGCCCCAAATTTCTAAACTTAAAATTTTGATAATGATCAATCTTTTCGGTTATAGATTTTTCAGGATGATCCCAAAAACTTTCATTAAAATAGATAATTCCATAGGTGCCATTTTTATTGATAGTATAGCTTTTTCTTCTGTTTTTTAATCCTTTTAAAGAATCTGAGTAAACAAAAACACCATTAGTATTTATTTTTTGAGTGGTATTGACAATTATGGGTTTTTTATAATTATTAAATCCGGTTTGCTTAATAGGCCCTATTCCACACGATATAACTATCGTGAAGAATAAGACCAATAAAACACACTTTATAATTAGTTTGAATATAAGGTCCATGGACTAAAGGTAAAGTTTTGTGTGAAAAGACTAGGTCCAGAGCCTAAATTAGTATTAAAATATGGGCTTCTTACAATATGTCTGTGGATGCCATTTTGGAAAAAATCTTGAACAAAAGGAGCATCAATGCCTAATCGTTGTACATGGTTTCCGTTTCTTACACCAATATACAAACCTGCAAAAACACGACTTCCACTAGAATAGGTTCCTTTATCTGGTCCTTTTCTTCCCTGATTTGGCCCCCATAATGATTTAAAAGTTTCGTCATCACTTTCACCAATGCCAGCTTGAGCTTCATCTTTCGGAGGAGCTGTAGTATATAAATTCATACCAACAGAATAATCTCCAATGCCAACCTCTGCTGCAGCTGTTCTAAATTTATCTCCACTTAGCCAGGCATCGTTTGTCATCGTAAAACTAAAATCTCCTTTTTTATAACCTACGTACCAGATAGATTGATTATCTGTATTTCCTGCTCCGTAAAAAGTAGCTCCTAATGAAAGTGATTGTCCGTTTTTTGAGACAGAAATACCACCTCCTATACTGGAAGCTCCTTTTCGGGCAGTACCACTAATGGAGAATGCAAAATTCTTACCATCACTATAACCAACAGATCCACTTATTCCAAAAACTCCCTTTCCTGCTCCAGTACCAAAAGCTACAGATGGAGATATTCCAAAATTCCAATTTCCTATAGAAACATTGAACGAAGGTAAAAAACCAACTACAAAGGCCTCGGCGACTGCCTTAATAATAGCACTGGTCGTGACCGTGGTGACTGAGGCGGCTATACCTCCACTAATTCCTCCTACCAGAGCACCTCCCAAAATGGAAAGTCCAAATTGCGCAAAATTCCACGTTCCTGTTTTTAGTGCACTGGCAATATAACCAGCAGCGCCCGCCAAGGCACCAATTAATGCTCCTACTAAAAATGCAGTAAACAAGAATTCACCGCTTGGATCATTAAAAGAAAGAGGGTTATTTAATACATATGCATATCTGTTAAAATTTTGAGTATTGTATGGATCTTGAATATTATTATCAGTAGATAAAAATCTATGTAAAACCGGACTATAGAGTCTACCATTCATATGAACAATTCCCACACCAGTTAAATGCTCATGCCCAGTGTATCCTCTATCTAGAATTTTAAAAGAACTTAAATTAGTATTGTTACTATCTTGCAACTTTACTACTTTACCCCAAGCATCAAAATGACGTTTTTCTTTAATATTTCCAGTTTTATCGGTAATCATAATAATACTACCCAGATAATCACGATGTAAATTGTAATATTCATCAGTTCTGGAAGCTCCCTGGTCTGAATACCAAATTACCTGTGCACTATATCCATCACCTCCTATATAAGATACAAAGTTGGTTTTCCCTGTTTGTTTATCATAGGTGATTTCCATACTTCCATCATGAGAATAATGTTTTCTGTAACGCCGTTGTAATTTATCAGACTGTGTACCTCCATAAAAGATATTGGCTCTACTTTTAAAAGCATTATATTGAAAACTTATTTTGTCTTTTCCACCTTCACTAATTTCTACTGGTTTTTTTAACGCATTATATGTTATCTGTTGTGCTTGATAATTATTGTAATAATTATTTCCAGCAGTATTTAATGTTAATTCAGATTGCTTATATGAGTTTCCGCTGTATGCATAATTTCCTAAGATGCTGTTTGCGGTAATCCTACCTCTAGTATCATAGGTATGCGTTTTATTTCCAGTATTGTCATTAAAACTGGTTAGCCTGTCCAAATTGTCATATTGAAAGGTTTCGTTCCAGTTAAATAAACTGTTAGATCTGCTATTTAATATTCTTCTTTGTGCATTAAAATTATAAGTTAGTTCCATTAAATCCTGTACACCACCACCAGAGCCTATAGCCAAGGTTACTTTATTGACATCTTTCTTTGTCAAATACCCATTGGTATTGTAAGTATTGTTAGTAATAATACCTTCTCCTACTGAGGTGGAAGTTACCTGTCCTCTAGCATTAATACCATTGACAGACCACAAAGTTTTATTTGTTGCATGATCTCTTATACTTCTAAGCCCTCCATTTTGATAAAAATTGGCGAATTTCTTTTTACTGTATTTATTATTTGCCAATGCCCTCGCTTCCAGTTCTTCAGTAACTATTCTTGAAAAATCATCATAAGTGTATCTTTTTATAAATCGTGCATAAGGTGTATTTTCTGTTAAAGATGTTACTCTTTTATGGCTATCATAGGCATAAACATATGTACTATTATTACCGTCTGCATTTGTTAATGAAATATTGGTAGGTAATTTACTAGTTGGATTATAACTATAATTGATAGTCATATTGGTATGATCTCCAGTAATTTTTTCTTGTTGAAGTTTCCCCACGCTAGAATAAGTATAGGTAGTAGATCCTTTAGGAGTTGTTTCTTTAGTTACTTCTCCAAATCCATTGTATTCATAATTAAAGACACCGGCAGAAGGATCTGTTAATTTGGTTTTTCTTCCCCAGCCATCTTGTTGGATAGATGCAACAACACCTCCGTAATTAGTTGTTTTCAGGTTGCCATTTCCAAAATACGTATAGTTAACAGTACCTCCTGGATCTTGAATCCTTATTTTATTTCCTAAAGCATCTTTTGTAGTGGTGACAGTTTTAGTACCATCATTTATTGTAATAGCAAGCCCTGAATATGTATAATTAACTACTCTTCCTGTGTAATGTGTTCTTTTTTTAATTCTACCGTGAAAATCGTATTCAGTTGTATTCCATTGATTAGCAGCACTTCCAGTATAAGGCTCACTTTCTTTCCATATTCTATCAAATTTGTCATAGACATAACTTTTAGAAATCCATTGTCCTAAGGTGTTTTTTTCTTTTTCTAATATTAATCTTTTTAATGGATCATATACAGAAATCATATTACTTCCATCATCACCAGACACAGTTATCGTATATGAGTTAGATGATTCTGAATAACTTGTATTTACCTGTTTATATCGGTAATCTTGAGTTCTGGTTTGCCTAAACCAGGCATCGTAATAATAATAGGTGTTTTGATTAAAAGGATTGGTATCTCTATATAATGTACCATTATTTAGGTTATAAGAATACTTAGTTGTCATGCCTTCAATATCTTTAGACTCTGTCAAAAAACGATAGGAAGATTCATATTTAAAGCTAACTTCTCTGCTAGCTTCTCCATAAGGAGCTGTTACCCTTCTTGTTAGATTACCAACGATGTCATAATAAAATCTTTCACTGTTAAATTGTGTGCCATGCCCTTTGTATCTACGCTCACTTAACAGGTTTGAACTATAGGTATATCGTTCTTCTGTTGTAAACGAATTGCCACCTATGGTATTTGTTTCTATTTTTTTTGTGGGCCTTCCAATATAATAACTGGACGCATTTCCAGAAGGGTTATTGGCATAGTTATAATCTAAAACAATACTTCCTTGTCCTGAATAGTTGGTAGTTATTTTTGTTGGGTTGTTATAACTGTCGTAAATAAAACTCTTGGTAGTAGTAGTTCCATCTCTACGATTTTCAGAAATAATATTTGTATTTTTTAATTTAAAAACTTTGGAAGATGATAAAGACGATTGATACGTATAGGTGTTTTTATTGATATAATCTGAAGGAACTGAATAAAAATTAATGCTATAGGGTATTAAGTAATCTAATTCTATAGATCCTCTTAAATTTGGATTATGTTTCGTTATGGTATACATACGATCACTGTTTCCGGTATGCCAATTACTTCTGGCTACTCCTTGAAATCCTTGAAAACCAAGACCTTCCATATTAGTGACTGCACCATAATATGAAAAAGTTTGTTTGAGAGTAGTAGTACCACTTCGAATTCTCTGTATAGCACTTACAACTTTTGTGCCTGGTGCTATCTCAATATCAACATAAGGATAGGTTCTATTGCTCGCTCTCTGATATACAGGCGTATAATCTAACCCTGTTTCATTTTCATTTAACGCATTGTATCTGATGCTGTGCGTTACTCCATTGTTATTAACAGATCGTAACAAAACATCTTCTCTATGATCTTTAGAAAAACTAAAAGAGGAGACCCAACTATTACTAATGGAAGCAAAATCCAGATTACTGTTAGGTTTATCAGAAGAAATAAATACAGGAATCGGAAAATGCTTGAGGTTTCCGGTCCTGGATGAATATCCACCATAAGAAAACTTAGGAGTTGCAATGCTGGAAGAAGAAAAAGTATTGTTGTAGATTCGAACAGTTTGATTTCCTGAAGAGCTATTATTATAAGTTGTTGTTCTGTAATCAATAATATCTGTTCTCCCATCTCCGTTCATGTCTACAGGTAATAGATTATATCCATATAGAGTAGCACTACTACCATTGTAATCAATTTCTTTGTATTGAAACGGCTGAGAAATAGTTCGTTTATTAAAAGAAGATCCAGTAGAAAGAAACATAGCAAATGTATAAGAGTTATTTGCAGTAGGAGTCATAAAGTCTGTTTTTCCATCTCCATTGTAATCTCCTAATAACAATGGTCTGTCTAATGAAATTTGACTATCTGATGTTTGCCATAATAACCTGAGATAGTTATTATTATCCAAAGAATATATATATACTCTACCAGCTTTAACATGAATGATATCTGTTTTTCCGTCGCCGTTAATATCAGCTGTTAATAAATTATCTCCGTTTCTGTATCCACCAGACAAATACCCAGCAGAATTTGTAAAATTACTGTTACCAAGCCTACGATCCAGATTTATAAAATTAACTCTTGAAGAAGTATTGGTAGAACTACTACATTCGCAGCAAGTACCTCCACCGCCAATACCAATAGGCCCAATAAGAGAAGCCTCTTCATTAGTATTTATTTTATTATTTAAAGTTTGTTGTGTTTGTTGTATTCCAAAGAGAATAGGATCTCCATCTATAGGATCTAAAAAACCACATGGTTGCCCAGGAGGAGGTGTTGTTTCATAGCAATAGGAGTAGGAATAGGACTTTCCAATGGCAATTACATCAGACAACCCATCACCATTAAAATCTCCAGATACATATTCTTGAGGAATACGAGATGTATTACTGGAACCACAACTATAGCTATTGTTATAGGTGGGAGCGTTCCATGTTTTTTCATATTGATAATAAATAGGGTTAGTAAACCCATTAGAATATACTTTAAACTTAACTTGGCTAGCTCCGGAATTTTGAATAATAGCAATTCCTTGTCCTGATAATATTTTATTGTTATGAGTAAGCCATGAAACAGGAAACAGAGATTCAAACCTACCTGTGTTCACTTCATAAGCATAATTGGTATTGGAAGATTGAATCTCTTTAAATACCCAGAATTTATTTCTTTGAGAACTAGTTTTAGGATGTACAACAAAGTCCATTTTCCCATTGCCAGTAAGGTCCAGAGATGAGACTTCGGCATTTCTTTGTTCAATATTATTTACCCCTAAAGAATAGGTTAAATTGTTAGAATATATTGAAGATGAAGTATTAGAATAATTAAAATAAATAGGAGTGTGACTCAAGGAATTGTCTCCACTTTTTTCCTGAATGCTTATTAATCTGTCATAACCTAATGTTGTGTAATTATGTGAAAGTACATAATTTCTATATCCAATTCCGTTACCTAATATTTGAATTTGTTTTAATAGATTTTTACGAATAAATCCAATACCTCCTACATAGGATTGTTCAGGTCTTTTTCTATTTCCGTAGATAAATTTAACTTCATTCATATGAGTAGAAGAAGAACGACCTCCATATTTGATACTGCTAATGCTTAAACCGTTATTTGAACTCACATATGTATAATCTATTCTCACTCCTTTTACTGTTTGCCAGCTAGAGATAGCATAATCATTACGAGATCTGGAGCTGGAAGAAGCTCCATAGTAAGCTAATGATCCGTCAGGATAAGCTATTCTAAAGTATAGAGGCCCATAAGCAGCTCCGTATGGAGAAGTGCCATGAAGTGTAATTTTAAGATTGGAATAATTTTCAGTTTCATAAACAGCTCCTGATGTTCCATGTGTACCGCTTTTAAGAATTAATCGTTGACCATCTAAAACAAAACGATCTAAATTATCAAAATCTACAGGATCAATGTTATTATCATGAAACTTTGTAGATGCAGTTCTAGAAATAACAGAGATTCCGGAAATATTCCACCCATATCCTGCTAATCCATTCCCTCCTTGACTGCTGTAAGCAATTGCCAAAGTTGGTTTAATATTATTAATACCAGCAGGAACAGCAATAGGAACATTATATGAAGCACCTCCTGTCAACGATACAGAAATATCTCCTCTGGTTTCACTAATTTCAGATAATGGACCTGATGAATTAGTTACATTGATTTGGTCATCTTCAATAGAAGATGAATTAGAAGCAGCTCCAATAACTGAGAGTTCTTCTTTCTCTACATTAGTGCTTTTAATTTTTTTATAGGTAAAGTTGTCTTGCGCTTGCAGTGTATTTAATCCAAATACAATTACAAATAAGAGTAAATATTTTTTCATAGGTCTTGGTTTGTTTATAGATGAAAGCTATTCTTATCTTTTTATTATTTTGATGACTTGTGTATTGCCATCCTGAAAGATTACCATTAACACATAAATACCAGCGGGAAAAGAATTAAAACCAATATTTTGTGAACCATTATTTTTTGTTATTTGATAATTGGCCAGTTGTCTATTATCTATAGAATACAAAGCCATTTTTTCAGGTTGCTGTTTAGGGTTTTGTATCCAATTTACCTGTAGAATATCTGTGACAGGATTTGGATACGCTACTAAACTAAATTTATCAGTAGCATCTTCAGATGCTTCAGAAATAGATTGAATAGAATCAATTTTTATTGGATCTTCTTGTTCTATAGAAGAACAATTAAGGCATACCCAATCTCGTAAAACTTGGTTTCCTGAGCCGTCGTAGTTAAACTGTAATTTTTGCTGAGAAGATACTTTACATACGAAGAGTATCGTTAAAAGAAGAAGTATTTTTGTTTTCATAAGTGAGAATTTACACTCTTAAAGATAAGTTAAAAAAAATGTAAATTCAATTTTACAAACTAAAAATTAGTCTGATTTTATAAATCAAGACTAATTTAAAATAATGATTAAGCACTTGTTTAATAGTATTTTATAAAATTAAACCTACTATTTTTCCGAAACGAAATATGTGTTTAATAAAATACGTAAATTCTTATACATATTTGTTTTTTATGTAAGATTTCCGTAAATACTAAATAAGATTTCTGTAATGAAATAATTTTATGTGAATACGTACATTTAAATCAAGTATTTATTTGAAATTAACTAAGAAATATTTATAGTTTTGACAAAATAAACTCAATAATTATTTAGCATGACGTCATCACAAGAAGTAACTGCAGAAAAAGTTGTACAGCATAATTTAGATTGTTATAACAATCGAGACATAAATGGTTTTATGACTTCTTTTAGTGATGATATAGCGCTTTACACTTTTCCTGAGAGTGAACCAAGCATGGTTGGCTTGGAAGCTTTTAAGGCATTTTATACAAACTTATTTGAAAACTCCCCCAAATTGCATTCAACAGTTGTAAATCGAATAATTTTTGATAATAAGATTATTGATCATGAAACCATAACTGGAAGGCAAGATTCTAATGAAATGTTTGAAATCGTAATGATTTACGAAGTTAAAAACACCAAAATTTTCAGAATGACAATTATTCGTAAATGATTGTATTTATTCTAATCGCAATATATTCTTTTTAAATAATTTAATAGAAAGTAATGTCATTGCTGTCCCTATACTTAATAAAATGAGCATTTTAGGAATAATATCTAGTAAGGGTAAATGCCTCCAAAACACATCATAAAACCCTTGTATTCCCCAATAATTAACACTAATAACAGCTACCTTTTGCATGAAATCTGGAAGCATAGAAATAGGTATCATACTACCTCCAATAGCAGACATTAAAAGGATAATAATAGTACTCATACCCTGTAATTGTTGACGAGTTTTAACAGTAGAAACTAAAAGTATCCCAAAACTTGACACCGCAAAAGATATACATAAAATCAATAATAGTAAAGAGATTATATCTATAAAAATTGGTAAACCAAAGGCAATCCATGAAAATATAAACATCGCGGTTAATTGTAGTACAGAAATGACCAATGCAGCTCCCATTTTACCTAAAAGAATATCAACTGGTTTTATTGGAGAATATAATAAGCGTTTTAATGTACCAGCTTCTTTTTCATCTAATAGACCACTCCCTATAGCTGCAATGCTAAATAGTAACATCATAATAGCAGTACCTGATACTGCTTGTATCAAACCCGCATTTGTTTTAGTATTTGCTTCTTTAATAACAGATGTCAATTTTAAACGGATATCTTTTTTAGAATGGACGAGATTGTTTTCTGCACTTAGGTCATACGCAATTTTACTTTTTGTATTTGTATCTAAACCTGAAAAATTCTTATTTAAATAGGCATCTATTTTATTTTCTACTCCTGTATTTCCAATACTATAATTGAGTCCTTCTTTTAAGACAGATTGTAGCATTCTCATTTCAATTTCTCGAGCAGCATCGTATTTTAATTCTATGGGTAGTTGCTTGCCAAAAGCTAGAGCGTTAGAAAACCCTTCGCCAATAATTAATACCGCTACATTTTTTCCTTTCTTAACCAACTCTATACTTTCTTCTTCTTTTGAAGGAATTAGAGTAATAACCTTTAATGTATTCAACTTTGAAATAACATTGCTAGAAGTTTTACTTGCATCATTATCAACTACTAAGATTTTGGTAGGTTTTTGTACTCTTTTACTTTTTCCTACACCACCAAATGCAAATGCAAAAAGAGTTATTAAAATTATAGGTAATAAGAAAGTAAGGAATACGCCTCTTTTATCTAAGAAATAAACTTTTAAATCTTTCTTTAAAATGGTTAGTATCATTCTTTTAATTTTTTTGTATTTTCAAAATAAGGAACAAGATGCTTTAAGAATTATAATATTAATCTCTTAATTGTCTTCCAGTTAGTGTTAAAAAAATGGTTTCTAAGTTCATCTTTTTTAAATCTATATTGTTTATAGTTAACAAGAGTTTGTTACATGCTGAAATGATTGTTGACAAATCTGTTACTTTGGCTTCAAAGCTAAGTTTGTTATTAGTATGAATCATTTTATAGTTTATCAAATCACGGAGTTTTGCTACATCAGCTCCTGAAAGTAAATCAAATTCTAACTGAATATTTTCTTTAATTTGAACATGTTCTCTTAGTTCATCTTTTGTTCCCTGTACAATAATCTCACCATTGTCTATAATTGCAATACGATTGCATAATCGTTCTACTTCTTCCATATAATGTGTGGTATAAATAATAGTCATCCCTTTTTGATTAAGTGTTTCTACCACTTCGAAAATATGATTTCTACTTTGAGGATCAATACCTACAGTAGGTTCATCCATGAATAACACTTTTGGTTCATGTAATAGAGCAGCTGCTATATTAATTCTACGTTTCATTCCTCCGGAATATGTTTTAATTAAATCTTTTTTTCTATCTAAGAGCCCTATTAAATCTAAAGTTTTATCAATATTTACCTTTAATTCTTTTGAAGAAATTCCGTAAAGATCTCCCCAAAACATTAAATTATCATAAGCAGAAAGATCTTCATACAAAGAAATTTCTTGAGGCACAACACCAATAAGATTCTTATATGCCTTCGAATTCATTTTCATTTCTAAACCGTCAATAAAAATGGTTCCGCTATCATTTTCTAGAATAGAACTCATCATGTTTAATATTGTTGATTTTCCTGCACCATTTGGCCCTAAAAGACCAAAAATCTCTCCTTTAGAGATAGAAAAACTAACATCATTAACGGCTTTATTAGTATTAAAAGATTTAGAAAGATTAATTACTTTTATCATAGATAGATTCATTTCTTTTCAAATATCATTACTATAAATGTCTAAGAATAAAATATAATACTGAATTGTAATTTTTGATGGATGAATTGTAATTGTCTTTATAAACATCTCAAAATAGATAAATATGTCAACGAATTAAACTAAATTGATTTATTATTAAAACCTGAGTTCGATTAATATTTAAGTAGATTTTATGAGTAAAAAAGATAGATTT
>CAYMDH010000013.1:0-81098 GCA_964389205.1 uncultured Flavobacteriaceae bacterium
TAATTTTATAGAAATATTAGAAATTTAAGCAGTTCTAATTAGGGGAAGCCTACAACATTATGTTATATTTTTTTACTGCTAAAGCAATGGCATCTATTGTTTTGTTCTACGGAATATCTCTAGGAAAAAACTTTAATCATGCCATATGGAATAGCAAATATTTTAATGCCTAACATAATACATAAAAATGAGTGAAGGAAGATCTGGTCTAAAAAACATCTTTGTAGGATCTACAGTTTCGTCTCAATTAATTCAAGCACGATTAAAAGAAATTGGTGTCATCACTATTGTTAAAGATCATTTTCATTCTGGAAATATCGCTGGATTTGCAGGTGATATTCCTGAAAACCTTGAATTATATGTTCTCGAAGATGAATTTATTGAAGCAAATGAAATAATTAGTCAATTAATACGAGAAGGAAGATTAGAATAACCAAAGTATGATTATTCTAATTCATAGTTATATAACTTTTATACTCCTACTGAATACATTTTTGCTCGTTGTTCTTTGATACTTTTATCGCGCATATAATCATCAAATGATAAATACCTATCAATTACTCCATTAGGAGTCAATTCTATAATTCTATTGGCTACAGTTTGCGCAAATTCGTGATCATGAGTTGTAAATAAAACAGTTCCTTTAAAATTTTTCAATGAATTATTAAAGGTAGTAATACTTTCGAGATCCAAATGGTTTGTAGGCTCATCAAGCATTAAAACATTTGCTCTTAGCATCATCATTCTACTTAACATACAACGTACTTTTTCTCCTCCAGAGAGGACACTTCCCGTTTTGAAGGCATCTTCTCCACTAAAAAGCATTTTTCCTAAAAAACCACGCACATACACTTCTTCTCTTTCTTCTTCACTGGTAGCCCATTGTCTTAGCCAATCTACTAACGTCAGGTTATTCTCAAAATAATTTGAATTATCTACTGGCAAATAAGATTGTCCCGTTGTAACTCCCCATTGATAATTTCCTGTTTCTTGTTTAAGTTGATTATTAACAATTTCATAAAAAGCAGTTGTCGCTCTAGAATCTCTAGAAATGATTGCTACTTTATCTCCTTTGGTTAAGTTAATATTTACATTTTTAAACAACAACTTTCCATCACTCTTTGCCATTAGGTTTTCAACATTTAATATTTGATCTCCTGCTTCTCTTTCTTGTTCGAAAATAATTGCTGGATATCTACGACTAGAAGGTTTAATGTCTTCTATCTTAAGTTTAGCTAACATTTTCTTTCTTGAAGTAGCTTGTTTACTTTTAGCTACGTTGGCACTAAATCGTTGAATAAATTCTTGTAACTCTTTTGCTTTTTCTTCAGATTTTTTGTTTTGTTGCGCACGCTGTCTAGCGGCTAATTGGCTTGATTCATACCAAAATGTATAATTTCCAGAATAATGAGATATTTTTCCAAAATCAATATCAGATATATGTGTGCAAACAGCATCTAAAAAGTGACGGTCATGAGAAACAACAATAACTGTATTGTCATAATTTGCAAGAAAATGCTCCAACCACGAAATAGTTTCAAAATCTAAGTCATTGGTAGGCTCATCCATGATCAAAACGTCTGGATTTCCAAACAAAGCTTGGGCCAATAACACTCGAACTTTTAATTTAGAATCCAAATCTACCATAGAAGTATAATGCATATCTTCATTCACCCCTAAATTAGATAATAAAGCCGCAGCATCACTATCTGCATTCCATCCGTTCATCTCTTCAAATTGCACTTGTAACTCTCCTACTCTATCTCCATCTGCATCACCAAAGTCTGGTTTTGCATAAATATCATCCATTTCTTTTTTAATAGCGTAAAGAGGTTTGTTCCCCATTATTACGGCTTCTAACACTGTAAATTGATCGTATGCATAATGGTCTTGTTCTAGAACAGACATTCTCTTCCCTGGTTCTAAATGAATATTTCCAGAAGTTGCGTCTATTTTACCTGCTATTATTTTTAGAAATGTAGATTTTCCAGCACCATTAGCGCCTATAATTCCATAGCAGTTACCTTGTGTAAAAGTAACATTAACTTCATCGAATAATACTCTTTTACCGAATTGTACTGAAAGATTTGATACAGATAGCATGTATTTTTTGTTTTTTAAATCTGGCGCAAAAGTAATAAAATATGTCTAAAATCAACTAGCAAAATGGAGTAGATATTAACGTTTTAAATAACATTTTTAACGCTGTTTTAACACGATGAATCTTCTTGCTTCTTTAGATTTGCTATTATTATGTATAAAGTATCACTAATTATAATTCAGATACTTAACTAAAGTTTTATATGAGGTTTACACTATTATTCTTATCTATTTTAATTGCTCATAGTTGTTCTACAGAAAAAACTTCTTCAAATACCTATTTTGGAGGTGAAGTATTGCATCCTAATGATTCTTATATTGTATTGTACAAAAATGAGAAAGTTATAGACTCTGCTAAATTAGATGCTAATAATAGATTTTTAATAAAATTAAGCGATGATTTCGAAGAGGGTTTGTATCATTTTAATCATCGCCCTGAAGAGCAGTATATTTTTATTGAAAAGGGGGATAGTATTTTGATACGATTAAACACATTATATTTTGACGAATCACTTGTTTTTACAGGAAAAGGTGCAGAAAAAAACAATTTTCTTATAGAAATGTTTCTTATTCATGAAGATGAAGAGAATTTAATTAGAAATTACTATGGTTTAGAACCAGATGATTTTAATCGTAAAATGGACTCATTAAAAACAATGAAATTTGAACAATTTAATGATTTAACTGAGCGATTTGAATTATCTGAGAATGCTAAAAATGTAGCTTCTGCAAGTATCAATTATCCATATTACGATACAAAAGAGATTTACCCTTATATGCACAAAGAATCAAAATCTCTAGAAAAAGTAAAAGAAGTACCAACAAACTTTTATAACTATAGACAAGACTTAGATTTTAATGATTCTAGATTGAGTTATTTTAGACCATACTTAGATTATTTAGTGATGCATTTTAGTAATTTATCATATGTTGAGTGCAAAACTATTTGTGATGAAGGAGGACTTCCTATTGAAAGTTCACTTCATTTTCATACTCATAAATTAAAATTGATAGATAGCATTATAAAAAAAGAAGATCTACGTGATAATCTTTTTAGAAATACCGCATATACTTATCTTCTTCAAGATCAAAACCCTAAAATGAATAAGGAATTTATTTCTGCTTTCAACAAGTATTCAAAAAACAATAAATACTTAGGTGAAATAAATGATTTATATACCTCTATCAAAAACTTACATAAAGGCAATCAAATACCTATTATTTCTTTGATTAAAACTAATGGTGATACAATAACATCTGATACTGTTTTAAATGATGACAGTGTTTATTATTTCTGGTCTATGAATCAAAAGAACCATATGAAAAAAATAAACAATCGAGTAAAAGTTTTAAAAAAGAAATATCCTTCTTATAATTTTATTGGTATCAATATTAATAGTGATCAAGAAAGATGGTTGAAAAGTATATCAATGTTAGGTTTAAATGTTGAAAACCAATACAGAGCTACCAATTTTGATGAAGTAAGTCGTAAATTTATTATTAATGGGCTTAACAAAGTAATTATTGTAAAATCTGATGGTATTATTGTAGATGCATTCTCATATATCTATGATTCTGAATTTGAGAACACCTTAAAAAGTTTATGATATTAAAAAAGCTGCTAGATAAACTAACAGCTTTTGGTTTTATTTTTCTTTATTATAATTTAGTTTCCTTTTTTATAATCTGCTAAAAATTTCTCTAATCCAATGTCTGTCAATGGGTGTTTAAGTAATCCTGTTATCGATGATAAAGGACCAGTCATTACATCAGATCCTATTTTTGCACATTCAATAACATGCATTGTATGTCTAACCGATGCAGCCAATATTTCTGTTTGATATCCATAATTATCATATACCTCTCTTATCTCAGAAATTAAATTTAATCCATCTGTAGAAATATCATCCAAACGACCAATAAAAGGAGATACATAAGTTGCTCCTGCCTTAGCGGCCAATAATGCTTGTCCTACTGAAAACACCAAGGTGCAATTTGTTTTTATACCATTATCAGAGAAATATTTTATTGCTTTTATTCCTTCTTTAATCATAGGTATTTTTACTACTATTTGAGGATGAAGTTCGGCTAACGCCTCTCCCTCTCTAACCATACCTTCAAAATCAGTTGAAATTACTTCTGCAGAAACATCTCCATCTACAATATTACAAATAGCTACATAATGTTTTAAAATATTATCATGCCCTGTAATTCCTTCTTTGGCCATTAATGAAGGGTTTGTAGTTACTCCATCAAGAATACCAAGAGATTGTGCCTCTTTAATCTGATCTAAATTAGCCGTATCAATAAAAAATTTCATCTTTTAAGTTATATTAATTACTATGATTTATATTTTTTTGCAAAACTACAATTTATAATGGTTTAGAAGCAATTTCTCATATGTTTTATCTGGTAATATTCTTTTTAAAACGATAGAGAATTTTTGCATCGTAGATCCTATCTTATAATGAACTTTTGGTTTTTTTGAATGAATAATTTTATATACTAAACGAGCAACATCTTCAGGGTTTCCTCCTTGAGATACATGATCATCTATTAATTTAAGTGTTTTAGTATAAGAAGTTTCATATGGAGAGTTGTCTTTAACAGGAGTATGATATCTAGAAGCTGCTATATTAGTAACAAAATCACCTGGAGCGATATTTGTCATATGAATCCCAAAATTTTTGATTTCCATTCGCATTGCCTCTGTAACAAGTTTTAACGCTGTCTTTGTTGCAGAATAAATACCACGATAAGGTAACCCCATGTATGCTGCAATAGAAGTTACATTAATTATAAGGCCTTGTTTAGCATCTCGCATATAAGGAATAACTTCTTTTGCTACATTGATGGGTCCATATAAATTAGTTTGAAATGCTTTGTGAATTTCTTCTGTTGGGGTTTCTTCTACAGGTCCTGTAATTCCAATTCCTGCATTATTAATAAGGATATCAATTTTTCCTTCTTTTGAAATAATCTCTTTTATTCCTTTAGAAATGGTTTTCTTATTAGTTACATCCAATGTTATTAGTTGAAATGCCTTAAATTCTACTGTATTTTCTGGATTTCTACTCGTTCCATATACCGTAAATCCTTCTTTAGTTAGATACTCACCTATGGCTTTACCTATACCGGAAGATCCTCCTGTAATTAAGACAACTTTTGACATGGCTCTTTTGCAACATTAGTTGGTGCAAATAAACGATAAAATTTTAGAGTAAAAAAGAAGAACAAAGAAGTAAAAAAAGGCAAGCTACCTACATCGCACCGCTACAACCGCATACCCTTGCTGCGTTCCCACCCTGGGGGATTCTGCAGGAGCTAGTCGTGTAGGACTTGCCGGGTGCAAAGATACAATCTTTTAAACTTTTGTCAAGTATTTTTTAATCTTAATTTAGTTAGTTAAATTGCTTAAAATAAATTTTAAATTATGAATGTGGTTAAGTTGTTAGCTTTTAGTTTTTTAAGCTTATTTTTTTTAGGGTGTAACGAAAAAAAAACTGATTTTACTATTCAAATTGAAGGTAATAAAAAAGAATTCCAGTTAGGAGATGCCTTTAATATTGATGTAGTAAGCAAAAAAAATATTGCAATTGATTCTGTTTCTTATGAAATAAGCAATAAAAAATTAAAAATTTCAAAAGGAAGTATAATACTCGAAGGTGTTCTATTAGGAAATCAAGAGATAAAAGCAACTGTTTTTTTTAATAATACTTCAGAAGTTGTTTCTAAAAGAATTTCTATTTTTTCTAACAAAGCTCCTAAAATATATACTTATGAAATTATAAATCAATTTCCTCATGATATAAAAGCGTATACGCAAGGATTAGAATTTTATAACGATACTTTGTATGAAGGAACTGGAAGAAATGGGCAATCTACATTACGAAAATTAGATTATAAAACAGGGAAAGTTATTAAAAAAATCGAGTTAGCCAGTAATTATTTCGGAGAAGGTATTACTATCTTAAATGACAAGATTTATCAACTTACATGGCAAAAAAAGACCGGGTTTGTGTATGATTTAAATACATTTGAAAAGATCAGTGATTTTGTTTATGGTGATAGTAGAGAAGGCTGGGGCTTGTGTAATGACGGTAATGTACTGTATAAAAGCGATGGAACCAATAAAATATGGATCCTCAATCCTAATACTTTAATTGAAGAGCGCTATATTCAAACAGTTACAAATTCTTCGATTTTCTCTAAAGCCAATGAACTAGAATATGCCAATGGAAAAATTTATGCTAATACTTATCAAAAAGATGGCGTAATGATTATAAACCCTGATACAGGAGCTATTGAAGGTGTTGTTGATTTTAGGGGGCTCATTGATAAAACAAAGAAGCATAAAGATATCGATGTTTTAAACGGCATTGCTTATCACCCAACCAAAGAAACTTTTTTTGTTACAGGCAAAAACTGGGATACACTGTTTGAAGTTAAAATTATAGCTAAATAATTATAAAACAATCTTTATTGAAACTATTAGAAAAAGACGTTGTTGTTGTACAAGACGATCTGGATGAAATGCAGCATGTAAATAATGTACGATATTTACAATGGGTTCAAGATATTGCCAAAGCTCATTGGATAGCATTAACTACTCCTTTTCTTCAAGAGACATATGCATGGGTGGTTTTAAGCCATCAAATAGAATACAAAGCAGCTGCAGTATTAGATGATATTCTTACTTTAAAAACATTTGTGATTTCTTCAAAAGGAGTTTCTTCTGTTCGTGTTGTAGAAATAACACATAAAAATTCGGGGAAATTAATAGCAAAAGCAACTACAAAATGGTGTTTACTTAATTCAAAAACAAAAAAACCTGTAAGAATTCCATCAGAAATCTTTTCGTTTTTTCATAATTGATATTTTCTATACTAATAACTCTTCTTGACTTTTTCTATTTCCTAAAAAATGATTAAAACTCATCTATATTTCATTACTTTTTTTAGATATAGCCCTGCTATAATCTTTAAAAAGTATCTTATCTAGTTAAATTTTAGTTTATTTTCGGTTAAACATAAAAAATCAAAATGAGTTCTAATTGATTCAATCTAAAGTTATATTTTTACAAAAAGCATTTATTGATGAAGAAGAGTTTTATACTTATTTTAATAGTTGGTGTAGCTATTGTATGGAGTTCATGCAGAAATGATTTTGAATTTGAATTAAGCTCTGGAAGTTTAGAATTCTCTAGAGATACTGTATTTTTAGATACTGT
This sequence comes from uncultured Flavobacteriaceae bacterium, assembly GCA_964389205.1. Classification (GTDB taxonomy): domain Bacteria; phylum Bacteroidota; class Bacteroidia; order Flavobacteriales; family Flavobacteriaceae; genus Leptobacterium. The sequence continues at coordinate 7,331 of CAYMDH010000013.1, forward strand.
GTTTACCAATATAGGTTCCAGTACATTCACTTTAAAAGTATTTAATCGTAGCAACGATGATATTAGAATACCCAACGTACAATTAGGAGAAGGTGAAAGTTCTAGCTATCGTCTTAACGTAAATGGAATTGCAGGTAAAGTATTTGAAGATGTAGAAATACAAGCGAGAGATAGTATTTTTATTTTTATTGAGACCACCATAGACATTCAAGATTTTGTAACCAATGAGACACAATTTTTATTTACAGACGTTATTGAATTTGATAGCGGTGATAATAGACAAGAGGTTGAACTTGTAACACTGGTTCAGGATGCTATTTTCTTATTTCCACAACGTTCAGATGATGGTACTACAGAATCTATATTATTAAGCATTGATGATGAAGGTGTAGAAACTCGTCTAGAAGGCTTTTTCTTAGAAGATGACGAATTAAACTTTACAAATGAAAGGCCTTATGTTATTTTTGGGTTTGCGGCGGTAAGAGATGGGCAAACAATCACTATGGAACCAGGAACTAGAATTCATTTTCATGAAAATTCTGGAATCTTAGTAGGCAGTGGCGCCTCTCTAGAAGTAAATGGAACTTTAAGTACAGATCAAACATTACTTGAAAATGAAGTTATTTTTGAAGGAGATCGATTAGAACCTGTTTTTTCTAATGTCCCAGGACAATGGGGAACTGTGTGGCTCGCGCCTGGAAGCACAGGAAATTCTATCAATTATTTAACTATTAGAAATGCTACGGTTGGTATTCTCTCTGATGGTAATGATGGTAGTTCTACTCCAAGTTTAACTATTAGAAATTCACAAATCCACAATTCTTCTAATATAGGGTTATGGGGTAGATCTTCTAATATAGATGCCGAAAACTTTGTGATTGGAAATGCAGGACAAGCTTCTCTATTTTGCAATCTTGGAGGTGTTTATAATTTCACACATGCTACATTCTCTAATTTTTGGATCAACAGTTTTAGAAGCTTCCCTGCCGTATTAATTGATAATTTTGTACAACTTCAAGACGGAAGTATTATAACAAACGACCTTCAAGAAGCAAACTTTAACAATTCAATTATTACAGGGAATACCAATATAGAATTATTCCTCTCTGCTGTAAATGAAGCGGACTTTAATTTTAATTTTGCAAATTGTTTGATACAATTTGATGACTTTAATGATCAATTTATAGACAATCCTCTGTTAGATTTTACAGACACTGCGTTTTATCAAAATATCATCTTAAATGAGAATGTAGATTTTAGTAACCCCAATGCTAATGATTTTAGAATCGGGCAAGCATCTGCCGCTATTAATCTGGGAGCTTCAAATTTTGCCTTACAAGTTCCTTTAGATTTATTAGGTGTGGATAGGACTACCGCTCCAGATTTAGGTGCTTTTCAAAATATTAATTTTGATTCAAACTAGTTTTAATAATAAGGTTTTCGATAATAGAACTACTCGTAAAAAATTTAATTTGTTATATTAATGTTGTTATCAATCAATAAATAAAGGTCGCTCGTTCATTAAAGCATGTACTTCTTCAGATAGTGTTGCTAAAATTTCTTCATTATCTACATTAAGAATTACCTTGTCTATTAAATTAACGATTGTTTCCATATCATTTTCTTTCAAACCTCTAGATGTAATGGCTGGAGTTCCTATTCGTATTCCGCTAGTAACAAAAGGTGATTTATCATCAAAAGGAACCATATTTTTATTTACTGTAATTTCTGCTTTTCCTAATGCTTCTTCTGCTTGTTTTCCAGAAACTCCTTTATTACGCAAATCAATTAACATCATATGATTATCAGTACCTCCGCTAATAACATCATATCCTCTATTCACAAATGCATTAGCCATAGCTTGTGCATTCTTTTTAACCTGAATTGTATACTTTAAGAATGTATCAGACAATGCTTCACCAAAAGCAATTGCTTTAGCCGCTATAATGTGCTCTAAAGGACCTCCTTGATTTCCTGGAAAAACAGCACTATCAAGTAATGATGACATTTTTCTAAGGTTTCCATTTTTCAACTTTATCCCAAAAGGATTATCAAAATCTTCTCCCATCATTATCAAACCTCCTCTTGGTCCTCTTAGTGTTTTATGTGTGGTTGTTGTTACAATATGGCAATGTGGCATTGGATCATTCAATAATCCTTTAGCTATTAAACCTGATGGATGTGAGATATCAGCAAATAAAATAGCGTCAACACTATCTGCTATTATTCTAAATCTTTTAAAATCTATATCTCTAGAATATGCGGATGCACCTGCTATAATCATTTTTGGTTGTTCTGCCTTAGCTATTTCTTGAATTTTATCATAATCAAGTACTCCTGTATCTTTTTCTACTCCATAGAAAACAGGATTGTATAAACGACCAGAAAAGTTTACTGGAGAACCATGAGTTAAATGTCCTCCGTGTGATAAATCAAAGCCTAAAATTTTGTCTCCAGGTTTAAGGCAAGCTGCATACACTGCTGTATTAGCTTGAGATCCACTATGTGGTTGTACATTTACCCATGCAGCTCCAAACAAAGCTTTCGCTCTTTCAATAGCAATACTCTCTACTTCATCTACAACTTCACAACCTCCATAATATCGTTTCCCAGGGTATCCTTCTGCATATTTATTGGTAAGAACAGATCCTGCAGCTTCCATTACCTGGTCACTAACAAAATTTTCTGATGCTATCAATTCTAGCCCACCTGTTTGTCTTTCTTTTTCTGCTTGGATCAATTCAAAAATTTGTTCGTCTCGTTGCATTTTAATTATAGTTTAAAGCATCTAATGATAGTGCGAAATTATGAAAAAACACTTAATTGATAGCCTTAATTTTTTAAACATACTAACATTTTTTTCACATTAAAATAGCGCCTTGCTAAACTTTAAAAATTGTATTAAAAAGTTACTATTAAAAGCTATTATTTCATAATATTGTATAGAACTTAAATCCAAAGCCATGCCAGACACAACCAATAATCCAGACAGAAAAACGTGGTTACACGTAGACGCTAATTCAGATTTTCCAATTCAAAACATTCCTTTCGGAGTTTTTTTAACTCGAGATGATATTATTACGATAGGCACTAGAATTGGAAATTATGCTATAGATTTAGGTGCGTTGCACCAATTAGGATACTTTGATGAGATACCATTAACAGACGATATTTTTCTTCAAGATACTTTAAATGATTTTATCTCTGATGGAAAGAAAACATGGCGGTTGGTAAGGAATAGAATTGGAGATATTTTTGATATAAATAACTCTGCATTAAAAGAAAATGATAAACACAGAGACATTGTGTTGTTTACATTAGATGAAATTGAAATGCAGCTTCCAGTACAAATAGGAGATTATACAGATTTTTACTCAAGTAAAGAACATGCAACCAATGTAGGAACCATGTTTAGAGATCCGGATAATGCGTTATTACCTAATTGGTTACACATTCCTGTAGGTTATCATGGTAGAAGCTCTACAATTATACCTTCAGGAATACCAGTTCATAGACCCATAGGTCAAACTGCACCTATTCAAGGAACATCTCCTATTTTTGGAGCTTCAAAAATGGTTGACTTTGAATTAGAAATGGCTTTTATAACCACAGATGCAAATGTGATGGGAGAGCCCATTAATATAGAAGAGGCTGAAGATTATATTTTTGGAATGGTTTTATTCAATGACTGGAGTGCAAGAGATATTCAAAAATGGGAATATGTGCCATTGGGGCCTTTCCTATCCAAAAGCTTTGCTTCTTCTATTTCTCCTTGGATTGTTACTATGGATGCTTTGAAGCCTTTTAAGGTAGAAGGTGTTAAACAAGAACCAACACCTCTTCCTTATCTTCAATACAAAGGGAAAAAGAATTATAATATACATTTAGAAGTAGCTATTACTCCTGAAAATGGAGAAGCCGTCACAGTTGCAAAATCAAATTTTAAGTATATGTATTGGAACATGGCTCAACAATTAGCACACCATACTATAAATGGATGCAAGGTAAATAGTGGTGATTTGATGGGTAGTGGTACTATTTCTGGACCAACGCCAGATTCATATGGCTCAATGTTAGAGCTCAGCTGGAGAGGTGAACGGTCTATTAAAATGAAAGATGGTACAGAGCGAAAGTTTATTAATGATAATGATACTGTAACTATGAAAGGGTATTGTTCAAACGATAATATTCGAATTGGATTTGGAGAGGTTAATACAAAACTTTTACCTTCAATTACCATTGAAAAAAAATAAACTCTTTATTTTTTTATTAACTATAAATTATTGATAAACACATGTTTTACATATTATTAGCGTTATTCATAAATATTTTGGCATCAGAATTGATTTATTCCCCCAATAAACCAAACCCAACTAGTATGAAAAAAATAATACTCTCTTTATGCGTTCTTAGCATATTATTAGCTTGTAATAGTGCTAAACGATCTCAGAAAGCTCTTAATACTGGTAATTATAGTGCTAGTATTAATATTGCTTTAAATAAGTTAAAGAATAATAAAACCAGAAAAGGGAATCAAGTTTATATATATCAACTTGAAGAAGCTTATGAAAAAATAACAAGTAGAGATTTAGAAAAAATCATTTTTTTATTAAAAGACAATAACCCTGCTAATCTTGAAAATATTTATAATACGTATTTAAGTTTGCGAAATAGACAAGAACTTATAAAACCTTTACTCCCACTTTATTTAAATGAGGAAAATAGGCAAGCTGTATTTAAATTTGAAGATTATAATAATCAAATAGTAACTACTAAAACTAAGTTATCAAATTATCTTTATGGCAATGCATCGTCTTTATTGACTAGTAGTAGAAATAAGTTAGATTATAGAAAAGCATACAGAGATTTCAATTATTTAAACGATATAAACCCTGGCTTTAAAGATGTCAATGTAAAAATGCAAACAGCACATCAAAAAGGAATAGATTTTATCAAGGTAGCTTTATATAATGATTCGCAAGTAATTATTCCTGAGCGTTTGGAGAATGAAATGCTAAATTTCAACACCTATGGTATAAACGATCTTTGGACAGTCTATCATAATAATCCTCAAAATGAAATCAATTATGATTATGAGATGGAGCTTGCTTTTAAAGAAATTAATATTTCTCCTGAACAAATAAGAGAAAAAGAAATTGTTAAAGAGAAATTGATTAAAGATGGATGGAAGTACTTGTATAATAAAGAAGGGGATATTGTAAAAGATAGTTTAGGCAATAGAATAAAAGTTGATAAATTTAAAAAAGTACATTGTACATTGTATGAGTTTACTCAATTTAAAGCAGTACAAGTAACTGGGAATGTAATTTATAAAAATTTAGAAACGAAGCAAGTTTTAAATTCATATCCTATAGGTAGTGAATTTGTTTTTGAGCATTACTTCGCAGATTATGATGGTGATAAAAGAGCTCTTGATGACACTTATTTACCATTATTAAACGCCGAAGAAGTAGCTTTCCCTACTAATGAACAAATGGTCTATGATGCAGGAGAAGATTTAAAAAAACGACTCAAAAGCATTGTCAAAAAACATACATTTTAGAATTCTATATAGAATATTCTTTATATCAATTCTTTTAATTTATCTGCTTGAATATTACTATGCGAAGTATGATATACTATTTTCCCTTTGCTAAAAACTAGTAATTGAGGGCTTTCGTGCCATACATTAAAACGTGAAGCAATTTCATTAGAAATATCTCTGTTGTTAAGTAAATCTAGAAAGTACAATTTTACTTGATCATTCTCAAGATCAAAATCATTTTCAAATCCTTTCAATACCATTCTACTAATTCCACATCTTGTACTGTGTTTAAAAACAGCAATTGTCTGTTCTTTACTTTCCGTTACAATAGTGTCTAATTGATCTATACTCGTTAAAGCCGTCCAATTTACTTTAGAATTATCTGCGGCACTACCACCGCTCATTAATCTATCAAACAATCCCATTTTACTTTATTTTAATTTTCTTTCAGATTCCTTAATCGGTAAATCATTTATACTTGCATATCTTTTTTCCATAAGACCGTGCTTATTAAACTCCCAGTTTTCATTTCCATAAGCCCTAAACCATTGTCCAGATGTATTGCGGTATTCATATTCAAAACGTACTGCTATTTTGTTATCAGTGTGTGCCCAATATTCTTTTTTTAATTTATAATCGAGCTCTTTTTCCCATTTGTTTTCTAAGAATTTTTGAACATCTGCTCTCCCATTAACAAATATATCTCTGTTTCTCCATTCTGTATCCTCTGTATAAGCCATCGAAACTTTTTGAGGATTTTTTGAATTCCACCCATCTTCTGCAGTTTGAATTTTTTGTTTTGCAGTTGCTTCAGTGAATGGCGGAAAAGGTGGTTTTTGTTCTATCATAATTATAAACTTCAAAATAAACAGTCGCTTTATAAAAGAGCACCTTACATCTGTAATCTATGCAAAAATACGTCATTTTGTCTTTAAAAACACTATAAAACAAGTCATTTTGTCTTATGATTTGTATTGGAATAACTATTGACTTAAAATCAAAAAAAGAATATTATGAATTTAAATAATTTCACTATAAAATCACAAGAGTCTATACAACAAGCACAACAAATAGCGCAAACGTATGGACATCAACAAATAGAAAATGAACATGTTTTTAAAGCAATTTCAGAAATAGATGAAAATGTACTGCCCTATATTCTTAAAAAGTTAAGCATTAATACTACATTACTTCAGCAAATTCTAGATAGTACTTTAAGTAGTTTTTCAAAAGTTTCGGGAGGAGAAATTATGTTTTCCAGAGGTGCTGGGGCTATGCTTAATGAAGCAAATGGTATCGCTAAAAAAATGAATGATGACTTTGTATCTATAGAACATTTGTTACTGGCCATTTTAAAATCAAAAAGTAAAATTGCTCAAATTTTAAAAGATCAAGGAATACAATACGAAGAATTTAGAAAGATAATTATAGAATTGCGTAAGGGGGAGAATGTTACATCTACCAGTGCAGAAGATACTTATAACTCTTTAAATAAATATGCTAAGAATTTAAATGAACTAGCCGGTAATGGGAAGTTAGATCCTGTCATTGGACGAGATGAAGAAATACGACGTATTCTTCAAATACTATCGCGCAGAACAAAAAATAATCCTATGCTAGTTGGAGAACCTGGCGTTGGAAAAACAGCCATCGCTGAAGGACTTGCCCATCGTATCGTTCAAGGAGATATTCCTGAAAATCTAAAGGAAAAGCAAATTTATTCTTTAGATATGGGAGCTTTAATTGCTGGGGCCAAATATAAAGGTGAATTTGAAGAACGCTTAAAAGCTGTTATCAAAGAAGTTACAACATCAGATGGGGCTATTGTACTATTTATAGATGAAATACACACATTAGTAGGTGCTGGAGGAGGGCAAGGAGCTATGGATGCTGCTAATATTTTAAAACCTGCTTTGGCAAGAGGTGAATTAAGAGCCATAGGCGCTACTACGTTAGATGAATACCAAAAATACTTTGAAAAAGATAAAGCACTTGAGCGTCGTTTTCAAAAAGTGATGGTAGATGAACCTGACAATGAAAGTGCTATATCCATTTTAAGGGGGATTAAAGAAAAATATGAAGCGCACCATAAAGTGAGGGTAAAAGATGAAGCCATTATAGCTGCTGTAGAATTGTCGCAACGTTATATAACTAATCGATTTTTGCCAGATAAGGCTATCGATTTAATAGACGAAGCGGCTTCAAAATTGCGTATGGAAATCAATTCTAAACCTGAAGAACTTGATGTTTTAGATAGAAAGGTAATGCAGTTAGAGATCGAAATTGAAGCAATTAAACGAGAAAAGGATCAAAATAAATTAAAATTGTTGAATACAGACCTTGCAAATTTTAAAGAAGAGAGAAATGAATTATTCACAAAATGGCAAGGTGAAAAAGAATTGGTAGATACAATTCAAAGCACTAAAGAAACTATAGAGAATTATAAATTAGAAGCAGATAGAGCAGAACGAGACGGAGATTATGGAAAAGTTGCTGAGCTGCGATATGGAAAAATAGAAGAAACAGAAGAGCGTTTAAATACACTTCAAACAACATTATTAAATCGATCGGAAGATTCATTAATCAAAGAAGAAGTTACTAATGAAGATATTGCCGAAGTAATAGCAAAATGGACAGGAATTCCAGTAACTAAAATGGTACAAAGCGAACGCGAAAAACTTTTAGTTTTAGAAAAAGAGCTGCACAAGCGAGTAATTGGACAAGATGAAGCTATTGAAGCTGTTTCTGATGCAATTAGAAGAAGTAGAGCTGGTTTGCAAGATGAGAAACGTCCTGTTGGATCTTTCTTATTTCTGGGAACAACTGGAGTTGGTAAAACAGAACTGGCAAAAGCATTAGCAGCATATTTATTTGATGACGATACAGCTATGACTCGAATAGATATGAGTGAATATCAAGAAAGACACTCGGTAAGTCGTTTGATAGGGGCTCCTCCTGGTTATGTAGGGTACGATGAAGGAGGGCAACTTACAGAAGCGGTACGACGCAAACCGTATTCTGTAGTTTTACTAGATGAAATAGAAAAAGCACATCCAGATACATTTAATATTTTATTACAGGTATTAGATGAAGGACATTTAACCGATAATAAAGGGAGAATTGCAGATTTTAAAAATACGATCATCATTATGACTAGTAACATAGGTAGTAGCATTATACAAGATACTTTTGAAGCTGTTAAGGATGTAGATAGTGCTATGGAGGTATCTAAGGTAGAAGTTTTAAGCTTATTAAAAAAGACTGTACGCCCAGAATTCTTAAATAGAATTGATGATATAGTGATGTTTACGCCTTTAAACCTTGATAATATTAATGAGATTGTACGATTACATTTAAAAAACATATCGCAAACAGTATCTAAACAACTGATTACTATAGATGCTACCAATGAGGCCATAATATACCTTTCAAAAAAAGGATTTGACCCTCAATTTGGTGCTAGGCCAGTTAAAAGAGTGTTACAAAAAGAAATACTTAACGCGCTCTCCAAAGAAATCTTGGGCGGAAAAATTACTACAGATAGTATTATTTTACTCGATGAATTTGATGATAAATTGGTTTTTAGAAATCAAACCAGTTTAATAGAAAATTAAAAATAATATAGAATCCTTACTAACAACCCTTTAACTATATAATCAGTTAAGGGGTTTTAAATATTATACTATTTAGTATTTTTTATTTATATTTATATTATAATTATATTCATTATGCTTAGTAAAGCTCAAAAAACCACTCAATTTATAATAGAAACCGTAGCTCCTATCTTTAATAGAAACGGATATGCTGCTACCAGTATGAATGATTTAACAGAAGCAACTGGATTAACTAAAGGAGCGCTTTATGGCAATTTCAAGAATAAAGAAGAATTGGCACTTGCTGCTCTAAATTATAATATTAAAAAATTACTTGAAAAGATTGAAAGTAAATTGATTACCTCTCAATCGCCCATCCAAAAATTATTTATATTAACTAATTTTTATCGCTATTATGATGATTATAGCAGAGACTTAGGTGGATGCCCCATTTTAAATATTGGTATAGATGCAAATAATCAACATGAAATTCTCATTGACAGAATAAAATATGTGATTTTAAAAATGCAAACTGGCATCGCATCTATAATAGATGAAGGAAAAACAACTAATGAAATAAAAATTACTGTAAATTCTATGATGTATGCCAAGCGTATTTTTTCAATGATTGAAGGCGCTATGTTTATAGCATATACAATGAAAGATAACGATTATTTAAAAGATATGATGAATCATATAGATCAAATGATTATTAGAGAATTGAAAAGTTGATTTTTATCAAAAAATATACCGAAAGGTATTTATGTGCAAAACATGGAAAAGCTATTAAAAATTACAGAAAATAAAGCTCTTATTAGATTTCAAGACTGTGACCCGTTTAATCATCTAAATAATAGTAAATATTTAGATTACTTTATGAATGCCAGAGAAGATCAAATAGCAAAACATTACAATTTAAATATTTATACATATGCACAAGAAACAGGAAATAGTTGGGTAGTTGGAAATCATCAAATAGCGTATTTAAGACCTGCTCTCCTTATGGAAACTATAACTATAGATTCTCAACTTTTTGAATATTCAGATACCAATCTATATGTTGAATTACGAATGTGGAACAAAGAAAAAACTGAACTAAAAGCTGTATTATGGAGTATGTTTACGCACTATAATTTGTTATCAAAAAAAAGAGTTTCTCATGAAAATAAATTAATGAAATTATTTGGAGCTATTAAGCATCCTGTTGACACTAATAATTTCCATGAACGCATCGCAGTTTTAAAAAACCTTTAGAGCATTAAATAACTGAAGTACTAGCATATATTCGTTATTTAATTATTAATTTGACACGAGCCGGATCTCATTATGAAATCCGGTTTTTTTATTATTCATGAAATATTTTATTCATTTTTCTTTACCCATAAAATCCAAGTTTCATCTGTGTATTTATTATTATACTTACTATCTCTGGCTGCTTCACTATCTTTTAAAAGATCATAACGTTTTAAATACACATATCGATAATTGTTTTTTTCGTTGAAAAAAGATTTAGGAGACAAACCATCTTTTGTCAATTTTTCGATAAAAGCATTAAAATATTTTTTAGTTCGATACACATTGACAATTAAATAAAAACCAGGGGCTATATCTTCTACCTCCTTCAATAAGCTATACTTATTGCCTTCTTTGTTTTTTTCTTTAAATTCTTCTTCTGTAATTGTTTCTACTATTTTCGTATTGATATTCGAACTTGTTTCAGTTTTTTTAAAAATCTCTTTTCTCTTTTTCTTTTTTACAGGTCCTGAAAAGGATTTTCTTCTTCTTGATGTATTATTAACTAAAAATCCCCATGCTGCTATTAATTCAAAAGTGGGTCCAAGATCTAAACCTATGGTATTATCTATTGCGTTATTGCCTGAAAATTCTAATAATCCACCTATAGAAAGTGTTTCAAATAATTTTACCCCTACCCCAATAGAAGGTCCATAAAAACTATCGTAACCTGCTTGTAACCATCCTGCACCTGAACGTAACAAAAGATTTACACCTACTTGATTATCAATAGTTGGAGTTGTTTTAAAATAGCTATTAATTCGCAATTCTGCATTCTCAAGGATCACGTAGGGAGATTTAATAAAAAAATCATAACTAGCATGTGTCAAAAATATCTTATCACTAAAAGAAGTTTCGGAATCTGATTGCGTTAAATTATAATCTAATAAGTTTTCTAAAGCAACTCCAATATTAAATCTTTTATATGAAAAGTTAATACCTGGTGCTACAGTTACTAAGTAACTATCTTCTAGCAAAGTTTCAGGAATCATAGTAAACTCTTCAACAGAAAAATTATTACGATCTATTGTACGTTGTGTAGGAATAACATTTACTCCTATAGTAAGACTTGTTTCTCTATTTAAATAAAAAATCCTAGCGTAATTTAAAAGCAATCCGTTTGTTGTAAAAATCGAAAAGTCATGTTGAAATACTCCAATTCCAATACCATTATGCTCTTCTACTCTTCTATTATAGTTTGCAAAGATTGACGTAGGAGGCAATTCTAAACCTGTCCATTGAAATCTACTCCAAACTGCTATTTGTTGACGCTCTGAATCTAAATAAGAAAATACAGGGTTTAGTAAGCTTTTATTAAATATAGTTAGGTTATGTTGACGAAAATCTGAAGGTATAGTAGTGGTTTGTTCGATTTGACTGCATAGCGATAATGAGGATCCAAAAAATATTAGCTTAGCAAAAAACTCCTTTTTCATATCCTTAAAACCGTTCATTAATTAAGCTAACATCGGGTACTACTTTTTTTCACGAACCCATAAAATCCAAGTTTCTTCATTATATCTTCCATTATAATTACTAGATCGAGCTTCTTCTATTTCCTTTAATGTTTCATATTTTTTCAAATAAACATATCTGTATTTATTTTTATTATTATAAAAATATTTGGGATCTAAATTTCTATTGCTTAAATAATTCATAAACATTCTAAAATACTTCATGGTTTCATATACGTTTACTACAAGATAAAAGCCATAATCTACCCCGTTTATTCCATCTATAACCATATAACGGTCATTCTCTTCTCCTGGACCATAAAATTTCTCTCTTAATTCCTTATTTCGCGGTAGATTTCCGTTATCAATATAAACAGTATCTCTTATGTATACAGTGTCTCTAGTACCACCTCCTCTGATTGGAAAAAGATCTATATTTATTTCATTAATATTAATAACAGATTTTTCTTTTTCAGCTGCTTTTTTCTGTGGTTGTTTTTTCTTCTTTTTCTTCTTTTTTGGTCCCTTAAATCCTGAAGATGGTCTCCCACCTCCAAATTCTATAGCTGCTGTAAATTCATAGGTAGGTCCCAATGTTTCACTCTGTCCTGCATTTCCTAGTTCAACTAATCCTCCTATGGCTAGCGTTCTAAATAATTTACCTCCTAAACCCACTGATGCACCGTAAAAGCTGTTATAACCTACTTGCATCCATCCATTTTTGACATCCAAAAGTAAATTTCCTCCAAATTGAGTTTCTTCATTAGGAATAGGGACACTTTTAGTAAATAAGGTAGCTCTAAGTAATGCATTATCTAAAAAAGCACCTCTTGCAGAGGGAAAACGAAAGTCATAACTTGCGTGTCCAATATAAATTTTATTATCAAAATCTGTTTCTTGTTCCGATGTGGAGAAATTATAATCTACCAAATTTTCTGAAGCAAAGCCTACATTAAACTTTCCTAAAGTGATACTTATTCCTGGGAAAAGTGTTAGAAAAAAATCATCACTATCATTATTAGAGAGCATGTTAAACTCTTCTGCTGTAAAATTATTTCTATCTAATGTTCTTCTAGATGGGATTACATTTAATCCAAGTGTTATCCATGAGTCTTCACCAATTTTAAACCCTCTTGAATAATTAGCAATAAGGCCTATGTTGGTAAAAAAACCTGTGTCATGTTGAAAAACACCTAAACCCACACCTGTATAATCTCCTATCCTACCACTATAGTTTGTGAAAAATGTAGTAGGTGAATTTTCTAATTCAGACCATTGTATTCTTCCCCAGGTAGCTATTTTAGGATTTTCATTACCAATGAATGAATAGGTAGGATTAAGAAGGCTTGCATTGTATCTTGTAAGATTCTGTTGTCTGAAGTCAGGGGTGCTCACTATAACATCCTCACTTTGAGAAATCGCTATAGTGGTAAAAAAGAAAAACATTAAGAAAGCCCCAAATCTTAACATTATATCAAAGAAATCAAAAAAAATTGAGGTTTTCGAGACCTAATGTATCTTTTTCGTTAAACTAATTAACAAATTAATTAACATTAAGGTTAAATTGTTGATAATTAGAATAGAATAAATATGTTTTTTTTGAAAGTAAAGTCTTTATTTCTCCCTAATTGTTTCTAACCCATAAGATCCAGGTTTCACCTGCGTATCTACCATTATACTTAGTTCTACGATCTTTCTCTACCTGTGATAGTTTATCGTATTTTCTTAAGTATACATAGTAATAATTATTTTCTGCATTAAAAAAATATTTAGGAGCTAGTCCTTGATTTTTTAAAAGTCTCATGAATAAATCAAAATATTTCTTTTGAGAAAATACATTTACTACCAAATAAAAACCATATTCTACACCTTCTATTCGTTCAACAGACTTATAACGAGGGTTAGCATTACCTGATTTAAAAACTTTATTCAAAATCTTTTTATCAGTATCTCTATCTATAGAAGTCAATTTTTCTAATTCAATATCTTGAATACTCTTATTACTTAGCTGTGTAGTATCTATAATTTTTTCAGAAGGAGTGCTTACAATTAAAGCTTTTTTATTTGTCTCTTTATTTATTTTTGAACTTTTTTGTTTTTTCTTCGGCTTTGGCCCTTCCTTAAATGATATAGGTTTATCATTATTTTTAAATTGAGATGTTCTTTTTCCAAATTCAATCGCTGCAGTTACTTCATAAGTTGCTCCAAAAGCGCTAGTCGTATTGGTTCCTGTTTCAACTAAAAACCCTACAGAAATGCCATCAGTAACTCTGGCACCCAAACCTCCTGCTATTCCATAAAAATTATTGTATCCTAATTGTGCCCAGCCATATTTAGGTACATCTATAAAAGCTTGTACTCCGTATTGCGTATCTTGATTAGGGATCGTTTTTCCATAAACTGTTGTTCTAAAAATAGCATTATTCCAAGCTGCATTTCCACGATTTGTTAATTGGTAATCATAGCTTACATACCCTAAAAATATTTTATCTGAAAAATCTGTTTGTTGATCTGAAATGGTGAAGTTATAATCAAAAAGATTTTCTGAAGAAAATCCAAAATTAAAACTATTTAATGTCAAATTAATCCCCGGCATTACAGCCAGAATAAAATCTTGGTCGCTATTCAATAATAAAGGATCTGGTTCTGGTGTAATAAAACTTGCTTGATTTAGACCTCTTCGTAAACCTACTAGATTAACTCCAAAAGTTAACCATGACTTTCTAGCCAATTGAATTCCTCTAGCATAATTCACCATTAATCCTGAGTCTGTAAATAACCCAATATTATGTTGAAATAAAGCCAATCCAGCTCCAGAGCGCTCTCCTATTCTTCCATTGTAGTTTATTAAATAAGTAGTTGGAGAATTTTCAATACCTACCCATTGTAATCTTCCCCATAAGCTTAAGTTGGTTCCTTCATTTCTTACAAATGATAATGCAGGATTAAAAACATTAGCATTGTATTTTGAGAGATTATGCTGCCTCCAATCTACGGGTAAAGTCGTCCTCTGGGAATATAATACTCCACTGAATATAAGACAGGTCAAGATTAAAAAACATTTTTTAAGCATGGGGCATGTTGCTAAAACAATATTTTTATCTATTCACTACAGTAATTGATCCTTTTTTAATGGCTTTTCCATCTTTTTGGATTAAATAATAATAAATAGATGATTCATTTCTGTTTGTTAACGAATTTTCCGGCCAATTATTCTGGTAAGACTTCGTTTTTAAAACTGGTGTCCCATAATTATCACAAATAGTTACTTCTACAGCTGGATCATTAATGAATTTAGCAGGCAATACCCATTTGTCGTTAATATTGTCTTGATTAGGGCTAATAATATTTGGCACTTCAACAACTTCTAGCAATTCTACAGTTACTTCTTTTGATACTTCACAACCATCTTTTGTCGCAATTAAATAATACGTTCCTGGTGCAGTTACTCGAAATGAGTCTGAAGAAGAAACTATAGTTCCCTCAGTATCTTTCCATACATAAGTATCACCACCAGATGCAAAAACCGTTTCAAATGAGTTTGGGGAAATTACTATTTTTTCAGAAGGGAACACTGAAATAAGGTTTTCTCCAAATGGTTTAATAGTTATCTCATTGGATATTGATGAACATCCGTTTAAGACTACACGAACATGAAAAATACCTGCTTCAGAAACTGAAATTGTATGAGATGTTGTTTCTTCTATTAATTGGTTGTCTTTGTAAAACTCATAGATAGCATTTTCGTATACAGAAGCTGTTAGTACTGCTTCACCTCCATTACTACAAATTAAATCTGAATCTGAGTTTATAGTTAATTCTGGTAATGCCAATCGAATATCTAGTTCATTAGAGGTAAATGTAATATCATTTAAATGCGCTTCCAACTGGTATATTCCGTTGTTATTATAATTAACTACATTATAAGATGATCCCGTTTCATTTATTGTTGCATTATTAAATGTCCAATTAAATTGAAAACGATTTAGTTGAGTTGGTAAAACAACTTGTTCAAATCCAGTGACAGCATTGGCAATAAGTGATTTAATATTTATTTGTGTATGTGTACTTTCACAGGCATTATAGTTTTCTTCACTATCAATAATAACTGCAAATGAAATAGGGTCAAAAACTTTAAATGTTTGTGATGCCACCAATCCTAAACATGAACCAGGAGCTGAAACTTTGGCATGATAACTTCCCGGTTCATTTATAGTTAATTCAGGAGAAATACCATTTGCAACAAGTTCTTCCCCTTTAAACCATGAGATTCGAGGATTTGAAGCAGTGGTAGAAATTTTTAGAGTAACAGAGTTTTCACCTATTAAAATAGATTCTAAAGGAGAAATAGCAGTTACCATTGTATTAGTAGTAGGTTCTCTTAATAGAACAGTATTAGACATGGCTTCACAACCTCCTTCGTTAGTAAGAGAAAGACTGTAGGTTCCATAAGAATCACCAGATACTTCAATAGCTAATTCAGGGAGATATGATGGCAAGCTCGTCAATTCTATCCCGTCTTTAAACCATTTGTAATCTAAAAATTCATTATCTGTAACTGCTGCTAAAGTATGTGTTGTACCTACACAAGCATCAACCACAGAACTTCCTTCTATTTTTGCTTCTATTTCTTCCCCAAAATTTACAATAACAATATTAGAATGTAATGTTCCTGTGCAATCTCCCATATAAGCTTCTGCATGATATTCCCCTGATGTGGTTATTTCTATACTACTTCCTGTTTCTTTGTAAAAAGAATTGTCTTTATACCATATATAAGATGCTGCTATATCATGATTTAATGAAATCTCTGCAGATCCACCACCGCAAATGGTAATGTCTTCAAAATCATTTAATATTAATTGAACATCTGGAACAAAAAAGGCATCAAAAGAGTTTGATGATGGACCTATTCTTTCAGGTGAAGTAGATCGAACTCTTACTTTATAATTCTCTCCAGCCACATTTCTAGGGAAAGAAAATGTAGTTTCAAAATCAAAAGAAGAGTTTTCGTCTGTAATTGAAGTTAAAATTTTAGGGCTATCAAAATTACCTGTTGCATCTGATAATTCTAAATGGAATACATTATCCGAGTTAAATATACTTGTTTCATAACTTATTATGGCGTCGAAGCTATTAAAATTATCAGATACACAAGCATAGGCAAAAGATAGTTCAGGGGCATTTAGTGTTTGGGCTCTACTAAATTGAAAAATGGTCATAAATAAACAGCATAGTATCCACCTTACTGTTTGGTGTAATTTTTGTCTCATGGTAATATTTTTTGGGGTAAAAAATAAAAAGGTTATTAGCCAGTAAAAAAGTAGGTTTTGCAGAAGTAAATTTAAGTCATAGGCATCATTGTTTTTTATTAATTGATGATTAAAACTACTCATTAATTGAATAATCTCCAACTAAATCTCAGTTTTTTATTGCACTTAAACGATAATTTTGTGCTCTTAATCGTAAAAAAATGTTATTTAATCGATGTTTCAAGCGAAATGTTAAAGTTTAAAAAAAAACACAATAAATCAATTTTCTTAAAAAATGTAATCGTTTTTCTTTCAATAATCATTAAAAGTATGGGATAGTTAAGGAGTGTTGGTTGTTTATTAAAAGCTTTTCATTTGAATAAACTTATTGCATTTAAAAATTGCATATCTTGTTCATTAAATATAATACAGATGCGAAAAATTATTTTTACCCTTTTAGTCTTAATCTATAGCGTTCCTATTTTTTCTCAAAATGAAGAAACCACTACCTTTTATTTTATTCGTCATGCAGAAAAAGATAGAAGTAATAAAGAAGATAGAAACCCTTCTCTTACACAAGATGGACTCTCTAGAGCATTGAAATGGGCAGAAGTTTTTAAAAATATAAAATTTGATGCCGTATATGCTACTCCTTATAACAGAACAGAACACAACAAACAGCATCCCCTACTGCCTATAAAAATAAATTAGAAGTGATTACTTATGATCCTAGAAGTTTTGATTTAAATGCTTTAAAGGAGAGTTTAAAGGGAAAAACAATTCTTATAGTCGGACATAGCAATACAACCCCTGCAATGGTTAATACATTATTAGCAAACAAAACATACGATCAAATAGATGACGCTAATAATGGGAACCTATATATAGTAACTATTATAGATGCTTCTGTAACTAGCAATTTGCTTTTTATTAATTAGAAGAATTAATAACATTTATATTTTCAAGTTCAATTTTAGAAAGTAGTTTTAAATTATTTTCTTCAAATGCCTTGTCCATATCTTTTACATTGCTTGATGCATCAATGGGCTTATAATTGTTATAATTGACAAAACGAAGGTTACCTATATAACGTTCATTATAAGCTTCTCTTAAACGAACACCTCCTCCATCTACATGAAATTCATATGCTAAATAATCAATTTTATAGTTTTCTTTATTTATCCAATAAACAAAAATATCATCAAAGTCTACTCCTCCACCTTCTTGATCAAAAGTAATTTTAATCTTATAATAAGGAATATTTTTAATAGTTACTTCTCCCAATAATTCTTTATTCACTGCCTTATCATTAAGCCCTTGAGGCAAATACGCAAAGTAATGAACAGAATTTACAGAATTTGAATATCGAACGGCCATAGAATCTGGAACCGTTACAATTTCATCATTTATTAATCTTTTAAATCCGTTAGGAAGGACAATATCTTTTATTTTTCCTTTAGCAGTATCTATTGTCAATCTGCTCATTTCTATACCTGCATTATTTCTATAAGATGCATATGTTTTTCCTCTAAAGTCAAACGTTATTTTAGATTTTTTAAAAACAGGTCCTCCCGCTACTTTTATAGTTTCATTTATAATTCTAGCCACTTCTGATACGGTAATGGACTCATTATCAGGAGTTTCTTTTTTTTTGCACGATAAAAATAAAGTTGAAACAGCAAAGAGAATAAAATAATTACGCATAAATATTGTGTTTAAGGTTGTTAAATTACCTATTGAGTCGGAAAACAGTTTCTAACATAACGTTAAAAAAAGTTTACTTGATAAACCTATATATACTCAATATTCATTTGAGTTAAATAAAAATCAATTCAATAAATGTTGTTACCTTTGATCTTCCATGCAGAAAAATATTAACATCCAGAATAAAAAAGCTCGTTTCGAATACGAAATTTTAGATAAGTATACTGCCGGTATTGTGCTTACTGGTACAGAAATAAAATCTATTCGTTTAAGCAAAGCATCTATAGCCGAAAGCTTTTGTGAATTCAATGAAAATGGAGAACTTTTTGTTATCAATATGTTTATTGAAGAATACTTATATGGAGGTCATTACAATCATAAACCTAAGAGTGAACGCAAATTATTGCTCAATAAAAAAGAATTAAAAAAGCTTCATAAGGAAGTGAAAAATTCTGGTATGACCATTGTTCCTCTGCGTTTGTTTATTAATGATAATGGATTTGCCAAAATGATTATTGCTCTAGGAAAAGGAAAAAAATTATATGACAAGAGAGAAACTATAAAAGATCGTGATAATAAACGTAATCTTGATCGGATCAAAAAAGAATTTCGATAAAAACAAAGATTTAGTTACTTCATTAAATTTTAATTGAAAAATTTAAACCCTTTAGGCAACCTTTTTGATAAAAAACGCATCTTATCTACGAATAGCAAAATTAACGTAACATCTAAATGAAAATTAAAATACTCTTAGCCCTAGCTTTTTGCTTTTTTATTCACACACAATTATTTTCTCAAATTAAAGGAGTAGTAACAGATAAGGACAATAATAAATTACCTTATGTCAATATATTTATTAAAGGCACTTATACAGGCACAACTACTAATGAACTAGGAGTATATCAATTGGATATTAACAAAAAAGGCACCTACACTATTGTTTTTCAATACTTAGGATTTAAAACTTCTAATAAAGAAATTACCATCAATAAATTTCCTTATAACTTAGATGTTACATTAATAGAAGAATCTGTTTCGTTAGCAGAAGTTGTTGTTAATGCCGAAGAAAATCCAGCAAATGAAATCATTAGAAAAACCATTGAGAATCGTCAAATAAATCTAGATAAAATAAACGAATTCACAAGTGATTTCTACTCTAGAGGTATCTATAGATTAAAAGATGCTCCTGATAGAATTTTAGGGCAAGATCTTGGTGACTTTGGTGGAGGTCTAGATTCTACCAGAAGTGGGGTTATTTATTTATCTGAAACCAGGTCTGAACTCACCTACAAAAAACCCAATTCTTTTAAAGAAAAAATTATTGCATCCAAAGTAAGTGGTAGCGACAATGGGTTTAGCTTTAATAGTGCTTCTGAAGTAAATTTTAGTTTTTACCAAAATACAATAGACTTTAATACTACAAATTTAGTATCTCCAATTGCAGATTATGCTTTTAATTATTACAGGTATAAACTAGAAGGAACATTCTATGATGACAGGAAAAATTTAATTAATAAAGTAAAAGTAACTCCAAAGCGTCCTAAAGATAGAGTTGGTGAAGGGTATTTATATATTGTAGAAGATGATTGGTCATTATACGCTGTAGAATTTAAATTAACAGGAGAGCAAGCGCAAACTCCAGTTATAGAAACTATTAATTTTAAACAAAATTATTCCTTCTCAGATAACGATAAAATATGGGTATTACGATCGCAGGTATTTGATGTTAGTTTTGGTATTTTTGGAATTAAAGGAGATGGTCGTTTCACCGCAGTATATAGCAATTATAATTTTCAACCTGCATTTGATAAATCTACCTTTAGTAGAGAAGTCGTTTCCTTTGAAAAAGACGCCAATAAAAAAGACGATTCCTTTTGGGATAAAATTCGCCCAGTACCTTTAACGAATGAAGAAGCTACAGATTATGTAAAAAAAGATAGCATACAAGTGATTCGAAAATCTAAACCATATTTAGATTCTTTAGATCAAAAAAACAATAAATTTAAAGTAGGGAACTTCTTTTTTGGATATACTTTTAAAAACTCCTATAAAGATTGGCAATTAAGTTTAAATTCTCCACTGTTTGCTACGCAATACAATAGTGTTCAAGGATGGCATTCTACTATTGGGTTACGTTATTTTAAAAATTATGAAGAGAAAGGGCAATGGTTGCGTATCAACAGTAATTTTAATTACGGCTTTTCAGATGATAGATTACGAGCCAATGGTTCTATAAGTTATAAGTTTAATAATTTCTCCAGACCTATTTTAACGCTCTCTGGCGGAATTGAAGCTACGCAATTTAATGAAGCTGATCCTATATCACCACTTATTAATACAGTGAGTTCTTTAGTTTTTGAAAATAATTTTATAAAGTTGTTTGATAAAACATTTATTAGGTTGGATTATACTGAAGAGATTTTTAATGGAGTTCGCCTTTTTAGTTCAATATCATATGAACGTAGAAATGCTTTATTCAATACAGAGTTTGAAGATGAATTCACTTCAAATAATCCTTTGTTGCCTAATGATTTTAATACTCCTCCATTTGATAGTCATAATATCGTAAAGTTTATCGCTACCGGGAGAATTCGATTCAAACAAGATTATCTAAGCTATCCTGATGCAAAATATACACTTAGAAATAATCAGTTTCCAACGCTTTTTATAACTTATGAAGGTGGTTTTGCTGCCAGTGATGAAGCATTGAGTTTTTCACAAATAAGAGTGCGTTTAACTCAAAATATTGACTTAGCAAATAAAGGGCAACTAGGCTATAATTTTCGTGCTGGTACTTTCTTAGACAGTGATGAATTAACATTTGTAGATTTCCAACATTTTAATGGTAATGAGACTAGAATTGGAACTGCAAACAATTATTTAAATAGTTTTAATCTATTGCCTTATTATGAATTGAGTACCAACGACTCTTATTTTGAAGGACATCTAGAGCATAATTTCAAAGGATACATTTTAGGGAAAATACCAGGGATTAATAAACTAAACTATAATTTAGTCGCCGGGACTAATTTATTAGCTACCAATGAAAATAAGCCGTATTCAGAATTTTATATAGGTATTGACAATCTTGGGTGGGGTAAATTTCGTTTTCTAAGACTCGATTATGTACGTTCTTACCAAGGTGGTTTTAGAGAAGACGGTCTTATATTTGGGCTGAAGTTTTTAAGAATCTTTCAATAAGGAGTCAGGAAAATTATAATTGATATATTTAATTTTGGTTCTTTCATCTTAATTTTTTTATTCAAAATACTAATTCTTATCTTCTAATAAAGGAACAAAACGAAAAGAACCCAATTCTTGTTTTTCAAATTCTTTTTCAGATTTACGAGTATATAAGGTCATTACTTGTTCTGCATCGCCAATTGGAATTATCATCTTCCCTCCTATTTTTAATTGTGAGAATAAAGGTTTAGGGACAAAAGGAGCCCCAGCGGTTACAATAATTCCGTCAAAAGGAGCTTCTTGGGGCAATCCTTTATACCCATCTCCAAAAATTAATTTCTTTGGGAGGTATCCAATTTTAGGAAGAAATAAATTAGTACGTTTAAAAAGTTCTTTTTGACGTTCTATAGAATATACTTTAGCGCCTAATTCTAATAACATTGCAGTTTGGTAACCACTTCCTGTTCCTATTTCTAGAATTTTATCATTTTTTTGAATTGTTAATAATTCTGTTTGAAAAGCTACTGTGTAAGGCTGTGATATTGTTTGATTAGCTGCTATTGGAAATGCTTTATCTTTATAGGCATGGTCTTCAAAACTACTATCCATAAATAAATGTCTCGGAATTTTACGAATTGCATTGAGCACTCTTTCATCTTTAATTCCTTTAGAACTTATTATTTCAGCGAGTTGATTTCTCATTCCCTGATGCTTAAATGTATCCTTCACTCTAGTTAGTTTTGGAAGCTAAAAATACATATTCTTGCGCATATTAAGATTGAGAATCTTAAAAAAAAGCTAGATGATTATCATTGTTTTTTATGGAAGAATGACTCAATAATCTTATTTTTGCTCAAAACAAATAAGCTTATGCTAAAAGCTGGTGTACTAGGTGCTGGTCATCTTGGTAAAATTCATTTAAGACTCATACAACAATCTGAAAAATACGAACTCGTTGGATTCTATGATCCTGACGAAACAAATGCAAAAAAAGTGGCTGAAGAGTTTGGATATACTTATTTTTCATCAATGCAAGATCTAATAGCAGCTGTTGATGTAGTAGATATAGTAACACCTACACTTTCTCATTATGATTGTGCTGCTGAAGCAATTCAAAAAGGAAAGCACATTTTTATAGAAAAACCAATTGCAAATACTGTTGAAGAGGCTGAAAAGCTATTAAAACTGGCAAATGATTACAGTATAAAGGGTCAAATTGGGCATGTAGAAAGATTCAATCCTGCATTTATAGCTGTAAAAGATAAAATAAACAATCCAATGTTTATTGAAACGCATAGACTTGCAGAATTCAATCCTAGAGGAACAGACGTTCCTGTTGTTTTAGATTTGATGATTCATGATATAGACATTATTCTAAGCGTTGTTCCATCTAAAGTTAAAAATATAAATGCTAGCGGAGTTTCAGTAATTAGTAATTCTCCAGACATTGCCAATGCTCGAATAGAATTTGAAAATGGATGTGTTGCAAATCTTACTGCTAGCAGAATATCACTTAAAAATATGCGTAAATCTAGATTTTTTCAAAAAGATGCTTACATCTCTGTAGATTTTTTAGAAAAGAAAGTAGAGGTTGTAAAAATGAAAGATGTTCCAGAAACTCCTGATGAATTTGCAATGATATTGCAAAATGCTGAAGGAGAGAAAAAACAAATTTATTTTGAAAATCCTAAAATAGATACAAATAATGCTATTCTTGATGAATTAGAAACATTTGCATCTGCTATTAAAAATAACGAAACGCCTATAGTCACTTTAAGTGATGGTACCGAGGCTCTTCGAGTAGCTACGCAAATAATAGCATCTTTTTAAATTAGAACTTAAAATAATTCAACTCATTTACGAGAAATAAAAAAAATAGAAAAATGAAAAATATTGCAGTTATTGGAGCGGGAACTATGGGGAACGGTATTGCTCACACATTTGCACAATCTGGATTTAAAGTACAATTAATAGATATTTCTGCTAGCTCTATAGATAGAGGAATGGCCACCATTACTAAAAATTTAGATCGTATGGTGGCAAAAGAAAAAATATCTCCTGCAGATAAAGAAGAAACACTTGCAAATATCACCACATATACAAGTCTTAAAGAAGGGGTTGAATATGCAAGTTTAGTTGTAGAAGCTGCTACTGAAAATGTAGACCTAAAATTAAATATTTTCAGAGAGTTAAATGGGTTATGCCCTGAAGATACTATCTTGGCTACCAATACATCATCAATATCAATAACACAAATAGCTGCAGTTACAGATAGACCAGAAATGGTTATAGGGATGCATTTCATGAATCCTGTACCCATCATGAAGCTAGTAGAAATTATTAGAGGCTACAATACATCAGATGAAGTTACCACTATTATTATGAACCTCTCCAAAAAATTGAATAAGGTACCTGTAGAAGTAAATGATTATCCTGGATTTGTGGCCAATCGAATTTTAATGCCAATGATTAACGAAGCAATTGAAACTTTATACAACGGAGTTGCTGGGGTTTATGAGATAGATACGGTAATGAAATTAGGAATGGCTCATCCTATGGGGCCTCTACAATTGGCAGATTTTATAGGGCTTGATGTTTGTTTATCTATATTAAATGTTATGTATAATGGATTTAAAAACCCTAAATACGCACCTTGTCCATTGCTTGTAAATATGGTAACTGCTGGGAAATTAGGTGTAAAATCTGGAGAAGGTTTTTACGATTATTCTGAAAGTAGAAAGGCAGAAAAAATAGCAAAACAATTTTCTTAACAGTATTTTTATAATCGTTCTTATTAATGGCAATAATACATCCTTTTAAAGCAGTACGACCTACTAAAGATAAAGCTGGTTTAGTAGCTTCTCGTTCTTATGAAGATTATGCCAAAAAAGAACGAAATGCTCAATTAAAATTCAATCCTTTTTCTTTTTTGCATATTATAAATCCAGGGTATAAATTTCATAAAAATATTTCTGGACCAAAGCGTTTTTCATTAGTACATAATAGGTATCATGAATTTAAAGAAGATGGTGTTTTCATTCAAGATGAGCGTCCATCTTTTTATATTTATAAAACGAAAACTCGCAATCATAGCTTTTGTGGCATTTTAGCTGGAGCCAGTACGCAAGAATACAATGACAATAAAATAAAGAAACACGAAAATACGCTTCAAAATAGAGAGAAGTTATTTAAAGATTACTTAAAAACTGTAGGCTTTAATGCAGAGCCTGTGCTTTTAACATACCCAAATAATACTACTATAACTAAGATTTTAGAGAGTATTGTAAATGCTCCTCCTGAATATCAATTTACTTCAACAGATAGGATTTTGCATGAATTATGGAAAGTAAATGACGAAAAGTTAATCACTGCAATACAAAAAGAGTTTGCCAGCATAAATTCGTTGTATATCGCAGATGGTCATCATAGATCTGCATCTTCCCTACTATTAGCGGAAGAGCTTACATCTGAAAATGAAAATCATACAGGAGATGAGTCTTATAATTTTTTTATGAGCTATTTAATTCCTGAATCTCAATTAAAGATTTCAGAATTTAATAGAATGGTCAAAGATTTAAATGGTTTATCTAAGGAAGAGTTTTTAATTCAATTAGATGAATGGTATCGTATAGAAAACAGAGGAACGGAGTTATACAAGCCTTCTAAAAAACATCATTTCAGTATGTATCTAGATGGTGAATTCTATTCTTTATATTTAAGGAAATCTCTCTATAAAGCTTCGGATGCACTTAGCACATTAGACACTCAAATTTTATATGAAACTGTGCTTAACCCTATTCTAGGGATTAAAGACCTAAGAAACGATAAAAGAATAGAATATGGCTACGGCAAACACAATGTCATTAAAATGAAAGATTATATTGACAAAGAAAAGTTTGCTGTAGGTTTTGGGTTGGTCCCTATTAATGTCAATGAAATGAAAGACATCGCAGATGAAGGTTTAAAAATGCCTCCAAAAAGTACTTATATTGAACCAAAATTAAGAAGTGGCTTAATCGTTTATGAATTCTAATTAACAAACAAAATTTTCTTTTTTTGCTTGTTTCTCTATTCAAATCTAAATACCTTTAAAATAAATCAACAATCACTTATTCTTATAATGAGTATTTCTAAAAACCTGCAAAATTTAAAAGCACAACTACCTGAGAATGTAACGCTAGTTGCTGTTTCCAAAACAAAACCTCAAAGTGATATTCTTGAAGCATATGAGTCTGGACAACGTGTATTTGGAGAAAATAAAATACAGGAGATGACAGAAAAATACGAGGCACTTCCCAAAGATATTGAATGGCATATGATTGGGCATGTTCAAACAAATAAAATAAAATACATGGCCTCTTTTGTTCATTTAATTCATGGTGTTGATAGTTTTAAACTACTCAAAGAAATAAATAAACAAGCATTAAAACACAATAGAATTATAAGGTGCTTGCTACAAATAAAAATAGCTAATGAAGCTACTAAATTTGGAATGTCTAATGACGATGTCTTAACGCTTTTTGAATCTGAAGAAATCAAACAATTACAAAATATACAAATTGTTGGTTTTATGGGGATGGCAACTTTTACTTCTGATAAAAATCAAATAAAAAAAGAGTTTGACACTTTAAAATTCTTTTTTGATATGGTTAAAAAAAGTAAAGATATAAACACTAATATTTCGCTGGATATTTTATCTATGGGAATGAGTGACGATTATACTATTGCAATGTCTTGCGGAAGTAATATGGTTAGAATTGGAAGTAGTATCTTTGGTAAAAGAAATTATAATAATTTATAAAAATATCAGTACTTATTGGTGTATGCAATTTTAGATATAGAAACTACGGGAGGCAAATATAATGAAGAGGGAATTACTGAAATTGCTATTTATAAATATGATGGGCATACTGTTGTAGATCAATTTATTAGCTTAGTCAACCCAGAGCGAGAAATTCAAGCTTTTGTCGTTAACCTTACGGGCATAAATAGTAATATGCTTCGCAATGCTCCTAAATTTTATGAAGTAGCCAAACGCATTATAGAAATTACAGAAGATTGTATTGTTGTAGCACATAATGCTCAATTTGACTACCGTATTTTACGTACAGAATTTAGACGTCTTGGATATGATTATAAGCGTCAAACTTTGTGTACTGTAGAATTGTCTAAAAAATTAATTCCTGAACAAGATTCTTATAGCTTAGGTAAATTAGTCAGGTCGTTAGGCATTCCTCTAAGTGATAGACATAGAGCTAATGGAGATGCTATGGCTACCGTTAAACTCTTTAAGATGTTAATTTCTAAAGATGTTGAAAAAACAATTATAAAGAAAGCCATCAAAACCGACATAAAAAATAAGATGACTCCCAAATTATTGGATATCATTGATAAACTTCCTACTTCTACAGGAGTTTATTATATGCATAAGGATAATGGGGAAATTATATATATAGGTAAAAGTAAAAATATACAAAGACGGGTCAATCAGCATTTTACAAATAGTACTCAAAAATCAAAACGAATGCAACGAGATGTCGTTGCCGTTACCTATGAAGAAACCGGTAGCGAACTTATTGCATTATTAAAAGAAAACCAGGAAATTAAAAAAAATCAACCCTTATTAAATCGTGCTAATAAGCGCACCATATTTAGTCTTGCACTTAAGCAATACAAAGATGACAATGGTTATCTAAATCTTATTGTGGAAAAAGCTTCTATGGTAAATGAACCTATTACCACATTTACTAATATTCATGAAGCTAAAAATACCTTATATAAAATTGCAGATGAATTTTCTTTATGTCATAAATTATTAAAATTGTCTGATGCTAAAAAAAATTGTTTCAACTATACTATAGCAAAATGCAATGGGGCTTGTATTCAAGAAGAAAATCAAACATTGTACAATAAACGCGTATACAAAGCTATAGAAAAATATAGTTATTCAGAAAAAAACATGGTCATCATAGGCCAAGGACGAGAAGTAGATGAAAAAAGCGCTGTTCTAATAGAAAATGGTGAATTTAGAGGGGTTAGTTTTTTTAATCTCAATTATCAAATTAACAATATTGAAATTTTAAAAAATATGATTACTCCTATGCAGAATAATGCTGATGCAGCTCATATTATTCAAGCCTATTTAAGAAAGAGAAAATCTTTTAAGATCATTACTTTTTAAGTAAATCACTCTTTCTCAAATAAGTTTACTTTTTTTATAATACTTTTATTACACGTTAAAATAATTAGTCTTAATAAAAAATCTTACTAGTTAATATGTCGCGAATAATTTTTCCATTACTTATTCTATTATCTACCTTTTACGTTAATGCACAAAACAAAAAGATTAAATTTGGAGTTCCTAGTTTAGAAGAACTTCAAATGAATACCTATATAAAAGACTCTACCACAAGTGCTGTTGTTTTATATGAATATGGTAATGCAGCAATAAAATATCTTGATGGAGGCGTTAATTTGTTTATTGAGTATACGACAAGAATAAAAATTTTAAAGAAAGAAGCTTTAGACCGTGCAGATATTGTAGTTCCACTAAGGAAATCTTCTACTTCTAGAAAAGCTGAAATTATATCAGATATCAAAGCTGTATCAACAACTCTAACATCTAGTGGAGTACAAAAAAAATGGTTAACAAAAGATGCTATATATAAAGAAGATTCTAATGATAATTATAGGTTAACGAAATTTGCGATACCAAATGTTAAGGTTGGAAGTGTTATTGAATATAGATACACAATAATATCTCCTTTTCTATTTAACTTTCATGATTGGGAATTTCAAATTGATATTCCAAAAATTTATAGTGAATATAATACTTCAATTCCTGCAAATTACCGCTATAATATAAAGCTTATTGGCTCTGAGAAAATGGATACTAATGAAAGCAATTTAAAAAGAAGTTGTTTTATAATTGAGCCTTTAGGTAAAGCAGATTGTGTATTAGCTACCTATATTATGAAAGATATTCCTCCTTTTATAGAGGAAGATTTTATGCTTTCTGCTAAAAATTTTAAATCTAAAATTAGTTTTGAGCTTCAACAAGTAGAATATTTTAATGGCAAAAAAGAAAAATATACTAAAACATGGAAAAATGTTGATAACGAATTAAGAGTAGGAGAAAATTTAGGTAGTCAAGGTAATAAAGGAAGTTATTTTAAAAAAAGAATGCCTCAAAACGTACTTTTATTAAATGATCCTTTAAAAAAAGCTAAAAAAAAAATTTATCATTTACAAGAAAAGCTGACATGGAATGAAAAATATAATCTTTTTGGGAAAAAGAGTGTTAAAAAAGTTTATGAAGAAAAATCAGGGAGTTCAACAGAATTAAATTTAATATTACTGAATCATTTTAAAGCTGCAGGATTAAATGCAAATTTGATGCTATTATCTACACGGCAGAATGGATTACCCACAAAATTATACCCTGTTCTCTCAGAATTTAATTATTTAATAATAAAATTAGACATAAATAATGTTTCTTATTTAATAGATATAACTGACAAAAGACTACCTTTTGGCCTGCTTCCATATAGATGTTTAAATGGATATGGGAGAGTTTTTGATTTTAAAAAAGGAAGTTATTGGTATTCCATAAATGCAGACAAATACAAAACAAAAAGTATTACACAAATGTTTATTAAAATTGCAGATGATGCTACTATAAATGGTCGTATCAGAAAGATAAACACAGGGTATTTTGGATTAGATAAGCGAAACGAGATTAACAAAAAAGGTAAAGAATCATATATAGATAATCTTGAAGATCAATTAAGTAAAACAGTTGATTTTGAAATTACTGATTTTGAGTTTACTAATAGAGATAATTATGAAGAGTCAATGATTGAAGTTCTTAGCTTTAAAATTAATGAAGATTCTTCATCTGAAAACATTTTTCTATACCCCTTCATATTTAATAGATTTGGTACAAATCCTTTTAAATTAGAAAATCGTACTTATCCTGTAAATTTTGGACACCCATTTAGCTATAGCTATCAAATAACTATTGAAATTAATGAAACTATGAAATTTATTGATATGTTTGATAATAAAAATATAATAACAGAAAATGGTTTAGCAACATTAAATTTAATTTCAGTTCAATAAGAAAAAAGATTAAGTTTTAGTTTAAAATTTGATACCAAAAGCCCTGTATATTCTTCAAAAAGCTATGAGGAATTAAAAAAGCTTTTTGAAGAGTTAGTATTTATTCAAAATAAGACTCCTATTGCAATTAATAGAAAAGTAAACTAAATTTATAGCCTCTTGCATAAAAAAAATTCAAATAAAAGTTGGAAAATTAAGCTTCATGAAGTTATCTATGAAGCAGATACTCCTTTGGGAAAGTTATTTGATATTGTTTTATTTATTTTAATCATTGTAAGCATTATTTTAGTAATGCTAGAGAGTGTAGACTCTTTTGACACCAAATATCATAACTACCTTATTGTTGTAGAATGGATTGTTACTATTTTTTTTACATTAGAATATATTGCGCGTATTATTTCTCTAAAAAAGCCACAGAAATATATCTTTAGTTTTTACGGAATTATAGATTTTTTAGCAACTATCCCTCTTTATATTTCTTATTTTATTGCAGGATCTCAAGCATTATTAGCATTAAGAGCTTTTCGATTGTTGCGTGTTTTTAGAATTTTAAAACTAGTTCGTTTCTTAGGAGAGGCCTCTCAATTAAAACAAGCTTTGAAGGCTAGTAGAGCAAAGATTACTGTTTTTGTATACACAGTATTAATACTAGCGGTTATCATGGGAACTATAATGTATATGGTAGAAGGAAGTGAAAATGGATTTACTAGCATCCCTAGAAGTATTTATTGGACGATTGTAACATTAACTACCGTTGGTTATGGAGATATTGCTCCACAAACTCCTTTAGGACAAGCCATTGCTTCCTTTATTATGATTCTTGGATATGGGATAATCGCTGTTCCTACTGGAATTGTTACCACAGAATTTGCAAAACAAGGAAGTAAAAAAATCCATACAAATACACAGTCTTGTCCAAGTTGTGGAACAGAAGGACATCGAGATGATGCAAAACATTGTTTTAAATGTTCAACCTTATTAAATGAATAAGTATATTATAAGTGTTGTAGGACCCACTGCTATAGGCAAAACTGCTTTAGCTATTAAGATTGCTTCTTTTTTTAAAACCGAAATTCTTTCTGCAGATTCCAGGCAATTCTATAAAGAAATGAATATAGGTACTGCTGTGCCTTCATCAGAAGAACTTAAAAGCGCTCCTCATCATTTTATACAACATAAAAGTATTTTTGATTCTTATTCTGTTGGTGATTTTGAAAAAGAAGCTATAAAAAAAATAGAAGAATTATTTTTAAAACACAATATTTTAGTACTTGTTGGTGGTAGTGGTTTATATACTGATGCTGTAATAAAAGGGTTGGATTATTTTCCAGATATTGAACCCGGTATAAGAGATAACCTGAATTTAACCCTCAAAAAAAATGGCATAGAGAAACTACAAAAAAAATTAAAAAAATTAGACCTTGATTATTATACTAAAATAGATGTCAACAATCCTCATAGATTAATTAGGGCATTAGAAATATGTATAGGAACAGGAAAACCATACTCTTCATTTTTAAAAAAGAAAGAAATCAAAAGAAGTTTTAAAACGATCAAAATTGGACTCACAGCTGATAGGCCTCTTATTTATCAAAGGATTAATAAAAGAGTAGATATCATGATGGAAAGCGGCTTAGTAGAAGAAGCGAAAAAGTTATTTGTAAATAGATCTTTAAATGCATTGCAAACTGTTGGTTATAAAGAACTGTTTAATTATTTCGATAATACGCTATCACTAGAAGCTGCTATAGAAGAAATCAAAAAAAATACCAGACGCTTTTCAAAACGTCAACTTACTTGGTATAGAAAAGATGAAGAAATTTTATGGTTTGATTACAAAAACCCATCAGATAAAATCATAGCTAATATTCAAAAAAAAATCCTTTAAATTGCATCAGTTCTTATGAGTCCAGAAGAAAAATTACATGCCTTAAACATTGTTTTACCAGAACCTTATGATCCAATAGGGAATTAT
Organism: uncultured Flavobacteriaceae bacterium; assembly: GCA_964389205.1. Taxonomy (GTDB): domain Bacteria; phylum Bacteroidota; class Bacteroidia; order Flavobacteriales; family Flavobacteriaceae; genus Leptobacterium. Next base: position 39,451 of record CAYMDH010000013.1, read on the forward strand.
GTTCGTTATGTAAAAACTGGAAATCTTGTTTATATAGGAGGTCATGGTCCTTTTGATAACAAAATTACTGGTAAAGTAGGGAGTGATTTATCATTGGAAGAAGGATATAATGAAGCTAGAAAAACTGCTGTTAATTTAATTGCTACACTAAAAGAAGCGATAGGAGGTAATTTTAATAATTTAAAACAAATTGTAAAGGTACATGGAATGGTAAATGCTACTCCTTCTTTTACAAATCACCCTAAGGTTATTAACGGGTGTTCAGATTTATTAGTAGAAGTTTTTGAAAAAAGAGGTATTCATACTAGAGCAGCCATAGGAATGACTTCTTTACCTGGCAATATTGCTGTAGAAATTGAAATGATAATAGAAATTAATAATCTATAAAAAAGCGCAACCGCCATGCAGCTAAACACTAAAAAAAGTATCATTTTTATTACCGGAGTCTCAGGTTCGGGAAAAAGTACCATTGGTAATTTGCTAGCCAAAGAATTAAACATTCCCTTTTTAGATGGGGATGATTTTCATCCAGCATCTAATATAGAAAAGATGGCTTCTGGTAAACCCTTAAATGATGATGACCGATATAAATGGTTACTTCGCTTAAATACTGTAGCAAAAGAACAACTAAACAAAAATGGGTGTATTATAGCCTGTTCTGCTCTTAAAGAAAAATATCGAACATTATTAAAAGACGATATAGAAGACGTTGTTAAATGGTTTTTTTTGAATGGAACTTTTGATCAGATTTTAAATAGGATGAAAGAAAGAAGTGATCATTTTATGCCGCCTAGCTTACTACAATCACAATTTGATACCTTAGAAGTTCCTGAAAATGCCATTAAAATAGAAATTAGCAGTACTCCCAAAGAAATTATCAATACTATCAAAAATAGAATGGATATGAATGTATTTGGACTTATAGGTTTGGGTGTAATGGGGAAAAGCTTATGCAGAAATTTAGCAAGAAATAACTTCGCTATTTCAATGTACAACAGGCATGTTCCAGGGAAAGAAGAAAAAATAGCTTTAGATTTTAAAAATACATATACAGAACTAGATAATTCAATGCCTTTCGATGTTCTAAGTGAATTTGTAGATTCATTAGAACAACCAAGAAAAATTATGCTAATGGTAAATGCGGGAAAAGCTGTAGATGCTGTGATTGATGATTTACTTCCCTTATTAAGTATAGGAGATATTATTATTGACGGAGGAAACTCTCATTATAATAATACTCAAAAAAGATACCATAGGTTAAAAGAAAAAGGCATTCATTTTTTAGGAATAGGTGTATCTGGAGGAGAAGAAGGAGCTTTAAAAGGTCCCTCTATGATGCCCGGAGGTGATGCAAAAGCATATGCAATAGTAAAGCCTTATTTGGAAAGTATCGCTGCCAAAGATAAAAATGGGGAACCCTGTTGCCATTATCTTGGTGATGGAGGTGCGGGGCATTTTATAAAAATGGTTCATAATGGGATTGAATATTCTGAAATGCAACTTTTGGCCGAAACATATTATATGCTCAGAATTGGAATGGGTAAAAATCCGGATGAAATAGCAGCTATTTTTGAAAATTGGGCTAAAAGTGATACCAATAGTTATCTTCTCGAGATTACAGCAAAAATAATAAAGAAAAAAGAAGACAATACATGGTTGATTGACCTTATACTCGATAAAGCAGGGAATAAAGGTACAGGAAATTGGACCACTGTAGCAGCTGCACAGTTAGGAATTCCTATCACCTTATTAACTGAGGCCTTATACAGTAGATATATTTCTTCTTTTAAACAAAAGAGAGTAAAAGCGGCTACCATCTATAATATAGATAAAGAGCAAATTCAACTTACTATTGATGAAATTCAAAGCGCCTATCAATTTGCGAGAATTATAAACCACCATCAAGGTATAATGCTTTTAAGAGAGGCTTCAAAAGCATACGAATGGAATTTGAATGTGAGTGAAATTTGCAGGGTCTGGACAAATGGATGTATTATTAGATCTGTTTTTATGGAACAACTACACGAAATATTAAAAAGAGATACCGATATTCTTTTGCATACTACAATTATAGAAGCTATAAAAAAATCGCATCCTTCACTAACCAAAGTAGCCTCTGAAAATATAAAAAGTAAGCTTAGTACGCCTTGTTTTAGTGCTGCTATTAATTATTTCAATAATTATATTGAAGGAGATTCTAATGCCAATATAATTCAAGCACAACGAGATTTTTTTGGAGCACACACCTATCAACGAAAAAATGATAAAAGCGAGCAATTTTATCACACTAACTGGGATTAAAACTTATTTAAAATGAACTATACGCTATTATTTGCCATTCTTTTTGGTATTGCAATCTTATTATTTTTAATTCTAAAATTAAAAATCCCTGCTTTTATATCGTTACTTATATCTAGTATTATTACTGGTCTAATAGCAGGTTTAGATGCCAATGAAATCATTAAAACCGTGCAAGATGGAATGGGAGGTACTCTTGGGTTTGTGGCTACGGTTGTTGGTCTAGGAGCTATATTTGGAGGTATTTTAGAACATTCTGGTGGTGCAAATGCTATTGCCAATTATTTAATTAAAAAGCTAGGCACCAAAAGAGCTCCATTGGCTATGACTATTTCTGGATTTGTTGTAGCAATTCCTGTTTTTTTTGATGTAGCATTCATCATTTTAATTCCTGTTATATATGCTATACAACGAAAAACAAAAAAATCTTTATTACTATATGCAATTCCATTATTAGCAGGATTGGCTGCTACACATACATTTATACCTCCTACTCCTGGCCCCATTGCTGTTGCTGATATTATAGGTGCAGATATTGGTTGGGTTATATTAATTGGATTTTTAGCTGGTATTCCTACCGTATTATTAAGTGGTCTTATGTTTGGAAAATATATATCTAAAAGAATTCATATTGACGCTCCTAAAGAAATATCAGTTGTCAAAACAGAAAACCTTCCCAATGCAATAAGCATATTTGCAATTATTGCAATACCTATTTTATTAATATTGGCAAATACTTTTGTAACCAGTGAGATCATTACTATTTCTAATGAAAAAGTAAAAGATGTTATTAAGCTTATTGGGCATCCATTTTCAGCTTTAATTATTGCCAATTTGATAGCTTGGTATGTATTGGGTATTGGAAGAGGAACAAAAAGTAAAGATTTATTAAAAATTACCACAAAATCTATGGCGCCAGCCGGAACTATTATATTATTAACAGGTGCTGGGGGTGTTTTTAAACAAGTGTTAATTAATACTGGAGGCGGGAAAATGTTAGCTGAATCTTTATTAAATATTGGGTTTCCTGTTTTATTATTTACTTTTGTAACTGCTGCACTTGTAAGAATCATTCAAGGATCTGCAACTGTTGCCATGATAACTGCTGCTGGGCTTGTAGCCCCGCTAATAAATGCTGACATACAAGGTGCATCTTTGGCTTGTTTAGTTATTGCTATCGCTTCTGGTGCTTCTATTTTTTCACATGTAAACGATAGCGGTTTTTGGTTAGTAGGACAGTATTTAAACTTATCTGAAAAACAAACATTTAGATCTTGGTCTTTAATGACTACTATTCTGGCTTTAACAGGTTTTTCTATGGCTATCATTCTAAACTTTTTATTCTAAATGAAGCATAAAAAAAGTCTGAATTAAAAAATTCAGACTTTTTACTATTTATTTTATATGATTTTCTTATTCAGCTTCGCTTTTTATTACCAATCTAAAGCCTTCTCCATGTATATTTAAAATTTCTACATCTTCATCTTGCTTTAAGTACTTTCTTAGCTTTGCTATATATACATCCATACTTCTAGATGTAAAGTAATTATCGTCTCTCCAAATTTTTGTCAATGCTAGTTCTCTAGGCATTAAATCATTTTCATGAAGTGCTAATAAACGTAGTAACTCATTTTCTTTTGGAGATAGTTTAATAGATTCATTATCTCCATAAGTAAGAAATCGTAGTTTTGAGTTTAACTTTAATTTCCCTATTTGGAACTCAAATTGTTTGCTATCTGCAACAGAATCTGATGCTTTACGTTGCATGATTGCTTTAATTTTAAAAAGCAATACTTCAGAATCAAAAGGTTTGTTTAAATAATCATCTGCTCCAGCTTTATACCCTTTTAAAACATCTTCTTTCATTGTTTTAGCAGTTAAGAATATGATTGGTACTTGCTCATTCTTTTCTCTGATTTCTTTAGCTAAAGTGAAACCATCTTTATAAGGCATCATAACATCTAAAATACAAAGATCGTAGTTGTCTTTTTTAAACTTCTCAAATCCTTCCATTCCATTCTTAGCCAATACAACATCAAAATCATTCATAGATAAATAATCCTTCAATACAATACCAAAGTTTGGATCATCTTCTACTAATAATATTTTCTTATTTACTGTTTCCATATTTTTTATATTAAAGGTAACTTTATATAAAAGGTACTTCCTTTATCTTTTTCGCTTTCTGCGTAAACCTCCCCTTGGAGATCTTCTATTATTTTCTTCACATATGCCAGTCCTAAACCATGCCCTTTGACATTATGTATATTTCCTGTATGCTCTCTATAAAATTTCTCGAAAATTCTTTTCAATACTATTTTACTCATTCCAGCACCCTGATCTTTTATTTTAATAATAATACTGTTTTTAACTACTTCAGTATAAACATCAATTTTAGGTGCTTCTGGTGAATATTTAATTGCATTATCTAAAATATTTACAAGAACATTTGTAAAATGCATCTCATTTGCCAATATTTCACTATGAGTTGCATCTAGATGCGTATTGATGTAACCCCCTCTATTTTCTATAATTAAGGACACATGCAATACTGCTTCATCTATTCTGTCGTGAACATCTACCCTATCCTTACTTATATCTAATTGATTTTTTTCAAGTTTAGATATTCTAAGTACATTTTCAACTTGCGCATGCATGCGTTTATTCTCTTCCCGTATCATTTGAAGATACCGTTTAACTTTTTCTGGATCTTCAATAGTTTTTGGGTTTTTGATAGCATCTAATGCCAAATTTATTGTAGCAATCGGAGTTTTAAACTCATGCGTCATGTTATTAATAAAATCTGTTTTAATCTCAGATATTTGTTTTTGACGAATAAGTTGATAAAGAGCACTGGAATATGCTATAATAATGATTAACGTTAACAAAGCAGATAACAATGCCATTGTAATAATAGATGAAATCAAAAACTTTTTCTTTTTAGGAAAGCTTACTAAAAGATCATAATCACTTTTTCCTTCATTATCGATAAATAATGAAGTCATATATCGTGTTGATTTATTAGCACTAAAACCTATAGATCTTACCTTTGTTGCCAACCCCTTGCTATAAACACCGTATTCAAAATTGATATCTATATTCCTATCTTCAAACTCTCGTTGTAAAAGCAATTCTATTTCTCTAGTGTTTATTCGTTTATGAATAGGAAATCGCTTGGAAATATCTCGATAAGATGCGCTGTAAAAAGCTCTTTGCACCTCGTCCATTTCTCCTACTTTTTTAATCAATTGTGATTGATTAAGTTTTCGTTTATCTAAATCTAATCCATCTGAAATTATTTTAGATTCACGTGAACTTATTAATCGTTTTAAATTAATACTATCAAGTCCATTTTCAAAGAACGCTGAAGAAAATCCGTAATCTTCTTGTAATATACCATGAGAATAAATAAACTTTTGGTTATCCCCAAGATCTGATTCAAATACAAATAGTTTTGCGATTTCAGATTCATTTGGATTTTTAATACTGTCTATTTCACTTACAACAACTTCAAAGAATTCTTTTAATTCTCGTCGTTGAATTTCATTAGATACGGATTTCAATCCTTGATTGATACTTACCGAAAATTGCTCATCTTTGTTTTCTATAGTAGTTTTAATCCAATATCCTTGAACGAAAATAATTCCGATTAACGATAAGCTCATTAAAACCACTAAGGAAACGAATAATCTCTTACTCATTAGCCCAAAATTAAACTTTTCACTTTGCTTTTTATTTGCATTTAACCTAACCTTAACAAAAATGTTAAAATTCTATTCTTATTCATTTTTTTTTAGTAATTCATTATGAGTTTTTTCAACAATTTCTTGAGATTTTATTAAATTATCATTGTTTATAACATAATCTGAAAGTGCTATTTTTTCTTCATCAGTCCATTGATGCTGTATTCTGGCTATAATATCTTCGCGTTTTTTTTGATCTCTTTTCATCACTCTTTCAATACGAACTTCTAGAGGGGCTGTTACTGTAATAATAGCATCACAATCTTTATAAGTATCATTTTCAAATAGAATAGCAGCTTCTTTTATAACGTAGGAGCTTTTTGTTTTATGATACCATTTTTTAAAATGATCTTTTACTTCTGGATGCACAATAGCATTTAGTTTTTGAAGTAATGCTTTATTATTAAAAACTTTTTCTGCTGTATAAACCGTATTTAAAGTTTCATTATCATAAGCCTTTTCACCTAAAAGTTTTATTATTTTATTTCGTATTTTTTTTGAAGAATTCATTAATTTTTTAGCTTCAGTATCTGCTATATAAACAGGTACATCAAGCTCACTAAACATTTTAGCTATCGTAGTTTTTCCACTACCTATACCCCCTGTGAGCCCTACTATCATTCTCTGTTAATTAAATATTCTACTTTCTTTTCTTGCAAACTAATTTCTTTAATAGCCACAGGTTTATGTAAAACTTCAGGAATTAAATAATTTGAGGATGCATTTCCTTTATTAAAATCGCAAACAATTGTAAAATCTTCTGCATTAATATTTTTAATGTCTTCAATAGACGCTTTGCAGAGTACTTCTACTTCTCTTGGAAAAATACGAATAACCACTTCAGGAGGTACATTTATTATTCGTATTGGAACTTTTATCAATCGCTCTGAAAAACGTTCTACTCTAGCCTTTATCTGTACTTTTTTAGTACTAAAGTCTAAATTTTTTAATGCTTCCGGAATTATCAGAAGAGCGCTTATATCTATATTTTCTTGAATATCATTCAATACTACTTTTTTTGTTTTAATTGCTGTTAAAGAATCTACTGTATCTTCTGGGCCCCAAACTGTAAGTGAAGCCGGAATAATCGCTATACTATCATAAAGTTCAAAATCTTTCTGAAAATCTAAGCTCAATTGCGAAATAATAGGAATCACTCTTTTTATATTAATTCCAAAATTCAAAAAGAGAGTGTCTTTTTTTAATTGATGAAGGCTACTGTTTTTTTTAAGCTGTTTTTTAATAGCAGCCTCTAAATAGCTATGAGAAAAGTAACTTTTATTTCCCTTTTTATTCATTTTAGAGGCATCTAATGCCATATTTCTAACAAATAAACGATAGTTTAAAATTTCAAAACCTTGCATTCTGACAGAGGTCTTAAGATTTGTTGGCGGATTACCAAGTAGTACTTTATCTTTAGGAATATTGACATAATCAATATTAAAACTAATAACGCCTTCATATGTATCTGAAAATTTTATAAGCACCCAAAGAATACATGAGAATGCAATAGAAAGTGTAAAAACTACTGCTTTCTTCTGCTTAAATAGGTTCTTTATATATGTAATAATACGTTTCATTTTTTAATCAAAAAATAACTCTGGTAGTACTACTTGAGGCTTTTCTTTTTTCAATTTAAGCAAAAAAAATGATCTTAAAAAACCATAACCATAACCATAAAATTGAATGAGCACTGCAAACATTGATAAAAAAGCTATTAAAATTTTTCTATCCGTTATTAATGAACCTATAAAAAGTGCCAAGAAATAAATTCCATATAATACCAGCGGTACCATTGAAAAGAAAAGTGCTGCTATTAATGCTACTATAAACCCGATAGAAAAAATACTGGGAAACCAATAGGTGATTTTTTTAGTATGTGGATGCCAATGATTTAATACAGGACGGGCTAGTCCAAATTTATGAACTTGTTTATAAAACTTTTTCCAAGAAATACGTCTTTTATGATATACATATGCTTTTTCTATGAATGCCGTATTAAAACCTGCATTCCAGATCCTAATAGTAAGATCCGGATCTTCACCTGGGTGAATCTTTCCAAATCCATTAGTAATTTCAAAAACTTTTTTAGAGAGGCCCATATTAAAGCTTCTAGGTTGAAACTTATCAATGGCCTTTTTGTGCCCTCTAATTCCTCCTGTTGTTAAGAAAGATGTCATCACATAACTAATGGCTTTTTGGATATCTGTAAAAGATTCATGAGACGCATCTGGTCCTCCAAAACAATCAACGTATGTATTATTTAAAAAATCATCAATTTCAAACAAATATTCTGGAGGTAATATACAATCAGAATCTAAAATGATAAAATAGTTTCCTTTCGCTCTTTTCATACCATAATTTCTAGAATCTCCAGGTCCTGAGTTTTCTTTAAAATAATATGATATCTCTAATTGCTTTTGAAACTTTTCAACAAGCTGTTTCGATGTTATGGTACTTCCATCCTCTACAATAACAATCTCATATTGTTTTTCTAGAGTTTGCATTGTTAAACTACTCAATAACTCTTCAATTTCATCTGGCCTATTATAGACAGGTATAATTATTGAATACGTTAATTCCATGTATTTAATATTTCTATATAATCTAAAGCACAAATGTAATTAAAACAGAAACAGAAAAGCCACCCAAAGGTGGCCTTTCGAATTGTTTTTTTAGTTCTTTTATTCAGAAAATGCATCTATTACTTCATTACTTACTCCAGTGTTGGAGAAACCTCCGTCATGAAATAAGTTTTGCATTGTTACCTTTTTAGTAAGGTCTGAAAATAGAGAAACTGTATAATTTGCACAATCATCTGCTGTTGCGTTTCCTAAAGGAGACATTTTCTCTGCATACGCTATAAAACCTCCAAATCCTTTTACACCTTGTCCTGCTGTAGTTGGTGTTGGTGATTGAGAAATGGTATTTACTCTTACTTTTTTATCTTTTCCAAAGAAATACCCAAAACTCCTTGCTATAGATTCAAGATATGCTTTATTATCTGCCATATCATTATAATCTGGAAATGTTCTTTGTGCTGCCATATAGGTAAGTGCTACTACACTACCCCATTGGTTCATAGCATCTGCCTTGTATAGTGTTTGCATTACTTTATGAAATGATACCGCAGATACATCCCAACCCTTTGTTGTGAAATCATATTTTTGATCTGTATATGCACGTCCTTTTCTAACATTTACAGACATTCCAATAGAATGAAGAACAAAGTCTATTTTTCCTCCTAATATTTCCATAGATTTTTCTATAAGGTTTTGTAAATCTTCTAGATTCGTTGCATCTGCTGGAATTATTTCAGACCCGGTTTTTTCTGCTAAAACTTTTATTTGTCCCATACGCATTGCTATCGGTGCATTAGTAAGCACAAAGGTTCCTCCTTCTTCGTGAACGCGTTCTGCAGTTTTCCAAGCTATTGAATTCTCATCAAGTGCTCCAAAAATAATTCCTCTTTTACCTTTCAATAAATTATATGACATAGTTATAATTTTTACTACTTTTTTGGATTTTCAAATTGATTTCAAAGATATTAAAATTGTTCAATTAAGAAGTTCTTTTGCATGTGCTAATGCAGAAACACTTATTTCTTTTCCTCCTAACATTTCTGCAAGTTCTATAGTGCGTTCTTCAATGTCTAATTCTCTCATCTTCGTTACTGTAATTTCATTAACATCTTCTTTAAAAACTTTAAAATGGCTATTTCCTTTAGCCGCAACTTGTGGGAGATGTGTTATAGTGAATACTTGCATATGTTTACTCATTATACTCATTATGTCACCCATTTTATTTGAAATTTCACCAGATATACCTGTGTCTATTTCGTCAAACATAATTGTTGGTAATTGCATATGCTTGGCTAAAAGAGCCTTAATAACTAACATAATCCTTGATAGTTCTCCTCCAGATGCAACTTTTTTTAATTCTCCAAAACCAGTTCCTTTGTTGGCAGAAAATAGAAATTGTAATTCGTCTTTTCCGTTTGATAAATAAGAAGTTGTTTTATTTAATTGAATATTAAATCGAGCATTAGGCATTCCTAAATCTAATAAAGATTTTTCTAATGACTCAATAAGATTAGGAATTGCTTTTTCTCTATTAGATCTAATCATAATCGCTATGCCATCTAATTCATTTTCAAAAGATATTATCTGTGATTGTAATTTTTTAATATCTGATTCTAAGTTTTCTGTAGTAGCTACTTTTTGTTCTAAAGTATTTCTTATTTCTATAAGTTCTTCAACACCTAAAGCATTGTGTTTCTTTTGAAGGTTGTACAACTGTTGCAATTGCATATTCACTTCTTCTAAAAGTTTAGGATCTAAATCTAATTGTTCTTCTTGATGATGTACTTCACTACTAATATCATCTAGTTCTATTGTTAATGAGTTTATTCTAGATAATAAATCTTCATACTGAGATCCATAACCAGCTAATTTTTGATACGTATTTTTTAATTCGTTTAAATTAGATAGCAACCCTAATTTTTCTTCCGTTAGCAATTGATTAGAAAAATTTAGTTTCTCTTTTATTTCTTCTACATTATTAAGCTTTTCATAAGAAGTTTCTAGTTCTTCAATAATACCTATCTCTAGTTTTATTTCTTGAAGTTCTTTTAATAAGAAAGAATTATAATCATGTTCTTTATCTGCGTCAGATTGAAAGTTTTCTAATTCTTGAAGTTGTTTTTTTATTGTTAAGTACGCTGCTAATTTTGTTTTATATGCATTTAAGTGAGATTCATTTTTTGAAACTGCATCAATAATTTTGAATTGAAAATTATTTTCTGTTAGTTGAAGCGTTTGATGTTGTGAATGCACATCAATTAATTGTACTCCTAGAGCGCCTAAAATATCTAAATTTACAGGAGTATCATTTATAAAAGCTCTAGATTTTCCACTAGGAAGAATTTCTCTTCTTATAATTGTCTTTTCTTCATAATCTATATCTGCTTTTGAAAAAAAAGATTTTAATTTATATTTTTCTATAGAAAATTCTGCTTCTATAATACATTTTTCTTCTTTATTCTTTAAACTATTAAGGTCTGCCCTTTTTCCTAATATTAGTGACAAACCACCAAGTAATATTGATTTTCCAGCACCAGTTTCTCCTGTAATGATAGTAAGTTTTCCATCAAAATTTACATGAAGACGATCAATAAGAGCATAATTAATTATGGAAAGTGATGTTAGCAACGTTTTCTCATTTTAATGATGTCAAATATAAACGATATTTGACTGGCAGAAAACTTTGTTAATATTTTATTTTACTCCATGTATTCGCATAGAAAGGAGCCACCCTATTAAGTGAGTTTTTAAGGCTTATGATATCTACTTTAGGTCCATCTGAAAAAACACTTAGAATTTCTTCAGATTTAGCATCGAAGAAAGTTTGCAGCAAAAATGAGTTGGGCCTTCTTTTTACCAAAGTTTCAAACATTCTCATACTACTAGCTATAGATTGTTTTCCTAAAGAGGCATTATCTATCATGACATCTAAACCTAGCCTATGATAATTATACATAGCTGTTCTATACTCTTTAAATGTATTTGATAATAAGTTATCTATTAATTCAAAACGAGTTCTATTACCATCTGCTTGTTGCCAGCCAATAAAACCGCTACCCTGTGCCAAATTCACTACCTGTCTAGCTTTTTGAAAATATTCGGTACCGCCATTTTTTGAAAAAGTATCTGCATCTATCCCAAGGATAATATTGACATAAAATGTTATAACTCCTATTAAGTTTGACTCAAATGAGTTTCGATTGTAAAAGAGTGGTTCAAATTCTACATATTCAAAATTAAATTGACGATCGTTATGGTTAAAAACGGGAGTCTCATATGAAGAACCATATGTTGGTCTACTAGATTGTACCTGTATTGTTCCTGAAAAACTATTATTAGAATCAAAAGAATTAATTGTAAGTAGCATGCTACAATTAATCTTTTCTTGCGGGCCGTATACTTTATTGGTCCACTTTGTTTTATTTATATAATCGTTTAGCGCTCTTTCTAATGTTTTAAATACTTGCTTGCTGGTTTGATCTATTTGTTGCGTATTAATAGAAACTATACAGTTTAACTCCTGTGATGAAGTAATCACTGTAAAAAAAATCATCAATAAGAGCACAAACTTTTTAAACATCTATACGTTTTAATATTTCATCAAAGATATCTTTTGCTACATCTTCTTTGGGTTTTAATCCAAATGAATTCATATTCAATTCACTATCTATAAAAGTGATTTTATTTGTTGGTTTTCCAAAACCTGCACCTTCATCATTTAGAGAATTTAAAACAATTGCATCTAAATTCTTTTTGTGAAGCTTTTTCTTTGCATTCTCTATTTCATCATTTGTTTCTAATGCAAAACCTACTAAAAATTGAGTTTTCTTTATTTTTCCTATAGATGCTAAAATATCTTTTGTTGGTTCTAACTCTATAGTTAACGCTGCATCTTTCTTTTTTATTTTTTCAGTAACAACATTTTTTGGTTTGTAATCTGCAACAGCAGCAGATAATATGGCAATATCTGTGGTGTCATATTCTTCGTGAACCGCATTATACATATCTTGAGCACTTACAACACTCTTTATTGTTATCAAAGAATTTTGAGTGTTAAAGTTTGTAGGCCCAGTTACTAAAATGACCTTGGCACCATGATTAGCAGCTGTTTTCGCTAATTCAAAACCCATTCTTCCTGTAGAATGATTTCCAATAAAACGTACTGGATCTATAGCTTCATAAGTTGGTCCGGCTGTGATCAAAACTTTTTTCCCTTTTAGAGGTAGCTTGTTTATGATATCTTTTTCAATATAAGTAACAATATCTTCTGGTTCTGCCATTCTTCCTTCTCCTACCAAACCACTGGCTAATTCTCCATGAGCAGCTGGAATCATAATATTCCCATAGTTTTTTAAGGTCTCAAATGATTTAACGGTAGAACTGTGCTTGTACATATCTAAATCCATAGCAGGAGCAAAATATACAGGGCATTTTGCTGATAAATAAACAGCTAACAGAAAATTATCGCATACACCATTAGCCATTTTAGACAAAGTATTAGCTGTTGCAGGAGCAATCACCATGATGTCTGCCCATAACCCCAAATCAACATGATTGTTCCAAACAGCACTTTCATTTTCGTCTTCTGTAAAAGCCGAAAGAACTGGGTTTTTAGAAAGTGTAGATAGTGTAAGAGGAGTAATAAAATCTTTTGCATTATCAGTCATTACAACTTTTACATTGGCACCCGCTTTTACAAAGTGTCTAACTAAAAAAGCGGTTTTATATGCAGCTATTCCTCCTGTTATTCCTAACAGAATATTTTTACCGCTTAATATGGACATAAAAAACTATTTTTCTGTATTCCTATGATAAATTTTTCCTTCTAACCATTCTTGGATGGCTATTGCATGAGGTTTTGGTAATTTCTCATAGAATTTAGATACTTCTATTTGTTCTTTATTCTCGAAAATCTCTTCCAAGCTATCAGTATAGGTAGCAAACTCTTCTAATTTTTCAATGAGTTCTTTTTTTATCTCTGAATTAATTTGATTTGCTCTCTTAGCAACTACAGAGATAGCTTCGTAGATGTTTTCTGTTGGCGCATCAAATTTATTTTTATCAACTGTAACTGTTGAAACTGGTGCTTCTGTTTCTCTTAAATCACTCATATTCTTATAGAATAATATTACTATTTACTAAATTGTTTTAACTGACTTTCAATGACATTGTTAATTGCCGTAGCCTGATCTAAATATTTACTCTCTGCAAAACTATTTATTAGACTGTTATATGCAGCTTTTGCATCCTTTAATCTTTCTTCCTTTTTACTCTGAACACTGTTAACAGCTAATTTATAACTAGAATCTAGTTTATAAAACATAGCATCTTCTTTATAGATAGTTCCAGGATTATCTGATATAAAAAGCTCTAACGATTTTATTGCAGAATAATGATCACTTAATTTATTAAACTGTTTGCCTATTTCGTAAGCCTTACGTTCTAATTTTTGTGTCAATTCTTGAACCAACTTATTCGCCTCAGAAACTCTTTCAGATGATGGATATGAATTTATATAAGTTTGAAGCGCTTCTATTCCTTTGTAAGTTTCTGTTTGATCTATGCTGTGTTTAGGTGATAAGTGATAATAACTTTTAGCTCCGTAAAAAGCTGCTTCTTCTGCTTTATCACTTCGAGGATACGATTTTGAAAAACGTTCAAATTGATACGAAGCTAATAAGTAATCTTTCGATTTATAATAAGAATCTGCATAGAAATAAATAACTCGTTCTCCTTGAGGCTTCCCTACAAATTGAGGAACTATTTGTTCTAATAAACGCAAAGCTCTTTTGTAATCTCCTTCATTATAATATTTCTCTGCTAGTGTATATTTCACACTTGTATCATCACTCTTCAATGCATTTTGATACTCTCCACATGAAGTAAAAAGTATTAAAAAGGCCAACATACTATATACTAAAGCTTGTTTTTTAATCATCGGGCAAAATTAGTTATTCTATTTAAATAAAAAAAACAATATTTTTTAGCTAAAATAACTTAAAAACTAAGCGGATATTCTAATTTAAAAAACATTTAACTATTTAGAGGGTATGTTTCGTCTAACTTATCGTGATCTAAAACAATCATACCTTCTTCATTAAATTCAAAAGCTTTTTCAAATGCTTTATCAAAAACTAATTCATCTAAAGTATAAGAATGCACCCTATGTACTTCTTGATTAAATGATTCATCAAAGTATGTTGCTAAAACAATTAATTCTCCTTTTAAATCTTTAAGTTCTTTATTACTAAAATCATATAAAGGGCTTTTGTCATCTATCTCATGAACAATAGTCCAGGTAGTTGGAAGGTACGATATCTGCGACCTTTCTAAAGACAAATTATAAAATTTTGATTGGTATTCTTCTTTGTGTTTATCCAATATAACCATAGTAACAGTAACTTTTGGATTAATCATGACACTCTTTTTTATGTTCATTAAACGAAACATAATTGCATGACGTTCTTTGAATGGTCTATGGATAATTTTTTTACTGAAATTTATATATGATTTAGGTTTGGCAAACCTACCGTATAACAATCCTGTGATGAATGAAAAACTTAGCAACCCTATCAACGCTTCTAAAGTGGAAATAATTCCTGCCAGCACCCCAGAAGGAGACATCCCTCCGTAACCAACTGTAGTAATAGTTTGTGCAGAGAAAAAAAAAGCATTTAAAAAATCTTTTAGCTTATTATCTGTAGCAATATGAAGATGATCGACACCAATAGAAAGATATACGAATGCAAAAAAAGAATTTAATATTATGTATCCTGTTAGTATAAAAAGAAAAAATCTTGCCCACGAAATATTGACAAGATATGTATAAGTAGTATAAATGCTACTGTTATTATTAGTATGCTTTATATTAAATGTTCCGTCTTTATTAACAAATCGCTGAACATTCTTTGTTGAAATTTTTCCAAAACCAGGATCGACTACTTTTTTTGTTTTTACCATTAAAATTTGGCTATTCTATATGCTTCATAAATGTATTAATTTTTTCTCTCAATAAATCACTTACTTGCACTAAAGGCAAACGAACAGTATCTGTACTTAAGCCTAAGTAATCGAAAATTGTTTTAATCCCAGCTGGGTTTCCTTCTTCAAAAATTAGATCAATACTCTCCATAATTTTATAATGAAGTGCATTTGCTGTAGTCACATCTTTTTGTATTGCAGCCCTTATCATATTTGTAAAATCTACCGGCAATCCTTGTCCTATTACAGATATAACCCCTGCTCCTCCCAAAAAAGTCATTGGCAGTGCTATCATATCATCTCCAGAAATTATTAAAAACCCCTCTGGCTTACCTTCAATAAGACGCATCGCTTGTACAATATCTCCTGCTGCTTCTTTGATTCCAATAATATTTTCAAAATCATTAGCCAAACGGAATACTGTTTCTGGGGCGATGTTTGAAGCTGTTCTTCCCGGAACATTATAAATAATAATAGGCTTTGGAGAAGCTTGTGAAACTGCTTTAAAATGTTGATATATGCCTTCTTGTGAAGGTTTATTATAATATGGAGACACTGATAAAACTGCATCAAAATCTGATAAATCAGTCGTTCTTATCTCATTAACTAATGCTGCTGTATTATTACTCCCTACTCCTAAAACTATAGGTACTCTACCATTATTTGCTTTAATAACCACAGATTTTACTATTTCCTTTTCTTCTGTAGATAAGGTTGCGCTTTCTGCAGTAGTTCCTAAAACTACTAAATATTCTACTCCGCCATCTATCACATAGTTAACGATATTTGTTAACGCATTTTCATCAACGCTAAAATCACTTCTAAAAGGTGTTACCAAAGCAACCCCTGTACCAAAAAACTTAGTCATTTCTATATTTTATTTAAAATTGAAAGGTATTTTAAAAATTCTTGCTTAAACTTTAAAAATTCATTTGTTTTCACGTCTATAACCATATTGTTATATAACTGATTTTTGGGTGTAAGCCCAACTTTAAATGCTGCTTTGGCATAAACACTTACCAATGATAAAACTAGAGGAGTATTCTCAAAATAATTTAATAATAAGTCATATTCTTTATTTAATAACTCATTAATATCTGTATTTTCTATTTTACCTCCCCATCCTAAATCTTTAGAATAAAAAACAGGTATCGTATGATGAGAATTGTCAGATTCTAATACAGAAAAACCTATTATTTTAAATTGATCTTGTCGCAATCCCATTTCTTTTGCCAATTCATAAAATACTTCTATGTGATTAAATTCATCAATGTTTATAATACACGCAAATGAATTCACTTTACCATTAGAGGTACTCCTGTTAAGACCATATTCAGCAAGTGCATTTTTCAATGCTTTTTTTACTGCTATTACTTTTATTTTCTTTAGTAACATTTATAGGTTTTACTTTAAATCTATACAAAAATATATATAATCTTGAAGAAATACGATCTCAAAGCCGCAAGTTATAATGTAAAAATAAAACATTTTGTTACAAATAAAACAAATATATTATAAAGAAGATTTCAATTTTTGTTTTGTATAGGAAATTGTAAATTTTAGGATAAAGAAAAACGCAATTAAGTGTGTGAAAATATTTATAATCTTAAATAAATGAACAGGATTGACAAAGATATATATACACATCAATACATCTCCAATGACAAGAGAAACTCCAATAATAATAAGATACAGTGTTAATTGAGATCCTTCATTAAAAAAGCTAACATTAGCTAATACATTTAAAATCCCCAAAACAATGGAATATCCTAATACGTAAGGATACAAACTGCCCAATAAAACGCCAAAAGTATCATCTAGATAATATTCATAATACACCAACCATAAAATAACCACTGGTATTGCATAAAGCAATAATTTTTTGGTGCTTTTTTGTTTAATTAGTTTAAATGAGAAACCAGCTAGAAGTGCATGACACAATCCAAATAGAACTATAGAAAATTTTATAGATATGTTGTAATCATAATATGTTGACAAATCCCCTAGGTAGCAAAGAATAAATATAGGTATTATGGAATATCTTATTTTATCTACTGATTTATAATAAATTAAAAAAAGTAATGGAACTAGTATAAGTCTGGAAAAAAAACGTATGATTGAAATTTCAAAGATTTCTCCTAAAATTAAAATCAATCCAATTAAAAAAAAAGATTGGATGAGTCTTATTACTTTCATAACATCTCAAGAAATTCGTTTTCATCTATCATAGCTATTCCTAATTTTTCTGCTTTATCCTTTTTACTAGGCCCCATATTATCGCCAGCAATCACAAAGTTTGTTTTAGAAGAAATAGATGATGCTACTTTCCCTCCATTATCTTCAATCATTTTTTTTAATTCATTTCTAGATATTTTTTCAAATACTCCAGAAACTACAAAGATAACACCTTTCAATTTATCTGTTTGATTTTGAAGGTTTTCTAAAGAAACTTCTAATTGAAGTCCATATGATTGGAGTCGAGCAATGATAGTTAAATTTTCTTGATTCTCAAAGAAACCTACTATACTTTCTGCTATTTTTTCTCCAATTTCGTCTACTGAAATTAATTCTTCTATTGTTGTCGTTTTTAACTTTTCAATACTTCTGTAGGCCTTCGCTAATTTTTTTGCTACGGTTTCTCCTACAAATCGAATTCCCAATGCATACAAAACACGTTCGAAAGGAATCTTTTTAGAATTAGCGATTCCTTCGATTAAATTATCAGCAGACTTTTCTGCCATACGCTCTAAAGGCAGCACCTGTTCTTTTTTGAGGTCGTATAAATCTGCATAGTTTTTTACAAGTCCTTGCTCATATAATAACTCTACAGTTTCAGAACCTAATCCATCAATATCCATTGCTTTCCGTGCAATAAAGTGTTGTATCCTACCCGTTATTTGAGGTGGGCATCCATAATAGTTAGAGCAATAATGTTGTGCTTCTCCTTCTTTTCGTATTAAAGGTGTATCACACTCTGGGCATGTTGTTATGTATTGAGTTTCTTTTGAATCTAAAGGGCGTTTATCAAAGTCTACACCTACAATTTTAGGGATAATTTCTCCTCCTTTTTCTACAAAAACAACATCATTTTCTCTAATGCCTAACTTGGCAATTTGATCTGCATTATGCAATGACGCTCTCTTTACTGTAGTTCCTGCTAATAATACAGGTTCTAAATTAGCTACAGGTGTTATTGCACCTGTTCTACCCACTTGATACGTAATACTATTTAATGTAGTTACGGCTTGTTCAGATTTAAATTTATACGCCATCGCCCACCTAGGAGCTTTTGCTGTATATCCTAATTCTTCTTGATGTATAATGTTATTAATTTTGACAACAACTCCATCTGTTTCATAAGGTAGACCATGACGATGATCGTCCCAATAATTTACATAATCCATAACATCATTTATAGATTTACACAGCATCCCTTCTGAAGGAACCTTAAACCCCCATTCTCTTGCATTTTGCAAGCTTTCATAATGCGTTTTACTAACGTTAGAACTATTGGTAATATTATATAAAAGACAGTCTAATGGACGTTTGGCTGTTTCAGAATTGTCTTGTAGTTTTAAACTTCCACTAGCTGTATTTCTGGGGTTCATATAAGGTTCTTCCCCTGCCATAATACGATCTTCATTCATTTTAGCGAACCCTTCTAAAGGCAATATGATCTCTCCTCTGATATCAAATTTTTGAGGGTAATTTCCTTTAAGTTTTAGAGGAACAGATTTAATAGTCTTTATATTATTAGTAACATTATCTCCTTGAAAACCATCTCCGCGAGTTACTCCTCTTAACAACATTCCATTTTCATAGGTCAAACTTATAGAAGCTCCATCATATTTAAGTTCGCAAACAAATTCAATAGCCACATCTCCTAAAATTTTTTGAATTCGTTTTTCCCAATCTTCCAGATCTTCTTTAGAATACGAATTATCTAACGAATACATTCGCTCTTCGTGCTTTACTGTTTCGAAATTTTTTGTAATCATTCCTCCAACTCTAAGAGTTGGGGAGTTTTCATCATAAAATTCAGGATGTTGTTTTTCTAATCCTTGAAGTTGTTTTAATAGCATGTCAAAATCAAAATCAGATATTGTAGGTTGATCTAAGACATAATAATTGTGATTGTGCTTTCTAAGTTCGTCTCGTAGTTGATTGATTTGTTTTTCAACATTCATATATAAAGAGAAATAATAATTTTAATATTAAACTTGATCCTTCTTAATCCATTTAGGAACTGTTTTAGGTTTGTAAGCTTTCATTTTTATTAACAAATCATCAATAGATTTGGCTACTAATATCATTTCGTAATTTTCCATTTTCAAGAATCCTGTCTTGACCATTTTTTCCAAAAAAACTAATAATTCATTATAAAAACCATTTGTATTTAAAATTCCAATAGGCTTCCCATGCAACCCTAATTGTGCCCAGGTAATCATTTCAAAAAATTCTTCTAATGTTCCAAAACCACCTGGTAGTGTTATAATTGCATCTGAAAATTCATGCGTTTTTAATTTTCGTTCATGCATGTTTTGAGTTGTGTGTAGTTCTGTCAACCCATGATAAACAACCTCTTTCATCTTTAAAAACTCTGGGATAACACCTATTACTTTACCATGATGGTCGAGAGCTCCTTTAGCTACCTGTCCCATAACGCCAATTTTGGCAGCTCCATAAACCAATGTAATATCACTATCTGCTAATTTTTTCCCCAGCTCGTAGGCCTCATCTATAATTAATTGGTCATTTCCTTCACTACTTCCACAAAAAACAACTGCACTTTTCATTGTCCTACATTTTTAGAGCCTTTACCATTCTATCGTTATTAAAAATATCTTTTTTAACTATATTACTTAAAAAACGATTCTTTTGTAATAAGCTAATTACTTCAGAACTAAGATACTGATTGATTTCGAAGTAAAGTGCACCCTCAGGCCGTAATTTATTAACTGCCAATGTAATAATTTTTTTATAAAAGAGTAACGGATCTTCATTTTCAACAAATAATGCAAGGTGAGGTTCATACTTTAGTACATTGTTTTTCATCATTTTTTTTTCTGATGCTCTTACATAAGGAGGATTAGATACTATAATATCATAGTCTTCTTTTAAATCTTTAACTGCCAAAATATCTGTTTTATAAAAATTCACATCAACTCTATGAGTTTTTGCATTTTTTCTGGCAATAGCTAACGCTTTATCTGAAACATCTATTGCACTAACATTAGCTTTTGGAAAACTTTTAGCTAGGCTTATCGCTATACATCCACTTCCTGTACCTATATCAAGTATTTTAATTGGTTTTTTAAAAACGCGTTTATTAATATCATTTAGTATCCAATGAACTAATTCTTCAGTTTCAGGTCTAGGAATAAGTACATGACCATCTATTTCAAATGCTAAATCATTAAAGAATGCTTTTCCTAAAATTTGTTGAATAGGCATTTCGATTTTTAATTTTGATAATGCCTTAAAAAATAATGTTTCTTGGTTTTTATTTGCTTTTAAGTTTGGCTCTAAGGCAAGTGTAAATGCTTTTATATCACTATAATTTTCTAATAACATATAGAAAAAGTTGTCTATTTCATCACGATCAAAAAGATGGTGCAATTCTGTACGAAATAGTTCTTGAATTTCTTTAAATTTCATAAATAGGCATCCAATTATTATAGCTTCTTTAGCATCCATACGGGGCAAACTGTATGTCCTGTGTCTCCCATAGCTTTATCTAAAATTTTAAATCCATACTTTTTGTATAAACTTTGAGCAGATTTCATACTTGGTAATGTTTCTAAATAACATTGCGAATATCCTAATTCTTTAGCTTTTGACAAACATTTATTAATCAGCCTTTCTCCTACTCCTTTTCCTCTTGCAATAGGTAGCAAATACATTTTTTGCAGTTCACATACAGGACCTAAAAAATTATCTAATTGATCAATTCCGGCACCACCTACTATTTTATTTTCTATTTCTACAACAAAATAATGTGCTCCTTTTTTTTTATAAAATTCGAATAAATGATTTAAAGATTCATCTGCATAAGTAGATTTACTTTTAGGAACTCCAAAATCTTCTAAAATACTTCGTATTACAGTTGCTATTACATTATTATCTGAAGGTAGAATATCTCGAATAAGCATGCTATTTGTTTTAGCGATGAATGTGTTATTTTTGCGCTGTGAAGATACACGAAAAATACATAAATCGCTGTATAGAATTAGCTAAAAATGGCCTTTTTGCTGCAATGCCTAATCCATCTGTAGGTGCTGTTATTACGCATAATGGAGAAATTATTGGGGAAGGTTATACGAGCCCTTATGGAGGTTTTCATGCTGAAGTAAATGCTATCAATGCAGTTACTTCTCAAAAACTTTTAAAAAACGCTACGTTATATGTAAGCCTTGAACCTTGTAGCCATTATGGGAAGACTCCTCCTTGTAGTGATCTTATTATAAAAAAAGGAATTAAAAACGTAGTTATTGGATGTATTGATCCTTTTTCTAAAGTAGCAGGGCGAGGTATAAAAAAATTGAAAGATGCTGGTTGTAATGTAACTCTTGGCATTCTTAAAGAAGAATGTGAAAGAGTCAATAAACGTTTTTTTACCTACCATACAAAGCAACGTCCTTATATTATTTTAAAATGGGCAGAGAGTTTAGATGGCTATATTGGCAAAAATAAAAACACGAAAATTTCTACAGCAGCACCTTTATGGATTACAAATTCTTATTCTAGACAACTTGTTCATAAATGGAGAGCGGAAGAACAAGGGATATTAGTAGGTACAAATACTGTCATAAATGACAATCCTAAATTAAATACTAGAGACTGGTATGGCAAAAATCCTTTGCGAATTATTCTTGATGCAAAGAATAGAATTCCAACAGATTATGCTATTTATAATTCTGATATTCCAACAATGATTGTATCAGATAGCACATCTACTGAAAACACATCAAGTGCAAATGCTATTATTAAAGAAAAAATTGATTTTTCTCAGAAAATAGCATCTCAGCTATCATCTATCTTGTATAAGTATGAAATTCAAAGCATTATAGTTGAAGGAGGTTTGCAAACATTACAATCATTTATTGATGAATCACTTTGGGATGAAGCTCGAATTTTTATTGGGAACTCTTATTTAAATGGTGGCGTAAAAGCTCCTTATATAGAAGGCAAATTAAAATTGGAGGATTCCATATTAAATGATCATCTTAAAATAATAATGAATTCATGATAAAAAATATCATTTTTGATTTTGGAGATATTTTTATTGATCTCAACAAAACAGCTTCTATAGAGGTTATGAAATCTTATGGATTAATTGATGTATCTGATGAAATGGATCAAACCAATAAACGTTACGAAAAAGGAAGCATTAGCACCAAAGAGTTTATTTCTTTTTATCAGGATCTTTTTCCAAATGTTCTTGAAGAAAACCTAATTGCTGCATGGAATGCTATTATTTTATTTTTTCCCGAACATCGATTAGAATTTATGGAAACATTAGCAAAAGATACATCGTACCGTCTTTTCTTATTAAGCAATACTAATGAATTACATATAAATAAAGTAAAAGAAAATATGGGGATTGAACGATATCGACGCTTTGAGAAATGTTTCGAAAAGTTTTATTTATCTCATGAAATTCATTTACGAAAACCCGATAAGGAGATTTACAATTACGTATTAGGTGAAAATAAATTAATAGCGGAAGAAACCTTATTTATAGACGATACTAAAGAAAACACAATAGCAGTTACTAGTCTTGGTATAAAAACATGGAATTTAGTCCCTGAAAATGAAGATGTCATAGATTTATTCACTATAAATAAAACCCTGTTCAATTGACTTATCTCCTACTCAGCATTGTAATTTCAAGTTTATTATACATTGTATTCAAATTATTTGAACGTTTTAAGGTAAACAATCTACATGCTATTGTTGTAAATTATATAGTAGCTTCTTCCATTGGTTTTATATCTTTTAAAAAAGATTTTGAATACATAAACATTCCTGATAAGTTATGGTTTCCTGGAGCATTGTTTTTAGGCTTTTTATTTATTTCCGTTTTTAATTTAATGGCACTAACGTCTCAAAAGAATGGAATTTCCGTAGCTTCTGTGGCTAGCAAAATGTCTATTGTAATACCTGTTATTGTAGGGGTTCTTCTTTATAAAGATCAATTAGGAGTGATAAAGATAATAGGAATAATCATGGCTATTATTGCTGTATACTTAACTGCAACTAAAAACAATCATACTATTCAAAAGAAAAATCTTGTTTATCCTTTTATTTTGTTTCTTGGATCAGGTATTATAGATGCTACTTTAAAATATATACAAACAAAATTTGTGGGCGATGAAGAAACTCCTTTGTTTTCTGCTACTATTTTCTTCTGCGCTGGTAGTATTGGACTTTTTATTGTAGCGTACAAAAGTTTTTTTGGTAAACTAAAAATAACTACAAAAAGTATTATTGGAGGTATTGCATTGGGTATTCCAAATTACTTTTCTATCTATTATTTATTAAAAGCATTACAAAATGATTCTCTGAACAGCGCTACAATTTTTACCATAAATAATGTAGCCATTGTAATGCTTACTACGCTTTTAGGCATTTTATTGTTTAAAGAAAAGCTTATTCGAAAAAATTGGATCGGTATTATTATTGCTGTCCTCAGTATTTTTTTAGTAGCATCGTGTTCAAATAAAATATAGAATTTGGAAGAAAAAGATACTTATAATACCATAGAAAAAAAATCTGATGTTATTCTTTTTAAAGATAAGAATAGTAAGTTCTATGGATATGCCTTCCCTATTACTACTATTGAAGATGTAAAAAAACATATAAATACCTTAAAGAAAGAACATAATAACGCCAGACATTGGTGTTATGCTTGGCAATTAGGTACAGATCCCGTTACATACAGATCAAATGATGATGGAGAACCAAATGGTAGTGCAGGACCTCCTATATATGGTCAAATAAAATCTTTCGAAGTTACTAATGTATTAATTGTTGTCGTTCGATATTTTGGAGGTGTAAAATTAGGAGTTGGCGGATTGATAAGTGCATACAAGAATGCAGCGAAAATGACACTAGAATCTTCTCGAATTATTGAAAAAACGATTGATCTATTATATGAAATTACGTTTGATTATAAGAATATGAATAAAATAATGAGAATTATTAAAGAAAAAAATATAAAGATTCATAGTCAAAAAATGGAACTTGATTGCAAAATAATCATAGCAGTTAGGAGAAAAATTTCAGTACAAATCGTCGGAATTTTTGAAGCAATTTTTGAAGTGAATGTAAAAAAGATTACTTCTTGAAAATTTTATCTTTTTAATTTGTCAAAAATATAATCTGGGCATTTCATTGGTCTTCCAGTTTTCATATTTATAAATGCTAAAATTGTATTTCCTGTAGTAATAATCTGGTTATTTTCGTCACGTATTTCATAGTCAAATTCTATCTTGACTGAGGGTGCCTTTGAAAGGGTCGTTTTTATCGATAAAAGATCATCGTACTTTGCCGATTTTACAAAATTCAACTGAATTGATATTACCGGAAGCATAACACCGTTTTCTTCCATTGAACGATAAGAAATGCCCAAACTTCGCAACCATTCAATCCTTCCTAACTCCAGAAACTGCGGGTAATTCCCATGATACACTACTCCCATTTGATCTGTTTCACCATAACGAACCCGTACTTTTATTTCATGTGATTTTTTCATAAATTTAAAGATATTTCCTTATATTAAGAACTTGTAAATTAATTGTTAACAAGCATGCGAAAAAAAAACCGAAAATTAAAGCCCTTTTACATTTTTTTTTTCAATTTTTTGTTCACATATTTGTTCTACCTAAAAAATGGGAGTAATACTATCAAGTATGCTTCTAAAAATGCTAACCTAACAAACTAAAAATATACGCGGAATGAACATGACTGCAGAATCTGTATGGGGAAATTGTCTATCATTTATTAAAGATAATATACAACCGCAAGCCTATAAAACATGGTTCGAGCCTATTAAGTCTGTTAAGCTTAGTGAAAACTCATTGAGCATACAAGTTCCCAGTAAATTTTTTTATGAGTGGCTAGAAGAACATTATGTAAAGCTACTAAAAGTTGCTTTAACTAGAGAATTAGGAGAGAATGCGCGTTTAGTGTATGTAATTAGAATGGAAAACACTTATGGAAATAAGCAACCATTCACCGAAAAAATTCCTAGCAGTAATCGTTCTAACCTAATGCCACAAGAATTAGATGTCCCTGTAAAAAATAAAAGTCCTGAATTGAAAAATCCATTTGTGATTCCAGGAATCAGGAATATCAAAATTGAATCGCAATTAAATCCAAGTTATAATTTTGAAAATTTCTTAGAAGGAGATTCTAATAGATTGGCTCGATCTGCAGGTTTAGCTGTAGCCAATAAACCAGGAGGTACTTCTTTTAATCCATTATTAATTTTTGGTGGTGTTGGTTTAGGGAAAACACATTTGGCCCATGCTATAGGTGTAGATATAAAAGATAAATATCCTGAAAAAACAGTTCTTTATATATCTGCTGAAAAGTTTACACAACAGTATATAGAATCAGTAAAGAAGAATACGCGAAATGATTTTATTCATTTTTATCAACTCATCGATATTTTAATAATAGATGATGTTCAATTCTTTTCTGGTAAAACAGGAACTCAAGATGTATTCTTTCATATTTTCAATCATTTACATCAAAACGGAAAGCAAGTAATACTTACTTCTGATAAAGCTCCTGTTGATATGCAAGATATCGAACAGCGACTATTGTCTAGATTTAAATGGGGATTGTCTGCAGAATTGCAAAGCCCAGATTACGAAACACGTATTTCCATTTTAAATAATAAATTATACAGAGATGGAGTAGAAATGCCTGAAGAGATTATTGAATATGTCGCTAAGAACATTAAAACAAATGTTCGTGAATTAGAAGGTGCTATTATTTCTTTAATCGCTCAATCTTCATTCAATAAAAAAGAAGTAACATTAGAGTTAGCCACTCAAATTGTTGAGAAATTTGTAAAAAATACAAAAAGAGAAGTTTCTATAGATTATATTCAAAAAGTTGTTTCAGATTACTTTCAAATGGATGTGGCTACGCTTCAATCCAAAACAAGAAAAAGACATATTGTTCAAGCACGTCAATTAGCAATGTTTTTTGCAAAGAAATTTACAAAAGCATCGTTAGCCAGTATTGGATCGCAAATAGGAAGAAGAGATCATGCAACCGTATTACACGCTTGTAAAACTGTTGATAATCTAGCAGAAACTGATAAGCAGTTTAGAAAATATATAGAAGATTTAACAAAGAAAATATCTCAATAACCCCCCCTATAGTATGAAAACTAGCATCCTCATGGTGTGCTTAGGGAATATTTGCAGATCTCCCTTGGCAGAAGGAATTTTAAAATCTAAAGTAGATGCTACAACTTACTTTATAGACTCTGCTGGAACAGGTGGATTTCATATAGGTAGTCTTCCAGATAAGAGATCTATTAGCATTGCAAAAAAAAATCATCTAGATATTACAGATCAAAAGTGCAGGCAATTTACTGTAGCAGATTTTGATCGTTTTGATTATATCTATGTTATGGACAATAGTAATTATCAAGATGTCATTGATTTAGCTAGAAACGATGTAGATAAAAGCAAAGTTACTTTAATTTTAGATCCAATTTTCCCAGGAGAAAACGTAGATGTCCCAGACCCATACTATGGAGGAGGTCAAGGATTTGATACTGTTTATAAAATGCTAGACGAAGCATGTGATCTCATTGCCAATAAGTTAGAAAAATAATACTTTACTTCCATAATACTAATTAAGATCTTATTTGATTCTTACAGTATATTATAAATTAATTTTATCTTTAGCAAAACATCGATAAATGCCTGAACCCAATATAGAATTAGGGAAACTGTATCTCATACCTACAACACTAGGAGACAATGAACCTTTAGAAGTATTGCCTATTTCTATTAAAAGAGTTATTGAGCAAGTAAACACATATATTGCAGAAAATGAAAAAGCTGCAAGGCGCTTCATAAAAAAAGTTAGTTCTGGAAAATCACAATCCAGTTTAACCTTCCAACTCTTAAATAAGTTTACAGATACAATTGAAATTCAATCTTATTTAAATCCTTGTTTAGAGGGGAGAAACATAGGTTTGATGTCTGATGCTGGGTGTCCAGGAGTTGCAGATCCCGGAGCAGATGTAATACGTTTAGCGCATGCCAAAAATATCAAGGTTGTTCCTTTAGTAGGGCCTTCTTCTATAATAATGGCTATGATGGCTAGTGGAATGAATGGTCAAAACTTTGCTTTTAATGGGTATCTTCCTATCGATAAATCTGAAAGGAAATCTCAAATTAAAAAACTAGAGAAGAGGTCTTTAGAACTAAATCAATCTCAAATTTTTATCGAAACTCCTTATCGTAATGACAAACTCTTACAAGACTTTAAATCATACTTAAATGATACCACAAGTTTATGTATTGCCTGTGATATAACACTACCAACTGAGTATATAAAAACACAATCTATCAAAGATTGGAAGGGTTATCAACAGGTAGATTTACACAAACGGCCTTCAATTTTTATAATTCATAAAAGTTAAAAAATCCCCTACTATTTTAAAGTAGAGGATTTTATAATTCTTTGTATTATTTTAATTTTACATTAAATTTTAGCTGCTTTTGCCCTCCGTTCAGGAAATATATGCGAAGTATCATATCCAGAGAATTTCTTCATATAATATTCTATAGACACTTCATTCGCATCTTTGAATACATTTTGTCCTCTAGATTTCAGGTATTTCTTGACATTTCCAGCGCCTCCTAAATGAGCTGCTGCTAAAAGTCCAGACTCTGTAATCAATACACCATTTATTTTAAAACCAACAAAGTTTTTTATTTCACGCCTTAATATCCATTTATTTCTAGATATGTTGGCAATAAACGCTTGTTCTTGAAGTTTAGGGTTATTGAGGAATAGGCTCTTATTATAGACACCTAACATCTTCAATGTTGAAGATCCAAATTGATATTTACCTAAATATCCAAGGTAATTGGTTATAAAATAATTCCCACTAGATTCTTTAAAAGCCAATGCTTCTTTAAATCCAATGAAAGATTTTCCTAAAAATGGAGGTTGAGTTACTAATAATTGGGGCGATTTGGGATTTCTGTCCACCGTATATATTAACGATTCTTTTACTAAATAATTCTCATGAACGTAGACCTTTTTTTTATAAGTAAAGCCTAAACTTATCATTACCACTGCAGCAATTAAAATTATTAATTTTAATACTCCTTTTCTCATAAAATTTGTTTTCTTTAAGATTTACATTGGTCGGTTTTGTCGAACCTATAACTTAAAAATTACAGAGCGCAAAGATACTTCTTTTCTTGACTCTTCAAATTCTATTCGTTAAATTACTTTTAAATCTGGCTAAAGTGTACTTATCTTCTTACACCTTTTTTATTTAACCATCTGATATACTGGTGTTTATTAGCGTTATGTTGTGCTAGCGTTTTGGCGAATTTATGGTATCCAAAATTGCTAATATCAGCAACAAAGAACAAATAGTCATGCGTTTCAGCATTCAATACAGCTTCTATTGCTGAAATATCTGGCATAGAAATTGGCCCAGGAGGTACTCCTGCATATTTGTAAGTATTGTAAGGGGAATCTAATTCTAGATCTTTATAAAGAACTCGTTTTATTACTTTGTCAAAATCTCCAGAATGTCTTCTTATAGCATATATTACAGTAGGGTCTGCTTGCAATAGCATATTTTGTTTCAATCTGTTTAAATATAATCCTGCTACTCTTGGTCTTTCATCTATTTTTTTACTTTCTTCATGAACAATAGCTGCCAATGACATTACTTCAAGTTCTGAGAGTCCAGCTTTTTTTGCTTTATTAACTCGATCTGAATTCCAAAATCGTTTGTATTCCTTCAACATTTTCTCTCTAAACTGAGTTGCTGAAGTATTCCAAAAAAACTCATAGCTATTCGGTAAAAACATAGCCAATGAAGTATCTGTTGTAAATTCATTTTTGGTAAAAAATTCTGTAGATCGAAATGCAGTAATTAAAGAAACACTATCTGCTTCTATTTGGTTTGATATTCTACCTGCCAATTCTTCTAAGGTGTTCTGATTATTAAAAGTTACTTTAACAGCTATATTTCTACTTCTTAGAGAATTGATAATTTCATTATTATTCATCCCTTTCTTAATAGCGTATTTTCCAGCTTTTATATTTGTAGAATATCCTTTTCTTTCAGCTACCATTGAAAAAGACTTTAAATCTTTTAATAAAGGGGTTAACTGCTCATTCACATTTTCAAATGTAGCATTCGTTGGTATAAATAAATATGCTTCATCATTTGAAAAAGCAGTATTGGGTGTGAAAATGGCATTGTAGATTTTATATACGAAAACACCTCCAACTACAATACCTAGCAATGCGATAATCAAAATAATTTTACGTAAGTACATATTTATTTGTTTATTTTTTGAAATAAAATTTCATCAAAATACTTCCCTCCTATATAATTCCATTCTTTTTTAAACCCTATTTCTTCAAAGCCTAAATTTGAAAATAGACGAATGCTCGGTGTATTATTTGCGCTAATATTAGCATATAATTGATGTAATTTTAAATGATGAAAAGCATACTTGATTAATAAATCTAATGCTTCTGTTCCTACCCCTTTCTTTCTATTTCCTTCTTCCAAAACTATAATACCTACTCCTGCTCTATTATTTTTTGGATCAAAATCAAATAAATCTACAAAACCCATTAACTTTTCATCATAACCTGAAATTACCAATCGGAGTTGTTTTACTTCATAAATATCTTTATGTGCATTATCCAAATATTGCTTAAGTACATATCTTGAATAAGGTGTTTGTGTTTCACTAACCTCCCAAACAGATTCATCATTTTCTAATACATATAAAAAATCTAAATCATCTGCCTCCAGTGCTCTTAAAAAAATAGTATTTCCTTTTAGCGTTAACATTCTATTTCGCCTTTGAAAACCTGTACTGCTGGGCCTATTAAAAAGACATCTTTATACGTATCTCCTTGTTTTGTAAACGTAACCCGTAATACTCCTCCTTCTGTATTCAAAAAAATTTTGTCTTTAGAAGTTTTTTCTAAATGGTGCATTGCAATAGCTACTGCAGTAACACCTGTACCACAAGAAAAAGTTTCATCCTCTACTCCTCTTTCGTAAGTGCGTACAGCAAATGTATCTTCATTCTCTTTTTTTACAAAATTAATATTGCTTCCTGAAGCGCCATATTTCCCGTAACGTATAGCTGCGCCTTTCGTTTTGACATCCAATTTTTGCAATTCATTTTCAAATTGAATATGGTGAGGAGAGCCTGTATCTAAAAATGCATAAGTATCAAAAGCGTCTATTTTTTGAACATTTTTCATTTGAAGGCTTATTAGCCCCTCTTCTATACTAGCATTATGCATACCATCAATTGCATTAAATGACGTTTCATTTTTAATAATCCCTAAATATTTAGCAAAAGCAACAATACATCTACCACCATTACCGCACATAGAACTTTCATTCCCATCTGCATTATAGTATACCATTTTAAAATCTGAATCATTGTCATTTTCTAATAATATAAGACCATCTGCTCCAATACCAAATCGTCTATCGCATAGTTTTTCTACTAGTTTGGTATCATTTTTGGGAAATATTTGTTGACGGTTATCAATAATGATAAAATCGTTTCCTGTACCTTGATATTTATAGAATGTAATTGACATTATAAAAAATTAAGTGACAAATATACAATTTGCGGTTCTATTTTTGGTTGTTAAACTGTCGTTAAAGTTGTTTTTAAGACACAATAAAAAAGTAAATTTAAATGTTAAAATTAGAATTATAATAAATCGTAATTATGAAAAAGTATTTAGGGCTATTTTTAGTTTCTTTTCTCGGTGGAGCTTTCGCTATAGGTATTTATAAATTTTATATAGAAGATACTCCTCAAGTAGTTGGCCGTACTAGTGAAGTACCAACATATATTCCTGCAACTTATACAAACCCAAGAGTTGCTAATGCCATAAGTGCAGAAAATGTAGATTTTACAAATGCTGCAGAAAAAACTATCCATGCGGTAGTTCATGTCAAAAACGTTTCTAAAAGTAGGAGTTCTGGCGGAAGTAGCATTCTAGATTTCTTTTATGGAGCAGAGTCTAATGGCAGCAAAGGTAGAGAGCGTACAGAAATTGGAACTGGATCTGGAGTTATTATTTCTCCAGATGGTTATATTGTTACTAATAATCATGTTATAGCAAATGCTTCAAAATTAGAAGTCATACTCAATAATAATAAAACATATGAAGCAGAATTAATAGGTAAAGATCCTGTTACAGACATTGCTTTAATAAAAATAAATTCTGATCAAAAGTTCCCTTTTCTTGCTTTTGGAGATTCCGATAACACAAAAATTGGAGAATGGGTATTGGCAGTTGGAAATCCATTTAACTTAACATCTACTGTTACTGCGGGTATTATTAGTGCTAAAGCTCGAGATTTAAACGAAGACGATCGCAAAAATCAATCTTTTATACAAACAGATGCTGCAGTAAACCCTGGTAATAGTGGAGGTGCTCTAGTAAACACCAATGGAGATCTTATTGGCATAAACACTGCAATCACTTCACAAACTGGGTCTTTTGTGGGATATGCTTTTGCGGTGCCTAGCAATATTGCGAAAAAAATAGTTGATGATCTATTAGAATATGGAGATGTACAACAAGGGATTTTAGGAATTTTGGGAACTGGATTAAACAATATTCCTAATGAAGAATTAGAAAAATTAAAAGTTAATGATACTGAAGGAGTTTATGTATCTGATGTGGTCATAGATTCTGGAGCCGATAAAGCAGGCTTAAAAGAAGGAGATATTATTAAAAAAATAGATAATGTAAAAATTTCTAAGTTTTCAGATTTGACAGGATATATAAGTTCGAAACGACCAAATGACGTTGTGAGAGTAACTATAGAAAGAGGTTCTAATACAAAAACGATAGCTGTTACCCTCTTAAAAAATCAAACTTATAGAGTTCCTCGATATGGGTTTTCGGTACAAAATTTATCCAAATCTGATATCAAAGCTTTTGGAATTGAAAAAGGGGTTTTTATAACTACTGAAAGGCGTGATCGATTTAGAAGTTTGAATGGCAAAATACTATTAGAAGTAGATGATAAAAAAATTACTAGTGTTGGCGATGTAGAAAAAATTTTTAAAGGGTATTCTGATAGTGAAGGGCCAGAGAGTATCGTAATCATAGATGCTGGAGGTGAAAAAGAACGCATTATATTTGAATAACTCTAGTATTATAAAAAATACATATAACCTCGTTCACGTAGTTCGGGGTTATTTTTTTGTCTTTTTCTTTACGAAAACGTTTGAAATTAATACTTTTGCGCAAAATTTATAAATAAGCTAATACATCATATATGAGTAGTAATGATTCTTATGAAAAAGAACTCGCTTTTCAAGCAGATAGAAGAAAAGCTAGTGTCGAGTTTATTAAAATAGTAAGTGATCTTTGGTATGACAAGGCTATAGAACTTGTTATGTTTAGAAATCAATTGATAGACAGGAGTGTTAGTGAGATCATTAACTTACACGAATATGCTGGTGCTTTTGTTCAAAAACCTATTTCTATATTTGATTCTGTTGAGATTGCACAGGCTATCAAAACTATGGATATTCCTCCTGCAAAAATTGATATAGGAAAATTAACATACGAATATCATTTAGACGATACTAAAGCTAATGATTCTACATCATTTGTCATTAACAAATTGACAGATGCCTATAAAGCTGATGAAATTAAACCAAGAGATGTTGTTTTATATGGTTTTGGAAGAATAGGAAGGCTTGTAGCCAGAGAGCTTATGCTACGTACAGGTAAAGGAAACCAATTGAGATTAAGAGCCGTTGTTACCAGAGGTGCTGTAGACAAAGACGTATTAGAAAAAAGAGCTTCTTTACTAAGAAACGATTCTGTTCATGGTGATTTTCACGGAACTGTCTCTGTAGATCATGAAAATAAAGCATTAATAATCAATGGGACAACTGTACATATGATAAGTGCTAATGCTCCTGAAGATATCGATTATACAAGTTTCGGTATTGAAGATGCTTTGATTATAGATAATACAGGGGCTTTTAGAGATAAGAAAGCGTTGAGTCGTTTATTAACATCTAAAGGAGCTTCTAAGGTATTATTAACAGCTCCAGGGAAAGAAATTCCTAATATTGTATATGGAGTAAATCAAAACGAGTATAATCCTGATAAATTAGATATTTTTTCTGCTGCTTCCTGTACTACCAATGCAATTACTCCTATTTTAAAAGTAATTGAAGATACTTTTGGTTTAGTAAAAGGTCATTTAGAAACCATACATGCTTATACCAATGACCAGAATCTCGTTGATAATATGCATAAGAAATATAGACGTGGTAGAGCAGCTGCATTAAATATGGTGATTACAGAAACTGGTGCTGGTAAAGCTGTTGCCAAAGCACTTCCTAGTTTAGATGGAAAGCTTACTTCAAATGCAATTAGAGTTCCTGTCCCTAATGGATCATTGGCTGTTTTAAACTTAGAAGTAGATAAACTCACCTCTAAGAATGGAATTAATGCTGTAATGAAAAAGTATGCACTTGAAGGGGATCTCGTTGAGCAAATTAAATATTCATTGAGCAATGAACTTGTTTCTTCAGATATAGTAGGAACATCTGCTCCATCTATTTATGACAGTAATGCAACTATTGTATCTGCTGATGGAAAAAATGTTGTCTTATATATATGGTATGATAATGAATATGGATACAGCCATCAAGTAATACGACTTGCAAAATATATAGCTAAAGTACGTAGGTTTACATACTATTAAGACCTCTTAATAATTGCTTTAAAATAATAAATCGAGCTATTGTGGTTAAATAATGGATATAAAAAAATCCAAACTACCGCAATAGCTCGTATTTAATAGCGTTAGATTATACGTAACTCCCACTTTAACTATTAAAATGAGAAAATTAAAATCACTTTTCACTGTTATATTGACATTAGTTAGCATTATTACTTATGCACAAAATGAAAAAAAAACTGTAGGTTCTTTAGATGAAGGTACAGTAGATAGTCAATTTGAATATGTCATTAAAAAATCTGGGGATTATCAAGAGTATGAGGTAATAAAAAAAACATGGATTTATAAACTACGTAAAAATGTAACAGATTCATTAGCTAAAGAAAAAGCTGTAATCAATACATTAAGAGCTCAAATAGATACACAAGAGAATGAAATCTCTACCTTAAAAACTGAGTTGACAAGTACTAATGGTAATCTTACTCAAACTACTAAAGAAAAAGATAGCATTGCTTTTTTTGGAAATCTTATTCAAAAAGGGTTATACAAGACTATCATGTGGGGGATTGTAGCTATTTTATCTATTCTATTATTAACCTTTATATATAAATTCAGGAATAGTAATATTGTTACTCAAGAGGCTCGTACTGGTTTGTCTGACTTAGAAGAAGAGTTTGAGCAACACAGAAGAAAAGCATTAGAAAGAGAGCAAAAATTAAGCAGGCAACTTCAAGACGAATTAAACAAGAAAAAGCTCATGAAAAAATAGTAGTTTTATACTATGAAAATAGTAAAAGTTACACCAGAGCATTTAGATACAATAGCTGTATTATTTGATAAGTATAGAGTTTTTTATAAACAAACATCTGATGTCGCTGCTGCTAAACTATTTCTTGAAAATAGAATTAAAAAAGAACAATCTGTTATTTTTATAGCATTAGATAATAAAAACAAAGGAATTGGGTTTACTCAATTATACCCAACCTTTTCATCTGTTAGTTTGCAGTCTTTCTTTATTTTAAATGATCTTTTTGTGCTGCCTGAAGCAAGAAACACAAGTATTGGAGCTTTACTTTTATCCAAAGCGAAAAATTTGTGTAAAGAAGAAAAATGCAAAGGTTTAGCATTAGAAACAGCGTTGGATAATCCTGCTAAAAAGCTTTATGAACGCTTAGGATGGAAGCAAGACACAGATTTTCTTCACTATTTTTGGACAAACAATTTGAAGTAGTATTCAAGATTCAAATAATCTTCTCACCTTTGTGTAATTCAATGAAACGAAAAAATGCGTATTGACATTATTACTGTATTACCTAAATTATTAAAGAGTCCATTTGAAGCTTCTATTTTAAAAAGAGCTATTGATAAGGGGTTGGTTGAAATACATTTTCATAACTTAAGAGATTATACCAATAAAAGTTATAACCAAATAGATGATTACCAGTTTGGAGGTGGTGCAGGTATGGTTATGATGATAGAACCTATAGATGCGTGTATCACTAAACTTAAAGAGGATAGAGATTATGACGAAATCATATATATGACTCCAGATGGAGAGCAATTAAATCAAAATATTGCCAATCATCTATCCCTAAAAGGAAATATTCTTATTCTATGTGGTCATTACAAAGGAATTGATCAAAGAGTTCGTGATCAATTTATAACAAGAGAAATTTCTATTGGCGATTATGTACTTTCTGGAGGTGAGCTTGGAGCGGCCGTACTTTGTGATGCTATTATTAGACTTATCCCTGGAGTATTAAGTAATGAAACTTCTGCTTTGACAGATTCTTTTCAAGATAATTTATTAGCACCGCCTGTATATACTCGACCAGCTGACTATAAAGGATGGAAAGTTCCTGATATACTTTTAAGCGGTAATTTTCCAGAAATCGAAAAATGGAGAGAAGATCAGGCATACAAAAGGACTAAAGAACGTAGACCTGATATTTTAAAAAATGAATAGCAATCATTATATATTTATAATTTTTGTATTAAAAAAATTGTTGTTTAGTAATTTATAATTATTTTTGCAATCAATTTTGAGTTAACCTCTGACGATATACGTGAATGTTGATTCAAACAAACATTTAAATTAAAAAAATGGAATCCTTAATAAAATTTGTTCAAGACGAATTTGTAACTAAAAAAGATTTTCCTGATTTCTCTGCAGGTGATACAATTACTGTATACTATGAAATTAAAGAAGGAGAAAAAACCCGTACTCAGTTTTTTAGAGGTGTTGTGATTCAAAGAAGAGGTACAGGATCTACAGAAACATTTACTATTAGAAAAATGTCTGGTACCATAGGTGTAGAACGTATCTTTCCTGTAAATCTACCTGCACTTCAAAAAGTAGAGATCAATAAAAAAGGTAAAGTACGCAGAGCACGTATCTATTACTTTAGAGGTCTTACTGGTAAAAAAGCTAGAATTAAAGAGGTTAGAAGTTAATACTGTTTTAATCTTTAAATATACAAAAGCACCTAATCTAGGTGCTTTTTTTATTAACAAATATCAATAACCAATGCTTGTAATATGTTGATTATTAATCATTTGAAAATTTTTCGCTTTTAATCTCTACGTTTAAATTTATACTATAATTTACAACATCATAACAGCGCCGTTAAAAGCTTGTTAGTTGAAAATTAAGAGAACGTTCTCTGACAAAATTATTTTTTATGTGTTTGTTCGAATTAGAAAAGATGTAATTTTTTTTTAAATCAATACAAAAAGTTAGGATAGCCAGTTTTATAGTACTATAATTTTGAATTATTACTATGCCAGACGTGCTTAGTTATGAAAATAACGGCAATGTGAAGGAATAAAAAATAATAGAAACATTTTATATACAAATAGTAATGTTTAAAAAGCAAAATGTTTTTAGAAATAGAGACTAAAAATGTAGTTATTTGATTAACATCAAGTCTAACGTAGGTGACAGCAATGTTAAAACAGTTTTAGTAAAACTATTTCTTAGAAAGCCATATCAATAGTAAGAAATTATTAATGATATGGCTTTTGTTATTTTATTACTTTCTTCTCGACTCATTATTCACTGATATCAATTGTTAAAAAATTCATATTAGTGTATATTTGCTTTTCTTAATTTTAGACTGAATACACATCTTTAGATTAAGATTATTTATACAAAATCAAAAGCTTTATATCCAATATCATCACTTGGTGAAAAATAAAACAAAATCAATGACACAACAATCTAAAATTGTTTATACAAAAACTGATGAAGCTCCGGCTTTAGCTACTTATTCATGGTTAGCTATTGTAAAAGCATTTTCTAAATCATCAGGGATTAATATTGAAACTAAAGATATCTCATTAGCAGCGAGAATTCTAGCTGTTTTTCCAGATTATTTAAATGACGATCAAAAAGTACCTAATCACCTTAATGAATTAGGAGAACTTGCTAAAAAACCAGAAGCAAACATTATAAAATTGCCTAATATTAGTGCATCTGTTCCTCAACTTAATGCTGCTATAAAAGAGCTTCAGTCTAAAGGATTTAATATTCCTAATTATCCTGAAGAACCAGAAAATGAAACTGAAAAAGACATCAAGTCTAGGTATGACAAGATAAAAGGAAGTGCAGTAAACCCCGTTCTAAGAGAAGGAAATTCAGATCGTCGAGCTCCAAAAGCAGTTAAAAATTATGCAAAGAAAAATCCACATTCTATGGGAGAATGGAGTTCAAACTCTAAATCTCATGTAGCAAGTATGACTAGTGGAGATTTTTGTTCTAACGAAAAATCCATTACACTTCAAGAAAAAAATAGTGCTACTATAGAATTTGTTGCCAATAATGGTACAGTAACAACACTCAAAGATAAATTACCATTATTACAGGGAGAAATTATAGATGCTACCGTAATGAATAAAAAAGCACTTTTAAAATTCCTCCAAGAACAAATTGCTGATGCTAAAGAAAAAGGATTGTTGCTTTCATTGCATATGAAAGCTACTATGATGAAAGTTTCAGACCCTATTATATTTGGACATGCAGTTCAGGTTTTCTTTAAAGATTTGTTTGATAAACACGGTGAATTATTAGATAAAATTGGAGCTGATGCCAACAATGGTTTTGGAAATATATTAAATAAAATCAAGGAATTACCTGAAAATCAAAGAATTGTTTTGGAAGAAAGTGTAAAAGCATGTATTCAAAACGGTCCAGATTTAGCCATGGTTAATTCTGACAAAGGAATAACAAATCTCCATGTACCAAGTGACGTAATTATAGATGCATCTATGCCCGCTATGATACGGAATTCTGGACAAATGTGGAATTCAATTGGTAAATCTCAAGATACAAAGGCAATTATTCCAGATAGTAGTTATTCTGGTATTTATGAAGCTACTATAGATTTTTGTAAAAAACATGGAGCATTTGATCCAACAACAATGGGAACTGTTCCTAATGTTGGATTGATGGCTCAAAAAGCTGAAGAATATGGGTCTCATGATAAAACTTTTGAGATGCTAGAAAATGGAGTTGTCAAAGTAAAAGATGCAACTGGAAATGTATTAATTGAACATGCTGTAGAAACAGGAGATATTTGGAGAATGTGCCAAGTAAAGGATGCACCTATTCAAGATTGGGTTAAGTTAGCTGTTTCTAGAGCAAGAGCTACAAATGTTCCTGCTGTTTTTTGGTTAGATAAAAACAGAGCTCATGATGCCGAATTAATTAAAAAAGTGAATCAATATCTTCAAAATCATGATACTAATGGTTTAGAAATACATATTATGTCTCCCGTTGAAGCTACTTTATTTACATTAGAGCGTATAAAATATGGGAAAGATACCATTTCTGTTTCCGGAAATGTATTGAGAGATTATTTAACAGATTTATTCCCTATTTTAGAAGTAGGGACCAGCGCGAAAATGTTATCCATTGTTCCGTTAATGAATGGTGGTGGTCTTTTTGAAACTGGAGCTGGAGGTTCTGCCCCTAAACACGTGCAGCAATTTACAGAGGAAGGTCATTTGAGATGGGATTCTCTAGGTGAATTTCTTGCTTTAGCAGTTTCTTTAGACCATTTAGGAGAAACTAATGATAATAAAAAAGCACTTGTTCTAGGAGAGGCTTTAGACAATGCAACTGAAAAGTTATTAGACAATGGCAAATCTCCTTCTCGTAAAGTTGGTGAATTAGACACTAGAGGGAGTCATTTTTATCTAGCTCTATATTGGGCTGAAGAGTTAGCCAAACAGACTACTGATTTAGAATTACAAGTTACTTTTGCTAACACAGCCAACGATTTAAAAGAAAATGAAGCTAAGATTGTGGAAGAGCTAAACAATGCACAAGGAAAAACTGTAGACATAGGTGGTTATTACGAGCCTAATGACCAATTAGCAATAGATAGTATGCGACCAAGTACTACATTTAATACTATTTTAAATAATCTTTAAAATTTAACATATATCATAAAAAAGGCCTTCTATATGAAGGCTTTTTTATATCAAATTTTTTATAAAGTTATAAGAAGCAAATATTAGATTTTCATATGCATTCTCCATTGCGCTTTCCAAAGACTCTGGTTCTTTAACAATAGATACTATATAATCTAAACCCAATTGTTCCTGCTCTTCTATAGAAATCGAAACGCTGCCACATAAAGCAGCAACAGGTATGTTTTGTTTCTTACTATGCATCAAAATACCAGCAATTGTTTTTCCAGATAATGTTTGCGCATCTAATTTACCTTCTCCTGTAATAATCCAATCTGCATTTTCTATTTTCTTTGAGAAATTTGCAATTTCTAATACAAACTCAATTCCAGAAACCAAGGTTGCATTTAAAAATAGTTTTGCCCCTGCTCCCATGCCACCAGCTGCGCCTGCTCCTTTTAAACATTGAATCGAAAAATCAAAATGATCTTTTAATACTTTTGAAAAATCTTGCAATCCTTTATCTAAAAATACAATATCTTTAGCATTAGCTCCTTTTTGCGCTCCATACATATAAGCAGCCCCATTATTTCCACATAAAGGATTTGTCACATCACATGCAACTTTAAAAGAAACCATTTTAATAGAAGAATGTACAGCTGAAGTGTCAATTTTTTTAATTTTAGAAAGATTTTTTCCAATAGGTACAATTTCTTCATTATTTTCATTTAAAAAAGTGTACCCTAAGGCATTCGCCATTCCAATACCACAATCATTAGTTGCACTGCCTCCTATTCCTAAAAAAATTCCTTCAGCACCTCTTTTAATAGCATCTAGGATCATTTCACCTGTTCCAAAAGAAGTTGTATGCATACAGTTTCTTTCATCAACTGTTAATAATTTTAACCCAGAGGCTTCTCCCATTTCTATAAAAGCTATTTTCTGTTTCTTAGAATATAGATATGTTGCTTTTATTTTTCTAAATAAAGGATCATTAACTTCTAATGTAATTTTATTTCCATTTAAATAATGATGAATCACTTCCATAGTTCCATCACCGCCATCTGCCAAAGGTATTTTTAAAATAGTTGCCTTGGGGTATGCCTTCAAAATTCCTTTTTCAACCGCCTCACAAAACTCAAATCCATTTAGTGAATTTTTATACTTATCCGGTGCTAAAATTATTTTCATTTTATAGTTTTATGTACCATTTAAATTCGAAAGGGTCAATATTCCATTTGTCAACCTCATATTTTGTTTCTGAAAGAAGGTCGAAGACTTTTGTTGCTTTTGTATCTATAGATTTTTTTTTATTGCTAAAATTATGTACTCCATAAAAAACCTCTCCTTCAAAGTTCCGTTGAATTATAAATACATTATTGTCAGATTGGTAAGTAGCCATGCCTAAAGGGTTAAATATTTTAGTAGCGCTTCTAATTTTTAATAATTTACTATAGTATTTAAACACTTTTGATCGAAAATAATTTGCATTGTCTAACTCTAATTTTAATTGTTCAACTTCTAATTTTTCTCTATTTACCCTTCTATTTATACCGGAAGTTTCTACACCTTTTTTATCGTTTAAAGATCCTAATAACCTGAGTTCGATTAATATTTAAGTAGATTTTATGAGTAAAAAAGATA
>CAYMDH010000014.1:0-72376 GCA_964389205.1 uncultured Flavobacteriaceae bacterium
ATCAATCTATTAAAACTAATCAACTCGCTTTTTATTAATCGAACTCAGGTTATAACTATTTAAGTTGCAAATTTTTTTAAATCTACATATGGTATTCCTCTTTTAATCACAGAAAAAGCTCTTGATAATATTTTGTTTCTAACGTTGTTCAATGCGACCTTTTTTGATTTACCTTCTGCCAATTTCTTCTTGTAATACATTTTAAGTTCGTTATCGCATTGTATTGCTGAAACACTCGCAAGTGTTAACAGAGTTTTCATTTTTCTATCGCCTAGATAATGAACTCTGTTTCTTCTTTTAATACTTGTTCTTGAACTATACTCAAAAAGAGCTACTCACAATAACTTGAAAATTGACGCTAGCTATTAAATCTTTTAAAGTTCGATGTATGATAAATTAATTGACTTGCTAAAACAAATCCTATACCTTTTCTATTTTTCAAAAGTTCAAAATTTGCCCTCAATAACTCACTCGAGGTCAATAATTCTTTTATCCTCTGTTCGAGTAATATAATCGGATTGTTAAAGGGCAGGTTTGACCAATACAAATTAATATTATATATA
Source organism: uncultured Flavobacteriaceae bacterium (assembly GCA_964389205.1). GTDB lineage: Bacteria > Bacteroidota > Bacteroidia > Flavobacteriales > Flavobacteriaceae > Leptobacterium. The sequence continues at coordinate 564 of CAYMDH010000014.1, forward strand.
ATACCCAATATCTAGTTTCTCTACAATTTATTTAATAAACTCTTCTCTATTTTTAACAATAGTAGGTACATGAGGTACTATCCAATCAGCTAAATCAATAAGTTTTATTAAAAATAATTTTCCTTGTTCTGTTAATTTGTATTCCACTCTAATTGGTACTTCTGGATATACTGTTCTTAATACATGACCATCTCTTTCTAAAGTTCGTAACGACTTGGTTAACATTTTAGGCGATATTCCAACCACACTTCTTTTTAAATCAGCAAAACGAAGCACTTTGTGTTTGCCAAGAACTAACACAATCAACATTGTCCATTTGTCAAACATTTCAGCTAACACATCTTTGATAGGGCAAACTTCTGATGGATTTTCAACATCTAAATTATCTAAAATCTCTTGCATTTTTTTATTCTTCATACTACTATTTTTTTTGAATTTTAATAGATATTCATATTAAATCAGTAGTAAGTGAATGATTTAAAACACTTCCTATTGTATATCAACATCACAAAGGTAACTTAAAATACAGAAATTTATAGTATTAAAAGAGTATTACTTTTTTCTTTAAAAAAGTTTACTTTTTTTTCGTTTCTAAGTTATTGATACTACTAAAACTATCCTTTTAGATACTTACTCACATTCTCGTAAGCTATTGTATACAATAAGTAACTATTGTATACTTGCACTATATTAGAGACTGATATAAGTCTTAATTTATTAATAAAAACAATATGAATACAATAAAAAAAGTGGTTTTAGAACCTAAAACAATCGAAACTGCTAATCCAATAGCGAGTACAATCTTAGAAACATCTAAAAAAAGAGCAGGAATGATTGCTAATATGTATGGCACTATGGCAAATAACGATGCGCCTATACCTACGCTTATGATTCGTTTAGAAAAAATGCAGGTTTTACTCCACAAGAACAGGAAGTTATATTCTTATCTATGAATTACGAAAACGGATGTGAGTACTGTATGGCTGCACACAGCATAATTGCAGACCGAATGTCTAAAGTACCTGTAGAAGTAACTGATGCTATACGAAACAATACAGAAATTCCTGATGAAAAACTAAAGGCTTTGAGTCAATTTTCTAAAATAATGATAGAAAAAAGAGGGTATCCTTCAGAAACAGATACTGAAAATTTTTTAAACGCAGGCTACACTAAAAGTCATATTCTTGGCATCGTGACTGGAGTTGCAGTTAAAACCATGAGTAACTATACTAATCACATTTTTGATATTCCTGTAGATAAAGCTTTTGAGAGTAGATTCTGGAAAAAACAATAATGTTAAATTAACAATACTATAATTATGTCAGATAAAATTAAAATAGATATCGTTTCGGATGTAGTTTGTCCTTGGTGCCTTATTGGGTATAAACGACTAGAAAAAGCTATTAATGAATTAGGTGTACATGACAGAGTTGAAATTGAATGGCAACCATTTGAACTTAACCCTGGTATGTCGGCTCAAGGTGAAATTAGCTATGACTACAGAGCACGTAAATATGGGGCAACAAAAGAGGAAACAGATAGACAAACAGCCCATCTAACAAAATTAGGAGCTGAAGAAGGGTTTACTTTCGATTTTTTTGATGGAATAAAAATAATCAATTCACAAGATGCCCATATTTTGCTTGACTATGCGAAAGAATTTGGATTACAAACAGCATTAAATTCTCGATTAGTTTCAGCATTTTATAGTGAACGTAAAGATATTTCCGATAGAAAAATTTTGTATAAAGAGTTGTTTAGTGTTGGTTTAAACGCTGATGAAGCAATTAAAAGATTAGACAATAATGGTGTTCGTGCGAATATTCAAATGGTAAAAAAGTATTGGATAAACAAAGGAGTAACGGGAGTACCATCTATATTTTTTAATTCTTCAGAGCCAGTTCTTGGTGCCCAATCTGTATCAACTTATAAACAAGTATTAATAGAAAAATTAGGGCTTTAATTGTTATTTTTGAATTAACTTAAATAAAAAATAATCATGAAAAAAGCTAATCTAAAATTTATAGTAATAGTAATGACTCTCTTGTCATTTGCAAGTTGTAAAAATGACAAATCTGTTATCACGCAAACTGCAATTCCTATAGAGTTGCCTCAAACTATTTCTTTTAACAGCTTATCTTTATATCCAGAAGACTTTGTTTATGATAAATCGAATGAACGTTTCTTTGTAGGTTCATCTTATAATGGTAAAATAGTACCCGTAAATTTAGAAGGAAATGTTACACCATTTTCCAATTTACCTGAGCTTGTGACTGTAGTAGGAATGGCTTTTGACGATAAAAATAATCAACTTTTAGTATGTAACTCAGATATAGGAGTTTCTGAACAAGGTCCTACAGATATAACTGGTAAATTGGCTACAGTTCATAGATTTGATGGGACTACTGGTGATGTTCTTAATAAATACGACCTTGGTAGTCTTTTACCAAACCAACCTCATTTTATAAATGACATAGTCTTTGATGATATTGGAAATCTTTATGTAACAGATAGTAGAAGCCCTATAATTTATAAAATATCTGCTTCTGGTGAAATGAGTGTTTTTGCGACAAGTCCATTATTTGAAACCTCTCCTACTGCTATAATTGGATTAAATGGTATAGCATTTAATCCCGAAGGGTTTCTAATTGTAGCTCATTCTGAAAAAAATGAATTCTTAAAAATTTCAATCTCTGATCCTACTGATATTAAAACTATAAAAATGGACCAAACTGTTAAAGATGGTGATTGTATTAGGTTTATTGATAATAATGCCTTACTAGTTGTAACTAACTCTATTTCAGGAGGAGAAAGTTTTTTACGAGAGATAAAGTCTTCGGATTCTTGGTCTACTGCTACTCTTTCAAAATCAATTTCTTTAGGAAGTGGACTTATCTTTCCTACAACTGTAGAACTATTAGCGTCCACTCCTTACGTTCTTAAATCTTATATCGCTCAGTTATTTCAAAACCCTCCAGTTACTAATACCTCAACTTTTACTTTAAATAAAATAGATTTATAAAATATTAGAACTATGGAAAAGTCAGTAAAAGAAATAAGTAGAAAAATAGCAATAAAATTTTGGGATGAAGTATGGAATTCTCCGTATCGTATGGAGACCATTGATGAATTAGTAATTGAAGATGGTTTTAAAATTACTACAGATGGAAAAAGTCTTGAAGGACGGGATAATTTTAAAAAATGGATTATTGGATTACAGTCTCAAGTAGGGAATTTAAAAATAGTTCCGCAAGAGATAATTGTTGCTGATAATGGAAAACGTGTCGTTACTAGAATCGTTTCAACAGGTTATAATAAGGGAATGTTTGGTACTGAACCTGATAATGCTCCAATTGAATTTACGCTTATTTCAATATTAGAAATTGAAAACAAAAAAATTACTCGTCATTGGGTAGAACGAAGTGCTTTTGAACTTCACAAGCGGCTTACAGCTAAAAAAAATGTACAATTTTAATCTAATAAAATCATGAAAAAATTAGCAGATAAAGAACTCCAATCCAAATACAATTCATTTAAATGTTTTCCTTTTCTAGCAAGTAGAAACTGGAGTATAAAAATGATGAACTTCTCTGCTCGAATTTTTAACGGCAAAAAGATAAAAGGATTATATAATGAAGAACGATTTATTCCAAGTAAAAATGGCGGTCCGGATATTAGAGTACGAATATTTAAACCGCTAAATGCAAAAGGAAAGCTACCCTTGTTGCAATATATACACGGTGGAGGATACATACTAGGGAGTCCAGAAATGGCGCCTAATCTTGATATCATTAAGCAATTTATTGAAAAAAGACCTTGTATAGTTATTGCTCCTGCCTATCGAAGAGCCTTAGATGCTCCTTATCCTGCTGCCTTTAATGATTGTTATGATACTTTATTATGGGCAAAAGAAAATGCTGATGAACTAGGAATTTATGATGATAAACTTATGGTTGCAGGGCATAGTGGTGGTGGTGGATTAACCGCAGCCGTTACCTTAAAAGCAAGAGATACTAAAGATTTCAATATCGCTTTTCAAATGCCTTTTTACCCAATGATAGATGACCGTCAGAATACAAAATCGGCTATAGAAATGACTTCTGTACCAGTTTGGAATGCACAGTCAAACAAGAAAGGTTGGGATTCTTATCTAAAAGATATTAGAGCTAAAAATCAAGAAGTGCCTGCTTATGCCGCAGCGGCAAGAAATAAAGATTACAAAAATTTTCCTCCAACAGTTTCATTTGTTGGTGATTTAGAACCGTTTAAAGATGAAACAATTACTTATATGAATGCGTTGAAGCAAGAAAACATTGATACAAAATTTAAATTGTATAAAGGTGCATATCACGCCTTTGATGCTTATGTGCCTAATGCTCAAATTTCAAAAGATGCGATAAAATTTACTTATGATTCGTTTGGAGAATTTTATGACAAATATGTAAAAAAATAAACTATGATTAAGATTCAAATTTTCCCATTCAATCCGGTTCAAGTTAATACCTATGTGCTTTGGGATTTCGAAACTAAAGACTGTATTATTATAGATCCAGAATGTTGGAATAAAAAAGAAGAAGAGGCACTTACTTCTTTCGTAGATACAAATGAGTTAAACGTTGTTAAAATAATAGCTACACATGCACATTTTGATCATGTCATGGGGGTTAACTTTGCTATAGATAAATGGGAAGTTCCATTTGTAGGTCATAAAGAGGCTAATTTATTGATGCCAAGAATTCCTGAAATGGCTGGGTGGTTTAGGATTAATATGGACCCTGTTTATCCATTGACGGAATATGTTAAAGAGGGTGATACTATTACCCTTGGGAGTTCTGTGTTTGAAATTATTCATGTACCAGGTCATTCACCAGGAAGTATAGTTTTGTATTGTAAAAAAGAAGAATTTATGATTGGTGCTGATGTGTTATTTAAAGGAGGTATTGGTCATACAGAAGTTCCATATGGTAATTTAAACCTACTTTTAGATGGCATCAAAAGCAAATTATTGACTAAGCCTGATACTACTATTTTTTATACAGGCCACGGGCCTTATACTACAATAGCTTATGAAAAGGCAAATAATTCTCATTTGGTAAAAGATAAAGCCTACTAATTATAGATTATATTATTAAATTTCAGTTAATAAATGTTGCTATGACTATTACCTTTATTAGGAGCAGATTCTTAGTCCTAAGCAATCTAAAAGAGACAAGAGGACTCATACGTGTATAGGAGCTGCGATTCCAAAGACCATTTTAGTTCTCCTCTTGTTTCTTAGTAAAGTCAAATAACTCTTAAAAAGAATGGTAAATGGGAATTAGCTTCTAAAATGGATTTCTCAGTTTCCACAGAATACATAGAAACCTATCCTGTTGTTACAGCGGATGGGAGTTTATATTTTCGCTCAAATAGACCAAATGATGAAGGAGGAATGAACACATATCGTGCACAATATTTGGGAAATGAAAAATTTGAAACGCCTGTTATCATAAATACTCAGACAAAGAAAAAGGGGCTAATAACTTATTTTTCAACAGATTAACACCATGCGATAACTAATGAACAAGGTAAATTTCAAATAGCTTTTAATGATAATGGTGAATGGACAAAACCGAAAAAAACACCATTAAAATATGAAAGCAACTGGCGCTATTATTCTCCGTATATGCCTTCTGACGGAAGGTATTTCACCTATTCTAGAAGATATAAATAACTCTGGAAAAAAAGGATGGGCAGGTGTAGAAAAAGGAGAAGTTTATTGAGTAAACGCTGATGTACTCTTCAATGTAAAAATAGAATAAAACATTTGTTAATAATGTCTATAATTAAGTGGTTGTTGGTCGATTCAAAGATAAATTCTTACTTTTAGTAAAACTAAAAACTAAATGGATAAAACTTACTACGATAATTTACCAGCACTAGCCAATTCTATACGCTATGATAAGTCGTAGCTTACCAACCAGTACTTTGCATAGTTGAGCTTTCCGAATTAGACTGCCCAAACTTGCCATAATGATAATCGAGACTGTTAGGTGTCTTAACAAAAAAAATAAATATAGTTTTAATACAAATTCATGTTACAAATTATTAATCTAAATTCAAATTTATTAAAAGTAAAACTAGACTATAAATCTCATAGTTTAAGAATTTTTAAACGATCTAATGACAAGTTTTATGTTCAAAATCTTACTATCTTATAAACCACCCAATCGTTAAATAAATGGAAATAACACCAAAAAAGGGCTTTCAGGGATTAATTGAAAATTGGCAAAGTGATTTAATAGCAGCAGTGAGTGTATCACTCATTGCATTACCTCTTTCATTGGGTATTGCTTTGGCAGCAGGTGCACCTGCGATGTCTGGCATTCTATCCGCAATTGTTGGTGGTGTTGTAACAACCCTTTATAGAGGTGGTCATATATCCGTCAACGGACCTGCCAAAGGAGTTATTGCTGTCATCCTTTTAGGTATTGTATTGATGGATGATGGCTCAGGACAAGCCTTTAATTATGTATTGGCAGCAGTGGTTGTTTCTGGTGCACTTCAAGTATTATTGGGATTATTGAAATTGGGTCGACTAGCAGATATCTTCCATTCTTCAGTAATTCACGGTATTTTGGCCGCCATCGGAATTATCATCTTTGCAAAACAAATCCATGTGGCCTTAGGCACACATTCAGATAGTCCAAGTATTATCCAAAACCTTATCGATGCACTTGTATACCTACCTCAAGCCAATCCTTTTGTGGTTATTATTGCTTTGGTAGGCCTACTTTTATTATTATTTCATTCCAAAATCAGTTATAAGTTTTTTCATATCTTGCCTGCACCAATGTGGGTTATAGCCCTTTCCATTCCGTTTGTTTATGCTTTTAATTTCTTTGACCAACATACGCTTTCACTTTTTGGAAAAGCATACGAGGTAGGTCCTCATCTACTATTGGATATTCCGGATAGTATTATGGATTCAATTATGCATCCAAATTTTAGTAAAATTAATACAATAGAATTTTGGACAACCGTGGTATCCCTTTTAATCATAACAAGCATTGAATCATTAGCAATTGCAAAGGCTGTTGACAAAATTGATCCATATAAACGAAAGACAGATTTGAATAAGGATTTGACAGGCATTGGATTGAGTACAATGGTAGCTGGTATGATTGGAGGTTTGCCAATCATTGCTGTGATTATTAGAAGTACGGTCAATATTCATAATGGTGCCAAGACAAAGTGGTCCAATATGTATCAAGGACTTTTATTGTTAATTTTTATTGTGGTTTTAAGCCCAATAATGAGACAAGTTCCATTATGTGCTTTTGCAATTTTACTCGTTTATACTGGATTTAAGTTGGCTTCTCCTTCCGTTTTTAAACAAATTTACAATGAAGGAATAGAGCAATTAATATTTTTTGTTGGCACCATGGTTTTAACTCTTTATACCAATTTATTAATTGGGTTACTTGGTGGATTATTTTTGGCCATGTTTATTCATATGCTATTGGTGAAAGTATCTATTCCTCAATTTTTTAAAATGGTGTATCGGTCGGGTTCAAATTTGGTTATGAAACCAGATGGCAGTTATGATATAAAAGTGAAAGGGGTCGCAAACTTTTTAGGCATCTTAAAAATCGATAAAATGGTAGCTCAAATTCCTTCTGGAGCAAATGTTAATATCGATTTATCAGAAACAAGATTGGTAGGAATCACCTATATGGATTATATAGTAGATTTCCTAAAAACACAAAAGAATACAGGCGGTGAAGTCATCATTAAAGGACTTGATTCCCATGTTTCATCTTCTACCCATAATAGGGCTCTAAAAATAGCTTTAAACAATCAAGTAGCAAAATTATCATCAAGACAAATTCGTTTACAAAATTTAGCTAATGAAAAAGATTATGAATACACGAGTCAAGTAGATTGGAATACTACTTATCTAAAGAAATTTCACTTTTTTGAAATTAGACCTATCGAACGTAAATCAAATTGTCTCAAAGGAATATTTAAAAATTTAAATGTACCCTGGGAAATTGCGGATGTAACTTTCAGTGAAGGTGCAGCTTTTACGGCAGAGACCTTTAATACTACACTGATGGTTTTAAAGTTACCTAAAAAAATACCTGTTTTTACAATGGAAAAAGAAGGAGTATTTGATAAAATAATTGACCGTGTTAGATCATATACTGGCTATAAAGATGTTGATTTTGAAATGTATCCAGATTTTTCTAAGAAATTTCTCATTTTAGGAAATAAGGAAACCGAAATCAGATCATTTTTTACAGATGAAATCATTCGTTTTTTCGAAAGTCATCAGATTTATCATTTAGAAAGTAATGGAGAGGCACTAGTCATTTTTGATAAAATTAAATTGGCTAGGACAGATGAAACTATTGCATTTATAGATTATGGTAAAGAATTAGTCACGCTATTGGATATAATAGATTAACGCATAGAAATAGATTACAAAATAAAATACGGTACGCTATACATAATAGCTTAGCAACTACGCATAGCCAAGACCGTCAGACTGTCTCAAAACCTCCTATTTTGAATATCGTATTCGGATAGGTATCTTTAAAAGATCTCAAATATGAGATTCTCAGAGAGGTAAATTTAGTTTTGAGACAGACTGCCGTTGTCATTCATTCGTGAAATACAACTAATACTTAAAACAAATTATTAGAGATGAGAAATAAAACAATTGGAATTATAATACTTATAATTGGATTAGGGCTTAGTATTCTAGATGATGTTGAAAATAATTTTCTAAGCAAACTATATGAATATAGAAGCTACATTGCCACAATGGGAGGCGCTTTTATTGGTGTTGGATTTTTTGGAAAAAAGAAAATCGAAAAAAATAATACCTAGCTAATAATATCATTTACAAATACTTGAGCTAACATTAAAAACTAAAAGAAAATTGAAAAAGGTAAAGTGGAAAAAATATGCGTTTGAGTTTTTATCAATTTTTGTTGCCTTGATATCTGCTTTTACTTTGAACAACTGGAACGATAACAGAAAGGATAATCTAGCTGAAAACAAAATTCTTACAGAAATATCAAATGGGCTTAAAAAAGACTTAGCCGATATTAAACTTAACGTAGGTGGTCATAAAACTGGTATTTCTGCCTGTAACTATTTTAGAAAGGCATTCGTAGGGCAAAATATCAAAACTGACTCATTAATGCTTCATTATTTTAATCTAACACGTGATTTCGTGTCTATTCAAAATATTGCTGGATATGAAACTTTGAAATCGAAAGGACTTGAATTAATAAATAATGATTCTTTAAGACTAAAAATAATATCTCTTTACGAATATGATTATAATACTTTACGAAAGTTAGAAGAAGAATATACCGAAATGCAATTTCAAAAAAATTATTTTAAAGAAATTAATGAAGAATTATCCCCAAATTTTAAAATTGACAGTCATGGAAACATAACTGGGATTGATTTGCCTATAAAAATTCAAGAAAATAAAAGAAACAAACTATTGCTTTATCTGTGGAAAATCCAATCAAATAGAGTTTTTATTCTTCAACATTATTCGGAAATTGAAAAGAAGGTAAATGAATTAAGAAAAAATATTAATAATGAAATAAAACGTTAGTTAACGATGGCTATAATTAAGCAGTAAGTTGATCAACTAATATTTAAATCTATAAGAGAGATCGATTTATCAGAATTATCCAATATTTCTGACAACTATTAATTATAATATAAAGCTAGGTAACATCGTATAAAATTAATTGCTAATGCAAGCTTGTTTATGAAAATATTTACGAATTTTCTATTTGGTTTGTATTTACTAAATTAGTTGCTTAAACCACCTAACTAACCTTATACGAGACCTTCACAACAAGCTAAAAAATATCTGACCTAAAATTGAAAATGACTAAAATCGACAAAATAAAAGAACCTTATTTTGACTTGTTTATGGAACAATTCCCTTCATTGAGTCCTGAAGCTAAAAAATTTACGCGTTCTTTTTTAATCTTAGAAAAGTATAAAAAAAAAGAGTTTCTATATAAAAGTGACGAAATACAAAAAGAAATTGGATATGTATGTCAAGGGCTTTTACGAAAATTCTATGTCAACGAAAAAGGCAATGAGATTATAACAGGTTTTTCGAGAGAAAAAGAATATGCAACCGATTATCCTTCTTTTTTGAGGCAAAAACCATCTAAATATTATCTACAATTTCTAGAGCCATCTGTCATTGTCAAAATGCCTTATAATAAACTTCAGGAAGCTTATCACAGGCATAAAGGCAATGAAATGTATGGAAGGTTAATAGCCGAAAAGGTAATAACTAGGGAGACTGATAGAGTTGAAAGTCTCTTATTTGAAACTGCAGAAGAAAGATATCTAAACTTTATAGACAAAAACAAAAATATTATTAATAGAATAAGTTTAACCCATTTAGCTTCCTATTTAGGAATTGAACGGCAATCATTAAGTAGAATACGAAGTAATCTAGCTAAAAATAATTTTGTCACATAGGTGTCAGATATGTACCATCTTTAAATTGCACTTTTGTCGTATAAAATATTATAAAAATGAAAGCTAGTACTATTAAAAAAATCTTATTCGTCTTAGTTCTATTATTATTATCTGTATTTTCTAATGGGCAATATGTCTTCTTTTTTGCTATTTGGATTTTTACAGCAATGCTACTTTTTGCAGTTCGAAGATTAAAAAGATGGCACGGGTTTTTATTGGTGTTTTTCTTTAGCTACATAGGCTATTATATCGGTTTCGATTTTGTTCCATTTTTGCCTATAGTAGTTCCTATAATTGTCGCCCTAATTTTTAGTTTATTTTCTTCAATCCCCTACTTAGTAGACTTCTTTTTTAGAAATAAGCGTAAATCATTTCTAAGTACCTTAATATTTCCTTGTTCGGTTGTTTTGATGGAATATGTTTATCATCAATTTAATCAATTCGGTACATTTGGACATTTGGCCTATACCCAGCAGTCTCAACTTATACTTTTACAATCCATTTCTATTTTTGGTTTAGGGTATATCACATTTTTAATTGCTTGGTTTGCTTCTGTTAGCAATTGGATTTACGAACAAAGAAACGAATGGAAAAACGCAAAAAAAGCAATACTTATTTATAGCCTTGTTTTTGGACTTACAATTACCTTTGGAAATTATCGCCTGCGATTTCAAAAGTCCACTTCTGAAACTATACGTATAGCTTCTATCTCTGCATTGGATAGCCTTAAAGTTTTTATTAATACTCAAGGATTAAATAACCCAAAAACCCAGAATGATGTAGAAATTGAAACTAGAAAAAATATAACAATATTAAATCAAAATTTGTTTGATAGAAGTATTAAAGAAGCAAAAGCTGGAGCTCAACTAGTTTTCTGGGCAGAAGGAAATGGTGTGGTATTAAAAAAAGATGAAAATGAATTATACCAAAAAGCAAGTCAAGTTGCATTAAAACAAAACATCTATTTAGGCATAGCCGTAGCTGTGATTGATCCTTCAAAAAGTAAATTTCTTGAAAACAAGTTTGTTTTATTTGATAAAAAAGGAAAAAAAGTTATTGACTATTGGAAAGGTATCTCAGTTCCTGGAGCAGAAGAACCAATTAGCAATAATAAAGCTACTGGAATTCAAAAAATAGAAACTGATTATGGAACTATAGCTGGCGTAATATGCTTTGATTTAGATTTTCCAAATTATTTAGAAGATGCCAGCGGTTCAGACATTTTGTTAGCACCTAGTAATGATTGGAAAGAGGTCGCTAAACTTCATACCGATATGTCAAAATTTAGAGCGATAGAGCAAGGCTTTAATTTTATTCGTCAAACCAGTTTTGGAATATCAATTGGCACAAATTATAAAGGAGAAGTAATTAGCGAAATGAACCATTTTAATAGTGATGATAAAGTACTTATAACTCAAATACCAACAAAAGGAACGAAAACAATATACTCAATGATTGGTGATATATTTATTATCTTTTGTTTGCTATTATTAATTTCGATTATCATAATCCTTAAAAAGAAAAAGTCAGGGAAAGAGATAACTAATTGAAACCAAGTAGAAAAACCGGTTATTAGCAATGCATACAGAAATAGGCCAATTTTGGTATAATAAAAGATAATTGTCTATTTACTAATCTAGTAAATTCTTAAATTTTGTGTTTTTAGAAAGAAGAATTTAAATAAAGGAAAAATTAAAAAACTTTAGCCAACAATAGTTATAATTAAATATTTTGATTTGAACTAAAATTCAATAAAATGAAAACAACAACATTTCTAACATTTGTAGGTAGCCAATGTGGGAAAGCTGAAGAAGCAATAAATTTTTACATTTCTATCTTTCCGAATTCGGAAATTAAAAGCATAATAAAATACTCAGAGGGTGAAGCTGGAGGAACACCAGAGCTAATCAAATATGGAGTTTTCACATTAAATGGTACTGAATATAGGGTTTCCGAAAGTAATTTTAATCACGCTTGGTCATTTACACCAGGAGTATCACTTTTTGTTGAATGTAACTCAGAAAATGAGATACAAACTTTATTCGAAAGGCTTTCTTCAAATGGAGGTCAGATAATGGTCCCTCTTGACAGCTATGATTCGGGAGATTATGGTTTTGGGGGGAAATTCGGATGGAGTGAAGATAAATACGGTATTTCATGGCAACTGATCCTTTCTAACTGAGCTGGAATAAATATATTTGGTTCCCCAACTGCTAAACTTATTCTAATAATAATGAGTTTCAAAAGAAGGTAAAAAAGGAATATTTATCTCTTGGAAATATTAATGTATTTGCTAAATTAGTTACTTAGGTTACATAACTGATCTTATGCATAAATGCTAAGTATAAGAAGAAAACCCATATGAAGAACTTAAATCATTATATAGCGATTTACAAAGAACAACTTGATAAAGGAGATATTTTAATCGCATATAACCAATTAGTGAAATTTATGATGAAGTTAAGGATCAACTTCATTAAAAGCCTCTCTAAACAATATTCATTTACAAGTATTCTTCATGGATATATGGACTTCACTTATTTTTATTATTCTAATGATTTTTTAAAAAGTAAAAAACTAAAGTTAGGATTGGTATTAAATCACTCAGAAATGAGATTTGAAATTTGGCTTTTAGGAAACACGATTAACATTCAAAAAAGATATTGGGATTTATTAAAAGAGTCCAAATGGAACAATGATAAAAAAGAAATGCCTAAATATTCCATTTTAGAAGCTATAATTGAAAATAACCCTGATTTTGACAACTTATTATCGTTATCCGAAAAGATTGAAAGGAAATTAATTGAACAATCGGAGGAAATAATTAATGTAATAAAAAAAGTTGAATTGAAATAAATCCCACACCTAGCTATGACTATAACTCGACATAGTTGAAGGTTAAATAAGAATATTAGACGATAGTAAAACTTCTATTCTAATGATAGAGAAAAGAATAGGAATTATTATTTTAATCTAAATGCATTGTTTAAATAATGTAAATATGTTACATACCTTAGAAAACGAAAAGTTGATTTGTACCATCGAATCTAACGGAGCAGAGATACGTTCTTTAAAGGATAAAGCAACTGGAAAAGAATACATTTGGCAAATAAACAAGTCTATATGGGGAAGTAGTTCACCTGTATTGTTTCCAGCTATTGGAAATATTAAAGAGGGTAAGGTTATTTTTAATAACAAAGAGTATGCAATGCCTAAACACGGAATTATTAGAAATAATAACATGCTTAACTTCAAGCAACATGGAGTTTCTAGGTGTGTTTTTTTTCTTTCAAGTTCAGAAAAAACGCTAAAACAATATCCATTCAAATTCTTGTTTTCAATAGAATTTACTCTTATAGATAAGCGTTTAATTATGACCTATAAAATTGAAAATCGTGATTCCATTCCTATGCAATTCACTTGTGGCGGTCATACAGCATATGCGTGTCCTTTAAATAAAAATACAAAACTATCAGACTATGTTATTGAGTTTCCCTCGCAACGTATTCTTAAATCTAATGCATTAGGAGCTTCTGGATTATTAACGCATCACAAACGTGAAATTAAAAGCAAAGAAAAGATGCTTCCTCTTTCGGATACACTATTCAATAAAGATGCTTTGATATTTTCTGACATAGAATGTGATTGGGTTCGATTGCGTAAAAAGAATGAGAAAAAAGGAATCATAGTTCGATTTACAGACTATCCCCATCTTGCATTATGGTCTAAACCATTTGCTGATTTTGTATGTATAGAACCATGGCTTGGGCTCCCTGATCATGAAGATGAATCAATCGATTTAACACAAAAATCAACTTATAGAACTATTAAACCTGATGCTAAATTTTCAATCGCTATTGAAACAGAAATTGAGTAATATCTTTTATATCAAATAGCCCAGTAGAAAATGGAAATACAAGAATTGATAATTTTCACAAATTGATAGATTAAAAAAGCTAACTATAAAATTAAATGTTAGCACATACTTTTAGATAAAAACGCAAGGTTTTCTATTCAACTTGTATTTATTAAATTAGTTGCTTAAGCCATCATCTAATCAATCATAAATATGTTGGCACTAATATCAAAGAAATAATGAAGCATTTAACAGTCATTTTACTTTTGTTTCTATTTAGTTGCAAAAGCGAAACAAAAAACAAAATAGAAAGCGAAATAGACAATACTGTCTATGAAATGTGGAATACCTTTATTAAATCAAATCCTGAATTCAAAAAAGATGAATTACCAGACTCTTGGTATTTTCATAATAATGAAGAAGACGCAAATAGATTAGCAGAATTGACTTTAAACGGAAAAAAGAAAGCGTCTTCTGGTTTGTATTTTTGGTATAAAGAAGCCAATGCCAATTTACCAAAAATTGGAACAAAGCATATAATAACGAATTTTGACGGAAAAGCACGAGCAATCATTGAAATCAAAAAAGTAGATACAATTCCTTTTAATCAAATTTCCAAAGAGTATGCAGCAATGGATATGGGAACAAAAACTGAGGCGCTCAAAAAATGGAAAAAAGCGCATTGGGATTTTTTTGCAAGTACAATGGAAGAAAGTGAAGAGAAGCCAACAGAAAAAATGCTTGTAGTTTGTGAGCAATTTGAAATAATATGGAAAGGAAGTAGTAATAACAATGTGCACAATTAACGAGCCTTCTTCTAATAGGGTAATTCACTATACAAAAGATATTAAATAATATTCTAATTATAACTTTTGTATACAAGTACACTCATATTGTAACATTAAAATATGCCTTTTATCTCCCTAAAAAAGGTAATCCATGAAAAAGTATTCATTAATTATTGTTTGTGATTGTAATAAGAAACTTATTGAAACGACTCCATAGAGGAAGTCTAAATTTTGAGTACTCTTAAAAGTCTGTAATTTTCTCTTTTCCTTTACTAATCGTTGGTGAAAATTATATAACTATCATTTAGAACTTAACAAATAGTTTTAATACGACAAAACGTTTTAAAGCCCTTAAAAAAATAGAATTAATGTATATTGCCGCCCCATATAAAGGTAAAAGTTATGCAAGACAATAAAATGCTAATTTACGTTAAAAATGTATTAGAAAATATGCCAACAGATTGGTTGGATTTAACAACTCATCGACTCGATATTTATGATGAAAAATTGGCTAAAATTCAATTTTTAGAACAGTTTGAACTTTTATTTAATGACAATAATTTTGAATCATCATCATTAAATGAATTGCCTACTGCCTTTGATTATATTCGACTGGGGCACCCATTGTCTTGCGTATTAGAATGGGTAATTGCTCATTTAAACAATCTAAAAGCGGAAAACATAATCAGTTTTTCATCAAAGACAGTTCCTGTTTTGGCTGTTTTAAGAAAGAACTTATTAACTAATAAAAATACGCAGATCCTTTATACTGACGAATTGCCTGATTTTTTTAATGCTGATGTAGTAAAGAATATCTATGGATATAAATTTGATTTAAAGAAAGTTGAAAATACATCAGCCATTTCTAAATTTGACGGCAGTACTATTTTTATTTCACAACAAGAAGATGTTTGCAATTTTGATCTTACTCCAAATGTTGACTTTTTCATCAATATAAATCCTCTCTTAGGGAGTGTTTTATTAGTAAATGGTGTACAAAATGAAAGTTATATTTCAGAAATTCAGCATGTAAGAAGAAGAGAGACCATTGCAATGACTCCAGCAAATACATTTGGAGCTTTAAATTATTTATTAGAGCAAATTCCTATTGATTCTAAGAATAGTAAAACTGTTGAAACCAACGAAACACTAGTTTTAAATTTAATTAAGGAGATTACAGGCACAAATATAAAAGCATTGGTTGGTTCTAGCGGGTTATCTATGCAATATGCAATTGTAATGGGCTTGGTTCATGATGCACTTGAAAACCATAAAGGAAAAAATATTAAAATTATCGTTCCACCTAATTGTTATGGTGGTACAAATGATCAGGCAAGACGTGTCGCAGCTTGCAATGATACTATTGAAGTAATGGATTTACCAGTAGATGGTGGTCAAGATATGGTTCAAAGTATTGATATCGTTTTAGATAAAATTGCTAACGAAGACACTATCCCATACATAATAGCAGAAATTCCAACCAATCCTAGAGTTGAAGTTCCAGATCTTATAAAATTAAAAGATGTTTTAAGTAAGAAACGTAAAACTAAGGATGGTGAAATTGCTATCGATCCCGTTTTTATTTTAGATCAAACATTTTGCCCTAATGTACATTTTTTAGGGGAAAATGAAATACTCTCTAGTGTTAGAACTATTGCATATGTTAGTGGATCTAAATTTCCAAGTGGTGGCCAATGTACAGCTGGTTATTGTGTAGCTAATAAGAAAGCAAAAGGTTTGATGGAAAAAATAGAGTTGCATCTAAAACTCTGCGATAATGAGGCTACAGATCTTCAAATGGAAATATTGGCTAAACAATTGCCTTCGATGAATCAAAGAATTCATGATGCTTATAAGTATACGCGTGAATTTGTAAACTTTATCAACGATACTTTACCTGAAGCCAAAATCAATTTTGTTTCAGAAGAATTGGCTGAAAAAGGATTTACTCCATCTGTATTTTCATTAGATCTTCCCACAAGAGGAAATACTGAAGAAGAAAAAGAAGCGTATAAAAGAGCATCGAATCTTAAATTAATCAATTTAATGATTAATGAAATTCCCAATGAGAGTAAATTTTGTGTAAGCTACGGGCAATTAAAAGGATGCTATTGGACCATCCCTGCAACTTCTACCCAAGGAACCACAAAAGAAGGTGATAAAGATTATATTGTTCGTGTTGCACTTTCTTCTAACATGAATTTAGAACTTCATAAAAAAGTTTTTGCAGACTTTGTTGAACAAACTTAATTCTATTGGTAAATTAGAAAATGAGAGTAGCTAATTAATAGCTGTAATGAAAAACGTACAATCATAAATTAAACTAATAATAATGTAAAAAATTTATATAGATTAAAAGCTACAGTAGATTTTATATAATTCTTTGAGTTTGATAAACGAGTAATGAAAATTCAATTAAGATTAAAGTAAAATACATGGCAAATAAACAATTAATAGACGACATAAAACATTTTGAATATATAGCAAAAGATCGATATGAAGTTATGAAATACTTATTGAAGCAATAATGAGTGGAAATAAAAATCGTAAATTAATTTTAAGAAAAGTAAGTGCTAATGATAGAAAAAATGGAACGGTTCTTCCGTCTTTCTATTCTTACTTTTAGCTTTTTGTCTTTTTTTCAACTCCCCTATTAACGTAAATACAGAGATCGTTAATCAAACCTAAAACAGTACCTTATATAAAGCATCACCTCAAAATATAGATACTATTCTCATTTATGGCCTAAAAATATTATTAGTATTAAGTTTTTTAACAAGTATCTTTTTTAAATATTAATTTAACAAAGTTCAGGATATTATTATTTGAAATTATGTTAGTATCTGATGTTTATATAATAGCTACTTTTTTTCATTCTAATTTTCAAACATCAATATTTCCTGCATTGATAATAATTATTAGTGGAGTATTAACTATAAATCAAAATAAGCTGATAAAAAAATATAATAATAATACCTAAATCTTAGATTTAAAAATAATGCAATCTAATAAATCTCTAGAAAGTTATTTATATTTAAAAAATATTGTAGAGTGTAGTTACGATAACTCCTTTATAATCATTTAAAGCAATAGATAATAATTGTTTTTTCTCTTTTACCTTAAAATTAAAAGGTGGAGCCAATACGTTTACCCCGCTTTGTTTTTTTAGTCTAGTTCCTTGTCCTGAAATAATCTCCTTATTTGGTATAAAATCTCCTTCAGGCAAATGTTCTGTTAAAATAACATATTTAAAACCGCTTACCTTATTCAATATACTTTGCACCTCAGCATTTGACAAATGTTGCAGTACTTGTTTTAATAAAATACAATCTCCTGAAGGCAAATTATCTACTGCAATATCCAAACAATGAAACTCTAAATTTTCTTTTTTAAATTTTTCTTTATTATATTTTATAAGATCTGCAACAATATCTACTGCAATATATTTCTTAGTATACCTTACTAGTTCTTTTCCAACGTTAAAATCTCCACAACCTAAATCACATACCACAATAGGTTCTTTAAAAGATGTTAAAAATGCGATTATAGCATGTATATATGGAATTACTATTTCAGGATGATGAGATCCTATACCTGAATAAAAATCAGATTTGTCACCTCCCCAAAGCTTCATTTCATAAACCTGTTTCATAGCATCCTTAGTTGGCCAAGGTTTTTTTATTTTTTTGAGTTCATTTTCTTTTTTCTTCATATGAGCTCTTTTGACCTCTATAAAATATATAAGAACAATTATATGTATTTAGTATGTATTGCAAAACAAACGTACAAATTATATATAATCAGTGATACTAAAACAATAAATGAAATTCTGAATAATAAAATGTTATTGACGAAAAAATTAAAGATATAATTTAAAAAACCGTAACAATTATTTTTTTGATTTGTCTTTAATTCGACTAACAAATCAATAAATGAAAAAATTACCGATAATTTTAGTGATTATATTTTTATTTTTTTCCTGTACAAAACCAAAAGAAAAAAAATTCAGAATAGGGCAAAAATCATTAACACTTGTAGATCAATCAAGAAACCGGCCATTACTAACTGAGATATGGTATCCAACTACAGATTCTTTGAGAGCGAAAAAACTCAAAGAAAACAAAAAAGAGATCTTCAAGGTTTTAGAAACTCTTCCTAATGCAACTATCCCAAATAAAAAATTTCCGTTATTGTTAATATCTCATGGTACCGGTGGAAATAGATTTTCATTGACTTGGTTCATAGAAAAGATGGTAAAAGAAGGATATATTGTTGTCTCTTTAGATCATTATGGGAACTCCACTTTTAATAAAATCCCAAGAGAGTTTGTGAAATGGTGGGAAAGAGCCATTGACATTAAATTCATTCTTACAAACATTCTTAATGATGAAGAAATAGGAAGTAAAATTGATATATCTAGAATCGGAGGAGTTGGCTTTTCTTTGGGTGGGTATACAAATATCGCTTTGTCTGGCGGTTATGTAGATAGAAAAGTAAAAGAGAATGAAAATATTAACACAAGGAAATTGCCTTCTGAATTTCCAAACACAGATGAAGTTATAGATTTTGAAAATGACAGTCTTATTGTTTCATCTTATACCAAGTATAAAAATCATGTTAAAGACGAAAGAATTAAAGCTTTTTTCACAATGGCACCTGCTATTGGGTTTGGATTTCATACTACAAAACAGACCAATGAAATTACTGCGCCTATATTAATAGTTGCAGGAAGGGGAGATAGTGTGGCGCCCGTTAAAAGCAATGCTAAAATTTATCATAACTTAATAAAAACCAGTGAAATATATCTTTTTGATAAAAACGTTGGGCATTATGTCTTTTTAAACGAACCAACTGAATTTGGAAAAAAAATAGCACCTTTTATAACGATTGATCATCCTGAAGTAAATCGAAAAGAAATCCATAAAAAAACATTAGAGTTGGCTGTAAATTTTTTCAATAACACGCTGTGAAACTATCTATTAAAACAGATAATATAAATTGTTCGATTAATTATTAAAAAACACCTAAATAATCCTTTATAAAACCTCTAAAATCAATTCAATAATATATACATGGAGAAAATTATAATAACAAATATAACTAATAGCTTTTGTGAGTAATTGCATAGCACAAATTAAAAGAGAGGTTCTAGAATTTGAATTTGAAGGAGTTATTTTAAATGGTATATTGAATATACCAGAAAATGCAAGCCTTAAAGAGATAGTGCTTATTGTTCATGGCTCTGGTCAAACAAATGCAGTAGCACAAGAATGGTATTATGATGTACGAGAAACAATTGTCAAATCTGGGTATACAGTATACATGTGGGATAAAAGAGGCTGTGGTAATAGTAGCGGCACTTTCGATTATAATCAAGCTGTTCAAAATAATGCCTCAGAGGTAATAGCAGCCATCAATGTCTTAAAAAAAAAGTAAGTATCAGGTTCAGATAAAATTGGTTTATGGGGCATTAGTAGAGCTGGTTGGATAAATCCAATCGTTATAAATCAATATAAATTGGATATCGGTAAGTGGAGTTGATGACAAAGAAAACTAGAGGAATGATTATTAATAGTTCTCTTTTATGAAACGCAGTTTTATATTCTTTTCAATTAGCGTATGCTTATATTTCATCACTCCTCAATGGAAATATGTGGGGTGAAAATGGGTCAGGTGTAATTTTGTGGTTATATTTAATATTAATCCTACTCTGTGCTATCGTTCAAGTTATTCTACTTGTTTTAAAAATTATATTTAGAAAGAAAAAGAGTATCGAGAATTAAATCTATTAATACTTCTCCTTTTTTAATACTTTTATCTTATAAAATAGTACCTATTAACTTTAAGTTAAGCAGGTTCAACCTAAAATATAATTTATTGAAAAAAATAAAACAAAATAAGGTATCTAATTTTATATTGATATTATTTATTTTATTTCTCATCTCTGCTTGTGAGCATCAAGAAAGTAGCACTACTAAAATAACCATTGCTACTGCAGCTAATATGCATTTTGCAATGAGTGAATTAACAAATAAATTCACTCAAAAAACAGGTGTCAAATGTGATTTAATTATTAGTTCTTCAGGAAAGCTAACAGCTCAAATACAACAAGGTGCTCCATACGATGTTTTTGTAGCTGCTGATATGAAATATCCAAATGAAGTTTTCAATATGGAACTTGCTCATACACCTCCTAAAATTTATGCTTCTGGAAGATTAGTACTCTGGAGTATGTCAAATGACATTCCTCTTTCTATAAACTCATTAACGGCAGACGCTGTTAAACATATTGCCATAGCAAATCCCAAAACTGCTCCCTATGGAGCTGCTGCCCTAGAGATATTGATGCATTATGAAATAGCAGAGAAAATAAAACATAAATTAGTTTATGGTGAGAGCATTACTCAAGTAAATCAATTTATAAGTTCAAAATCTGTAGAAATAGGGATTACTGCACTTTCTGTAGTGATGTCGTCAAAATTAAAAGAAAAAGGGCAATGGATTGTTTTAAATGATAATTTTTATACTCCTATTCAACAAGGGGCAGTTATTATTAAACATAAAAAAAAGAAGACTGTTAATGCTCAAAAGTTTTATGACTTTCTTTTTTCCAATGAAGCAAAACCGATACTAGAAAAATTTGGATATTTGTTAAAATGAATAATATTAAAGGGCAAATACATGAAATAAAAATAAGCGGAAGTTTATCATTGGTATCTATTCGTATCAATGAAAATATACTATTAAATAGTATTGTAATTGAAACCCCTGAAAGCGCTCCATATTTAATAAAAGGGAACTCTATTAACGTTATATTCAAAGAAACTGAAGTTGTTATTAGTAAAGATAAAAAACCTGCTATAAGTTTACAGAATAGAATTGTTGGAACTATTAAAAATATCGAACAAGGGGAACTTATTAGTCGTGTTATTCTAGCGACTGAGGTTGGGGAAATTGTCGCTATCATTAGCACCAATGCTGTTAATTTATTAGATTTAAAAAAACAAACAGAAGTATTGGCAATGATTAAGTTAAATGAAATCATGTTATCGCGATGATAGATTGGAATCCATTAATATTAACGTTTCAACTTGCCCTTATTACAACGGCGATTTTAGTATTAATAGCCATCCCAATAGCTTATAGCTTAGCAAACTCTAGGTCTAAAATAAAACCGGTAATTGAAACGTTGGTAAGTATGCCTCTTGTACTACCTCCTACTGTTTTAGGGTTTTACTTTTTAATGGTATTTAGTCCGGGAAATGCTTTTGGAGCTTGGATAAATGAATGGCTAGGTATCAAATTGGTATTTTCATTTCCAGGATTAGTGATCGCATCAGTTTTATACAGTTTGCCATTTATGGTACATCCTATTCAATCTGGGTTTTCAAATATTCCCAAGTCTATTACAGAAGCTTCTTATGTGTTGGGCAAATCAAAATTAACAACCTTGCTCAAGGTACAACTCCCTAATATAAAAACTTCGCTTCTTACTGGAATTGTACTTTCATTTGCACATACTGTCGGTGAGTTTGGTGTAGTTTTAATGATTGGAGGCAATATCCCTGGGAAAACAAAAGTAGCTTCTATTGCAATTTACGATGAAGTAGAAGCTTTAAATTATGATAGTGCTAATACGTATTCATTAATTTTATTTTCAATTACTTTTTGTATTCTATTAGCTGTTTATTTAATAAATGGTAATTATCTAAGAAAATTCTGGAAATGATTACACTAGATATCAATAAAGTTTTACAAGCTGCAGATGGTAAAATGAATCTTCGATTGAACTTATCTATTAAAAAAGGGCAATTAGTAACATTATACGGAGATTCTGGAGCTGGGAAAACATCTACCCTAAGAATTCTTTCTGGGCTATTAAAGCCAGAAAAAGGGCGTATTATCGTAAATGGTGAATGTTGGTTTGATGCTAGCAAAAAAATAAATCTAAACCCCAATAAACGAAAAATTGGATATGTATTTCAAGATTATGCGCTATTCCCTAACATGACTGTACGTCAAAATCTTGAATATGCACGCTACAAAGGGCAAGGCAAAAAAGAGATCTCCGATTTAATTGAAATTATTGAACTTGGTGATCTTCAAAATAGAAAGCCAGCTACCCTATCTGGTGGACAAAAACAACGTGTAGCAATTGCCAGAGCCTTGGTTCAAAAACCTAATCTCTTATTACTCGACGAACCTTTGGCTGCACTAGATAGTAAAATACGCTTAAAATTACAAGATTACATTTTAAAAGTACATCGTGAATTTAAATTAACAACAGTACTCATTAGCCATGAAATTAGCGAGGTAGTTAAACTCTCTGATCGAGTATTTGTTTTAGAAAAAGGAGAAGTGATTAAACAAGGGGCTCCAGATCAGATATTTATAAATGGCCAATTAAGTGGAAAATTCAAATTCACAGGGGAGGTTTTAAAAATAGAAAAACAAGAAGTCATCTATATTGTTACCATACGTATTGAATCGAATATAGTGAAAGTAGTAGCAGAAGCATCAGAAATAAACGAATTAGTTATTGGAGATAAAGTAATCGTGGCTTCAAAAGCTTTCAATCCAGTTTTATATAAAATTAATTCTTAATTAACCTACTATACAAAGACATCCTTGATCCACCTATGTCTCATTTTTTTATTTCTTTTAAAAATATTTGCGTAACCAAATGATTACATATATATATTTATAACTAATTGGCTACATAATTTATGAGAAGAGATGTTTTTCAAGCAATAGCAGATCCTGTTAGAAGAGATATTATTAAGCTTCTGGCAGAAAACCCTTCTACTGTTAACACTGTTGCTGAAAAGTTTAATGTTAGCAGGCCTGCTATTTCAAAACATTTAAAAATTCTAAAAGAATGCGGTATTATAACTATCAATAAAAAAGGAAGAGAACGGTTTTGTATAATTCAGCCAAGAAACTTACTCCCTGCTTTTTTATGGGTAGAGCAATATAAAAACTTGCGGGAAGAAAGAATAGATTCTTTTGAAAATTACTTAATCGAATTAAAAAACAAAAAAGATGAATAAAGACAATTGTACCTTAACAATAAAAAGAGTTTTTGACGCTCCTATTCAATTAGTTTGGGAAGCTTGGACACAACCTGACCATATTGCATCATGGTGGGGTCCAAAAGGAATGGAAACGAAAGTGATTGAACATAATTTTACTGTTGGGAGGAATTGGAAGTATAGTATGGTAATGCCAGATGGAAATGAATTTATAGCAGATGGTGTTTATTCTAAAATAACAGAGTTTAAAGAAATATTTTCATCTGCTAATTTCAAACCTATGACTGAGGGAGTAGAAATTCAGGCTATATTTGAATTATCAGGAGATAAAACTAACTTTACTTTTAATATAGTGCATCCTACTGAAGCTTATTGTCAACAACAAGAAAAAATGGGGTTCATGAATGGTTGGGGGTCTGTTTTTGACAGGCTTCACGAATATCTTCTAAAAAAATAATTATAGTATTTTAGATGTCAATGAAGAAAATTATAATCCTATTAATTATTTCAATACTAAGTTTAAATTGTAACAACAATACTACTATCGAAAACGAAAAAAAACTTTATTTAATTGATACGATTCCCGGTAATTTACCTATTACTTATAAATCTGATCTTACTCCTCCAAATATGCTGATCCATAAAGGGATATTTTCTCCAGATTTAAATGAGTATTATTACACACTATCTGATAAAAAATTTGAGCAGTTTAATGTTTATTATATAAAAAAGAAAGAAAATACATGGTCAAAGCCTCAAAAAGCTTTTTTTAATAGTAATTATAATGAACATGGAATGAGTTTTTCTCCTGATGGAAATACACTTTACTTTAGTTCGACTAGGCCTGTAAAAATAACTGGAATTTCATCCACTTGGCATATTTGGAAATCTGAAAAAATAAATGGACAATGGAATGCTCCTACCTTTGTAAATATTCCTGGATTAGAAAATAAATTAACTTCTCATGCATCTATTACAAATACAGGTACTTTATATTTTCATGTGAGCAATCCAGATTTTAGTGAAATGGATATTTATTATTCAAAACGATTAAATAACAAGTATCAAGAAGCAGAAAAACTTATCCTTCCTTCAAATATAGGCAATGGAAAATGTACCCCCTATATTTCTCCTAAAGAAGATTATATTATTTATGCAACCATAGGCAAACAATTAAAATTAATGATAAGTTTTAATGAAGGAGATAGAAAATGGACTACACCTAGGGCTTTAAATTCTGCCATTAACACCTTAGGACAAGGAAATCCATCTATAACTCCAGACAATCAATTCCTATTTTTTACCATTGGCGAACACGAAGAAAAAGAATGGGAAATAAAATGGGTTCGTATAACTTCTGAGCTTCAAAAAAACCCAATTAAATAGGCTCATTTTATGGTTATAATTTGAATATTTCGTACCTTAGAGAAACGAAAAAAAGTTGTCTTTTTGAGCTAACATTATAAAAAAATACAAATGAATAAAACAACAAATACTCTACGATATTTGGTTATATATGGTCTTCCATTATTAATTATCGGATTAATGATTGCAGTTGTGAAATCACCTATTTTCAAAGGGAGCCCAGATTATATAGCTACAGGAGTCACGCTTGACTTGGTATTAACCAGCCCGCTTATTTATTTTTTATTAATACGAAAAACCAATATCCCAAAAATAACAGTAGTTTCAATGATTGTTCTTGGAATTGTTATTTCTTCCTTCCTAATTCCTTCTGAAAACCAATATACATTAAACTTATTTAAAACTTGGGCGATACCTGTTATAGAAATAACTGTACTATCGTATGTGTTATATAATGTTAGAAAAGCAATCAAAAAGTTCAATCTAAATAAAAAAAATAATCTTGACTTCTATACTGTTTTAAAAAATACTTGTTATGAGTTATTTCCTAAAAAAATAGTCATCCCGATTGTTACAGAAATTTCTGTTATTTATTATGGTTTTATTTATTGGAAAAAAAGAAAGCTCAATGACTATGAATTTTCTTATCACAAAGATAGTGGTACCGTTGGTTTATTAATTGCTCTAATTTTTATCATTGCTATTGAAACAGTTACCCTTCATATGCTATTAATGAAGTGGAGTTATATTGCTGCTTGGATATTGACTTTTTTAAGTATCTATTCTGGGTTTCAAATTTTTGGTTTTTTAAAATCAATTACAAAAAGACCCATCGCCATTCAAAACAATACATTATATCTTCGGTATGGGATTATGAGTGAAGCAACCATACATTTGGATAAAATAGCGATGATAGAGATTTCTTCAAAAGAATTAGATCCTGATTCTCAAATAAAAAAACTTTCACTTTTAGGGAGTTTAGAAGGACATAATGTAATTATACAATTACATACAGAAGAAACATTAAATGGACTCTACGGAATAACAAAAAAATTTAAAGAACTCGCTTTATTTGTAGATAATAAAATAGCGTTTAAAAAGTATCTGGAAGATCGTATCAAAACGAATAATGCATAAAAGCACAATAAATCTACACCTACATTTTCAGTGAATTTTAAGATCGATATTAAGTGAAACAATCAATAGTACATATTGCATTAGTTGTAAAAGAATATGATGAAGCTATTGAATTTTATACGAAAAAATTAAATTTTGATTTAATTGAAGATACCTACCAAGCAGCACAAGATAAAAGATGGGTTGTAATAGCACCTCCTAATTCTACAGGAACAACAATTTTACTTGCAAGAGCTTCAAAATCTGAACAAGAAAAATTCATAGGAAATCAAGCAGGCGGGCGCGTATTTCTTTTTTTAAATTCAGATGATTTTTGGAGAGATTACAATGAAATGATTTCAAAAGGAATAGAGTTTATAAGAGCTCCAAAAGAAGAAAGTTATGGAACCGTTGCTGTATTCAAAGATTTATATGGAAACTTGTGGGACCTATTAGAATTAAAACCAGGCAATTGTATAGTGAAAAGGATGAAATAGATCTGTAGCAAAAAATATTATTTAAAACATGAAATATATCAATAACGGCATATTAATACTAATTATTACATTGCTTATATCATGCCAAAATAAGCCTCAAAATACTATTAAAAAAGAAATTTCTATTATAGATTCTACTTCAATTGTATTGGTCAATGAAGTTATTCAAGAAACCAAAAGATCATGGCAATCATATAAAAAATATGCTTGGGGACATGATGTTCTTGCCCCACTTTCAAAAACCTATAAAGATTGGTATAGTGAGCCGCTTTACATTTCTCCTATAGATGCTTATAGCACACTTCATCTTATGAGGCTTAAAGAAGAGGCTAAAGAGATAGAAAACTATATAGTAGGCTCTTTAGATTTCAATAAAAATATTAAAGCTAAAATTTTTGAAGTTAATATTAGAATATTAGGTGGTTTACTCGCTATCTATGAACTTTCAAAAAATGAAAAAATTCTTGAAAAAACAGTAGATTTCGCAAATCGTATGTTGCCTGCATTTAATACCAAAACAGGAATTCCTACGTATTGGGTCAATCTTAAAACAGGAGAAACAAGTGGTAATCGTGTTAACGTAGCCGAAGCAGCTTCATATACTTTTGAAATGGGAGTGTTAAGTTATTACACAAAAGATCCTAAATATTACCAAGCTGGTAAAAAAGCAACACTTGCCGTATATAATAGACGATCAAAATTAGGTTTATTTGGAGAAGTAATTGATGTTAATACCGGAGAATGGATAAATACACAAAGTCATATTTGTGCAGGCGTTGATTCTTATTATGAATATCTATACAAAAGCTATTTGTTATTTGGTGATCCTGAATTGGGGAAAATATGGGATGAAAGTATTGCTAAAATACACACATATAATACTGAAGAATACAAAGGGAATTTATATTATGGTCGTGTTGATATGAATACCGGAAAAAAAGTTAGTACTGTGATGACACTTTATGATGCATTTTTTCCTGCAATTCTTGCATTATCTGGAGATATAAATACTGCGAAACGCTACCAAGATACTTGGAATACTATCTGGAATAAATATGGTTCAGAACCTACCATTTATGATTATAAAAAAGAAGCGCCTAATTATGCTGCTTATGATCTTAATCCAGAAATTATAGAATCTTCATATTATTTATACCACCTCACTAATGATGATAAATATATGAATATGTCGCAAAAATTTTGGGATGACATCAAAAAGTATTGCAAAAATGATGTTGCTTTTCATGCTATTGAAAATGTAGAAACAATGGAAAAAAAAGATTATATGCCTACTTTCTTTTTTGCTGAAACACTTAAATATTTATATCTTACTTTTTCTCATGACTCTGATAATCCAAATTATTTTGATGAGCATTTATTTAATACCGAAGCACACCAATTTAAAAGAGCTGCTTTTAATAAAACAAGAGCTAAGACACGTTTAGGATATTAACATACAAAAGAAATTATGAAATCAGTATTCATTAAATTTACATGCATATTATTCTTATCATTTTATTCATTTTTAAATGCTCAAATTAATTATTACTCATCTTTTGACAACACCCAAATAGCATACACAGATGAAGGAACAGGAATTCCTATTATTTTAATTCATGGGTTTATTTCTAATGGTAGTTCATGGAATCGTACTATACTAAAAAATGAATTGTTAAAGAAAGGGTATAGAGTTATCATACCCGATCTACGAGGAAACGGTCTGTCTGACAAACCGCACAAAGCAGCAGCTTATAAAAACAATGCTGAAATAAAAGATTTAATGATATTAGCCGATCATTTAAAGTTTAAAACCTATTTAGCTGTAGGATATTCTAGAGGGAGTATTATTTTGGCAAAACTACTAACGCAAGATCATAGAATAAAAAAAGCAGTACTTGGAGGGATGGGAATAGATTTCACAAATCCAAATTGGGAACGTAGAATAATGTTTGCAGAAGGGTTTTCGGGGAAAATTGATCAATATCCAGAAACTAAAGGCGCTGTTGATTATGCAAAATCTATTGACGCCGATTTATTTGTATTAAGCCTATTACAAAAATACCAACCTGTAACCAGTATTGAAGAATTAAGAAAACTCAAAACAAATGTTCTAATTATTGCAGGAGATCAAGATTTAGATAACGGAGATCCAAAAGCATTACAAAAAGTGATTCTTAATAGTCAATTAATAATTGTGCAAGGAGATCATAATACCACGTATAAAAAAGAAAACTTTGCGAAAAAAGTGCTTACTTTTCTAAAATAATTCTCAATTAGATATAATAATGTCTTAATTTATGAAAACAGTTTCATCATCACATTCTTTCTTTTTTTTCTTGTTTTTTTCAATATTGATAGGGAAAGATCTTTTTGGTCAACAAAGATGGAATATTCAAACAAAGACTTCTATAAAATGGAGTCTCGATACAACTACAAAACTTCCGCATACTGATAATATAGAAATAGCTGGAAAAAGAGTTGCTGGAATTATAACATATGCTATAGATACCAATAAGGTAATTTCTGTTAATAGAGAGATTTTTTTTCCACAATTACATCCCTTTATTAAAGAAACAGATCCTAACTGGTATATATATCGTTCTTATTTAAAAGATATATATTCTGATGGTATTCTACCAAAGCTTTTTATTGGAGATAAACAAATAACTCTAGGACCAATAAAAGAAATAACAATTAATGGTTTTTTAAATCTTGAGCATCAGCCATCAAAATCAGGTATATCAGTTCATAGAAAATTATTTCCTTCACCTACGAAAAGGCAGTTTATAGAGCAAATAACTTTAATAAATACTACAAATAAAGTATTAGATCTCAAAGCAACAAATACGCATCTTCAATATGAAACTTATGGAACAGAAGGAAAATTTACTACTTTAATACAATCTAATGCACCCTTATATCAATCATTAAATCCAGGCGAAGAAGTTTCTTTTTCATTAAATATTATAGCTAAAAAAGAAAAAGAAAACTTTCCTAATCTTGCTGATGAAAATGATGTAATAGAACGAGTATCTTTCCTAGATAAAATGAGAAGTTCACTAGTTTTAGAAACTCCTAATCCAGTTTTAAATACGCTTTTTGAATTTTCAAAAATAAGAGCCTCAGAGAGCATTTTTGAATCTAAATTGGGACTCATTCATTCTCCTGGTGGAGGACGCTATTATGTAGGCATTTGGGCTAATGATCAAGCAGAGTATATAAGCCCTTTTTTTCCATACCTAGGTTATGATATAGGGAATGAATCTGCTTTAAATACTTATAGAGCCTTTGCAAAAAAAACAAACAAAGAGTTTCATAAAATTCAATATGCTTTTGAGATAGAAGGCACTGTACCTCCTTTTCTTTTAGATCGAGGAGATGCAGCTATGATTGCTTATGGTGCTAGCCAATATGCATTGGCATTAGGAGATAAAAAAATAGCTCATGAACTTTGGCCATTAATTTCTTGGTGTTTAGAATACTGCAATAGACAACTAAACAAAGAAGGAGTTGTACAATCAGAATCTGATGAAATGGAAGGGAGAATTGAAACAGGTACTGCTAATTTATCCACCTCATCATTATATTATGGCGCTCTTAAGCATGCCGTTAATCTGGGAAAATCATTACACAAACCACATAATATTATAAAAAAATATACAAAACAAGCAACCCTACTTTATGATGCTATTGAAAATTACTTTGGCGCTAATATAGAAGGATTACATACCTACAAATATTATAAAGAGCATCAATATTTAAGGCATTGGATTTCCCTTCCTTTGGTAGTTGGCATCAATAAAAGAAAAGATGCTACTGTTACTGCTTTATTCGATAGATTATGGTCTGAAAACGGAGTTCACGTAGAAAAAAACAGTACTAATAAAGAAGTATCTGATATTTTTTGGGATAGAGGTACTTTATATGCATTAAGAGGTACTTTCTTTTCTGGAGCTACTAATACCTCCTTAGAAAAACTTGAGGAATTTTCTGAAAAACGACTTTTAGGAGAACGTGTTCCTTATGTAGTAGAAGCTTTTCCTGAAGGAAATATGGCTCATCTGTCTGCAGAAAGTGGTTTGTATTGTAGAGTTTTTACAGAAGGGTTATTTGGTATAATACCTACTGGATTGAATAGTTTTGAAATGATACCGAGACTTCCCGATCATTGGAATAAAATGTCTCTTCGAAAAATTAAAGCATTTGGTCAAAATTTTGATATCGAAGTTTCCAGAAAAAATAAACTCATAAATATCAAAATTATTGACCTTAAAAACAGTAAAATAGTATTCGATCAAAATACAAAACTTCAAAAACCAATTTCTTTTAGTTTTAATCAATAAAAAGTTGCTTTTTTGCACTAAGATTTAAGATTCCTTATTATAAATGATCTAGTAATTATAATAAAGGATAAATGTTATTGAATATGATTGTTAGGAAAAAAAGATTACGACAAGCAAGAACACTTCGCACTTTTCGAAAAATTCATCGTACTACGGCTATTTTCTTATTCGCTTTTTTCTTATTTATTTCTCTAACTGGTTTGCTTTTAGGGTGGAAAAAAAATAGTGGAGAACTCATTTTACCTAAATCACATATTGGCACCTCAACAAACTTAAAAGATTGGAAATCTATAGATACTTTGCATACAATTGCTAATGCCGTACTCCATAATAAAGTTGCTTCTAATTTATCTTTGAAAATTGATCGAATTGATATCAGAAAAGAAAAAGGAATGGTCAAATTTATCTACAAAGAGCATTTCTGGGAAATTCAATTGGATGGAGCTACAGGTGATATATTATCTATAGGAAAAAGAAATTCTGATCTTATTGAAAATATACACGACGGTTCTATATTAGATAACTATTTTGGAACAAAAGGATACATAAAACTTACCTACACCACACTTATGGGTTTAGCGCTATTCGTTTTTACAGTAACTGGATTTTGGCTTTGGTATGGACCTAAAAGAATGAGAAGGTCATAGTTGACATTCTATTTTAAAAGAAATAACGATTAACAGCCTATATTTGAATTTTAAAATAATACTCATAATGAAAAATCTATTTTATATAATTCTTGCATCGTTTATTATCAGTTCATGTAATAGTTCTGATAAAACAAAAATTGATAAAAACTCGAATTCTCTTGACGAAATTAATTCTTCAAACTCTATCGTTAAAGACCACGGTCAATTACATATTGCAGGAAATAAGATTCTTGATCAAAATAATGATCCAATACAACTAAGAGGCATGTCTTTTTTTTGGAGTCAATGGATGGGGCAATATTATACTCCTGGAGTTGTAGAATGGTTAAAAAAAGATTGGCAAGCTACCATTGTAAGGGCTGCTATGGGTGTTGATGAAACAGATGGTTATCTAACACATCCTGAACGAGAAAAGCAAAAAGTTTTTGACGTTATAGACGCTGCAATAGATCAAGGTCTTTATGTGATAGTAGATTGGCACAGCCATCATGCTGAGAATTATATAGACGAAGCAAAAACTTTCTTTTCCGAAGTTGCTGAAAAATATGGAGGTTATCCTAATATTATTTATGAACCTTATAATGAACCTATAGATTCAAATTGGGATACGGTATTAAAACCTTATCATGAAGAAATAATTGCTGCTATTAGAAAACATGACCCTGATAATATAATTATATGTGGTACACGGTTCTATTCACAACGAGTTGATGAAGTAATTAAAAATAAAATAGAAGATGCTAATGTTGCTTATACTTTTCATTATTACGCAGCTTCTCATAAACAAGAATTAAGAGATCTTGTTAAATTAACGGTTGATAATAATCTTGCTGTTTTTGTAACAGAGTTTGGAATTTCTGAAGCTTCTGGTGATGGATCTATTGATGAGAATGAAGCCAATATCTGGTGGGATTTTCTAGATGAATATCAAATATCATGGTGCAACTGGTCTATCGCCGATAAAGTAGAGTTGTCTGCTGCTTTATTGCCAGGTGCAAATCCTAATGGAAAATGGAAGCAAAGTGAAATTTCTACATCAGGTAATATTGTCAGAAAAGAATTAAAAGAGAAAAACCCTGTTTATGAATAAGTCTTCATTTATTTTCTTTTTTTAGTATGTAAAAGAGCTTTATTAATCTCTTTGATTAATCTTGGTCCTTCATAAATAAAACCTGTATACAATTGAAGTAAATCTGCTCCTGCTGCTAATTTATCTAATGCATCTTCTTTAGAGTGTATACCTCCTACTCCAATAATAGGGAATGCTTTATTACTTTTAGTTGCTAGAAATCGAATTATTTCTGTACTCCTATTGGTTAATGGTTTACCACTAAGCCCTCCCTGTTGGGAAGTCAAAGAATCATCAGATTTTAATTGTTCTCGGCTAATCGTTGTATTGGTCGCTATGACACCTGCTATTTTTGTCTCCGTTATAATGGTTATTATATCTAATAATTGCTCGTTTGTAAGGTCTGGGGCAATTTTTAATAAAATAGGTTTTGGAGATGTTTTGGTCATATTTTTCTCCTGAAGTACATGTAACAATTTTGTTAATGGTTCTTTATCTTGTAATGCTCTTAAATTTGGAGTATTTGGTGAACTAACATTTACAACAAAATAATCTACATGATTAAAAAGCGCTTCAAAACAAATTTCATAATCATTAACTGCAGCTTCGTTTGGAGTAATTTTATTTTTTCCAATATTTCCGCCTATCAATACTCCTGAATTCTTCTTCAAATACTCTACAACTTCTAATACTCCGCCATTATTAAACCCCATTCTATTTACAATAGCGCTATCACTTTTTAGTCTAAAAAGTCTTTTTTTAGGATTCCCATCTTGTGCTTTAGGAGTAACTGTTCCTATTTCTATAAACCCAAAACCAAAAGCAGAAAGCTCTTTATATAATTTAGCATCTTTATCAAAACCTGCAGCCAGTCCAACTGGATTCTTGAATTTTAATCCAAAGACTTCTTTTTCTAATCGTTTATCATTAACTGTATAAATACTTTTAACAATACTGGAGATTCCTGGAATTCTAAAAAGAAAGCGAATTAGAGAGAATGTAAAATAATGAACACGTTCTGGATCAAATTGGAAAAGTATGGGTCTAACTATAAGTTTATACATGCAAAATTATTTCGGTAAAAATAGTATTTACAAATCTTTTTGTGAAGAAAAAGAGCTACTTATGTTTCTTAAAAGAAGGTTGTGATACCAATTAAAGTAACATTTGTAATTGAACTTTTCATTCTAATGTAACTTTAAATTCATAGATAAATTTTACATTTGAAAAAATTGAAAACCATGCAGCATATTATAGATAGGTTTTTACGATATGTAAAAATAGATACACAATCTGATCCAAACTCTAATACTACACCAAGCACAAAAAAGCAATGGGATCTTGCTCATAAATTAGTATTAGACCTTATGGAAATAGGAATGGAAGAAGTAACTATAGATGATCATGCATATATCATGGCTACTTTATCATCTAATATAGATAAAGAAGTACCTACTATAGGGTTTATTTCTCATTTTGATACAACACCAGATTATTCAGGAACCCATATTAAACCTAAAATTATAGAAGATTATGACGGTAGAGATATTGTTCTAAATCGAAAAGATAATATGATTTTATCTCCAGATTACTTTGAAGACTTATTATTATACAAAGGACAAACTTTAATTACTACCGATGGGACTACTCTCTTGGGAGCAGATGATAAAGCTGGAATTACT
Source organism: uncultured Flavobacteriaceae bacterium (assembly GCA_964389205.1). Classification (GTDB taxonomy): domain Bacteria; phylum Bacteroidota; class Bacteroidia; order Flavobacteriales; family Flavobacteriaceae; genus Leptobacterium. Next base: position 35,474 of record CAYMDH010000014.1, read on the forward strand.
GAAATTATTGAAGCAATGGCTTATTTAATTCAACATCCTGAAATAAAACACGGGAAAATTCGCATTGCATTTACTCCTGATGAAGAGATTGGAAGAGGTGCTCACAAATTTGATGTTAATAAATTTGGAGCAGATTGGGCCTACACTATGGATGGTAGTCAAGTTGGAGAATTAGAATATGAAAACTTTAATGCTGCAGGCGTTAAAATTTCATTTACAGGAAAAAGTGTTCATCCAGGCTATGCAAAAAATAAGATGGTCAATGCTGTTTTATTAGCAAATGAATTTTTGAGTTTACTTCCTAAAAATGAAGTTCCTGAACGAACTGAAGGTAGAGAAGGTTTCTTCCATTTTTATACTATGAATGCTTCTATTGAATTTGCAGAATTAGAAGGAATAATTAGAGATCATGATCGAGATACCTTTGAAGCTCGTAAAGACCTTATAAATCAAATTGCCAATGATTTTAATGAAACATACGGGAAAGACGTTGTTAAAGTAAGCATAAAAGATCAATACTTTAATATGAAAGAAAAAGTAGCGCCTGTAATGCATATTGTTGATATTGCAGAACAAGCTATGCAAGAGTTAGACATAACGCCTTTAATAAAACCTATTAGAGGAGGCACAGATGGATCTCAGCTCTCTTTCATGGGTTTACCATGTCCTAATATTTTTGCTGGTGGTCATAATTTTCATGGGCCATATGAATATGTTCCTGTAGAAAGTATGCAAAAAGCCATTGATGTCATCGTGAAAATATGCGAATTAACGGCAAAAAGAGATTAATTTTAAAATTGTTCGTATTTTTGCATTGCCTTTTATATCTTATAACGCATGAATGATATCATCATCTTTCAGCTTCAAAAAAACCTCAATATTTTTAAGAAGCTTCTTCAAGATATTTCACATATAGAAATTTGTACATGGAAACCAACAAAAGATAATTGGTGTATCCTAGAAGTATTATGTCATTTACATGATAAAGAAAAAGAAGATTTTAAACTTCGTACAAAATGGATTTTAGATAAACCTGAAGAAATTCCTCCTTCCTTTGATTCTGAAAAATGGGCAATAGAAAAAAAATATATTGAACAAAATTACAAAGAAATCCTTAAGGTTTTCATCAATGAAAGGGTAGACTCTATTATGTGGTTAAAATCTCTGGGGAATGTAAATTGGCAAAACTCTTATACAGATCCCAAATTAGGTAAAGTTTCTGCTCGTGCAGTTTTAGTAAATTGGCTCGCTCATGATTACTTACATATGCGGCAAATTATTAAATTAAAATACGACTATATAAAGGACTTAACTGGTGAAGAGTTTAAATTTGCCGGTTCTTGGTAACTTGAATTTCATCTGCCTTATTCAACATTTTATCGATAGGTAATAGAAACTCTAGTGAGTTTTCTTTCAATGATAAATAGTTCTATAGATTTAAGTATACATCTATAAAACTTAAAAAAATCATGGAAACTATTACAAATTCATTCTCAAATTTTTATAATGCTGTAGCAACTGGAATTGGGGATTGGGGATTAAAATTATTAGGTGGCTTATTTGCTTTAATTGTAGGATTGTGGGTTATTCGCATTCTTATAAAAGCTATAGGCAAAGCATTAACTAGTAGAAGAATTGACCCTACATTAAAACCATTTATTCTTACTGCTATTGGGTTTATTCTTAAATTCTTACTTTTTATCTCTATTGCTGGTATTGTTGGTATTCCAACTGCATCTTTTGCAGCGTTGATAGCAGGTATTGGTATTGCTATAGGAGCAGCATTTAATGGCTCTTTAGGGCATTTGGCCTCTGGTGTAATGTTATTAATTTTTCGTCCATTTCAAGTAGGTGACCTTATAGAAGTCAATGGGGAACTTGGTTTTGTTAAAGAAATTTCTGTTTTTGTTACTATTCTTGAGACCTTTCAAAACAAAACATCTATTATCCCTAATGGTACTATTACATCTAATAAAATAGTTAATTATTCTACTGTTGGAAACTTACGTGTAGATATGCCTTTTGGTATTCAATATGGAAGTAACATAAATAGTGCTAAAGAAATAGTAATGCAGGTTCTTAAAGATGATGCGAATGTATTACATGAACCAGCACCACGAGTAGCAGTAAATAATCTTGGTGAAAACGGTATAGAATTATTAGCCTTGCCTTATGCGTCTTCTGAAAATTATTGGGATGTATATTGGGATACCAGACAAAAAATAGTTGAAGCATTGGGAGCTGCCCAATACCAAGCTCCATTACCACAACGTATTGTCACTATGAAAAATTCATAATTAAAAATAATAATAACAAATTATCATTATTTTTATATCAAATGAATAATTCATGGAATCATATAAAACAGTAGATCAATTTTTGAGCAAACATTCTGAATGGGAAAAAGAATTGCTTTTATTAAGATCTATTGTTAATGAAACTGATTTGAAAGAAACCATAAAATGGGGATTTCCAGTATATACAATTAATTCTAAAAATGTTATTGGATTAGGAGCTTTCAAAGCATATGTGGGGCTTTGGTTTTTTCAAGGTGCATTATTAAAAGATCCTTTAAAAGTTTTAGTAAATGCGCAAGAAGGCAAAACAATTGCTATGAGACAATGGCGTTTCTTGTCGATTGACACTATAGACAGGCGGCAGGTATTAAATTACTTAACAGAAGCTATTGAAAATCAAAAACAAGGGCGTGAAATCAAACCTAAAAAAACAAAACCCCTCATCATTCCAAAAGAATTAATAGATATTTTACAAAAAGATACAGCTTTACATGCTAATTTTGCAGCGCTAAATTTAACCAGAAAAAGAGAATTTGCAGAGCATATAGCTTCTGCTAAACAAAAAGCAACTCGAATTCGAAGACTAGAGAAGATTATTCCTATGATTCATAAAGGTATTGGTCTTAATGATAAATATAGGTAAGATTATCGTATGATATAAAAATAAAAAAGCATTTACTAAATTAGTAGATGCTTTTTTGTTATGTATTTAAAATATATTACTTTTTTGCTGGCGCTGCTGGTGCGTTTAATTTTTGAGAAATTTCCATAGATATAGCAGATCTTTCAAATTTCATTTTACCTGCCATAGTCTCTATAATACATGAATTATCTTTCTCATTCAATTCTACTATTTTACCATGTAGACCACTTTTTGTAACTACTTTAATTCCTTTTTTAAGTTCATTCATAAACTTTTTTTCCTGTTTTTGCTTTTTTATTTGAGGTCGTATCATAAAAAAATAAAAGACTACAAAAATCAGTAAAAAAGGAGCTAAACTATTTAATCCTTCCATTAATTTTTATTTAGTGACTTACAGGAGCAACTCCTTCTTTAGCATTAACAAATGCTCTAATTACAACTTGTTCTGAACCTTTAAGCGTATTGGCTGTTACTGTTACTGTTTTAGTTACCTGGTTCTTTCCTGATCCATTAAACTTAACTAATAATTCACCAGATTCTCCAGGAGCTATTGGTTTATTTTTAGGATATTCAGGAACCGTACATCCACATGTACTGGTAGCATTCGTTATAATTAATGGTGCATTACCTGTATTGGTAAATTTAAACATTTTCTCAACTGGTGTTCCTTGATCTATTGTACCAAAGTCATGCTCTGTTACTTCAAATACCATTTGAGGTGATTTTTTAGCTGCTTCATCTCTTTCAGCTGCTACTTCTACATTTGATGCTTTAATTTTATCAGAAGCATTATTGTTTTTACATGATGTAAATACCATTAAAGCGGTTACTCCTAAAACCAAAAAAACTTTTTTCATTATCTTAATTTTTTATTTAGTGCTTAAAATTACTAATATATTTTCTTACATCAAACCCCTACCACTTTTATTTAATGTTTTCTTGTCTTGATATTCTTTTACTAATTTGTCAAGAACTCCATTTATAAAGATGCTACTCTTAGGGGTCGAATATTCTTTAGCTATCTCCAGGTATTCGTTAATCGTTACTTTCACAGGGATTGAAGGGAATTTGTGAAACTCACATATCGCCATTTTTAATAGAATAGTATCAATCTCAGTAATACGATCTGAATCCCAGTTTGGAGTTTTTCCAATAATTTCTTTTTGAAATTTTTCATCATTCAAAACCGTCTTTTTAAACAATTCTGTAGCGTATATTTTATCGTCATCATCTTTAAACAGTTTAGGCAAAAAATGACTATCCAAAGTATTGCTTTTTAGTTTCTTTAAAATTTTAACGATTAATGTATTTACTAGTGGAAGATCGTCTATCCATGTTAATCTATTATCTTCAATAAACTCATAAAGACGCTCATTAGGAGCTATCACATTCTTATAAATAGCTATCAAGAAAGTCTTATCGTCTTCAAAAGAATGTTGTTTATTAAGCATGTAATCTGAATAAACATCACTTTCTTTTATTTCTTTATATAAAATTTTAACATATTCTCCTTCTAAATCCCAATCTGTTAATTTACGATCTTTAGTTATTTTCTTGATATGATCATTATTTTTCAATTGTTGAAAAATATCATTTTCTATAAATTTCTTATTAGGGTCTTTTTCATCTTCAGTAGCCAAGTATTTTTTTTGAGAAATAAGAATATGCTCTTCCGCTTTTTGTTGAATAGCTACTATTAAATTTAGTAGTGTTATGTACAAATTGTACATGTTTTCCATACTTACTGAAAGAAACTTTTCTTCTTTTTGAAGATCTGCACTTTGAGACTGAGTTAACGCATAAATAGACTGCATTACCTTAACTCGTATATGTCTTCTTGTTAGCATATTATAAAGAACTTAAAATTAAAAGGCGAAAGAAAATCTTTCGCCTTGCAAAAATACTATATTTTAGAGAAAATTATTTCTCATTTTTAAGTTTTCGTTCTTGAATTCTATCTTTAGCTATACGCAATGCAGATTCGTGACTCGTATATCCTTTTAACTCAGAATGTTGAAAGATTTCTAGGGTTGTATTATAAATATTTTCTGTTTTACGTATAATTTCTTCTTTTCCATATCCTTCTAATTCTGCATATACGTTTATAATACCTCCTGCATTAATTAAAAAATCTGGTGCATAGACAATTCCTCTTTCTTTAAGAAGTTCTCCATGTTTCTTTTCATCTGCTAATTGATTATTGGCAGCTCCTGCTATAACTCCTGCTTTTAATTTGAATATTGTCTCATCATTTACTGTAGCTCCTAAAGCACAAGGTGCATAGATATCTACATTTGCTTGATAAACATCCGATTCTCTATAAATAATAGCACCGTGCTTCTTACTTACCGCTTCTAAACGTTCTTCATTAATATCTGATATAAAAACTTCAGCTCCTTCATTTGTTAAATGTTCTACCAAAGATTCTCCAACATGACCAATACCTTGAACCAATACTTTTTTATTTTCTAAATGATTAGAACCAAATTTGTATTTGGCTGCTGCTTTCATTCCCATAAAAACACCATATGCAGTTATAGGAGATGGATTTCCTGCTCCTCCTTTAGATTCTGATATACCGGTAACATAAGGAGTGACTTCTCTTACTAAATCCATATCTGATGTCTCCATTCCAACATCTTCAGCTGTTATATATTTTCCACTAAGAGAGTGTACAAATTCTCCAAATTTTTTCATTAATTTTGGATTTTTTTGCGTTTTAGCATCTCCTATAATAACAGCTTTTCCTCCTCCAAGATTTAAACCTGTAATAGCAGATTTAAATGTCATTCCTCGCGATAATCTAAGCACATCATTTAATGCTTCCCATTCATTATTATATTGCCACATTCTAGTACCTCCTAAGGCTGGGCCTAAAACCGTATTATGAATGCCTATTATTGCTTTCAAACCTGTATCTTTGTCATTGCAAAAAACAATTTGTTCGTGATCATCGAAAGAAAGTTGGCCAAAAACTGGGTCAACTTTTTTAAATTCATCGTATAAAAACACTTCTGGTGTCATATATTAAATATTTTGAATTTCATAAAAAAACAGCACAAATTTAAACTAATATTCAGTTTAACGCAAAAAACAGCACCTAAATTGTGAAATGTTTAATATTTCTTAATAAATAATGAAAGAATTAAAATACATAAACAAATATTTTTTAAAATATAAGTACAAGCTTCTTATAGGTATTCTAATTACAATTGTGGCTAGGGTTTTCTCTTTAGTTATCCCTCCATACATCAAAAATTCTTTGGCTGCAGTAGAAACTTTTTTAGAAGATAAAGGAAACGATACCACTGTTGTTAAAGAGTTACTTATTGAATATATATTAATCATTATAGGCGCTACATTACTTTCAGGTTTTTTTACTTTTTTGATGCGTCAAACTATTATCAATATTTCTAGACATATTGAATTTGATCTTAAAAACGAAATTTTCAAGCAATATGAAAGATTGTGTCTTAACTTCTATAAAAAAAATAGAACAGGAGATTTAATGAATCGTATTAGCGAAGATGTTAGTCAAGTACGGATGTATTCTGGCCCTGCCATTATGTATAGTATCCAAACTATTACATTATTTGTTTGCATAATACCTCTTATGTTTTATTCATCTCCAAAAATGGCATTATACACCTTAATACCGCTTCCTATCTTATCTGTTATTATATATAATATAAGTAAAGTAATTCATAAGCGTAGCACAGTAGTTCAAGAATATTTATCTAAGTTATCTACTTTCACGCAAGAGTCATTCTCTGGAGTTTCTGTAATTAAAGCTTATAATATTGAGCCTAGAATTAATACTGAATTGACATCTTTAGCCATAGAAGGAAAACAAAAAAGCATGCGTTTAGTAAAGGTAAACGCTTGGTTTTTCCCAATGATGGTACTTCTTATTGGTGTTAGTAATTTATTAGTCATTTATATAGGCGGAAAACTTTATATAAATGATGAAATTGAAACAATAGGAATTATTGCAGAATTTATTATCTATGTTAATATGCTAACGTGGCCTGTGGCCATAGTAGGATGGGTTACTTCTATTGTTCAAAGAGCCGAAGCTTCTCAAAAAAGAATAAATGAGTTCATGCAAGAAACTCCTGATATTATTAATCACACAGAAGAAGCATCATTAATAAAAGGAAAAATTGAATTTAAAAATGTTTCTTTCACCTATGAAGATACCAATATAAATGCATTAAAAAATATTTCTTTTACTATTGAAAAAGGAGAGACAACTGCCATTATTGGTAAAACGGGTTCTGGAAAATCTACCATTTTAGATCTTATAGGTAGGTTATATAATATAACTTCTGGAACTATTTTAATTGATGAAATTCCTATTGAAAAATTAAACTTATACAGTTTACGAAATTCGATTGGTGCGGTTCCTCAAGATTCTTTTTTATTTTCAGATAGTATAAAAAACAACATCAAGTTTGGTAAAGAAGATGCTACTGATAAAGAAATAATAGCAGTTGCTAAAGATGCTGCTGTTCATGAAAACATAAACGGTTTTTCTAAAAAATATGATACAGTTCTAGGAGAACGAGGCATTACGCTTAGTGGTGGACAAAAACAGAGAGTTTCAATAGCAAGAGCGCTTATTAAAGCTCCAAAAATATTTTTATTTGACGATTGTTTATCTGCTGTAGACACAGAAACAGAAGAAGCTATTTTAACAGGTTTAAAAAAAGCCTCTAAAGAAAAAACAACGATTATAGTAAGTCACCGTATTTCGTCTGTTAAAAATGCTGATAAAATCATTGTTATAGAAGAAGGAGAAATCATCCAGCAAGGTACTCATAATCAATTGTTAAATGAAAAAGGGTATTATAAAGAACTCTTTTTGAATCAACTATCAGAAAAAGAAATGTGAAAAATATGTGAAAAATAGTTGTTTCATTAAGATTTTTTTCACATTTTTGATCGTAATAAATTACTGATCAACTAAAAATTTAAGAAAGAAGGATTATGAACGATAAAGAATTGTTAGAAAAAGAGGAAATTTTTTCTAAAGTACTTAGAGCTGGAAGGAGAACATATTTTTTCGATGTAAGAGGTACTAAAGCAGGTGATTACTATTTAACCATTACTGAAAGTAAAAAATTTACTCACGATGATGGTTCTTTCCATTACAAAAAGCATAAGATATACTTATACAAAGAAGATTTTATTGCTTTTAAAGATATTTTAAGTGAGATGACAAGTTATATAATTGACCAAAAAGGAGAAGAAGTAATTTCTGAACGTCATCAAAAAGATTTCAAAAAAGAAAATGATCAACCCGTTGTAGAAAGTGAAAGTGATGCTTCTTCAGAAAGTTTCACAGACATTAGCTTCGACGACATTTAGTTAAAAAAATTAAACTACTTAAAAAACCGCTTCATAGATGAAGCGGTTTTTTTATATTTACCCAGTAACAAAACGCTATAGAATGAAAAATAAAATCACGTATCTAATCCTACTATCTTTCTTTTTAAATATATCATTTGCGCAACAAAGCATAGATTTATCGTATTATCTCCCAACCAATACAGCTTATAATCCATCTATCCCTACTCCTAAATCTATTATTGGTCATGAAGTAGGAGAATGGCATGTTACTCATGATAAGCTTGTTACTTATATGAAAGCTATAGCAAAAGCTTCGAATAGAATTACTATTGAAGATAGAGGAAATACTTTTGAAGGCAGGCCTTTACTTTTACTTACTATTACGAGCACTAAGAATCATCAAAAAATTGAAGAAATACGCAAACAACACATTGAACTTTCTGAACCAGGAAGTACCGCAATAGATGTTACTAATGTACCTGCGATCGTATATCAAGGACTTTCTATTCATGGAAATGAACCAAGTGGCGCCAACTCTGGGATGGTATTAGCTTATTATTTAGCTGCGGCCCAAGGACCAGAGATAGATCGTTTATTAGAGAATACTGTTATTTTATTAGATCCTTCTCTTAATCCAGATGGACTGCAGCGTTTTGCATATTGGGCAAATACTAATAGAAGTCATAATCTAAATTCGGATAGTAATGATAGAGAGTTTCATGAAGTATGGCCCGGAGGAAGAACGAATCATTATTGGTTTGATATGAATAGAGATTGGTTACCTGTGCAATTGCCTGAAAGCAGAGCACGTATAAAATCTTTTCATAAATGGCTTCCAAACATTTTAACTGATCATCATGAAATGGGCACCAACTCTACTTTTTTCTTCCAACCTGGAGAACCAGACAGAGTGCACCCATTAACACCAAAAATGAATCAAGAACTTACTGCTGAAATTGCAGGATTTCATGTAAAAGCCTTCGATAAAATAGGATCGCTCTATTTTTCTGGTGAAAACTTTGACGATTATTACTATGGAAAAGGCTCTACATTTCCTGATATAAATGGAGGTATTGGTATTTTGTTTGAACAAGGAAGCTCTAGAGGGCATGTTCAAGAGAGTGAAAATGGAATTTTAACATTTCCTTTTACTATTCGCAATCAATTTACATCTGAATTATCAACATTAGAGGCTGCACAAAAATTAAGAGTTAAACTTCTCAATTATCAACGGGATTTTTATAATAATGCAAGGCGTAATGAAGCTAAAAAGAAAACCAAAGCGATTGTTTTTGGAGATGAAAAAGATGCTGCAAAAGCATACCATCTAGCAGAAATTTTAAAACGTCATAAAATAAAATTTCACGAAATAAACAATGACTTCACTATAAATGGGAAAAAATATAAAAAAGGACATAGTTATATAGTTCCAACAAATCAAAAAAACAGTATAATCATCGCTGCTATGTTTGAAAAGAGAACTACATTTAAAGACAGTCTTTTTTATGACGTATCTGCCTGGACGCTTCCTTTAGCATTTAATCTTGACTATACAAATTTGTCATCTTTAAACAATGCGGGAGCAGAAATAACGGATCTTAAAATGAAAGAGGGCAATGTAAATGGAAAAAGTACCTATGCTTATTTATTTGAATGGCATGAATATTATACACCTAAAGCGCTTTACAAAATTTTAAAAAAGGGAATTAAAGCCAAAATGGGGCCAACTCCTTTTACAGTTGAAGAAAAGAAGTATGATTATGGCACTATTATGATTCCTGTGCAAAATCAAAAAATGAGTAGTGATGAATTACAGAAATTTTTATTTGAAGTAGCAAAAGAAAGTCATATTAATATTACCGCCGTTTCAACAGGTTATACGCAAGGGATCGATTTAGGAAGTAATGATTTTGATCCTGTAACACTTCCAAAAGTGGCTATTCTTGTTGGAGATGGGGTTTCTCCTTATGATGCTGGTGAAATTTGGCATTTATTTGACCAACGTTATAATATGCCTATTACAAAAATAGATGTTAATTACTTAAATCGGGTAAATTTGGATGAATACAATGTTATCATAATGCCAAATTCTTCTGGTGTAGGTTCATCATCTAAGAAAAAGATTCAGGATTGGGTACGAAATGGAAATACACTTATTGGTTATAGAAATGCTATCAATTGGTTAAAAGGAAATGATTTTATAAACCTTGAATTTAAAAAGAATGATTTAACAGCTAAAAACATTTCTTTTGAACTACAACAGCGTTTTAGAGGCGCTCAAGTTACTGGTGGAGCTATTTTTGAAGCAGCAATAGATAGATCTCATCCTATTAATTTTGGTTATAAGAATAATAAGATTGCTCTTTTTAGAAATACCAACATTTATATAGATGCTAATAAACAAAGTTATAATAATCCTATTACGTACAGTAACAACCCTTTATTAAGTGGTTATGTTTCTGAAGAAAATTTAGAATTATTAAAAAATTCTGTTCCTTTTCAGTTGCAATCTATGGGTAGAGGAAAAGTTATTGTTTTTACAGATAACACAAACTTTAGAGCATTCTGGTATGGTACAAACAAACTTATGATGAATGCTATTTTCTTTTCAAAAATGATGTAGTTCTCTATCTATAAAAGATTCTAAATGAGGTTGTGAATTTAATCACAACCTCATTATTTTATAGCTTCCATACAATAGATATACTACTTAAATCGTTAATTATAGCATACCAATATGACAACACTATGAAATTTCTCAAATTTAACCTACTACTCATTTTATTAATTCTAAATGGATGTGCTACGGATGATGGAGAATTAAATATAGATACTGCAAACCTATTAGGTGTTTGGAACCTAGTAACTATTAATTCTGAAAATGGGCAAGCAACCATCACTGAGGATGGAATTACAGTTTCTGTAGATTTTGAGTTAAGTTCTGAAAATGAAGATTTACAAATAACATTTAATGAAGATCCAAATGTAGTATCTAGCGAAGGAAGCTTTACACAAGTAACTACTATTTCTACTTTAGGACAAACTGAAGTTGAAGAAACTTTAATAGAGGGTGTATTTCTAGATGGTAATTGGATTTTAGATGGAGATCAGCTCACTATAAATTCTGAAAATGAGTTTTCTGATGATTTTGATGTCGTTCCAACTTTTGAAATAACACGCTTAACAGATACTATTTTAGAAATTCGTCAAGATCTTAACCAACAAGTCATCTTTACAGAAAACGATTTAGAAACTAATGGTATTTTGATTCTAGTATTTCAACGATAGTTAAAAATTAGTAAATAGTGATTTATTGGTAGTCTTTATACTTTATTAATTCTTTTCTTATTATTTCAACCCACTCTAATTGCTTTTCTTTAGCTATAGAATAATTAGTCGCTTTGTCATATTGTTTTTGAAGAGTTAATAGTTCATTATTTATCGAAGCATAAATTTCCCGAACTTCTGCTTTTACATTTTCAGTAAATGTGCGCTCACTTAATATCTTTCTAAATTTACGCGCATGGAGTTCTGTAATATCAAAATGTAATTGCTCATGTAGCAATACGGTTTCATTTGCTAATTCTTTTTTGTACCATGAATCATTAGGGTAAAAAAACGATTTTACATCGTAATTAATAGCTACAGCACCTTTTTTTATAACAGTAGCAGATAAGTTATATGATATTCCAGAAGCTGTTATAGCAGCTGCTTTCTTATTATAATCTGGAGTTCCTCTAAAGTCTCTCCATGATAGTTTAATGGCCTCATTCCACACCATTTCTTCCTGTCTATTAAAAGACAAGAATAATAGCACAATTATAACAATAACTCCTCTTTTTTTCATGTATTTAAATTTATAAATACATTTTATAACTTTCTAATTCCACTGAAATGAAATTACTTTTTCTATATTGGGATGTAAACTATGATGAATTGGGCATGTATTCCCTGTGTTTTCAAGTATTTTTCTAGTTTTCTCATCTGTGTTGATCGGAAAATTTAAATGTACTTCAATTTTAGATATACGCCTAGGGTTTGCAGCCATCGTTTTAGTCACCTCTGCGGTAGCTCCTTTTAAATCTACATTGAGGTCTCGAGCTTTGATACCCATAACCGTTAGCATACAGCTTGCCAAACCTGTTGCTACAGTATCAGTAGGAGAAAAGGCCTCTCCTTTACCATTATTATCAACAGGAGCATCTGTTACAAATTGATTTTTCGATTTTAAATGTATACATGTAGTTCTTAAATCTCCTTCGTAAGTAACCTTTGATGTCATTCTTTTTATTTTATTAATTTAATCTCTAATTCATCATAATACGCTATATATACTGCAGTATTTAAATACCCGCCTGATGGCTGCCCATTATAATTGAATTTATTTTCTATGTACTCTGTTTCACTAATAAGGTTTGCTCCATAAAACAAATCTTTCTGATATGCTAGCCTTAATAATACATCCATAGTCAAATCAAAACCACGTATTGCAAAACGTGTTGGTAGTGAACCAAATTGTTTTCTGTACTTTTTAGAAAATTCAGAATATGTTGAAGAAAATCTATCTACAGTTGGATAGTGAAATTTTAAATTAGACAAATCTATATTCGAGATAATATTATTATCGTAAGCTCTATTTTTATTAGTAGTAAACATTCTTATATCAAATTGTTGTTCTTCTTGGTCATCATTAATAATAACCATGGAAGAGTTTAAAACTGAAGTAATATTTGCCAGTAATGATACACTTTTAGTTTCTACAACTACCCAATTCTCTTTTTCTAAAACTAAGAAAGGTTTGAGCTGATCTATTTTTATACTGTTTTTAATAGGGTCTAAGATTTTTGCAGAAGGATAACGAGTTAACAATCTATCTCTCTTATCTGTATGTAATGAATCTGCAATTATTATAAGATTCTTATCTATCATTTCTTTATCAAGATAAGAAGTCATTTTATTATATAGTACCTCATCACTAGGCAATGTTTGAAATACATTGGATTGTAATTCAATATTTTTACTAAAAGGTGCAAAAACAGGAATATTTTTATCTTTTAACCCTGCTGCCATTTTATTAAATGGTTTTGAAAAGAAAGGACCTATGACTGCATCTGTATTTTCAAAATTAGAAGTGGCTAAAATATTAGAAATTATATTCTCATTTCGTTCACTATCAAACACTTTAACATTGACAGATAATCCTAACTGTTTAGCAGAATCTAATGCCATACGAACTCCTGTATAAAAATCTAAAGATTGTCCTAACAATCTACTCTTTTTTATTTGTTGTTTAATTCCTTCTAAAGAGTCTGTATCTACTTTATTTAAACGAAATGGCATTATTAATGCAATATTAGAAACACCTTCTAATTTAATACTATCTATTAATGAAAATCGTTCTACAATCAATCCATCTTTTAGGTCATGATCATTATATTCATTTTTAGGAATTTTAATAACCATTCCATTTTTTAATAACTCTCCGTTTTGCAGTTCAGGATTTAAAACTCTTATCTCATCTTCTGAAATTCCTAGTTTAATTTTTAGTCTAAAAAACCCTTCTTTGGGTTTTACTGTATAATAGCTATATATAGAATCTATAACTTCTTTTTTTTCTTCTGTTTCTTCAAGAGATGGCACATATACTTCTTGACCTTCTTTAAGAATTTCCCCTATTTCTGGATTGAGATCCTCCAATTCTTTTATAGTAATTCCATTTTTATAAGCAACTCTCCATTTTCCTTCTTTTGGCTCTACTTTATAAATCATTAACCCGTCTGGAATACTATCTGTTTCCACTTCAGATAATTCGGGTTTTAAAAACTTTGGAATCCGAATTCGTTCTCCTTTTTTAAGATCACGACTATATAATTCTCTATTATATCGTTTAATATCTTCTACTGTAATATCATATCGTCTTGAAATGCTAAACAACGTTTCTCGTCTTTTTACTTTATGTTGTTTAAAAGTAACTTCTTGTTTTATAGTTGTTGTAGCTATAATCGCTTGGTTTCCAGAATTTAGTGCTGGAGGTATTACCAATATTGTATTAATTTTTAATTTGCCTTTTATTTCAGGGTTTAATCGAAGAACATCTGCTGGTTTTATATTGTATAACTGCGCTATCGAAGTTACTGTTTCTCCTTCTTTTACAGTATGTGTTTTAAACTGCTGAGAAAAAACAGCAGATATATTAAAGAATACGATTAAAAAAAAGACTAAATGTTTGCTCATTTTGATGTTTTATTATTCCCACTCTATGGTAGCAGGAGGTTTCGAACTAATATCGTATACTACTCTATTAACGCCTTTAACCCTATTTATTATTTCATTTGATACTTTTTGCAAAAATTCATAAGGTAAATTTACCCAATCTGCTGTCATACCATCTGTACTCTCTACTGCTCTTAATGCCACTACTTTTTCATAGGTTCGCTCATCTCCCATAACACCAACAGAATTAACAGGTAGCAAAATTGCTCCAGCTTGCCACACTTTGTCATATAAATTCCATTCTCGCAAACCATTAATAAAAATAGCATCTACCTCCTGTAATATACGTACTTTTTCTGCAGTTAGATCGCCGAGTATTCTAATGGCAAGACCTGGACCGGGAAAAGGATGTCTTCCTAAAAGTTCTTTATCAATACCCAAAGTAGCTCCAACACGCCTTACCTCATCTTTAAACAATGCTTTTAGAGGCTCAACTACTTGCAATTTCATAAAATCTGGCAATCCACCTACATTATGATGACTCTTTATGGTCGCACTTGGTCCTCCCGTTGCTGATACACTTTCTATAACATCTGGATAAATAGTTCCTTGTGCTAACCACTTTACATCTTTAATTAAATGAGCTTCATCATCAAAAACTTCAATAAACACTCGTCCTATAGTTTTACGTTTCTGCTCTGGATCATTCTGTCCTGCTAATGCATCCAAAAAGCGTGCCGAAGCATCTACTCCTTTTACATTAAGCCCCATTCCTTCATATTGTTTGAGTACCCCTGTAAACTCATCTTTACGTAATAACCCATTATTTACAAAAATACAATACAGGTTATCTCCAATAGCTTTATGTAATAATACTGCAGCTACAGATGAATCTACACCTCCAGACAAACCTAATACTACTTTATCATTTCCTATTTGCGACTTTAAATTACTTACCGTTTCTTCAACAAACGAATCTGGTGTCCAATCTTGAGATACTCCTGCAATATTTACTAAGAAGTTTTCTAATAATTGTTTCCCATCTGTTGAATGGTATACCTCTGGATGAAATTGTATTGCATAGGTAGTTTCTCCTTCTATCTTATATGCCGCATTTTCCACATCATCTGTACTTGCTAATAATCTAGCCCTTGTGGGCAGTTCTTTTATAGTATCGCTATGGCTCATCCATACTTGACTGTCTTTAGATACATTGGCAAAAAATGGTTCTTCTGAAGCTATAAATGATAAGTTTGCTCTACCGTACTCTCGTGTATTAGATGGTGCTACTGCGCCTCCTGAAAAATGTGCTAAATATTGTGCTCCATAACACACTCCTAGCAACGGTTTTTTTCCTTGAATCCCTGATAGATCTGGATGCAATACATCTTCTCCTCTTACAGAATTTGGACTCCCAGAAAGTACTACAGCCTTAAAATCATTAAGGTTGTCTGGAATTTTATTAAAAGGGTGGATTTCGCAATAAATATTGAGCTCTCTAACTCTACGTGCTATAAGTTGTGTATACTGAGAACCGAAGTCTAAAATTAATACGTTGTTTTGCATGTGCAAAAATACTATTTAATAGGAAATTGAAAAGTGTATGCTTAAATAATTTTATGTCTTTTTTAGATTAGAGATTATATATCGATTTTTGTTTTTTTAAAGTATCACATTAAACCGCCAAATAATAAATATATATACCTCTTTATTTAACTAAAAAGACGCGTTCTTTTTCTCCTTTCTATACTAGTAGAACAATTATATTCCGACAAAATATTATTTCATAGTATCCAATATTTGTTGAATATCTTCTACGGTTGTATCTGGATTTATAAAGCAAAAACGTGCTACAGTCTCATAAGTATTTCCTTTCTTCCATTTGGTAGGTGTCACTAAAGCAAAGCCCGATTTATGATTATCAAAAGTCCAGTTTTTATAATCTTCTGGAGTCCATCCTTTTCTTTTAAATAAAACACAAGATAAACTTGGTGTTCTCACTAACTCTACTAGAGGTTCTTCTTCTATCATTTTTCCAGCTATTAATGCTAATTCTATACCCCTTTCAATTGCTTTCTTGTATAAATCTGTTCCGTGCATTGCTAAAGAAAACCATAAAGGAAGGCCACGAACTCTTCTGGTTAATTGAATTTGATATTCTGAAGGATTAAACCCATGAGCGCCTTCGTCTTTAAAAATATCAAGATAAGAACCCTCTTGCGCATGTGCTTTTTTAGCAAGTTCAGGATGTTTATAGATTACTGCTCCACAATCATAAGGAGAAAATAACCATTTGTGCGGGTCTATGGTAACACTGTCTGATTTTTCAATTCCATTAAACAAATGTCTTACTGAATCTGCTGCCAACGCACCACCTCCATAAGCAGCATCTACATGAAGCCAAATTTCTTCTTTGTTACATACTGTAGCAATACCCTCTAAATCATCTACAATACCTGCATTAGTGGTTCCTCCAGTAGCTATAACAGCAAAGAGTCTTTTGCGTTGGTGCGGCGTAAGTTCTTGTAATGTACTTTCTAATGCTATTCCTTCTAATCGTTCTTCAGAATTAATTAAAAGTACATCTACATCAATAACTTTAGCCATAGACTTTATAGAAGAATGTGCTCCAATAGAAGTAATCATCAGTCCTTTCTCATTCTCATTGCTCTTATCCTTAGATCTCCACGCTTCTCTAGCAGCCACCATAGCTGATAAATTAGCCGCAGTTCCTCCACTTGTAAAAACACCAAAAGCACCATTTGGCATACCTGTTAACGATACTAGCCATTGCATTGCTTCATTTTCGCAAAAAATACCGCCTGCTCCTTCCATCCAGTAGGCACCATGAATACTAGAAGCTGATGTAATAAGATCAAACATTACAGCTGCCTTAGTAGGTGATGCAGGAACAAAAGCTAGATGTCTTGGATGATCTATAGGAACAATTGCTTTAGATAAAACATCTTTAAATAATTGAAAAGCGTTTTCTCCTCCTATTCCTTCTGGAGTTATAGTTTCTCCAACTATTTTTCGTAATTCTTCTTCTTTCTTGGGGATGCCTAATTCTGGATTTCTATTTGTAATTCTATTGATCGCATATTTCATGACATCCATAGTCATCTCTACAAGATCTATATCTAAGTGATGCATACATTTTGTTTTCCACAAAAATACACCCTTTGCCTTAACCTTGAAGCAACCTTTTAAAAATCTAATACGGGTTTATCTCTGTAAATCTAAGAAGATACAGGCATTTGAATTATTTTTCAATAATAAAAAAACTGTTCTTTAAAGGTCTTAATTCACTAATTAAAAAAGAAATTAAGTCTTCTCCATATTCTAAATACAATTCAGAAAAATTTAAATTTCGTTCTTGTAATGATTGCTTTGGAAATAATTTATTTTGCAATTCTTTACTTCTGGAAACTTGATCAGACAATTTGCGTTTTTGAGCTTTAAGCAAGCGCTTCTCTAACGTATCTAATCCTTTTAATTGTTTTATTTCTTGTGCTTTTACTGTACCTAAAAAAGATTTGTCTGTTTGTTCGGCTAAAACATATAATGCTTTAAACTGCTCTTCTAGATGTTTTTTTTGTGAACTAAAATCTATTTCAATGGTTGAAATCTCTTTAACTTTTTTATTTATAAGAGATTCTTGTTTTAAAAATAATTCTTTTATTGATATTCCTAATTTTTTAGATTTCTCAATTTGTTTTTTGGTAGCTACTAATGCAGAATTTCTTAATAGCAAAATTGGAAAAGGAATTTCTACGGTTTCAAAATAATTTTTTAATTCTAACCAATAAGCTAATTCACCACCTCCGCCTATATAACATAAATTAGGCAGTATAACCTCCTGATACAAAGGACGCATCATTACATTAGGACTAAAGCGTTCTGGAAAATCATGCACTTCTTTTAAAATTTCTGCCTGAGTAAATTTAATATTTGTTTCATTAATAATATACGCTCCATCCTCTTCAATAATTCGATCTCTTCTTCCTTTACTCAAATAAAACAAGTTAACTTCTCTTGGGTTTACTTGAACTTTATACGATAGGGAATTAAGTTTTTTTGCTATTGGATCAATAGTTTTAAAAGATGTTTTATTTTTTAATTCTTCTTCTACATAAGGAACAAAAAGAGATTTTAAAGCACTGTCATTTCCATCTATAATAACTAATCCGTATTTACCAAACAATTCATTGGTCAAAAAACGAGTTGCATCGGTTAGATTTGTATGATCTACAAATGCTTTTTTAAACAACTGTCTTAAATAATCTGCATTCTTTCCCGCTCCTAATTCTTTAGAGAACAATTCATAAATATCATTTAATCCGTCTAGGTTTAATTCTCCAACAGCTCCTCCTGCTTCTCTATTCCACTGAATTTTTTTTCCTTTAAAATTAAAATATTTTATTTCATCAAAATCATGATCTTCTGTCGCCATCCAATAAATAGGCACAAAATTATGATTTGGATATGTTTCTTTTAATTCTTGACAAAGGTTTATAGTTGAAATAATTTTGTATAAGAAATAAAGTGGCCCTGTAAATAGATTAAGTTGATGCCCTGTCACAACTGTAAATGTCGTGTTCTCTTCTAAAGCTTCAATATTTGCTAAACTAGCATTTGATATTGCTATATTCTGATATTGACTCTTTAATGCAGTGACTAAAACCTGCCTAGATTGCAACGTATAAGATGCTTGTTTTTCTACTATTTGATCTTTAAAATTTTCTAAAGAAGGAAATCTATTATAAAAAGGTTTTAAGGTCTCTTTTTCTTCTAAATAATCACAAATTAAGCTTGAGAAATACCCAGTCTCTCTAAACGAAATACAATCGGTTGGCATAGTTAGTTAACAATTAATGCATACCAGATTTATAATTATTGTTTATCCTTAGTATTAAAACAGACATTGACAATTCAATATTTTTTCTTAAATCTAGTATTAAATAGGCGGTAAAGATAAAACTCTTTCTTCTTTCAATTGCTAAAAATACGTTAAGATGTTCTTCAATATTTCTGTAATATTTTAGTAGCTTTGAGAACTATCAAAATATACAATTCATGAGATTAAAGTTTACACTTCTATTAGTATTATCTTCTTTTTTATGTTTTTCACAAAATATAAAATCTCCTTCTGAATTTTTAGGGTACGAATTAGGTTCACGTTTTACAAGGCATCATCAAGTGGTCGATTATTATAATTATGTTGCCACAAGTGCTTCTCAATTTTTCAAATTAGATTCTTATGGGAAAACAAATGAACAAAGAGAGCTTTTAGTTGGTTTTATATCTTCTGAAAGTAATTTACAAAATCTAGAACAGATACGTAAGGAACATATAAATACTACCAAAGGAGAAGGAAATCCTTCTGTTGCAATTGTGTGGCTAGGATATAATGTACATGGGAACGAAAGTGTAGGCACAGAAGCCTCTATGCAAACACTCTATGAATTAATTACCCAAAAAAAAGAATGGCTTAAAAATACAGTAGTTATTATAGATCCGTGCATAAATCCTGATGGCAGAGATCGTTATGTAAACTGGTACAATCAATATGCAAATACCCCTTATACATTAGATCCTAATAGTAAAGAACACCACGAAGGTTGGTGGACTGGTCGCTCTAATCATTATATGTTTGACCTCAACAGAGATTGGGCTTGGGCAGTACAAATAGAATCGCAACAACGCTTAAAAGTTTTCAACAAATGGTTGCCTCATGTTTTAGCAGATTTTCATGAGCAAGATGTAAATAATCCTTATTATTTTCCACCAGCAGCAGAACCTTATCATGAAGTTGTTAGCCAATGGCAAAGAGATTTTCAAGTTACTGTAGGGAAAAACCATGCAAAATACTTTGATGCTAATGGTTGGTTCTTTTTCACGAAAGAGTTTTATGATCTATTGTATCCCAGTTATGGAGATACTTTCCCTACTTATAACGGAGGTATTGGAATGACCTATGAGCAAGGTGGAAGTGGTCGTGCAGGTTTGGGCATTATAACCAGCAATGGAGACACATTAACACTAAAAGATAGAATAGCGCATCATCATACAACCGGGCTTTCTACAGTAGAAATTTCTTCTTTAAATGCTCAAAGATTAAATGATGAGTTTAAAAAGTTCTATGCAACCAAGGATTTTAAATATAAAAGTTATGTCTTACAAGGAAATAAAGATAAAATAGAGGCTTTAAAAATACTTTTAGACAAACATGAAATTGAGTATGGGTATGCAAGAAATACGATAGCTAAAGGGTATAATTATCAAACAGCTAGAACAGGAAACATGAAAACATCTACAGCAGATTTGGTAGTACGTACAGATCAAATCAAAAAAACACTTATAAAAGTACTTTTTGAACCTAAAACAAAACTTACAGATTCATTAACATATGACATCACTGCCTGGTCTTTACCATATGCTTATGGATTAAAAACCATAGCCTCAGAAAGCTATATAAGCAGTATTCCTTCTGTAAAAGATAATTTAGAGTATCCAGTTATTACAAACAAAGATGTCTATGCATATGTTACTGATTGGAACAGTATGAATGACGCTCGTTTTTTAGCTGCTTTATTACAAAAAAATATTCGTGTACGCTATAGTGAAAAGCCTTTTAGCATTAATGGAGAATTATTTAAAAGTGGAAGTTTAATCATCACCAAAGGAGATAACAAAAACATTTCCAATTTTAAATCAAAACTCTCCTCTTTAGCATCCCAACATAAAAAATTATTAAGCATCGCTAAGACTGGCTTTGTAGATAGTGGGAAAGATTTTGGATCTTCAGGTGTTAAACAAATTCCTAATCTAAAGATAGCTATACTTGCAGGAGAACCAACCTCTACGTATAGTTTTGGTGAAATTTGGCATTATTTTGAACAACAATTAAAATACCCTATCAGTGTTTTAGATGAAAAATATTTTGATACTATTGACTTATCTAAATATGACATTATTATTTTACCTAACGGGTTTTATAATAGTTTTTTAAATAAAAAAAGAAAAGCATCTATTAAATCTTGGGTACGAAATGGTGGGAAACTTATTGCCATTGCAAATTCATTGAGTACACTTGCTAGTGATCCAGATTTTAATCTCAAAAAGAAATCAATTGAAAATGATACTACAGATAATTTAGCATCATATACAACTGGAGAGCGCAATCAAATAAAAAACTTTATAACAGGGGCTATCTTTAAAACTAAAGTAGATACTAGTCACCCTTTAGCATTTGGCTATGATAATTCGTATTTCACTCTAAAACTAAATAGTAACAGTTACGAATATCTAAGTAATGGCAATGCTGCTTTTATTGAAAGTAATGGACAAGCTTTTGCTGGATTTGCTGGAAGTAGAGCTCAAAAACTAATACCAAATAGCTTAATTTTTGGTACTCAGAATTTAGGAAGTGGAAAACTTGTTTATATGGTTGATAATCCTCTATTTAGAGGTTTTTGGGAAAATGGAAAACTATTCTTTGCCAATGCTTTATTTATGGTGAATTAGGAGGGTATAAAATCAAAAAAAATATTATAATCTAAACAGGTTCTCCATATAAATCAAAATCTGAAGCTTCCGTGATCTTTATTTGTGTAAAGTCTCCTATTTTCACGTAGTGTTTTGTTGCATCTATAAGCACTTCATTATCAACATCTGGAGAATCAAACTCTGTACGACCAATAAAATGAGTTCCTTCTTTTCTATCTATAATACATCTGTATGTATTTCCTATTTTCTCTTGATTTAGCTCCCACGATATTTGCGATTGTATTTCCATAATGGCTGCAGCACGCTGTTGTTTTACTTCTTCAGTAACATCATCTTTGAGATGAAAGGCATGTGTATTTTCTTCATGACTATATGTGAAGCATCCTAGCCGTTCAAATCTCATTTCTTCTACCCAATCTTTTAATGTATTAAAATCTTCTTCTGTTTCACCTGGATAACCAACAATAAGTGTTGTTCTAATAGTCATGTCTGGCACTGCTTTTCTAAAATCGTAAAGCAGTTTTGTCGTTTTCTCTTTAGTCGTTCCTCTACGCATACTCTTAAGCACAGAATCTGCTATATGTTGTAAAGGGATATCTATATAATTGCATATTTTGGGCTCCTTCTTCATTACTTCCAAAACATCCATTGGAAAACCTGTAGGAAAAGCATAGTGCAAACGAATCCATTCAATACCGTCTACTTTCACTAAGGCATTTAATAAGCTAGCTAATTTTCTTTCTTTATATATATCTAATCCATAATATGTTAAATCTTGAGCTATAAGAATCAATTCTTTGACTCCATTTGCTGCTAACTTTTCTGCTTCTATAATTAAATCTTCAATAGGTGTAGATTTATGCTTTCCTCTCATTAATGGGATTGCACAAAAAGAACAAGGACGATCACATCCTTCTGCTATTTTTAAATACGCATAATTTTTAGGGGTTGTGGTTAAACGTTCTCCTATCAATTCATGTTTATAATCTGCGCCTAGAGCTTTTAATAAAACAGGTAAATCTGATGTCCCAAAATACTGATCAACATCTGGAATTTCTTTTTCTAAATCTGGCTTATAACGCTCGCTTAGACAGCCTGTCACAAACACTTTATCTACTATTCCTTCTTCTTTTTTTGTTACGTACTCCAAGATTGTGTTTACGCTTTCTTCTTTAGCATTGGCAATAAAACCACAAGTATTAATAACTACAATATTTCCCTTTTCTTCATGAACTACTTCTTTTCCATTAGCACGCAGTTGCCCCATGAGTACTTCAGAATCGTAAACATTCTTAGAGCAACCTAGTGTAACTACATTAATTGTATTCTTTTTCAGCGACTTAGTTCTCATTTCACACAAATTTAAGGCTGCAAAAATACAATATGATACTAGAAGTATATAGCATAACAATTAAAAGTTTCGAGTCTTAAATTAAATACCTTAATGATTCTTCATTCTAATGCTTAGATAGAAATGTAAATGATTTAATAAAAAGATCTCGTCATTGTTTAAAAACTTGACGAGATCAGCTCTATATTTTATTTTTTCTATTGGTAGTTTTTAGGAGTTTGCCTCACTTTAGTCCCTTTTTCAAAAGCATATCCTAATTTCAAAAGTGCCTCTTCTGTAAAAGGTTTCCCTATAAATGTTAAGCTTATAGGTTCTCCACTTGTTTTATATCCCATTGGGACTGTTAAACAAGGATATTTAGCTACTGCAGCAAAGGCAGCATGAAAATTATTTATAGATAGCACGGCATCTAATTGATGCGCCTCCATTGGAATATCAAAAAAAGATTTTCCGTTAGTATTCAAATCATTTTTAACTTTTTTGAATTCTTCATCTGTAGTAGGATCGTTTACAATGCCTTCAAATAATTGTTGTCCATAAGGCACTCGAATCAATGTATCTAATAAATTATATGCAACTACATCTTTCACTGTCTTTACTTTAATATTATCACTAGCATGATTTGCTATATATTTTGGCAAATCGTGTTTCATATCAATATTAAGCAAGGTTAAAAAACCATTCAACGAAGCCTGTGGAGGGTCAAATTCAATAAGCTCTGCACCAAGTTCTCTTAACTTATTAATAGTTTGAGCGTACGTACTATCTTGTAGTAACTGCTTAATAACTCCTAATCGTTTCCCTTTTAAATTTGATGTTTCTAAATCTTTTAAAAAATTTATGTTTGAACCTACTGATGCTGCATCTGTTTTATCTTCACCTATCATCGCATTAAGAAAAATAGCGTTATCTACAACACTTTTGGTCATAGGCCCAGGTGTATCTAATGTGCTAGAAATAGGTACAATTCCTGTTCTACTCAACAAACCAATTGTAGGTTTTAATCCTACTACTGAATTTTGACTAGAAGGCGATAAAATAGAACCTGCTGTTTCTGTTCCTACCGCTGCTATAGCATAGTTTGCTGCTGTTACAGCCCCACTACCAGAACTTGAGCCGCCACTTTCAAATATTTTTCTACCATAAGGATTTAATGTTTGCCCTCCTACCGCACTATACCCTACAGGACAACCTGTACAAAGATAATATGCCCATTCACTCAAATTTGCTTTTCCTAAAATAAGCGCTCCATTTTCTTTTAACTTAGTGGTAATAAAAGCGTCTGCTGCTATATTTTCTTTCATTACAGCTGCTCCTGCTGTAGTATACATTCCTTCAGATCCAATATTATCTTTTAATAATATTGGCATTCCATATATAGTATATTCTCGTTCTTCATTAAAAGCTTCTTTATCTAGCTTTCGTGCTTCTTCAACTACCGTTGGGTTTAGGGAAATAATAGCATTTAATGACAGCTCATTATTACTTTCATATTTTCTAATTCTATAAATATAAAACAACACTAATTCTTCATGGGTTATCTTTTTATCATGAATAGCTCTTTGTATATTTGGTATATCTTGTTCTAAGATTAACGGTTTTAATGCTTCATATCTTTCTTCAGAAAAATGGTTTGTTAAATCTTCTTCAAAAGATTGCCAGATAGTATTCTTATCGCTTATTTTAGAATTGATAAGCTTTAAGCGCATTCTTGGATTATCGTGGTTTGCTTGCTCTGCTAATTCATTACCTTCATCATAAGCTTCCCATACAATTCGCTCTACAGCTTTTGTCTCTGGTTCTTGTTTACAAGAAATAATAAATAATAAAAATGGGATGATTAGTATTTTTTTCATTTAGCTTTTTTTAAAAAAATTAATTAGTAATCGGTTTTAGTTTTAAAATCTCTTCCATAAATTTAATGGTCTCTTTTTTTACAGATGGGAGGTCTTTAGATGTTATATAAGAAGTCATAACATGATCTCCTACATTTGGAAATGCGATCTTTCTTTTTAAAGATTCATTTGTTTCTAATGTTTCAAACATTTTTAATAAAGCATTGACCGAAATCACTTTATCTTGCTCTTCTTCATTTTTATAATAATATCCAACAAAGGTAGGTTGCGTGATACGACTAAACGTTTCTTCAATCATAGTATTATCAATTAGCGCCTGAAGATGCGTTAGTGCTTCTATTCTATATTTTGAAGTCCAATAACGTTTCTTTAAATCACTAGCTTTAAATTCATGATAGTCTCCATTCTTTACTATGCGCGCCAATTGCAAACCCCAAGGGCCTGATAATAATTTTGCATTTTTATCATAGATCTCAACATTTGGAGAAAACAAAAGCAGACCTGCTATGTCTGGGTCTCCTCCAGCTAAGTGAAGCGCCAATGTACCTCCTGTAGAAGTTCCCATAATAATCACTTTCTTTCCTATTTTTTTAGCAATGGCAATGGCTTCTTTTGCTGAGTTTATAATAGCATCTGCAGTTATATTTTTCATAGGCTCTTTTTCATTTAAGCCATGACCAGATAATCGAGGTAAATAAGCATTAAAGCCAAAATAGTTAGCTATTTCAGTGTGCAATGGTGCACCTTCTTCTCTGCTTGCAGACCAACCATGAAGATAAACAATGCTATAGGGTGTTTTTGATGGGATGCTATCATACCAAATTATCTTAGATTCATTACCTGTTTTAACTGGAAATGACGCTTCTTTCTCTACAATAGTATTTTCTAATTGAATAAGGTTTTCTGTAATTATTGGAAGTGTTCTATCTAGAGTAGGTTTTGATACTTTAGGACCTAAAAGATAGCTTATAACTACAATAAGTATAAAAACTACTAGAATTTTAATTATTCTCTTAAGCCACTTCATCGTTAAATTTCTCTAAAGGTAAGCAGAAAGCTTAAAACAAAAAACTTCAAAAATTTGATTTTTTGAAGCTTATAGTCTATTAAAAATCAAGTGTTTTACTTAAAGAAAGAATCAACAAATTCATGTTTATTAAAAACTTGTAAATCTTCTATTCCTTCTCCTACGCCTATGTATTTTACAGGAATTTGGAATTGGTCAGAAATTCCTATCACAACACCTCCCTTTGCAGTTCCATCTAATTTTGTTACTGCCAATGAACTCACTTCTGTTGCTTTTGTAAACTCTTTGGCTTGTTCAAATGCATTTTGCCCAGTAGAACCATCCAAAACCAATAATATTTCATGAGGTGAATCATCTACTACTTTTTGCATAACACGCTTCACCTTGGTAAGTTCGTTCATTAAATTAACTTTATTATGCAAACGTCCAGCTGTATCTATGATTACAACATCTGCATCTTGAGTTACTGCAGATTTTAGCGTATCAAACGCTACAGAAGCAGGGTCACTACCCATTTGTTGCCTTACAATTGGAACATCGACACGATCTGCCCATACTTGAAGTTGATCTATAGCAGCAGCTCTAAAGGTATCTGCAGCTCCTAAAACTACTTTTTTTCCTTGTTTTTTAAATTGATATGCTAATTTTCCAATAGTAGTTGTTTTTCCAACTCCATTAACACCAACAACCATTAACACATAAGGTTTCTTAGCTTCTGGAATAATAAAATCTGTAGCTTCACCTACATGAGTTTCTGAAAGCAAACCTGCAATCTCTTCTCTTAGAATTTTGTTTAACTCTTCTGTTCCTAAGTATTTATCTTTAGAAACTCTTTCTTCAATACGATCTATAATTTTTAATGTGGTATTTACACCTACATCACTACTTATCAAGACCTCTTCCAAGTTATCTAATACATCATCATCTACTTTAGATTTTCCGGCTACAGCTTTGCTCAGTTTTGAAAAAAAACTAGTCTTTGTTTTTTCAAGGCCTTTATCTAAAGTCTCTTTTTTTTCAGAAGAAAATATCTTTTTAAATAGACTCATTTTGTTCTATATTTTAACGTTCAAATATATAAAAACAAAAAGCTACTTTCGTCATGAAAGTAGCTATAACTTATATACTAATATAAATTTATTTTTTACTTAACCACTCGTTTACTAATTCTGGTGCCATAACAGATTCACTGAAAGTATATGCCCCCGATTTTGGAGATTTTACCATCTTAATAGCTTTTGTTAATCTCTTTGAACTTGTTTGTAAACTTGCTACTGTTTTCTTTGCCATGATTCAAATGGGTTGTGTTAGAAGTTTCTGTTTGCTTATGAAATTTCTATCGGAATTATTTAATTTCTTTGTGAACTGTCATTTTTTTCAAGATAGGATTGAATTTTTTAATTTCCATTCTATCTGGAGTATTTTTCTTGTTCTTAGTTGTTATATAACGTGAAGTACCTGGCATACCTGATTCTTTATGCTCTGTACATTCTAAAATAACTTGTATTCTGTTACCTCTCTTTGCCATTATTCTTATCTTTTAGGACTACTTGATAAATCCTTTTTCTCGTGCTTCTTTTAAAACAGCCGAGATTCCTTTTTTGTTTATATTTTTTAATGCCGAAATAGATACTTTCAACGTAATCCACTTATCTTCTTCAGGGATATAAAAACGCTTTTTTGTTAAATTAGCGTTGAATTTACGCTTCGTTTTATTCATGGCATGAGAAACATTGTTTCCTACCATTGCTCTCTTTCCCGTAAGCTCACAAACTCTAGACATTTTTTCTAACTTTTTGTATTATTTCAAAACAGGGTGCAAATTAACGAATTTTTTAGCGGACTGACAAAAAGATTATTTAAAATTTTATAATTTCTTTTTGCAACAACTCAAATGCTTTATTTACTGTTTTATTTACCACTTTCCCACGGTGGTTTCCCATATTGAAACCAAGCGAAAAGACAGTATCTGGAGTTGCTATTCCAATATAAACCTGCCCTACTTCTGCATCTGAATCTCCTTTGGTTGGTCCTGCATTACCAGTAGTTGCTATTGCAAAATCTGATTTAAGTTTCTTTTTTACATTACGTGCCATCGCTTCAGCTACTTCTGCGCTTACTACAGAGTATTTATCGATAATTTCACTAGATACTTCTAGAATATCTATTTTGGTTTGAGTGGCATAACTTACAATCCCTCCTTTAAAATATGATGAAGCCCCAGGGATAACAGTAATACGTTCTGCCAATTTACCCCCTGTACAACTCTCTGCAAATGCAAGTGTTTTATTCTTTTCTATTAGCATTTTCCCTATTACATTCTCTATAGACTCATCATTTTCTACTCCATATATTATATCACCTATTATACCGTATAGTTTATTAACCTGATCTGCTACTTTATCTTCAATAAAACTTTTATCATCACCTTTGGCAGTAAGTCTAAGACGTACTTTTCCTAAATTTGGGAGATATGCTAATTTAATAAAACTGGGGAGGTTGTTTTCCCAATCTTCAATTCTTGCCGCCAAAGCACTCTCTCCTACTCCATAGGTCAATAATGTTTTGTGTAAAATATATGGACGATGAAACTTTTGTTGAATTTTTGGAAGCACTTTATCTTGTATCAATGCTTTCATCTCATATGGGACACCTGGTAATGATATAAAAACTTTCTGATCTTTCTCTAACCACATTCCTGGAGCTGTACCAAAATCATTCATTAACACCTCTGAACGTGATGGAACCAAAGCTTGTCTCTTATTAACATCAGAAATAGGTGCATTTATATATTTTTTAAAAAGAGCTTCAACATGTGCTAATACAGCATCATTTTGAATAAGTGTATCTTGAAAATACTCGCAAATAGTATGTTTTGTTATATCATCTTTGGTAGGTCCTAATCCACCGGTTATAATGATAATTTCTGCGCGTTCCTCTGCTTCGGACAAAGCGTTAAGTATGTGTGTTTTTTCATCTTGAACAGAAGTTATTTGAAAAATAGAAACTCCAATTTTGTTGAGTTCTTTAGCGATAAATGCAGAATTGGTATCTACAATTTGCCCGATTAGTATTTCATCACCAATCGTTATAATTTCTGCAAACATTAGAGTCCAAAGTTCTTTTTAAGTTCAACAATAGCATCATTGATGGTAGTTTCAACAAAAGGAAATAATTTAGTGATTATCTCCATGTTCTTATCGTTTCTTCCTTGCATTTCTATATCGTATGCATTCTGCCTTACTTCTTCCATACCTAATAAGTCTACATTAGGCTTTATTTTATGGGCATTTTGATAAATCCCTTCAAAATCTTTATTTTCTATAGCGTTTTTCAGGTTTAATAAATCTTGTGGAGTCTCTTCTATAAATACCTCAACCACGGAAACAATAAACTCTTCATCGCCGCCTGATAGTTCCTGTAATTTATCTAAATTATATATCATGTATTCTATTTAACGCCCAAAGCTAGTAATTTTTTATTTTCTAAAAGCCCTTCAAGATAATCATTTGGCTTCACTTTACCAACTCCTGCTGGTGTCCCTGTAAAAATAATATCCCCTTTTTTTAATGTAAAAAAAGTAGAAACATACGAGATTAACTCATCTATTTTCCAAAGCATAAGACTGGTATTTCCATCTTGCACAACAACATCATTTACTTTTAATTGAAAATGTATATTGTTTAAATCTTTATAATTATCTTTTTCTACCCATTCTCCAATAACTGCAGAACCATCAAAAGCTTTTGCTTTTTCCCATGGCAGTCCTTTTCCTTTAAGTTTGGCTTGAAGATCTCTAGCTGTAAAGTCTATTCCTAAACCAATTTCGTCATAATATGTATGCGCAAACTCTTCTTGAATATGCTTTCCTACTTTCTTTATTTTTACTAAAACCTCTATTTCATGATGAATATCTTCTGAAAAATCTGGAATATAAAAATCTTGTTCTCTAGGAAGTACAGCAGAGTCTGGCTTCATAAATATAACAGGATCTAATGGTTTTTCATTAGATAATTCTTCAATGTGCTCTGTATAGTTTCTTCCAATACAAATAATCTTCATAGGGTTGGTATTCTTAAATTATTATGTGTTTTAATTTAATTTGTTGTTTAATTTTCTAAGTTTTATTCTCGTTAACACTTTTTTCGTATACAAAGGAAAATCTGCATTTAATAGCCAACCGAAATAACCAGGTTCTTGCTCCATGACATCTTCTACTTTTTTTCCTTTATGTTTTCCAAAAGAAAATATCTCTTCTTCATTTTCATCATAAGCTATATAACCAGCAAAATCAACAGATTTTCTACGCTTGGTATATTCAGATAGTTTTTTTACGTCATTCTCTAATTCTTCATAACGATCTAATTGTGATTTTAGAACTTCATAAGTAGCCATTGCATCTGCTTCTGCACTATGTGCATTTGTCAAATCTTTATCACAATAAAACTTGTAAGCAGCTTCTAATGTTCGTTTCTCCATTTTATGGAATATTGTTTGAACGTCTACTGATACTTTATTTTTCATGTCAAAATCAATATCTGCTCGTAATAACTCTTCCGCCAATAATGGTATATCAAATCTATCTGAATTATATCCCCCTAGATCACTATCTTTAATCATAGTATAAACTTCTCTGGACAATTCTTTAAATGTAGGCTCATTAGCAACTTTTTCATTAGAAATACCATGTATTGCAATAACATGAGGAGGAATTTTCATTTCTGGATTAACTAACCAAGTTTTACTTTCTTTATTGCCATTTGGATATACTTTTAAAACAGAGATTTCTACAATTCTATCTTTAGCTACATCGGTTCCTGTTGTTTCAAGATCAAAAAAACAGATTGGTTTCGTAAGTTTTAATTCCATAATTTTTAATAAAATGATATACAAAGATAGACAGATTATTGCTTTTAGCTTTATATAATTCTAGGTATCTTTACCTTAACACTATTCATAAAACCTCATTGTTTTGACAAAATATTTTTTTTCTACAATTATTATAATTTCATTTCTTTCCTCGTGTAGTAAAAAAAACAATTTTGATACCTTAACATATACCACAACTATTGACTCTGTAATGCTCTATTACAATACTGGTTGGAAACAAATCATGGATGAGGGAAACTATGCAAAAGCAGAGATTTCATATCGGAAAGCTTTAAAATTAGATCCTGATTTTTTAATTGGAAAAAGTGTGCTGGCAAGATTAACAACCAATCTAAAAGAGCGCATTGTTCTTTATGATGAATTGGAAAAAAGAAAAACAACTGTATCTGGTGACGAACGATTAGTTTTGGATGTATATATTGCCTTAACCAAATTTACTAATATTAGGGAACAAAAGCCCGAAAAAGCAGAAGAAGCATTAAATGAGGCTTTTGCGATAGGTGAACAAAACCTAAGAGAAATAATTCACAAATACCCAAAAGAAGTTTATTTAAAATCTGAATACATTGAAGTTTTACATGCCATATACGGGGCAGAAAAAGCATTAGATTCTTTGTATGCTTTAACTTCAGAGAATCAAAAAGATAATCCTTTTCTTCTCGGTTATGCAGCCATTATGGAAGCAGAATTGAAAAATTACAATCTAGCCATTCAGAAAGCTAATCGATTAAAAAAAATTATCAACGATACATTAATTGCCAAGTCCGATGCTATTTTAGCTGATATTTATTTTAAAATGGATAGTTTAAAAATAGCAAAAAAACATGCAGACCGAGCATTTAAAATTGATTCTAGAAACCTAGATGTCAGCAGGTTAAAAATTAAGATTAATGAAAAATTAATGAAATCATAGATACGTATTATAGATTGTATTATATTTATCTGTTATTTTTTCTTTTTCATCTTTATAACTTAAGGTTATAGTAGATAACTTAAAATAATAACTAACGACATTAAATAATAGTTAATTTTAATATTAGAATATTAAAATCACGTAAACATAATGACCAAACCCAAAATTAAAATTCGCTCTGAACATATTGAAGGAGCTGAAGTTTCATGGTTCGCCCCAATTTGTAATGGAGATGATGATTTCTTAGGGAATAGAAATCCAACCTATAAAAGTAATTGGAAAAATGCTTCAAATATTTTATTAACTGCTGATAAATTAGGGTATAGAAATATATTATGTCCTTCATCATATTTAGTAGGTCAAGATACACTAACATTTGCCTCTGCTGTAGCTCCAATGACAGAAAATATAAACCTTTTAACAGCCATACGCTGTGGGGAAGTACACCCTCCTATGTTAGCAAGAGCCATTGCTACACTTGATCACATATTAGAAGGTAGATTAACTATAAATATTATATCTTCTAATTTACCAGGAGAAGAGGTTAGTTCTGAAGATCGTTATCAAAAGTCTAGAGAAGTTATTGAAATTCTCAAACAATGCTGGAATCAAGATCATATCGATTTTGAAGGAAAGTTTTATAATCTTAAATTACCCACAACAGATCCTGTAAAAACGTATCAACAAAACGGAGGTCCTTTATTATACTTTGGCGGATATTCACCTGCTGGTGTAGATTTATGTGCCGAACATTGTGATGTTTATTTGATGTGGCCAGATACGGAAGATAAAATTCAAACACTTATGGAAAACATGAGTGAAAAAGCGGCTGGGTATAACAGAACTGTAGACTTTGGTTTACGTGTTCATATGATCGTTAGAGAAACAGAACAAGAAGCTAGAGATTATGCAGCTCAATTAATTTCTAAATTAGATCTAGATCACGGTCAAAAAATCAAATCAGGAGCTTTAGATGCCAAATCATATGGCGTTTCTAAACAATCTGATTTACGAGATGCTTCTGATGAAGAATATTATGTTGAAGATAATTTATGGACTGGTATTGGTTTAGCCAGGTCTGGTTGTGGAGCTGCTTTGGTTGGAAACCCAGAACAAATACTAAAAAAATTACAACGCTATATGGATATGGGAATTCGGGCTTTTATTTTTTCTGGATATCCTCATGAAAATGAAGCAAAGATGTTTGCCAAATATGTTTTACCAAAATTAAAGACTATATCGATGCCTGAAATTCAGGGTCGAATTCCTAAAACAGAACCTTCTACCCCATTGGCAGGAGGTAAACGAATCTAAAAACACTATATTTTGTTAGACCTAATTATTGTAATCAGCTATTTTGTTATTGTTTTTGTAACCGCCATTACAGGTAAATCTGCGAGTGGAATGACTACAGAAGAATACTTTTTAAGTTCTCGAAATTTAAAGTGGCCATCTATAGCATTATCTACCATCGCAACAAATGTTCAAGGATATCAATTTCTTGGCTTTATGGGATCTGCATATTTATATGGCTTGGCACAAGCGAACCTAGAAATAAATGCAATGCAAGGTATTTTAATTGCTGCTTTTATTTTTGTTCCTCTCTATTTGAGAGATAAGGTGATCACAATTACACAGTTTATTAAAAAACGATTAGGCAAAACTGTAGGTTTAATTTATTCTGTTTCTAATCTCGCATTATTTTCTACCATTACATTAGGAGCTGCCTTATTTTGGGGTGCATATGCTGCAGATTTAGTTTTTGCTGAATACCTTTCTTTTATCAGTGAAGATAGAATTACACGAATTTCTGCTTTAATAGTTGGTTTGGGTGTTTTTTCTGCAATCTATACATATTTTGGAGGACTTACTGCTGTAGTAAGAACAGATGTTATTCAATTTGGCATCCTACTCACTGGTGGTATTGTAGTACTATTTATTATGATTCATGAACTAGGTGGCTGGGGACAACTTTATGAAAAAACTCCTGAATTAATGCATCTGCATTTACCTGCAGATCACCCAACAATTCCATGGATTCATGTTTTTGGGCTCTTTTTATTAAACATAAATTATTGGTGTGCTAATCAGTCTGTTATGCAACGTTCTTTGGCTGCTAAAAATGTAAAACATGCACAAATAGGCCTTATGGCTGGAGGTGTTATGAAATACGTAATGGCTATTATTGTTGTGGTACCAGGAATTGCTTTATACGGTGTTTTAAATAGTGAAGGTGGTGGATTAGCAGATCCAGATGTTGCTTTTCCTTATATGGTAAACACCTATTTACCTATAGGTTTAAAAGGACTCATTTTATGCGCATTATTTGCTTCGTTAATGAGTACAGTAGATTCTACCTTTAATTCATTGGCTACCTTATGGTCTATTGATATTTATAAAGAGTATATTAAAAAAGATGCTACGGATAGCCAAGTGGTTAATGCTGGAAGGAAAACTATTTTGGTAACACTTTTAACAGGGCTAACCATGGGGCTTGTTCTTTTGTATATAAAAGAAAGCAATCCTGAACAAGCATTCACTCATACCCTCAATGAATTGCGCTATTATATCAATTGTGGTATTGTTGTACTTATATGTACGGCTGCGTTTTTAATTGCGCCGAAACACAAATTAGCTATTATAGCATTTGCCATTACGATACCTC
The DNA here is from genome assembly GCA_964389205.1 of uncultured Flavobacteriaceae bacterium. Classification (GTDB taxonomy): domain Bacteria; phylum Bacteroidota; class Bacteroidia; order Flavobacteriales; family Flavobacteriaceae; genus Leptobacterium. The sequence continues at coordinate 70,190 of CAYMDH010000014.1, forward strand.
TTAATTTACTAATAAAGTTTAGTTTTCCAGATATGAATTATTTTGTTCGCGCCTTTTTTGTAATTGCAATTGCTTTCTTGTTTGTAAATATTAGTAGCTGGACTAAATGGTATCATTGGAGGGATTTATTTAAATCTGATTCTAAAAAAATTAGAAATATTGGTATTGCATTAGCCCTATCATTAGTAATGTTACATATTGTATTTCATTAAAATGAAAAAGACTTTAAATGATATCCATGTAATTGGTATTAAAACGAGAACTATCAATAAAGGCAAACAAGCTGGGAAAGATATAAAAGCATTATTGGATCGCTTTTTCAAAGAACAAGTACCTAATAAAATACCTAATAAAGTTACTGAGGACATCTATTGTGTATACACAAATTATAAAAGTGACTATTTAGATTGGTATGATTGTTATCTTTGCTTGAACGTAACTTCATTAAAAGATATACCTAATGAGCTTGAAGGTTTCACTACATATGAAGTTTTTGAATCTAAAGGAGCATTGCCGAAAGTAGTTTTAGATACCTGGGAAGATATATGGAGTTCATCTATAAAAAGAGCTTATATTACAGACTTTGACGTTTATAAAGATATTTTAAAAAACGTTGACAATACTCTAGTTCACACTTATGTTTCCGTTTAATTTTTTTTATGAGAGAATAACCACGGTAACAAGTTTGGCTCTGCAAAAGCAACTGTCCAACTATCATGACCAGTGTTAGGGTATAATGTAAAATTTACACTTCCTTGAGCTTCTTGTATTGCCTTATGCATTGCTACAGAAAGTTGATGGGGTACAACTTGGTCTTTATCTCCATGAAAAATCCACCAACTTACTTCTGAAAGTTTTTTGCCGTATTTGGGTTTGCGCCGCCACAAATTGGGAACGCTGCTACAAATAGTTTTGGGTTTCTTTTTACAATCTCAAAGGTTCCCATACCCCCCCATAGATAATCCTCCTACATAAATTCGATTTTTATCAATAGAATATTCTTCAATAATATATTTGGTTAATTTCTCCAATAACTCCATAGCCTTTGTAGGTTTTCCTTGAATTGGGTAATTAAATATTCGTTCTCCTTTATTATCTATTTCAATTGAAACGTTACTCCAATAATCATCCTGAGCGCATTGAGGGAAAACAACAATTGCCGGATACGATTCTCTGTTATCTTTCTTTAAAAATAAAGAAGCTCCATGGACTAACTGAGTTTCATTATCATTCCCTCTTTCTCCAGCACCATGAAGCATTAGAATAAATGGATATTTTTTTGAAGCATTGTAATTTTTTGGCAATAAGATACGATACGGCATTTCACCTAACTCAGTATCTACAAATTGTTTTTTATTGTAGGTCTTATTATTTTGAGCTGATAGCATAGAACTAAAACTTAAGAATATTATTAAAAAAACTACACGAAACTTCATAGGTTTTATTTTATATAAAATTATGATTTATTTAATATATAGGTAAACTCACTTTATAAAAAAAGATCTCTTTATATTGGTTTTTTTTGATTTCATCGATAAAAAGCGATAGATCTAACTTTTATATATATTTTCGCTTAGTAATTAAGAAATACATCCCCCCATAGATTACCATATTTAGTAAATTAATATTTTGATCACATTGATATGGTGTACTATTTATGTTATATATGTTCTGAAAAAGTAAATCTCAAAGAAGAAAATCTAATTGAGATGCTTTCTAGTAGCAGAAAATTTAATAAAGATAATAATATTACTGGCCTACTTCTCTATTTTGAAGGTCATCTTGTAGAATTTATGGAAGGTGACAAAGAGGTTATTAAAGAGCATTTTAAAAAGGTATCTATAAACAGTAAATACAAATCCGTCTTTAAAATAACAGAATCCAATACTGAAAAACGAAAGTTTACAAATTGGACTATGTCTTTTCCTTCGCTTAATAAAAATAAATTAAGCAAAATAGTTGGATACAGACCCTTTGAAAAAGAGATTGTATTAAGTGATTTTTCTACTGATGACAACCATCCAGGGTTAGTGCTTTTACGTTCCTTTATGAAGCAGAGTAAAAGAAAACAGTTACAATATTTATAATAAAAAAAGCCTGATTTAATTAAATCAGGCTTTTTTATATGTTATTCTGTCTCGTCCTGAAATAGCGTTACACTAAATTATAAGTGTAATGAAAAGTAAT
>CAYMDH010000015.1:0-64838 GCA_964389205.1 uncultured Flavobacteriaceae bacterium
AAGGTAAGGTTCCTTAAGATTGTCCATATACAGTACGTGTAGTTTCAGAAGTATTAGAATCTAATGGTTCTTCTTCTATGGCAACTGTTTGTTCTGGTACAATGGCATTAATGGATGCAGGAGTTCAACTTAAAAAACCAGTTTCAGGTATTGCAATGGGATTAATTTCTGATGCAGATTCTGGAAAATATGCTGTGCTATCTGATATTTTAGGAGATGAAGATCACTTAGGAGATATGGATTTTAAAGTAACGGGAACTGCAGATGGTATTACTGCCTGTCAAATGGATATTAAAGTAAAAGGCTTGTCGTATGAGATTCTTGTAAATGCTTTAAAACAAGCACGTGATGGACGTTTACACATATTAGGGAAGTTAACAGATACAATAACAGCACCTAATGAAGATGTTAAATCACACGCTCCTAAGATGGTAACTGCTAGAATAGCGAATGAGTACATTGGCGCTTTAATAGGACCTGGAGGAAAAGTTATTCAAGAACTTCAAAAAGAAACAGGATGTACAATTGTAATTAATGAAGACCCTGTTACAGAAGAGGGAATTGTTGAAATTTTAGGAACAGGGCAAGAAGGTATCAATGCGGTATTGGCTAAAATAGATTCAATAACTTTTAAACCAAAAGTAGGAGATACGTATGAGGTAAAAGTTATTAAGATATTAGATTTTGGAGCTGTTGTAGAGTATACAGCTGCGCCTGGTAACGAAGTATTATTGCATGTTTCTGAATTAGCATGGGAACGTACAGAGAATGTTACAGATGTAGTTAAGATGGGAGATATTTTAGAAGTGAAGTACTTTGGAATAGATTCAAGAACTCGAAAAGAAAAAGTATCTAGAAAGGCGTTAATGCCAAGACCACCTAGACCAGAACGTCAGGATAATAGAGAAAAACCAGATAATAAGAAAAAATAATAATTAAGTTTAAAAAAAGCCACTCATACAGAGTGGCTTTTTTTATGCATGCATACCAAACTTCATTATATTTGTATAATAATTAAACTATGTATGTTTTTATTTATTAGTGGTGGCGAGATATTGTTTATCCTTCTTATAGTAGTAATGGTATTTGGGGCAGATAAAATTCCTGAAATAGCAAGAGGACTAGGAAAAGGTATGCGTCAGCTTAAAGATGCTACTAATGAAATAAAGTATGAAATACAAAAAAGTGCTGAAAAGCAAGGCATAGATACAAATCTTGATATAGGCAAAGATCTTACGAAAGAGCTTAATGAAGGGGTAGATAATGTCAAGAAAGAAATAGAAGATGTGACAGGTTCTATAAAAAGAAAGCTTTAAATGTTCGAGAAAATTTTAGAATATGACAAGAAAATTCTATTATACCTCAATAATGCTGGATCAGATAGTTATGATTTTTTCTGGATGTATGCCACAGAAATAATTACTTGGATTCCACTTTTTATATTATTTCTTTTCCTTGTCTTGAAAAATTATAAAAAAAAGAAAGAAGCATGGATTATTATCGGCTTCATTGTTGGAGCTCTTTTATTTAATCTCTTATTTACAGAAGTTGTTAAAGAAAACATAGAAAGAATTCGCCCTAATAATGATGTGAATATTAAATCGTTATTACGAATTATAAAAGAACCAACAAATTACAGTTTCTTTTCTGGACATGCTTCTAGCTCATTTGCTATAACAGTTTTAATTTTCTTATTTCTTAGAAAAAAAATCAAATTAATTTATTTGTTTTTCTTATGGCCATTATTATTTAGCTATAGCAGAATATACGTAGGAGTACATTATCCTTCTGATATTTTGATAGGAGCTATGGTAGGTATTAGTTTAGGTATTATATTTTATAAGTTATATAATTATTTACTGCCTAGGTTTAAATTAGGAACTACCAATTTATAGCACCCTACTTATTGTTAACCCATCCCTAATTGGCAGTAAAATAGTTTCTACTCTAGGGTCTTCTTTTAGCTTTTTATTATACGCAATTAATGCAAGGGCGCTTTTATCATTAGGTTCAATAGTTTCAATTACTTTACCACTCCATAATACATTATCAGATAGTATAATTCCTCCTCGATTCATTTTTTTAATGATTAAATCAAAATAATTAGAATAATTTGGTTTATCGGCATCTATAAAAACCATATCAAATTTTAAATCTAATGATGGAATGATTTTTAAAGCATCTCCAGTATACAGTTTTACCTGCTCATTAAAGCCACTTTTTTTTAAATATTTTTTTTGGATGCTTACCAATTCTTCATTTGAATCTATAGTGTGTATACTTCCTTTTTTTGATAATCCTTCTGCCATGCATATAGCAGAATATCCTGTATAGGTGCCTATTTCTAAAATTTTTCCAGGAGAAATAATTTTAACTAATAAGCTTAATAATCGACCTTGGAAATGCCCACTTAGCATACGAGGACGCAATATTTTAAGATGCGTTTCTCGAGATAATTCTTTTAAAATTTCAGGCTCATCTTCAGAATGGTTAGTAACATAATCTTCTAAAGCTTTTGATAAGAAATGCATGATCTTTTTTTAACAAATCTACTTAATTTTTGAATGCTTATTTTTGAGAAAAGATAGAAAAATTTAGGAATGCATTTTCAAAACTCACTTCAATTTGCCCAACAACAAGATCAACAAGATGTATTGAAGAAATACCGAGAAGAATTTCACATTCCTAAGATACATAATGAAGCAGTAGTTTATTTTACAGGGAATTCATTAGGATTACAACCTAAGCGAACGAAAACATATATTGATGAGGTGATGGATGATTGGGCATCGATGGCAGTAGAAGGTCATTTTAAAGCTAAAAAGCCTTGGTGGGATTATCATGAAAGACTTGCAAAGCCATTGGCAAAGGTGGTAGGAGCTAAAGAAGAAGAAGTAACGGTAATGAATACACTTACTGTCAATCTTCATTTATTAATGGTATCGTTTTATCGCCCTGAAAAAAAACGATTTAAAATTTTATGTGAAGAAAAAGCATTTCCATCAGATCAATACATGCTCTCCAGTCAAGTTAAGTTTCATGGCTTTAATCCAGAAGAAGCTATTATAACTATAAAAAAGAGGAAAAATGAAAACTTTTGGCGTACTGAAGATATTGTACAGAAAATAAATGAGGTAGGAAATGAGTTGGCTCTGGTAATTATAGGAGGAGTAAACTATTATAATGGACAGGTTTTTGACATGAAAACCATTACCAAAGCTGGTCATAATATAGGGGCCAAAGTTGGATGGGATTTAGCACATGCGGTTGGTAATATTAAATTAGAACTCCACGATTGGAATGTTGATTTTGCAGCATGGTGTAGTTATAAATATATGAATGCGGGTCCTGGAAATGCATCTGGTATTTTCGTACATGAAAACTATTTAAGAGAAAAAAATATTCCTCGTTTTGAAGGCTGGTGGGGTCATAATAAAGAACGACGTTTTTTAATGGAGCCTGAATTTGATCCTATGCCTAATGCTGAAGCATGGCAATTGAGTAATGCTTCTATTTTGTCTGTAGCACCTTATTTGGCTTCTTTGAGTTTATTTGGAGAAGTTGGAATGGATATACTAATAGAAAAGAGTAAAAAACTCACCGCTTATCTGGAATTTATTTTAATGGAAATAAATAAAGAAACCCAGAGTACTTTTGAAATTATAACGCCAAAAGAACGAGGATGTCAATTGTCTGTTTTTTTACATGGGGAAGGGAAATCTCTTTTTGATTATCTAATGAAAAACGGGATTATTGCAGATTGGAGAGAACCCAATGTAATACGATTAGCTCCAGCTCCTTTTTACTGTTCCTTTGAAGATATATATCGTTTTGGACAAGTACTTAAAAAGGGAATTTTAGAGTTGAGATGATCGTATTTAGGTTGTATGTAATAAATGATGTTTATCTAGAATCTCATAGGAACTTCCATTAATAATATTTTTGAGTTGCTTTCAGATCTTATAAAAAGCTCCTCTGTGTTAGAAATTCCTAAACCATCTCTCTTACTTAATTTTTCATTATTAATACATACATCACCTTCTAGAATAAAAGCATAAACACCTGTGTCTAAGTCTTTAAGTTTATAAGAAAGTGTTGTATCTGTATCTAAATCACCCATGTAAAACCAAGCATCTTGATTGATAGTCACCCCTTCTTCTTCAGTATAAGGAGAAACTATTTGTTGTAATTTATTGTGATGATCTTCTAAATTTAGTGTTATTTGATCGTATAATGGTGTTACGTTTTTTACTTTAGGGAGTATCCAAATTTGTAAAAAACGTACTTCCTTATCTTTGTTTTTATTGTATTCACTATGAGAAACCCCTGTTCCTGCTGTCATAGATTGTATATCACCTTCTTTTATTATCTTTTTGTTTTCCATACTGTCTTCATGCTCTAGATCTCCATATAGAGGATTGAAATTATTTCCATATTGTTGTGTGGATGTTTTCCAAAACCCATTCTAGGAGCTACTATATCATCATTTAAAACACGAAGTACTCCAAAATTCATTCGTTCAGGGTTGTGATAACTGGCAAAACTAAAAGAATGATAACTATTTAACCAGCCATGATTAGCATGCCCTCTTGTGGTTGCTTTATGTATTATTTTTTTCATTATTTATGATGATTGACGCGTTATTTTTAAATATTTAGATGGCGATATTCCTCTATTTCGTTTAAACTGCTTAGAAAAATAAGAAAGGTCATTATAGCCACACTTATACATGACATCGGAAACAGAATATTTCCCTTCTTCTAGAAAATCTATTGCTTTTTGGATCCTATATTCATTAATAAATTGTGTAAATGTTTTGTGAGTGGTTTTTTTAAATAACCTACAAAACGAATTTGTAGTAAGCCCTATTTTTTGCGCTATAATTCTAGTAGATAGCTCTTTATCATATGAATTACTTACATAATTAAATACATAATTGATGCGTTCAAAATCTTTGATTTGGTAATTAAAACTAAAATCATTTTTGTTGATTGTATCAAAAGCAGTTGTTTTAGCTAGATTTAATAATATCTGAAATACATTAAGTAAACTTTCTGCAGGATCTAATGATTCAAATTTTTCGAATAAGGAAGCTGTTTTTTCTTTTACTGAAGGATGAAAAATAATTCCTTTTTTAGACAAATTTATTAAACTTATAATCTTTGAAAATTCAGGAAATATGGAAAGTTTATTTTCTATAAAATTAGTATCAAATTGTATAACAACTTCTATTTGATTACTGTTATCATTATTTCCAAAAGGCATGTGTGGTGTATGCGGTCCTAAAAAGAGTAAGACACCGTTATCATAAGTCGAAGCATATTTATCAATCTGTACATTGCATTTGCCATTTTTAATATATACGATTTCATATTCAGGATGGAAATGCCAGTTAATTTCTGGACAAAGAGAATCTTGATGATAAACACCCACTTTAAATGATGTATTAGGGGTGACTTCTATTTTTTCATAAGTAGGTTTCATTAGTGCTAATTTAACGTATAAATAGTAATCTCATCACTATTTTGAATATTTTGTTATACAAATGGAATAAATGATGCTATTACACTCATTTATTATTAGTTTATTTTGCTTAGAGATATTTGATGAAAAATGGGTTCACTTATTCTAATTCTATCGCGTTTACGTTATTTTGGCCCAGCTTGGGTTTTTGCCTCTTTAAATATTATGGTAGGAACATGGGTGTTGTACATACCTTATGTAAAAGAAAAACTTAACTTGGATGATGCCCAGTTAGGAATTGCATTGTTTTGTTTTGCACTTGGAACACTTAGTATGATTCCAATAGCATCTCATATTACAAAAAAGGTAGGGATAGGAAGTACTACCTTATTAAGCATTTTACTTCTTTCACTTATTTTTTTATTACCAATTTTAATGCCTAGTTATATATTATTATGTGTAACTCTTTTTTTTACAGGCTTAGCTGCATGCCTTACAGATATATCGATGAATGCCTTAATATCTGAAATTGAAAAAGAAGAAAAAGTACTTATTATGTCTGCATCACATGGTTTTTTTAGCTTAGGAGGTTTTATAGCTGCAGGTATAGGAAGCTTAATTATCACCTATTTTAAAGTGCCTTTTTTGCACATGTTTTGGGCATCCACCTTTGTTATCCTTACAAATCTATGGGTAGCAAAAGGATACTTGAAAATTAAAGGAAGAGCTATAGAAAGAGAGAAAAAATCATTTGATATTTCCTTGTTAAAGCCTCTTTTAGGGCTCACTATTATATCTTTTTTGATTATGGGAAGTGAAGGAGCTATAGAGCATTGGAGTAAATTATACTTAAAAGATGTAGTTTTGATAGTATCTGAAAGAATATCTGGATTTGGCTTTGTTGCATTTTCAGCTACAATGGCTATAGGTCGTTTTTTTGGAGATGAAGTAAGTAAACGTTTCGGACCTCTAAAAATCATTATAACAGGGTGTCTAATAAGTATTATAGGTTTTGTTGCTGTGTTGTTTGCCCAATTAACGATCAGTATTCTGGGTTTTGGTCTTGTCGGTCTCGGTTTTTCAGTTATTATTCCAGAGTTATTTAGATTGGCAGGAAGGGCAAAAGGAGTATCTGCGGCAGAAGGAATTTCTTTTGTAGCAGGATTTGGCTATATGGGATTTTTATTGAGCCCAGCATTATTAGGATTCTTATCTAAGATAGGAACATTAAAATTAAGTTTTACTGCACTTCTAATAGCAAGTGGCGTAGTGGTAATAATAGCACTATTTTTAAAAGTAAAACGAAAATTCACATAATTATTAGCGATATCGAAAAAAGAACCTCTGAAAGAAATTGTTTACATCCTTTCAGAGGTTAGTATTTAAATAGTTTCCTTAAATTATTTTACAACTATATCTGTAAAATAGAGTTTCCAATTACCCGTATCTCTCTTATGTGTTTTTGCGATTTTAAGACCATTAAAAGTTTCATAATCTTCCCAAGAAGTAGTTAAAGATGGTTCAGGGCTGTTCGTTTTTCTAAAAACCCATTCTTTTAAAAGATAATCTTCTCCAAAATAAAAATCATAAGCATCTCCTGGTGTGTATCCACCTTCGTTGCTGTATACGATAGTAAGCTTTTGCATTTTTTCTTTAGAAATAGGAGCTTCTGACACCTCACTGTATTGATGTGTAATATTTTTATCCCATATCAAATTAAAAGGAGCTATAAACCAATATTTATCATTTACAAACCCTCCATTAGTTTTGGTGGTAATACTATCTAAGTTAACTCTGTTGTATTGAATAGTGTCTTGGTTGCTCTTTAGTATAACATCATTTGTTTTGGGTCTCCACGTCCAGTTTCTTTCAAAATGAGTGGTGTCTCTGTCTACATTAAAACTAAACTGAACTTCATTTATATTTTTCCAATTTTCATAGCCATGAGCAAATGCTATTTTTTCTAGAATAGAAAGTTCTTTTTCTACTTCTTTAGTCTCTTTATTTGTTTCTGTTTTACAACTAGAAATAATAATAACTAAAAAAAGTAAAGTGATTAAATTTTTCATAAAAAAATCTTTTTTGCGAAGATACTTCTTTAATTAAAAAAGATACATATTTCGTTAAATCATCTCTATCTATTCCCAAATAAATTTTCTATTTTCGTTTAGAAATAAATTGTAAGATAATGACTAAAAAAAATAAAATACAAGATACTATTGATGGGAAGCTTTTAGAAGAACGTAAAGTTTTTTTATGGGGGCAGGTAGATGATGATTCTGCAAAGCATGTAATAGATAGATTATTATATCTCGATCTTATTAGTAATGAAGAAATACAATTAATTATAAACAGCCCCGGAGGTTATGTAACTTCAGGTTTTACGATATATGACACCATTAAATCTATTAAAAGCCCTGTGTCTACTATTTGTACGGGTTTGGCTGCTTCTATGGGATCCATTCTTCTTTCAGTAGGAGAAAAAGGAAGGCGTTTTATCTATCCCCATGCACAGGTTATGATTCATCAACCAAGCGGAGGAGCAAGAGGACAGGCTTCTAATATTGAAATACAAGCAAGAGAAATTATTAAAACTAGAGAAATAGGTGCTAGAATATTAGCAGAAAATTGTGGGCAATCTTTCGAAAAAGTAATGAAAGATTTTGATAGAGATTATTGGATGAATGCAGAAGAGTCTGTTGATTATGGTATAGTAGATGGTATTATTTCATAATTAAGGAAGTAAAAAATAAAAAAGGGCTTTTGCATTACAAAAGCCCTTTTTTTTATGTATTAAAAATATACTTACTCAATAATTAACGTATACTGAGGCGTTGGATTAAGTGGGCAGAAATATACATACTCTCCTTTTTTAAGTGTCACTTGCTTAGAAGATTCTGTCTTCCCTGTAGCAACAGCTTTAGTTACATATGCATTAGCAATATGATTTTCTGGCTTACTTGCATCTTTTCCTTTAGGAACTAATACAAATCCTACGTTATGTCCAACACCGTTGTTAGAAATATTGAAAACATAAGTTCCTTCAGAAAGTTTAACTTCTTTTTGAGTAAATTCACCTTTAGTTTGTTCTAAAGAAACAGTTTTTACTTCTTGTGCCGATACGTTACTTGCAAAAGCAAATACAAAAGTAATAGCTACTAATAAATTTTTCATTCTTTTCATTTTTAAAATTTGTGATTCTATAATTATTAATTCAAATTATACAGTTTTGCTTTCCAATGGTTGTGCTATTGGAAAATCTACAGGTACTTGAGTAGTTTTATGTAAATAGTTACTAATTGTTTTATCTCCAACTAATGATATAACATCTACTAAGTTTCCTTTGCTATATCCTTGATTAAAGAAATTTTCTAATACGTCTGTATCAGTAGCACCTCTATTTTCAGTGATATTTTTTGCCAAATTTGCTAAGGCATTCAATTTATTGTCAAAAGATGCTCTTCCACTTCTTAATTCTAAAACTTGTTCATCATTAAAACCATTCATCTTTCCAATTGCAGTATGAGCAGATAGACAATAAACACAATTGTTTACTTGACTTACTGCAAGATTTACTGTTTCTTTTTCTTTTGCAGATAATGAAGTTTTTGCATTAGTGAAGTTTAAGTAATTCTCTAAAGCTGTATCAGAATGCGCATATGTTGCAAATAAGTTTGGTACAAAACCAAGCCCATTTTGAAGGTTATCAAAAATAGCTTGATTATTAGCACTCACTTCTTCTTTTGTTGGTATATTAAATGTGCTCATATTATTTTATTTTTTAATTTAACTTTATTGTTGTTTTAAATAACAATGCAAAGATATCAAGAAAATCAAAGTCTAAAAATGGATCTTTTTCCCGACTACATGTCAATTTTTCCCAAGAACCATTTTTTGAATAGAAAAGAGGGTAAATCTTTTTAAAAAAAAGATGAATTTGATAAGAGTAATTATAATTATTCTACAGAAGCGGTAAGTTTTGGGAAATTACTTTGTTTAAACATTTTTGGAGATACTCCAGTATTTTTTTTGAACAACCTACTTAAATGTGAAGCATCCTCAAAACCTAACTCATATGCTATTTCTTTTGTAGATTTATCTGTATAGTATAAAAGGCGTTTTGCTTCAAGAACAATTCGTTCATGAATAATTTGTAATGGACTTTTGCCAAATTCAGAAAAGTTGTTAGATAAAGTTTTAGGTGATTTGCTCATTTGATCTGCATAAAAAACAACATTATGATGTTCTTTATAATGTTTGTCTACTAATAGGTTAAATTTTCTAATAGTATCAATTTTGGATTCATACGTTTTACTTAGACCTCCTTTAGATTTTAATAATCTTGTAGATTTGATAATAAATCTAGCCATTAGCATTCGTAACATTTCTGCTTGAATAGTATCAGCATTTTCTAGTTCTTCTAAAAATATTTTATGCAAAATATCAAAACTATCAATGTCTTTTTTATCTAAATCTATAATAGGTATAACAGCATTACCAAAAAATAACAAACCTACACAGCTCACTTCTTTGTCATGATCTTTTATACAATAAAATTCTTTATTGAATTGATATACGATAGCATTTTCACCACTTATATATTGAAAATATTGGATAGGGGTAAGAGCTATAATTTGACCTGGCTTAATAGTAAAAGGGATACTATCTACAATGATTTTAATATCATTTGTTGTTGCCCAAATAAAAGTAAATAATTCAATCTGTTTAGTATTGGTATAGGTTTCTAGTAATTGTTCATCTGCAACTTTTAAAACAGCATTTGTTTTAAATTCATTAAAAACTTTATTCATGTTGATTTAGTCTTAAACACAATCATAAAATTACAAATGTAATTTGAAGGCGCTTTGATTTTTTGATTGATTTTTATTAAAAAACCCTTTACTTAGTAAAGTAAAGGGTTCAGTAGTGAAAATATAATAGACGCAAAATGCGGATTGTTATTGTTTTATATACGTTAAGACGAATGTTTTTGGATTTCATTACAACAAAATTATTTTATTTAAATATGAAAAATGCTGTAATGTTAATTTTATGATGTTGTATAGTTTTTTGCTATTTTTGGATATTTACCATTCCTTAAAAAGGATTTTTTTATAATTTTTATGCAAACACCAAAAAGAGTTGCTATTGTTGGTAGCGGGTTGGTTGGTTCTCTTTTAGCTATTTATCTAAGAAGACAAGGTCATGACGTTGATATTTTTGATAGAAGACCAGATATTAGAAATATTAAATTTTCGGGACGTTCAATTAATTTAGCTATGTCTACCAGAGGATGGAGTGCTTTAGAAGAATTAGGAATAGCAGATGAAATTAGAGAACTTGCAATTCCTATGGATAAGAGAGCAATCCATATCAATAAAAAACCTATGTATTTTCAATATTATGGTAAAGAAGGAGAGTCTATTTCTTCTATTTCTAGAGGTTTATTAAATAAAAAAATGATTGATTTAGCTGAGAATGAAGGAGCTAAATTTATTTTTGAATCTAAAGTTTGGGATGTTACACTAGCAGAAGCTACTTTGTATGTAGGACAAGCTGAAGAACATACATGGAAGGCTCATAAATACGATTTAATTTTTGGTGCAGATGGGGCTTTTTCAAGAACGCGGCATAAAATGCAGCGAAGAAGTAGATTTAATTACTCTCAAGATTTCCTAGATACTGGCTATAAAGAATTGACAATTCCTGCAAATAAAGATGGGAGTCATAAATTAGAAAAACACTCTTTGCATATATGGCCAAGAGGAGTATTTATGTTAATAGCCCTTCCTAATATAGATGGTAGTTTTACGTGTACATTATTTATGCCTTTTGAAGGAGAGAATTCATTTGAGACCCTAGATACAGAAAAAAAAGTGCAAGCTTTTTTTGAATTGCATTTCCCTTTAATAACAGAAAATATTCCAGATTTAGTACGTGATTTTTTTAAAAATCCTACCAGCGCTTTAGTTACCATAAAGTGTTTTCCTTGGACGTATTGGGATAAAACAGTGCTTGTAGGAGATGCAGCGCATGCTATAGTACCGTTCTATGGACAAGGTATGAATGCTGGTTTTGAAGATGTAAAAACACTTAATGACCTTATGAATTTGTATGGTGATGATTGGAGTTCTATTTTAAAAGAATACGAATTAAGTAGAAAACCAAATGCAGATGCTATAGCAGCGTTAAGTTATAAGAATTTTAAAGAGATGAGTAGTAAAACAGCTGACGAAGCTTTTTTATTAAGAAAGAAAATAGAAAAATGGTTTTCTGAAAAGCATCCTGATAAATGGATACCTTTATACAGTAGGGTGACATTTAGTAACCAACCTTATACAGAAGCTATGGAAGAAGGAGAGAAGCAAGCACGTATTATGGATGAAATAATGAAGGAGCCCGAAATAATTTCAAATTGGAATAGTGAAAAAACAGAAAAGAAAATACTAGAGTTGTTGGCAGATAGATAGCTTTTTAATGTATTGTTTAACTATAAAAAAAACCTCACTATTAGCACAGCGAGGTTTTTTATAATAAAATATTTTAATGCTTAGATGGATGTAAACAGTTTCTCCATTTTACCTTTTTCTTCATCGGCAAGAATAGGATCTACTAATATTCTACCACTGTGTTCATCTGTAATTATTTTTTTACGAGCAGCAATTTCCATTTGAATTTGCGGAGGAATTGTAAAAAAAGACCCTCCAGAAGCTCCTCTTTCAATAGGAACAACAGCCAACCCGTTTTTTACATTTTCTCTAATTCTCTTATAAGCAGTAACCAATCTTTCTTCAATCATCTTTTCGAATTCTTCAGATTTGTTTAGTAATGCTTTTTCTTCTTTTTCAGTTTCTGCTAAAATAGCGTCAAGTTCACCTTTTTTATGCTTCAAATGACTTTCACGCTCAGATAATCGCGTTTTAGTTTGCGCGATAATTTCTTTCTTTTGCTCTATTTGAACTTTGTATTCTTTAATATGCTTCTCAGCCAATTGAATTTCTAATTCTTGAAATTCAATTTCTTTACTTAAAGAATTAAACTCTCTGTTATTTCGAACATTTTTTTGTTGCTCGTTGTATTTTTTGATTAACGTTTTAGCGTCTTCAATTAAATTCTTTTTACTTGCAATTTCTTGGTTTAAATTGTCAAGGTCATGAACTAATTTATCTAAGCGTGTTTTTAAGCCTTCAACATCATCTTCCAGATCTTCAACTTCAAGTGGTAATTCACCTCTTACATTTCTTATTTCATCTACTCTAGAATCAATTAATTGCAAATCGTATAATGCTCTTAATTTTTCTTCGACAGTCGCTTCTGTTTTTTTAGCCATATTTTAAAAGTACTTGATAGGATTAGTATTACTATCTGATAAAATGATTGCAAAATTATGAATTTTTTCTTTAAGATAGTCAACCAAAAGGTTTTTTGTAAACTGTTCTGTTTCAAAATGACCTATATCTGCAATAATAATACGGTTTTCAGCACTAAAAAACTCATGATATTTTATGTCTGAAGTAATAAATATATCTGCTTTAGCCTTTTTTGCGTCTCCAATAGCAAAGGCTCCACTACCACCCAATACTGCTATTCTTTTTATTTTTTTACCCAATAAAGAAGAATGCCTAATAACCGAAACATTCATTTTTGTTTTTAAAAGTGTCAAAAATGCTTTTTCATCAATAGGCTCTTTTAGCTCACCAACCATACCCATTCCTATTTTTTGATTTGTATTTTCTAAAGTCGTTATTTCGTAAGCAACTTCTTCATAAGGATGATTTTTAAATAATATATCTAGAATTTTAGATTCTAAATGTTTGGCATAAGTAACCCCAATTTGTGTTTCTAATTCAGTATGTGTTTCTCCTTTTTTTCCTCTTACAGGGTTTGAGTTATCATTCCCATTAAAAGTGCCTATGCCTTCAGTATTAAAACTACAATGATCATAATTACCAATAGCCCCAGCTCCTGCTTTAAAAAGAGCATTTCTAAGGGCTTCAGCTTTATCTTTAGGAATGTAAGTAATTAGTTTTTTTATAGTTCCTTTTTGAGGGATTAATACTTTTCTATTTTGAATCCCTAAAACATCACAAATTTTACCATTTACTCCAGTAAAAGTATTATCAAGTGCAGTATGTATTGCATAAATAGCTATGTTGTTTTGAATGGCTTTGATAACAACACGTTCTACATAAGAACCGCCATTAAGTTTCTTTAAACCAGAAAAAATAATAGGATGGAAACTAACTATTAAATTACATTTTTTATCAATAGCTTCATCTACCACGTTCTCTAAGGCATCTAGAGTAACTAGTACGTTGGTTATATCCATGGTAGCATCTCCAACTAACAAACCAACATTATCAAAATCTTCTGCATAAGTAGGAGGGGCATAATCTTCAATGTATGCTATCAACTCTTTAACTATCATTCGTATAATTTTTATTCAAAGATAAAATATTATACTTTCGCCTACATGCAGCTGCTTCGAAAAATACTATTCCCTTTTTCCTTACTTTATGCTTTGATAGTGACCATTAGGAATTTTCTTTTTAATATTCATTTTTTTAAATCTACTAGCTATCATTTTCCAGTTATATGTGTAGGCAACCTAAGTGTAGGGGGAACAGGCAAAACACCCATGATAGAATACTTAATTAATACTCTAACTCCTACTAAAAAAGTTGCTACTTTAAGCAGGGGTTATAAACGAAAATCAAAAGGATTTTTAATGGGTGATGAAAAAACTACTGTTTTAGATTTGGGAGATGAACCGTATCAATATTTTAAAAAATATAAAGATATCACAGTAGCTGTAGATGCTGATAGAAAAAATGGAATCTCTCAATTAAGAAAACCCCCCTCATCTTCTGAAGTTATTCTTTTAGATGATGCATTTCAACATAGGAAAGTAAAAACAGGATTAAACATATTACTAACTGTTTATAATGATTTATATATAGATGACTATCTCTTACCAACAGGGAATTTAAGAGACAATAGAAGAGAAGCCAAAAGAGCTGATATTATTATCATTACAAAGTGCCCATCTAATTTAACAATAGATGAGAAAAATAAAATTACTCAAAGATTAAAAATTCGAAATTATCAAAAAGTTTTTTTTAGTGCTATTAGATATAACTCAAATTTTTATTCAAAGGAGAAGATATTTTCTATAGATGATTTAAAAAATAAAAAATGTACGTTGGTTACAGGTATTGCAAACCCTTCACATTTATTAAATTATTTACAAACTCAAGAGTTAGATTTTGAGCATATAAACTATGGGGATCATCATCATTTTTCAGAAAAAGAAATAGCAATGCTTCAAAACAAAGAAATGATTATTACTACCGAAAAGGATTATATGCGATTACATGCATTAGAAAAAGCTTGTTATTTGCCTATAGAAATGCATATTCTTTTTAATGAAGAAAGTCATTTAAATAAAGAAATATTAACATATGTAAACAATAAAAGCGAAGTTTAAAACTCCGCTTTTATAAGGTTAAATGACTTAAAACTTTTATATAAATGTGTTTACATTTTAAATGAAGTCAATCTCTATGCCAAAGTCTTTGAAATTAAATATTAACTTCAATATTTCTAAGTATGTTGGTGCCTAGTTTTTTATAAAAAAGTTCTGGTTTAAAAGGTTTTGTAATTACATCATTACAACCAACTTTATACAAATCATCTGTATTTTCATCTAAAGACATTGCTGTCAATGCTATTATAGGTACTTTGGTATTAAACTTTCTAATTTCTTTTGTGGTTAGCAAACCACTAATACCAGGCATATGAATATCCATTAAAATGGCATTGTAAATAGGGCTTTTGGCCATCTCTATCGCTTCATATCCATCATTAGCGATATCACAAGTCATGCCTTTCTTTAAAAGCATTTTCTTAGTAATTACTTGATTGATCTTATTATCTTCTACAATAAGAAGGTGCATATCTTGAAAGAACTCGTCTTTTACACTAATTTTAGTGTCTAAAGGAACTATTACTTCTTGTTTGGTCACTTCAAAATTTATATCAAAGATAAATGTACTACCGAGACCTAATTCACTATCAAGTTTAATTTCAGAATCAAACAGACTTAAAAGACTTTTTACAATAGTTAATCCAAGACCAGTACCTCCGTATTTTCTATTGATTTGTATAGATCCTTGTGCAAAACTCTCAAATATTGTAGCTTGTAATTCTTCAGAAATACCAATTCCGTTGTCTTTAATCTTAAATCGAATAGTTGCATTTTTATCTTCTTTGACTATAGTATCTGCAATTACATTAATAACTCCATTTTCAGTGAATTTACATGCATTGCCAATCAAGTTGATAAGTATTTGTGATAATTTCAATGGGTCTCCGATAAGCTCAGTAGGTAACTCCTTGCTTATAGATAATTCGATAGTATTGTTGTTTTCTTTAGCAGTTTGAGATAAGGTATCTACAACATCATTTAAAATTGTTTTTAAACTAAAAGGTATCTTTTGCAATGAAAGCTTTTTAGCCTCAATTTTATTGATTTGTAATATATCATTGATAAAATTCAATAGATATTCTCCAGAAAATTTTAGAGACTTCAAATGCTCTTTTTGACTCTCACTAGGGTTTTCTTCCAATAAGAGGTGTGTTAAACCTGTAACAGCATAGAGTGGTGTCCTTAGTTCATGACTTACAGTAGATAAGAACTGAGCTTTAGCTTGCATAGCTCTTTCTGCTTCATCTCTAGCATTTTCAAGTTCAGAGTTCTTTTTCAAAAGAAGATCATTCGTTTTAAACTTAATTTGATTATTTCTATAGAGTGATATCGTAAGTAATGAAATAATGATAAGTAAGGCAGAGCTTAATACAGAGGTTAATTTAGACATATTTACTTGCTGCTGCTGCGTATTATTTTCTCGCTCTAATTGACTTATAAGTCGCGCTTGAAAAGCTAATGTACTATTTTCTATAAAAGGATCTCTTCGCTGAATAGATTGAGGGTTGAGGACTAAATGTATAATTTCATCTGCTTTTTCTGAATGATATAGAGCTTTTTGATAATCTTCATTTTTTTGATACAAATTAGCTAGCATTCTATTATTTGCCATTTTTAATCTTGGGAAATCGATAGAGTTAGCAATTTTTAAAGCACCAGAAGCTTTCTCAGTGGCTTTTTCGTAATTATTTTCGTTATAATAAACTTTACTCAAATATGTATGTAAAGTGGCTCGTAAATAATTTTTTTCGTAAGGATGATCAATTGGATTTAATTTTTCGAAAATATTTTTTGCTTTCTCAAAATCATTTCTTTTAAAATGCACAATTCCTTCATAATATGCTATTAAATTTAAAAGCTTTTTATCTTTTCTATTAATAGTTTCTTTAGCGTCTCGAATCGTATTTAATGCTTCGTAGAATTGTTTCTTTTCAGATTGTAGAATGGCTCTTAATCCTTTAGAGATAATAAATCCATAATCATATTCAGTATTCTTAAGAATATTTTCGGCTCTATTTAAATAGAAGTCTGCACTATTGAATTCTTCAAATTCTAAATTAATTAGCGTAAGAATAATAAAACTATCTACTCTATCATTAACATTGTCTAACTTATGTGCTATCTTATAAGCTTCCTCTGAAGTATTAATGGCAGCTTCATACTTAATCTTGTTTTTGAAATAATATGATTTTCTAAGAAGGTCATTCAGACTATCTTTCATAGCATTTATATCTTGAGCATTAGAAGCAAAAGAGCATGATATTGCCAATAAGAGAAGTACGAAACAACGTTTCATAGGTCAAGTTTAATTGGTAAATATAATTATTTCTAGCTAATATGGTCAATTAAATCAACAATTCTGCTACTATAACTGGCTTCATTATCATACCAGCCTATTATTTTCACCATATTTCCAATAACAGAAGTCATCTGCGAATCAAAGGTACATGAGAAAGGATTGTCTATAATATCTACAGATACGATAGGGTCTTCAGTATAAGATAATATTTTTTGAAAATGCTTTTCAGAAGCTTCTTTAAAAGCATTGTTTATTTCTTCTATTGTAGTAGTCTTTTTAACATTAAAAGTAATATCTGTCAGTGATCCATTAGGTACCGGAACGCGTATACCACACCCTCCAATAGCAGCTTCTAAATCTGGAAAAATTTTAGTTAATGCTTTTGCGGCCCCAGTAGTAGTGGGAACGATAGATTGTGAAGCAGCTCTAGATCTTCTTAAATCTTTATGAGGTTGATCGTGTAAACTTTGATCTGTCGTGTAAGAGTGTACAGTAGTTATATATGCTTGTTCTATGCCACATAAATCATTAATTACCTTAATCATAGGCGCTGCATTATGAGTAGTGCAAGAAGCATTTGATATTATTTTTTCGGTTCCATCCAAAATAGTATCATTTATTCCTAGAATTACCATTTTTATTGAGTCATCTAGAGGAGGAACACTTAAGATAACTTTCTTGGCACCGTTATTTATATGGTGTTCTAAATCTTCCCTAGTTTTAAATTTTCCTGTAGCCTCTATTACATAATCGATATCATAAGGCCTCCAATCTATAGATTGAGGGTGATCATAATTTAAAATAGCTGTTTTTTTATTATTTATAGAGATAAAAGAGCCTTGTATTTCGATTTTTTCTTTTAAAACACCGTGAATACTGTCATATTTTAATAGATGACTTAATGTTTTGATGTCTGCTAAATCATTAATAGCTAGAACATTGATTGAGGGGTGATTAATCAATAATCTGAACAACGTACGTCCAATACGTCCAAACCCATTAATTCCAATATTAATTTTTTTCATGCTTATAACATAAAAGTATGTATTTAGAAAATGATTCGTTTTTCACTTATTAGCTTTATTCAATATGTTTATGTGCTTTGTATGAAGATCGTACTAAAGCTCCACTTTCTACATGTCTGAAACCCATTTCAAGGCCAATTGTTCTATATTTATCAAATTGGTCGGGAGTAATAAACTCTTTTACAGGTAAATGCTTTTTTGAAGGTTGTAAATATTGTCCTATAGTTACAATATCTACATTTACACTTCTTAAATCTTTCATAGTTTGGATAACTTCTTCTTCAGTTTCTCCTAACCCTAGCATAATTCCAGATTTAGTTCGTCTAATACCTTGTTCTTTTAGGTATCTTAAAACGCCTAAACTTCTTTCGTATTTTGCTTGTATTCGAACCTCTCGAGTAAGTCTTTTTACAGTTTCCATGTTATGCGAAACTACTTCAGGAGAAACATCTATAATTCGATCTATATTTTTTTCAACACCTTGAAAATCTGGAATCAATGTTTCTAAAGTTGTTGTCGGATTCATACGTCTGATAGCTTTTACTGTTTCAGCCCAAATAATAGATCCCATATCTTTAATATCGTCTCTATCTACTGAAGTAACAACAGCATGCTTTATCCCCATAATTTTTATAGAACGTGCTACTTTTTCAGGTTCTTCCCAATCTACTGTTTCTGGCCTTCCAGTTTTAACACCACAAAAACCACAGGAACGCGTACAAACATTTCCTAAAATCATAAAAGTAGCGGTACCTTCTCCCCAGCATTCACCCATATTAGGACAGCTTCCAGATGTGCAAATAGTATGCAAATTATATTTATCTACAAGACCACGAAGTTCAGTGTATTTCTTACCTGTAGGTAGTTTTACACGAAGCCATTTTGGTTTTCCTTTATGAGGTTTAGTAGTAGTTGTCGTTTCTATAGACATATTGCAATTTTTGAATTACAAAGATACAAACTAATCTATTAAAAAATTAAAGTGTAGTTAGAAACCAAACACTAAAAAATAATAAAAAAATAATACCTACCCAACTTAATATTTTCATAAATAGATTTGGTTGAGACTCTTTAGGAGTATGCATAGAGGTAATTAATTTATAATTTGCTATTGCATAAAAAGGAGCTGTGATAAAAGATAAAATTGTAGCGATTTCTATAAGCAATTTCATTTCAGATAAAAAGAAAACAAAAATAGAAATAGTGCCCACTACCAACACCATCATCCAAAATATATAAGAATGCTTTATAAGTTTTCCAAACAATAATTTAGAAGTGTGAGCCATGGCTCTTGGAGACGCATCTAAAGTAGTGATAGTGGTACTAAACATAGTTGTAAAAGCAGCGATGGCTATGAAAATATAAGTATATCCTCCTAGATTTTTAGTGTATAAATCAATAAGCTGCCCGGCAAAAATAGCAGCTCCATCATTGAAAACTTCTCCAGAATTATACATAACTAAAGCTCCGAGAGAAACAAAGCAAATACCTAATAATACAGTGCCTATATATCCTATATTAAAATCTAGTAAAGAATTCTTAATGGTATATGCTTTTATTGTTTTCTTCTTTTCTATGGCCCATAATGAATGAAAAATAGAAATATCTAAAGGTGCAGGCATCCAACCCATAAATGCTATTAAAAAAGTTATTTCTAATGTACCAGAAGGCAGTATTTGTTGAAAACTATGAGCGCTATTTGTATTAGGGATAGCAATAAAAACCGCTATAATAGTACTTATGGCGAGCGTAATAACAACATATTTTATAAGATTATCTAAGAGCTTGTATTTTCCAATAAGTAAAATAAAAAGACAGGCAAGGGTGATTATAGTACTCCAAATAACTACATTGTCTGTCATTCCAAATAAATTAACGGCAAGCCCAGCAGTTACTATAGTAACTGCAGTTTGAATAGTAAACATAGTGGCAAATGATAATATAAAATAAAGGACAAGCACCCATTTTCCTAATTTTTTATAACCGTCGAGTAAGTTTTCTCCAGTAGCAAGCGCATAACGAGGCCCGTATTGAAAAAAGGGATATTTAAAAAGATTGACCAATAATAAAGCCCAGATAAGGCTAAAATCAAAGCCAGCACCAGCTTTGGTACTTTGCACTAGATGAGAAACTCCAATTGCCGCTCCTGCAAAAAGTAAACCAGGCCCTAGTTTTTTGATAAAAGTGCTCATTTGTTCTTTAATTTTTATTCTGAATAATCGCTGCTAATAGCTTTTTTGCTCTTAATAATTTTACTTTGACATTATTTAAGGGCTCTTCCAGTTCATTTGCTATTTCTAAATAACTAAACTCTCTAAAATATCTCAAATTAATTATTTCTTGATAATGTGGCTTTAACTTTTTGATGTATTGCAATAATTTTGCTAAATTTTGTTCAGTAATCAATTTATCTTCCGCTGTAGGAGTATCATCAACTACATGATAAACAGCATCATCAATTTCTTGTATTGCTCGATTAATAATACTAGATTTCTGTTTCCTTAAATGATCTACATGTATATTTTTAGAAATGGTAATCAACCAAGTTTTAAATTCATACTTGTCATCGAAACTAATAATTTTGTCAAATGCTTTTGAAAATGTTTGTACAGTAATATCTTCTGCATCATTTTCATTACGTGTTCTTTTTAACTGAAATCCATAGACATCATTCCAAAAACGATCTAATAGAAAACTAAAAGCTTTCTGATCACCTGTTTTTGCTTTTTCTATAGTTTTTTTAATTATTTGGGGTGTTATTTCCAATATGATGGTTTTGAGAAACTATTGGTGATAAATATAGCGAATTGAAATAGAATGAGAAATACTTCTAGAAAAGGAATAAAATACGATAACGAATGATCGTGTAATTTTTTAAAAGATTTTGAATAAATAACAAACTGTATTAGCATTCTTAAAAAAGCTAACGATAATACAGATACCCAATTGAATTGAAAGCAGAGCAAGAAGATTAATAAAAACCAAAATAAAAATTGAGAAATAAAGAAAATGCCTAATAGTAACTTATGATATGTTTTATAGTATGATGAGGTAGAGACGTGCCTTCTTTTTTGTCGAAACCATTCAGTAAAAGATGTTTTAGGCTCAGAAATTGTAATGCTTTCTATAGAGTAATTAATAGCGACATTTTTTTTGGAAGCAATTTCTTTAATAAGTAAATCATCATCTCCACTTTTAATATCCATATGTTTAATAAAACCTTTAGCATTGAAAAACTCTTTTTTAAAGTATGCTAAGTTTCTCCCTACTCCCATATAAGGGATCCCAATTTGTGCATATGAAAAATATTGAAGGGCAGTTAAAAGTGTTTCAAATCGTATGAGAGCATTGAGAAAAGAGTTTTTAATTTTTTTATAAGGACTAAACCCTATCACAATTGTTTTTTTTGAAGTGAATTTATTGGCCATTTCCCGAATCCATTGATTAGAATTGATAATACAATCAGCATCAGTAAACAATAAATAAGGATGTTTTGCAGCTTTTATACCTAATGTAAGGGCATATTTTTTGTTGCCCCAAAAAGCTTCGTTATTCTTTACATTGACTATTTTGATAAAAGAATACTCTTTAGCATATTTCTGCATAATGGCTAAAGAATTATCACTAGAAGAGTCATTTACCAGAATTATTTCAAAATTTTGATAATCTTGATTAAGAGTTGAATGAAGATTTTTTTTTAGATTTTCAGCTTCGTTTTTTGCACAAATAATAACAGATATAGGAATTTCTTTATTTGCAGCTTTGGAAAGAAAAGATTCTTTATGAAATGCAAAAACTCTAAATATTCCTAAGAAATAGATAATTTGTATAGAAAGAGTAACTAGATATAAATAGAATAAGAATATAAGCATAGGTATTTTTCCTATACTACTATTTAAACTTGTTTCATTTCAGGGTTTTTACACTCCTGTTCGTCTGGCATTTTACCGCAAAAACCACAAGCTTCTCCGTCTTTATTTAAAAACGGGTTTTGACTAGCACAAGTACCTGCAAATTTACCATCCTTTTTTCCCCATATTTTAATGGCGATACCTCCAAATGCTAATGCCATTAAACCTATTGTAAGCAATATTAACTTCATATATAAAAGCTTTGTGCAAAAATACAAAAACTTAGCCTGTAAAGACTAAGTTTTTAATAAGATTAATACGTTAAAACTATGTTATTCTAATGAGATATTTGCAACTAAATTCTCTACAGTTGCTCTTTCATTACCTCCTTTAGGTTCTATAGTTATATTATAACTAGTAGCATTTTCTTTAAAAGGAATGGCTGACAACTCATTTTCATTTCTTTTTAAAACTCCTAGATTAACTAACTCACCGTTAACATTTGCCCACATTTGATATACTTGTTCTTCAGGTAAGTCTGGTAATGAAACAACATTGATCATTGACAACCTTTCAACTGGATTAATATAAGCTACTGTTTTTAGTTTTTTAGCTCTTTGATTTCCTCTTAAGACATATTTTTGAGTTTCAGGATTATTAAGAACCACAAATTGATTTTTAATATCGTCTAACTTAGTATTTGTTACTAAAACATCTTGTTTAAGCCCAATTATTTCACCAGAAACGATATTGTTCTCTTTTACTAACAAATTATTTTGAGACCATAAAATGATAGTTGAAGTGCAAAAAACAATGGCAGCAACACTAGCTGCTACATAATACCAAGGAATTCTCTGCGAATGCTCTTTTTCAGGTATTATATGACTTAAAATATCTTCTTTTAACCCTTTAGGAGTTTTAACAGCAAATGAACGCGCATAATTTTCTAAATTATGTTGTAATTCTTCATAAGAGTCACGTATTTCGTCATACTTTGAAATATAATGTTCAATTTGTATAGTCTCTTGATCAGAGGTGCTCCCCATTAGATATCTTTCTAACAGATCGCTTTCTAAAATTTTTTCGATATCTTTTTTCATATCCAAATCATTAATAATAATATCAAAGGCACATCAAAAATCTTTTTTAATTCTCGTAAGCCTATTTTTAATCTTGACTTGACTGTTCCAAGTGGCATATCGAGTGCTTCACTAGCTTCTTGTTGCGTCATACCCTTAAAAAAAAGAGCATCCAAGACAATTTGATATTTTTCGTCGAGTGAATTTAAATGTTTCCGAATATCCATATGTTCGGGCTTTATGTTATTCACACCTAAGCTATATACGTTAGAAACTTCAACTTGGATCTCTTGATCTGATTTTGTTTTAATACTTCGTATTCTATCAATGGCAGTGTTTCGCGTTATTCTAAATAACCAAGTAAACAATTTTGCCTTTTTAGAATCATAACTATGAATCTTTTTCCAAACTTTAATTAAACTTTCTTGAAGAACATCTTTGGCTAGATCTTCGTCTTTTGTTACTTTAAGAGCAATTCCATAAAGTGTATCTCCATAGTAATCATATAACAATGACATTCCTTTCTCATCTTGTTCCACAAGAAGTTGAATAATATGCTTTTCTAATAATTCTGCCATAAAAAATAATAGATTAACAAAAAATTATGAGGCCTATCAGATCCAAAACAAGGAAATAAGACGTACATAAGAGTAACGAAAAACATTCAAATTTATTAATTAAAAAATGAAAATATAGAAAACAAGTAAATTTTAATTAATAATGAGTTTTTAGAAAGAATAATAAAAAATAGACTTCTACTATTTTTAAGCAGATGTTGGAGCAAGATTAAATAATCTAAGTTGTTAGCACTGCTATGTTACCGGAACAATAGTAGAAAGTTTAGGTTAGTTAAGTTTGGGACCGAGGCCCTTATTAGAGAAATTCTAATGAGGGTTTCATTTTAATACTGTCTTACATAATATTTACTTCAGCTTCAATAACGATATTGAATGTTGCTTTTACAAGACCTTGAATTGTTTTTGAAAGTTTTAATATTTCACTCCCCTTTGCATTGCCATAGTTTACAAGCACCAAAGCTTGTTTTTCATGAACACCAGCATCCCCGTATCGTTTCCCTTTAAAATGACATTGCTCTATAAGCCATCCAGCTGGAATCTTGACTTCATTTTCGTTTAATATATAATGTGGAATGGTGGAATATTTCTTATAAAGTCTTTCAAAATCAATTTTAGATATAATAGGGTTTTTAAAAAAACTCCCACTATTTCCAATTTCAGCTGGATCAGGAAGTTTACTTTTTCTAATTGATATAACAGCTTTAGAAACATCTTGAATAGTTGGTTCCTTTATATTATTTTCAGAAAGAAACACTTCTATTGCTCCATATCTAGTATGAAGCTTATGATTTTTTTTACTTAATTTAAAAGTAACAGCTGTGATGATAAATTTCCCTTTATTAACAGATTGTTTGAATATAGAGCTTCGATAATCAAATTCGCAATCGTTATTAGAAAATATTTTCTTTTCTAAAGTATCTGTATGAATGGTTTCGCATGAAAGAAATATATCTTTTAATTCTACACCATAAGCTCCAATATTTTGAATAGGAGCTGTTCCAACGTTTCCAGGGATTAAAGATAAATTTTCAATACCTCCATAATTTTTTTGAAGCGCCCAAAGAACAAATTGATGCCAATTTTCTCCTGCAGAAACTCTTATGACAACATTGTCATCACTTTCTGAAACAATTTTTATCCCTTTAAGAGCGATTTTTATAACTAATTCTTCAATATCTTTAGTTAATAAAATATTACTTCCACCTCCTAAAATAAATCGTTTTTTGGTAATTTTTAAAACTTCTTTTAAGTCTTTCTCAGAAGTTATTTCTACAAAAGATTTTGCAAATACATCAATACCAAAAGTATTGTGCGTTTTTAGCGATATTTTTTTTTGAATAATCAACTTACCTCGCTTTATATGCCTCTAACGCTATCTTTAATATATCAACAGATCTTTTCAAATCATCTTCGTTAAGCACATAGGCTATACGTACTTGATTTGTGCCCAGACCAGATGTAGTGTAAAACCCTGCAGCTGGGGCTACCATAATAGTTTCATTTTTATGATGAAACTTTTCTAATATCCATTGCGCAAAATCATCGGCATTATCTATAGGGAGTTCTGCAATACAATAGAAAGCTCCATTGGGTTTGGCTACTTTTATATTTTCTATTTTTTCTAATTCACTTATTAAAGTATTTCTTCTAGATACATATTCAGAAATTACTTCATCAAAATAACTTTGAGGAGTTTCTAAAGCAGCTTCACTAGCCATCATTGCGTACGTAGGAGGAGATAATCTGGCTTGAGCAAATTTTAAAGAAGCAGCAATAATTTCTTTGTTTTTTGAAACAATGCAACCAATTCGAGCTCCGCACATACTGTAACGTTTGGATACAGAATCAATCATAATAGTATGATTCTCCATACCCTCTAATTCCATAATAGAATAGTGTTGCGTGTTGTCGTAGGCAAATTCTCTATATACTTCATCTGCAATTAAAAATAAATCATGCTTTTTTGCAATTTCGGCAAGTTTTACTATTTCTTCTTTAGGATATAAGTACCCAGTTGGATTCCCTGGATTGCAAATTAAAATTGCTTTCGTTTTAGGAGTAATTGCTTTTTCAAAGTCTTCTATAGGAGGAAGTGCAAAATTATTTTCGATTTTAGAAATTACAGAAATGATGTTTACCCCCGCAGCTGTCGCAAAACCATTATAATTAGCATAAAAAGGTTCAGGGATGATAATATCATCACCAATATCTGCAATGCTTCCCATTGTAAATAATAATGCTTCAGATCCTCCCGTGGTTACAATAATTTCTTTTGAATTTACTACAATATTTTTGCTTTTATAATAAGAAGCTATTTTTTCACGATAAGTTTCAGAACCTTCACTTCTTCCATATTCTAAAACAGACAAAGAATTATCTTTAATGGCATTTAAAGCAACTTCTGGAGTTTTGATATCAGGTTGTCCTATATTGAGATGATATACTTTTACCCCTCTTTTTTTAGCAGCTTCGGCAAAAGGAACTAACTTACGGATAGGAGATTCGGGCATTTTTAAGCCTTTCTCTGAAATTGTTGGCATATTAAATTTTTTACTTTGCAAATTTGCAAAATATATTTTAGATGACATTATCTATTTAACGGCTTTATTCTAGTTAAATAATGTTAAATGTATGAGTACTAAATAGTGCAATGATTATTTTAGTTTTTATGATAATTCTTAAAGCATAGCACTATTATTTCTAGATTATTTTATATCGTAATTTTTACCTTCTTTTTTCAACCAGTTATGACACATAGTCAAACAGTGTTTAAGATGCCAAGAGAAGTAAAAAAAGAAACTGTTAGATTTCAATTAATTAATAATTTAATTATCCTTCCCGTCGAATTAAATGGAAAAGAATTATCATTTATTCTTGATACAGGGGTTAATAAGCCCATCTTATTTAACTTAACGGAAAACGATACCGTACAAGTAGAAGATGTAGAAGAAATTTATATTAGAGGACTTGGAGAAGGCGACGCTATAAAAGCATATCATTCTAAAGGAAACCATTTTAAAATTAATTCGATTTACAATAACAATCAAGATTTATACTTGGTATTGGATGAAGAAATGAATCTTTCACCTCGTTTGGGAATTGATGTACATGGTATTATTGGGTTTGATTTGATCAAAGACTTTATTCTTGATATAAATTATCAGACAAAGAAAATCACCTTTTATAAGAGCTATAATTATAAGTATAAAAAGTGTAGAAAATGTCAGGAATTTGATTTAGAATTATATAAGAATAAACCCTATGTTATTTCAAAAGTTGCTATTGAAAACACAGAAGAAATAGATGCAAAATTATTGATCGATTCTGGGAGTAGTGATGCGTTGTGGTTATTTGAAGATGATGAGAATGGGATTACAGTACCAAGTAAACAATTTGAAGATTTTTTAGGCAGAGGTTTAAGTGGTAGCATTTATGGAAAACGATCTAGAGTAAATAGTTTTAGGTTGGGGAAATTTAAAATGAAAGAAGCTAAAGTTTCTTTCCCAGATTCTATTTCTATACAATATATCAATGGTAGAAATAATAGAAAAGGAAGCTTAGGGGCAGAAATATTAAAACGATTTAATATTATTCTTGACTATCAGGCTAAAAAAATCACCCTTAAAAAAAATGGAAACTTCAATGCTCCATTTAAATACAATATGAGCGGGATAGAAGTAGAGCAAAATGGAACCAGATATGCTAAAGAATTAAGATCTGATGATGATGCTTCTGGACGTATAAGTACTCAGATTTTTATAGGTAGTAAATTTAAAATAGCATTGCGTCCTGCCATTGAAATTGTTGAAATTAGAGAAGGAAGTCCAGCTGATATAGCAGGAATACAAAAAAAAGATTTATTATTAGCTATTAATGGGAAACAAACACATCGGTATTCTTTACAAGAAATTAATGAGTTGCTCAATGAAAAAGAAGGTAAAGTTTTAAGGCTTTTAATAGAAAGAGAAGGAGTAGAGCTTACTTTTTACTTTCAATTAAAACGTGTTTTGTGAAAAAGCTAACTTGTTTAAAATAAAAAAGCCCGATTATATCGGGCTTTATTTTTATAGGTTGTTAAATTTCTTTATTTAGAACCATCTCCATTAGGGTCCATTACTTTTCCTTTTATTTTTAAAGCAATGTTAGGTGTTACAGCGTTAGACGTTACTGTAATAGTCTTTCGTATTGGTCCAACTCTATTAGTGTCATACTTCACCTCAATAACACCAGTTTCTCCTGGTTGAATAGGTTTTTCAGGTTTCTTAGGGATAGTGCATCCACAACTTGAAGCTACATTAGAAATTACTAATGGAACATTTCCTGTGTTTTTAAATTCAAAAACTCTTACCCCATCACTACCTTTGGCAATCTCGCCATAATCGATAGTATCTTCTTTAAATTCAATTTTAGCCACTTTTGTCTGGGCGTTTAGGGCAATACCCATCAAGACAAAAACTGTTAAGGCAACAAATTTTTTCATGGTTTTTCGTTTTTAATGAAACGTAAATTAACTAATTTTTATTATACAATCAAAATAAACCATATTCCTTTTAAAATCTTTTGGATATAGCTACTTTTGCAAACTATGTGTCAAAAAGTAGACCAAACTATGGAAATTCCATCAAAATATAATGCTCTAGAAACTGAAGGTAAATGGTATTCGTATTGGATGCAGCATAATTATTTTCATTCAGAACCAGATAATAGAAAGGCATATTCTATTGTAATTCCCCCTCCAAATGTTACAGGAATTTTACATATGGGTCATATGTTGAACAATACTATTCAAGACGTATTGATACGTAGAGCAAGGCTTAAAGGGTATAATGCTTGCTGGGTTCCAGGAACAGATCACGCATCTATAGCTACAGAAGCAAAAGTTGTTGCGAAGTTAAAAGAAGAAGGGATTGACAAATCTGATTTAACTAGAGAAGCATTTTTAGAACACGCATGGGATTGGACAGACACCCACGGCGGAATCATTTTAGAACAACTTAAAAAATTAGGTTGTTCATGTGATTGGGAACGAACAAAATTTACAATGGATGACGATATGTCAGCATCTGTAATTAAAGTTTTTGTTGATTTATATAAAAAAGGACTGATTTACCGTGGTTATAGAATGGTAAATTGGGATCCAGAGGCAAAAACTACGCTTTCTGATGAAGAAGTAAACTATGAGGAGCGTCAAGGGTTCTTATATTATTTAAAATATGCAATAGAAGGATCTGATGAAAATGTAACAATAGCTACAACACGTCCAGAAACTATCTTAGGAGATACTGCTATTTGTATTCACCCTGAAGATGAACGTTATAAGCATCTTAAAGGAAAAAAAGCTATTGTACCTATTAGTAATAGAGTTATTCCTATTATTGAAGATGATTATGTTGATATAGAATTTGGTACAGGTTGTTTAAAAGTAACCCCTGCACATGATATTAATGATAAAGAACTAGGAGAAAAACATCAATTAGAAGTAATTGATATTTTTAATGAAGATGCATCTTTAAATAGTAATGGATTGCATTACAAAGGTAAAGACCGGTTTGTAGTTCGTGAAGAAATAATTTCAGAATTAGAATCTAAAGGGATTTTGATTAAAAAAGAAACGCATATCAATAATGTAGGTACTTCAGAGCGTACAAAAGCGGTAATAGAGCCAAGATTGTCAGATCAGTGGTTTCTTAAAATGGAAGAGCTGGTAAAGCCTGCAATAAAAGCTGTATTGGAAGATGATGAAATTAAATTATTTCCAAAAAAGTTTGAAAATACCTATAGACATTGGATGGAGAATATTCGCGATTGGAATATTTCTAGACAACTCTGGTGGGGGCAACAAATACCCGCTTATTATTACAGTGATAAAAAAGAAGATTTTGTAATTGCAGAAAGCAAAGAGGAAGCATTGCGTTTGGCAATTGAAAAGACAGGAAATATAGAACTCACATTATCAGATTTAAATCAAGACCCAGATTCTTTAGACACTTGGTTTTCTTCATGGCTATGGCCAATTAGTGTTTTTAACGGCGTGTTAAACCCTAATAATGATGAAATAAAATATTACTATCCAACAAATGATTTAGTTACGGGCCCTGATATTCTTTTCTTCTGGGTGGCGCGTATGATTGTTTCTGGATATGAATATAGAAAAGAAAAGCCTTTTTCTAATGTCTATTTAACAGGTTTAGTTAGAGATAAACAACGTAGAAAAATGTCTAAGCAATTGGGTAATTCACCTGATGCCTTAAAATTAATAGAAGAATTTGGAGCAGATGGAGTTCGTGTAGGTTTATTATTGAGTGCGGCAGCAGGTAATGATTTAATGTTTGACGAATCATTATGTCAACAAGGAAAAGGTTTTGCAAATAAAATATGGAATGCGTTTCGATTGGTTAAAGGTTGGGAGGTAAGTGAAGAAAAAACACAGCGAAATTCTTCAATTATTGGTATAGATTGGTACAAAGCAAAATCGCAACAAACGCTAGCGCTTATTGAAGATCATTTTGATAAATATCGAATATCAGATGCATTAATGGCTATATATAAATTGATATGGGACGATTTTTGTTCATGGCTATTGGAAATAGTGAAGCCTGCATATGGAGAACCAATAGATAAACAAACATATGATTCTATTATTGAGATTTTTGAAACAAATCTTAAACTTTTGCATCCTTTTATGCCATTTCTTTCAGAAGAAATATGGCAACATATCGAAAAAAGAACTCCAGAACAGGCTTTAATTATAGCAAAATGGCCAGAATTAATAACACCAGATACTACAGTTATTAATGAATTTGAAGATGCCTCAGAGGTAATAGCAGGAATACGAACCATAAGAAAAGAAAAAAATATAGCTTTTAAAGAAATATTGTCACTTTCAATAATTAATAGCAGCAATACGACCACAACTTTTGATAGTATTATTAGAAAACTAGGAAATATTGATGTAATCGCCTATGTAAATGAAAAAGTCGAAGGAGCTCTTTCATTTCGAGTAAAATCAAATGAATATTTTATTCCGGTAAGTGGGTCTATTAATCTTGAAGAGGAGATTTCAAAACTAAAAGAAGAATTAGAATATACAGAAGGGTTCTTAAAATCTGTTAGAAAGAAATTATCTAATGAACGTTTTATTGGAAATGCTCCAGAAAAAGTAGTAGCGATGGAACGAAAAAAAGAATCAGATGCGTTGGCTAAAATTGAAACAATTAAGGAGAGTTTGATTGGTTTAAAAGGTTAGAGCTAGAGATTGACAGATTGTAAATTTTTTATTTATCGATAAGTTTATTCACTAATTTAATATATTCTTTCTTTGCTTTTTCTTCGCTAATACTCTTGGCTTGGAAAAGGGCATTTGCTTTAAAAGCATTTATTAATGGTTTTTTGCTTCCAGGGTTCTTATAATTTTTAGTAGCAATTTTATAATAAGCATAAAGTTTTAACAGCAGGTCAGCAGGTAGTGGTTCTAAATAGTTACTAACTTTTTCAACCGCTTTCTCAAATTTTTCGTTTAACTCTTTATTCGCTTTCATTAGTTAGCAATAATATCGATACCACCTTTTACTTTCTGATGTAATTTTACATTAATATTGGTGTCTGTTGGTAAAAAAAGATCAACCCTAGACCCAAATTTAATAAAACCAGCGTCTGTTCCTTGAATAACTTGCATATCTTTAGTTGCGTAATTTACAATACGCTTGGCAAGTGCTCCTGCTATTTGTCTATACAATACCTCACCATACGTTTTATTTTCAACAACAACAGTAGTTCTTTCATTTTCTTCAGATGCTTTTGGATGCCAAGCAACTAAATATTTTCCCGGGTGATATTTACTAAATTTTATGATGCCTCCTAAAGGATACCGAGTTACATGTACATTTAATGGAGACATAAATATAGATACTTGAATTCGCTTATCTTTAAAATATTCTTTTTCATAAACTTCTTCAATAACTACAACTTTACCATCAACTGGGGCTATAATACTAGCATCATTTACATTTGTAGGACGTTTTGGGTTTCTAAAAAATTGTAATATTAATATTAATAGAACAAGAGCTGTTAATTGAACAATAATTTTTAACCAAAAAAAGGGAATAAAATTTTCAGATATTAATACAATCCCAATAGAGAGAAAGAAACTTATTAAAATGATTTTATGCCCTTCTTTATGAAACATAATTAAAAATTTGTAATGTTAAGTAAGCAAAAGGAGCTGCAAATACTAAACTATCGAGTCTATCTAATAATCCTCCATGTCCAGGTAAAATTGCACCACTGTCTTTAACTCCTGCATTTCTTTTAAATTTTGATTCTATTAAATCTCCTAAGCTACCTGTTATTACTATAACAAAAGCCAATATTAGCCATTGTTCAAGCTCGAGACCCTTGTCATATTTCCATAGTAAAAAAGCAGCAAGTAATGAAAAGAGAAGACCTCCTATAAACCCTTCAACGGTCTTTTTAGGAGATACTTTTTCATACAGTTTTGTTTTTCCTATATTTTTTCCTACTAAATATGCAAAAGAATCATTGACCCAAATGATTATAAAAATACCCATTATTAAAAACTTAGCAAAATGATTTCCAACATATGGAATCATAGTTAGAAATAGGCAACCACCTCCTATATAAAAAAGACTAATGATAAATTTTTGAATCTTGGTATAAGAAATAGAAGATTTTGAAAAAAGATACACAATAAGAAAAACATTTATCATGCAGCAAGCAATCAAAAATATTCTTATAATAATTTTTTCTTGAAATAAATAAATAAAAAACCACCATAATGCCAAAAAAGCTATAAAAATATAATACCCTCTTAATTTTATAAGTTTTTTAAATTCATATAAACAGATTAATCCAAAGGTTAAAAAAAGGAAATCAAAAGCATCGTTGCTTAAAAATACAGCAGCGAGTAATAAAAAGACATATAAAACCCCAGTTATGGAGCGTTTGAAGAGTTCTTTCATTATAAATCTTCTAGTAAGAGTAAATACAAATTTTTTGAACTACTTCCATAAGAAAGAAAATCTTTTTCTTCTTTAATATTGAAGTGTTTAATGGTAGTAATATTTGTAGGGATTTTATTTTTATTTTTATTTTTTATTTTTCGCAATCCTTCACTAATAGTTTCAACTAATTGACTTGTAGCAGCAAATACTATAAAATTATCAGGGAGATCATGAAGCTTTAATTCACTAATTTGATTAGAACTAATTAAAACACTACCAACATTGGCTACAAGGTTTTCACAGGAAGTTAAAAAAACAGATGAATTTTTTCCGCTCGAAGATAGTTTGAGGTTAAAGTCATCGAACTTCTTTTGCAATTCCTTATCTGGGCAAAAGAAACTGGTATCCTTCCATGAATTTTCTACTATTATATTTCCAAAATTTTCATAAATTTCTTCTATAGAATCACAGTAGATAAACTTTCCTCCATTCTTTTTAAAGTTAATGGTAAATTTTTCATCTATAGGAAGGGTAATGTCGGGCATATACTTCCCACGATCAGCCGGAATACTTTCAGATGATCCTTTTTTGTTTTTAAAGCCGAAAATCTTTTTGAACAAACTCATTTAGAATTTGGGACTATACTATAATAACCTTAATGGTAAAGTTATAAAAATATACCCAACATTTTAAATTTTTAAGATCCAAAGTAAAAAATGTTGGGTATTTTAAAATAGAATATACTACTTAACTAGCTCTTCTTCCTTGTCAAAAGGTCTTTTTCCGAAGATTTTTTCAAGATCATCTTTGAAGATTACTTCCTTTTCTAATAAGCGTTCTGCTAATTCAGATAGTTTATCTTTGTGTTTTTCTAAGAGTTTTAAACAACGATCGTATTGTTCTTCAATAATTCTTGAAATTTCTTTGTCAATTATTAAAGCCGTTTCTTCACTATATGGTTTTGTAAACCCATAATCTCCTTGACCACTTGAATCGTAATAGGTTAAATTCCCTATTTTATCACTAAGGCCATATATAGTTACCATCGCTCTTGCCTGTTTTGTGATTTTTTCAAGATCACTCAAAGCTCCTGTTGAAATTTTATCAAACGTTATTTTTTCTGCAGCTCTACCTCCTAGTGTAGCACACATTTCATCTAGCATTTGTTCTGGACGTACAATAAGACGTTCTTCAGGTAAATACCAAGCTGCCCCAAGAGATTGCCCTCTAGGTACAATAGTTACCTTAACTAACGGTGCCGCATGCTCAAGCATCCAGCTTACTGTAGCATGACCAGCTTCATGATATGCAATTGTTCTTTTTTCTTCAACAGTTATAATTTTATTTTTCTTTTCTAAGCCTCCTACAATACGATCTACAGCATCTAAAAAATCTTGTTTGTCTACTGCTTTTTTCCCATTTCTAGCAGCAATTAAAGCAGCTTCGTTACAAACATTGGCAATATCTGCCCCAGAAAACCCTGGCGTTTGTCTAGAAAGAAAATCAAGATCTAATGTCTCTAATGTTTTGATAGGTCTTAAATGAACCTCGAAAATCTCTTTACGCTCTCTAATATCTGGCAAGTCAACGAATATTTGTCTGTCAAATCTTCCTGCCCGCATTAAAGCTTTATCTAATATATCTGCTCTGTTGGTAGCGGCTAGAACAATAACGTTGGTATTTGTTCCAAACCCATCCATTTCAGTTAATAATTGATTGAGCGTATTTTCTCTTTCATCATTAGAACCTGTGAGGTTATTTTTACCTCTAGCTCTACCTATAGCATCAATTTCATCAATAAAAATAATAGCTGGTGATTTGTCTTTAGCTTGTTTGAATAAATCTCGAACCCTAGAAGCTCCAACACCAACAAACATTTCTACAAAATCAGAACCAGAAAGTGAAAAGAAAGGAACCTTTGCTTCTCCAGCTACAGCTTTTGCTAATAATGTTTTACCAGTTCCTGGAGGTCCTACCAATAAAGCACCTTTAGGTATTTTTCCACCTAAAGAAGTATATTTTTCAGGGTTTTTAAGAAATTCTACAATTTCTTCAACTTCTTCTTTAGCTCCTTCTAAACCTGCTACATCTTTAAAAGTAACTCGAGTATTTATTTTTTCATCAAAAAGTTTTGCCTTAGATTTTCCTATATTGAAAATTTGACCTCCAGCTCCTCCAGAGCCTCCTCCAGACATACGTCTCATTAAAAAGATCCAAATACCAATAATAAGAACGAAAGGTAATAACGTAAGTAATAGCTCTCCAAAAAGGTTTGATTCTGAAGTGAATTCTACTTCAGTGTCTAGGTTATATTCGCTTACTGTCTGTTTTAACTCGTTTTCAAAATTCTGTAAATCACCAAACTTTAATTCGTAATGTGCTGTTTTAGCAGTCGTAGGAATTAAAGATTTGCTTTCTGTTCCTTTATGCACTTCTTTAGTAAGTGCTTCATCTTTTAAAAATACTTTAGCTTGACGCGTATTTGTAATGATTAAAATTTTCTCTACATCACCATTCTTAAGATATTCTTGCAATTCTGATGGAGTAGTAGGGTTTAGTTTTTGCCAACTTCCACTACCTGAAAAAAAGTTCATTCCAATAATTACGATTAGAATCACAGCATAAATCCAGTACGAACTAAATTTTGATTTTTTAGGTTTTTGATTGTTATCTTTTGCCATTAATTTTTTCTTAAAATAATATTATTAATAATTAGTAGAAATAGAAGTGACTTTAGCATCTCCCCACAGTCCTTCTATGTCATAAAAATCTCTTGTATGTTTTTGGAATACATGTACTACAACATTTACATAATCCATTAATACCCATTCTCCATTATTTGCACCTTCAATATGCCAAGGTTTATCTTTTAGTTGTTTACTTACTAATTTTTGGATGGAATTTACAATGGCATTGACTTGTGTGTTTGAAGTTCCATTACATATAATAAAATAGTCACAAACCGTATTTTCAATTTCTCTTAAATCTAAGATACTTATATCTTTTCCTTTTACTTCTTCTATTCCTTTTAAAATAATTGATATGAGTTGATCTGGGCTACTTTTTTTTATTGCCATTAAATTTTTTTATTTTACGCAAAGTTATCATTTTTTTGTTTTTTTAACGATTCAATTTAACATAAGATTACACAAATAGATCAACCATCGTTACATGACTATAATCAAACTTGATGCCATTGACTCTACAAATTCTTACCTAAAAAGAATAAGTGCAGAAAATGAGTTAAATAACTATACGGTTGTTGTGTCGAAAGAGCAAACTGCTGGAAGAGGACAAATGGGAGCAGTATGGTCTTCACAGCCCTATAAAAACCTCACTTTTAGTATATATTTAGATGTTTCTAATTTAGTTAAAGAAAAGCAATTTTATATCAGTATGATAGTGTCATTGTCCATATTAAAGGCGCTTCAAATTATTGGAATTCCTAATTTAAAAATAAAATGGCCTAACGACATTTTGTCAGCAAACAATAAAATCGGAGGAGTTTTAATAGAAAATATAATAAAGCAAAATGAATTATATGCCAGCATTATTGGCATAGGGCTTAACATAAATCAAACTAGTTTTGAGAATTTACCAAGAGCATCTTCATTAAAATCTATTACAGGAAAAAGCTTTGATCATGAAGAGGTTTTGTATCAAATCATAGATCAATTAAAAAAATATAGTTTAGCTATTAATGAAAATGATTTCAATGTAGTTTTAAATCAATATCAAGAGCATCTGTATAGAATAAATAAGCCTTCAACTTTTAAAAAGGAAAAAGGAACTATAGTAATGGGTTTTATAAAAGGCGTAAGTGATTCAGGTAAGATAAAAATATTATTGGAAGATGATATTCTTCAAGAATTTGAATTAAAAGAATTACAGTTATTATACTAACTTATAGTTCTCCCATTTTATCACTTAATGTACCTATAAAATTTGTGATAGGAGTTTTAATCATCATACCCATCATAGCATTAAATTGACCTTCAAAAGTTAACTGTGCTTCACTTTTTGCAGCTTCTATTTCTTTAATATTTGCAGTTAACGTAAATGGAAGTTTATCACTTGCTGCCCCTAAAACAACTTTATTTGGGGCCTCCTTTTCTTTTAATTTTAGAATAATTTCTGGCATACCCTTTAAAGCAAAAATAAACTTACCTTCTTCAAGTACTTCAAATTTACTAATAGTATCAGGCATTAATTTTTCGAAGTTTTTAACATCTGTTAGAAAATCAAATAATTCTTGAGAAGACTTATTTACAATTTTCTTAGGGCTCTCTATAGTCATATTATACTTGTTTTACATCCCATACTTCAGGGCTAGTTCGCCATTCTTTTAAGGCTTCTAATTCTGTTTCGTTTATATAATTGGTCTCGTTAGCTTGTTCTAATAAAAAATCATAATTACTAAGCGTTTGTAATTTCACATCTTTTTCTTTAAAATTTTCAATAGCCAAATCAAAACCATAAGAAAAGATAGCGATCATTCCTTTTACATTTGCTCCAGCTGTTTTTAGAGCATCTACAGCATTTAAACTGCTTTTGCCTGTACTTATTAAGTCTTCTATGACAACTACGTTTTGCCCATGCTCCAAGAATCCTTCAATTTGATTACCTCTTCCGTGTTTTTTTGGCTCAGGTCTTACATAAATAAATGGGAGGCTCAAATATTCTGCAACTAACATTCCTATACCAATCGCTCCAGTAGCAACAGCTGCTATTACATCTGGTTTACCATACTCTGCTTCAATTTGTTTGCCCATATTTTCACGTAAAAAATTACGTATAGGAGGATAAGAGAGTGTTATTCTATTATCACAATAAATTGGAGATTTCCACCCTGATGCCCATTGAAAAGGATTTTTTGGATTCAACTTTATTGCATTAATTTGCAAAAGAAGTTCTGCTGTTTTTTTAGCTGTGTCTTTATCTAAAACCATGATGCAAATGTATAAAGTTTTTATTAATGAACATCTTATAATTTTAACAAATAAGATTACAAAAAAGAAGAGTGATCAAGTGTATATGTTAGAAACTGTTGAAATCGAAGATGTTATAGATAAACTTAAAAAAAAAGATAGCAAAACAGCTTATTTTTATCATAAAGATAAAAAGCAACTTTTATCACTATTTAAACAAAAATTGCCTTTAGTTATAGCAGCAGGAGGCCTGGTAATTAATAAACGTAAAAGAATTCTTTTCATATTTCGAAATAATAAATGGGATTTACCTAAAGGGAAACTTGATAAAGGAGAGACCATAGAAGAAGCAGCTGCTAGAGAAGTGGAAGAAGAAACAGGGGTAAAAGAATTAAAGATAAAATCTTTTTTAACAATCACTTATCATATTTTTAAAAGAAATGGTGTCTATAAACTAAAAGAAACGCATTGGTATTTAATGAAGACTAAATATGATGGTAAGTTATACCCACAAGCTGAAGAAGATATTGAAATTGTTAAATGGAAATCACCTTCTAAAGTTAGAAAAGCGTTAAAAAAATCATACCATAATATTAAATCTGTAATTGCTGCTTATCAAGAAATTAATTAGGAATTTTAAAGATAGGGTATCTTAAATGGGCTTTTTCATAATTGTCAGAATGTTTATGAATCCAATCTAATTGTGCATACCAATTATTAGCAAAGTTAGTATCTTCTTCTAATTTAAGTTCAAATTTGTTCCTAACTGATGTATTTGTTTTTAATAATGCTTCTGCAATTTCTTCAAAAACATATGGAGAAAACCCCTCTTTTTGTTGTAAAATAGTATCGAAAAAATTCCAATTAAAAAAAGAATCAGGTGCTTCTGGCTCTAAAGTTTCTAAAATATAACGCATTGCAGGTTGATTGGTATAGACAATCATATCTCCTTTTCTAAATATAAGTGTGTCGGTATATGAAGAAACCTCACAATCATAATGTTGATAATGTCCTTCATAGGCAGCAGTGCGGGTTTTATAATTTTCAATTTTATATGAATCAACTTTAATAATGGTGTCATTTTCTATTTCTACCATTGTTACATTATTTTGAGAAAGACGATTTAATACGCCCCACCAACCTTGAGGAATTATATAAGCTTGAGGAATTTCAATTTCTTTTTTTGGTTTAAAATAATTTTGGTATTCAATTTGTTTTGTAAAAGGTTGTTCACGATTATATTTTAACCTGTTAAAGCCGGTTACTTCACTTTTAATATACGCACCCTCATAACCCTTAAAATCTATAATACTTGTGTATGTAGTGTCAATTTCCCAATCTATTGGATATTTTTTTCTGTTGTAAAATGTTTCAAAAGCATTGGATCTTAAAATTTTAATAGTATCTCGTTCTACTTCTATTATGTCAACCATGTTTTTCATGAGCTCATAGGTGCCCTCTACTCTTTTTTTGTAGGGTTTAAGCATATGAGTTTCTACCATCATCCCTAAAGTATTCCATAATGTAGTATATCCAGTTGAATACCTAGGGTAATCCATAAATTGAGAAAAACCACTTTCTGGAGTACGATTAAAAACATTGACATAAGGTGTTATATCCCAATCTTTTTTAGCCAATGAATCTTCAAGTTTTGGCATTAATGAATTTTGTAAATAATTCCCTAGGTCCCCTCCAAGCTTATTATGTTGTGTGAAAAGATGTGTTAAGGTATATTGATAATCAGCACCATTACTAACGTGATTATCAATAAAAACGTCAGGTTGTACTAAATGAAAAATTTCAGCAAAAGAATTTGCATTTTTTGTATCTGCCTTTACAAAATCTCTATTTAAATCATAGTTTCTAGAATTCCCTCTGAAACCATATTCTATAGGTCCATTTTGGTTTGTTCTAGTGGTTTTATTTCTATTTAAAGCCCCTCCAATATTATAAACAGGTATAGTAACAATGACAGTACGTTTGGGAATTTTCGTTTTTTTAGTGGCAAGATCTCTAAAAAATAAGGCAGTAGCATCAATACCATCACTTTCTCCTGGATGTATACCATTGTTAATGAGTAAAATAGCTTTTCGTTCTCTAATTTTTGAAAAATTAAACTCAGCATCATCATTAAATGTGACAATATGTAAAGGGTACCCACTATCAGTCATCCCCATGGTTTTAATATTAATCTCAGGAAATTCTCTCGCTAATTCAATATAAAAATCGATGACTTCTTGATAGGCAGGTGTTTCGGTTCCTTCACTTTTTTCAAATAAAGTTAAAAAACTTTCTTTTTTTTCTTTTTGAGGAGATTGACAGGCAGTTATAATTAAAAAGAGAAGAAGAAAACGTTTCATGAATAATGAATTTTAAAAATATTTTTTGAATTATTTTTTTACTCGAACACTATCGGGTACTAATACAGTATAATCTCCATTATTTCTTATAACATCTCGAACAATACTACTACTAATAAATGAAGTTCTGGCTGCAGTTAATAGAAATACGGTTTCTATTTTAGAAAGTTCTCTATTGGTGTGAGCAATTGCTTTTTCAAACTCAAAATCTGCAGGATTTCTAAGGCCTCTAAGTATAAAATCGGCATCAATTTCTTTACAAAAATCTACTGTCAAACCTTTATAAGTAACCACTTTTACTTTTGGTTGATCAATAAATGCCTTTTCTATAAATTGTTTGCGTTCTTCTAACGTAAACATATATTTTTTATTAGAGTTAACTCCAATGGCTACAACAACTTCATCAAAAAGAGGAACACCACGTTTTATAATATCATAATGACCTAGTGTAAATGGATCAAAAGACCCAGGAAAAATTGCTCTTTTCATAATTATATAATATTAAACAACTAGTTAAAATTACTTTTTTTTCTTGAAACTTCATTAATAGCATTTTCA
The DNA here is from genome assembly GCA_964389205.1 of uncultured Flavobacteriaceae bacterium. GTDB lineage: Bacteria > Bacteroidota > Bacteroidia > Flavobacteriales > Flavobacteriaceae > Leptobacterium. Next base: position 40,589 of record CAYMDH010000015.1, read on the forward strand.
AACAAATCAGCTAAGCTAATCCCTGTTTCAGCTGCTTGTTGGGGCAAAATACTTTCGTTTGTCAAGCCAGGAATTGTGTTTATTTCTATTAGATGTGGTTCATCATTGACAAAAATATAATCACTTCTGGTAAACCCTTCCATTTTTAGAATATCATAAACTTTAATGGCAATATTAGAAACTTTAAGTGCTAAGTCATTAGATATACGAGCAGGAGTTATTTCTTGAGATTTACCTTCGTATTTTGCTGAATAATCAAAGAAATCATTTTCTGAAACAATTTCTGTCAAAGGAAGAGCAGTGGTTTTTCCTTTGTATTTAATAACACCAACTGTAACTTCAGTACCTTTTAAAAAAGATTCAATAATAATTTCATCATCTTCTTTAAATGAATTCTCTATAGCAATATTCAAATTTTCTTTAGCATGTACTTTAGAAATACCAAAACTACTACCAGCTCTATTAGCCTTAACAAAACAGGGAAGTCCAACCTTGTCAATAATTGCATTTATATTTATAGAATCTCCTTTATTAAGGTAATAAGAAATTGCAGTTTTTATGCCATATGGTTTTAGAGTAGCTAGTAAATCCCGTTTGTTAAATGTCAATGCCGCTTGATAAAAACCACAACTAGTTTGAGGAATGTTTAACAATTCTAAATATGCTTGCATATATCCATCTTCTCCAGGAGTACCATGGATGGCATTAAAAACACAATCGAAACGTATTTTTTTTGCGCTAATTTTAATTGAGAAATCATCTTTGTTAATAGCGTGTTCAATGTTATTTAAATCTACATAAACCCATTTTTCTTTAAGAATATGAACTTTGTATACATTATACTTTTCTTTGTCTAGATTTTCAAAAACAACATTTCCACTTTTTATAGAGATCTGGTATTCATTAGAATACCCACCCATGATAATAGCTATATTCTGTTTCATTCGTTTGCGTTTATTGCTTTAAAATTCTGATGGAATCCTTGACTATTAAAAATAATCGTTGTTTTTTGTGTTTAAATATCTTTTAATCGAGTTGGCTTCATAATATACAAAACGATCAAAAAAACCGTTTAACAAAAATATCATTTATTTGATGCAAAGAAAAAAGTATTGTGTTTTTATATCTTTGCTTTTAAAACACCAATTCATGAGATTATTTAAGTTCATTTTTAGTAAAGTATTTTTAATACAGCTTGGGCTTGCTATTGTAGCAGCGGTAGTCTTAGTTTTTGCTTTGATGCAATGGTTAAAATCTTCTACAGATCACAATAAATATATAAAGGTTCCAGACTTAACCAATAAAACGATGAATGAAGCGACGAAACTTATTAATGAATCAAACTTGAATTTAGTTTTAAAAGATTCTACAGATTATAACCCAAAGTTCCCTAGGTTTTCTATTGTAGAACAAAACCCTGCCGCTGGAGGAGAAGTGAAAAAAGGAAGAAAGATTTATGTTATACTAAATCCTTCTGGATATAGAAAAGTAAAAGTTCCAGATGTTATTCAAGTAACCAGAAGAAATGCAGAATCTAGATTGCTGGCTGTAGGATTAAAAATTGAAAAAGTGACTTATATTGACGAATTAGGAACAGATATGGTATATTCTATTAAGCATAAAGGGAAATATATTTCACCAGGAACTCAACTTACCAAAACTACAGAAGTTGAATTAATTTGTGGAAATGGAAATAAAAGTAATCATCAAGAAAACTAATAAACTGAAGAATGATAGATGCAAATGAAGTAGGTGAACAAGATGATGAGTTGTATGAGCATTATAATTTTATAGCAGGAAAAGGTCAAGAACCACTTAGAGTTGATAAGTTTTTAATGAATTTTATTGAAAATGCAACTCGAAATAAAATTCAACAGGCAGCAAAGAATGGAAACATATGGGTGAATGGGGTTGCTGTTAAATCTAATTATAAAGTAAAAGCGCACAACGAAGTAAGGGTTTTGTTTGAACATCCACCCTATGAAAACCTACTAACTCCAGAAAATATACCATTAGATATTGTTTATGAAGATGACGTGTTGTTAGTAGTAAATAAACCTGCTGGCATGGTAGTGCATCCTGGGCATGGTAATTATAGCGGAACACTTATAAACGCATTGATATATCATTTTGAAAACCTTCCTAAAAATAGTAATGAACGCCCAGGCTTAGTACATCGTATAGATAAAGATACTAGCGGTTTGTTGGTGGTAGCAAAAACTGAAGAGGCGATGGCGCATCTTGCAAAACAATTTTTTAATAAAACAAGTGAGCGAGAATATATAGCGCTGGTATGGGGAAATCTAAAAACTGATAAAGGCACTATAGAAGGGCATATAGGGAGGCATCCTAAAAATAGACTACAAATGACTGTTTTTGAAGAAGGAGAACAAGGAAAAGAAGCAGTAACACATTATAAGGTATTAGAAAGTTTAGGATATATTACAATGGTTTCTTGTAAACTGGAAACAGGTAGAACCCATCAAATAAGAGCTCATATGAAATATATTGGGCATACTTTGTTTAATGATGAGCGCTATGGAGGTGATAAAATTTTAAAAGGAACCACTTTTTCAAAATATAAACAGTTTGTGGAAAATTGTTTTAAAACGTTGCCAAGGCAAGCATTACATGCTAAAACTTTAGGTTTTGAGCATCCTGTTACAGGAGAATTTATGCGATTTAATTCTGAAATTCCTGACGATATGAAAGAATGTATTGAAAAATGGAAGAAGTATGCAAAACATCAATCATTTCTATAAATCTTTTTGATAGTTTTATTGAAAAGTCTTCTTATGATTGTTAGGTAGTATAAAAGATCATTTATACTTTTGAATAACAATAATATATAAAGGCAGCGAAATGAAGATTGTTATATCACCTGCAAAATCTCTTGATTTTGAGAGTAAATTACCAACAGACAGACACTCAGAGTTTTCTTTTACAAAAGAAGCAGAACGTCTTAATGAAATTTTACAAAAAAAATCTCCTAGAAGTTTATCAAAATTGATGAGTATTTCAGATAATCTAGGAACTCTTAATTGGCAACGCAATCAAGATTGGAGCCTTCCTTTTACTTCAAAAAATGCACGCCCAGCTGTGTATGCTTTTAATGGTGATGTTTACACAGGTTTAGATGCGTATAATTTACCTAAAGAGAAATTAGATCAACTTCAATCCAGTCTTCGTATTTTATCAGGATTATATGGGATTTTAAAGCCGCTTGATCTGATTCAACCCTATCGTTTAGAAATGGGAACAAAATTGCCTATAGGAACTAAAAAGAACTTATATGATTTTTGGAAAAAGAAAATTACTCAAACACTCAATGATGAATTAGAAGAGAACGAACTTTTTTTAAACTTGGCCAGCAACGAATATTTCAGCGCTATTGATAAAAAAGAATTAAAAGTTCCTGTTATAACGCCTCAGTTTAAAGATTTTAAAGATGGAAAACTTAAGATGATTAGTTTCTTTGCTAAAAAAGCGAGAGGGCTTATGGTACGTTATATTATTGATACTGATGCAAAAACCATAGATGATATTAAGGGGTTTGATTATGATGGATATGGATACAGTGAAGAACATTCGACAAAAGAAAATGAATTCGTCTTTATACGATAACTATAATTTTAATTCCTGATATGCTTTACTATCTTATTCTAATATTTCAGGGGTTTTGTATTTATCATGCGTATAAAAATGGAAAAAGTTATTATTGGTTTTTTCTTATTATTTTCCTCCCGTTTATTGGATGTATTATCTATTTATTTACTCAAGTTTTCTCCAAAAATGATATAGATAAAGTGCAAAATGAACTTACTCATATAGTAAACCCTACAAAACGAATTATTGACCTTGAGAAGAAACTTGAATTTTCCGATACATTTGAAAATAAAATACGATTAGCTGATGCTTATCTATATAGTAGTAAAACAGATGATGCAATTGAACTTTATAAAAACTCTTTAGAAGGAACCTTTAAAGATGATTATTATACAATTACAAAACTTATTGAAGCATATACTTTAAAAAATGAGAATGAAAAAGTTATTGAATATGCTAAGCGTATTGAGAAGAAAGCTAATTTTAAGAAATCTAAAAGTCAATTTCTTTATGGGCTAGCATTAGCAAATCTAGAACGATTAGATGAAGCTGAGGAGATATTAAAACAAATAGATACACGATATTCAAATTATGAAGAACGTCTTGTATATGCAGAATTTCTTTTAAAAAGAAAGAAAATAACCGAAGCAAAAGAAATTTATAATGATATTTTAATAGAAGCAACGCATATGAAGCGTGAGAATAAAAGAAAATATAATGCTAGTATTCAAAAAGCTAAAGAACAACTTATAACTCTCGGTTAAAAATGTTTTTTCATCAACACCCATATCAACCTTATATATTGAAAGATACCACCAAATTGATAGTGGGAACATTACCGCCTCCTCGATTTTCTACAAGAGATTTAAAAGAAAAAGATGTTGACTTTTGCTATGGAAGTTCTAATGGACAACTATGGAAAATTTTAAACCAACTCTTTAGTTTAGAATTAAAATTTGAAACCACAGAAGAAGCTATTGGACAACGAAAAAACTTCCTTATTAAACATAAAATTGGAGTTTGTGATATTGTAGAAAGTTGTGAAAGAGAAAAAATAGATGCAACAGATCTAGGAATGAAAAATGTGAAACTTAGAGATATTTTAAGTTATTTAAAAAAATACCCTAAAATAGATACATTATTATTTATGGGAGGGAATAGTAAAAATGGTCCTGAATATTTTTTTAGAAAGTATTTAAAATTACATAAAATTAATTACGAAGTAGTATCTTCTGAAGTTCCAAGAATTCATTTATTTAAACTTAATGATAGAATTATTAAAACAGTTTCATTGACAGCCCCATCTGGTGCAGCTAATAGAGCAGTAGGAAGTATTCCTTTATACAAAGAATTAAAAGAAAAAGATCCAACCTTTACTACCTTAGACTTTAGAGCAATGCAATACAAGCCATTTTTTATTTGATCTCTAAGGGAGTATTTAAGATATTGTAAAAAGCTTCTATTCCATAAGCAATATGTTGAATCTTTAGGTTTTCATTTGGACTGTGTTGATTATTATCTGGATTTACCATAGGAATTATTACAGCAGGGATCCCTAATTCATTAATAAAAGCTGCTGTTGGTACAGTGCCTCCCATAATTCTAATTTTAACGACATCTTGTTTAAAGGTATTAGTCAATACACTTTCTGCCCATAACGCATAAGGATCATTTAAATCTGTTCTAAAAGGAGCAGTTATAGTTCCTGTATCTACTTTCACAATTTTGTCATATTTTAAACGCTCTTCTTGAGTTGGGTTTTTTTCAGTAATATAAAAACCTTGTGATTTAATATGTTCTTTGACCAACTTAATTAAGTTTTCGCCATCACTTTCAGGAACCAGGCGTATATCAATGGCAGCTGTTGCCCGATCAGGAACAATTGTTCTGGCTTGTTTGCCTACCCATCCAGAAGAAAGACCTCTTATATTTAAAGAAGGGTATTGAAGAGATTCTTGATAATTGTTACCTACTTTCTCAGGAGTTTTAAAAGAAAGTCTTTTTTTAATTGCTTCTTCGTCATCTGGAACACTTTTTAAAATTTCTTTAGTAGCATCGTTTATTGTAATTCCATCGTAATATCCATCAATTAGCACTCTTCCTTCTGTATCTTTCATAGAAGCTAATAATTGTGAAAGTTGAAAACCTGGGTTAGGAGCATAATTTCCATAATGACCACTATGCTGAGGTTTTATAGGGCCATAAGTAGTAAGATTGATAGTAGTAATCCCACGACATCCAAAAACTAAGGTTGGTTTTTCAGAAGGATGCAAAGGACCATCGTTTATAATTAAAAAGTCAGCTTGCAATAATTCTTTATTTTGTCGTACAGCTTTTGGCAATGGTTTGCTACTTCTTTCTTCTTCACTATCTAAAATAACTTTTACGTTGAAAGGGATTTTACCATTTTCTTGCTTCATTAAATCCAAAGCGCTTAAGAGCATAACGATAGGTCCTTTGTCATCAGATACAGATCTGCCAAAGAGTCTTAAATCATAGTTAATATCTTTATCTAGTTCAGTCCAGTCTACTTCTTGCCATTTTTTATCGGGTAATTGTTCTTTAAGAACCATTTGATAAGGATTGCTTTGATTCCATTTTGAAAGGTCTACAGGTTGCCCATCAAAATGCATATAAAACAATATTGTAGGTAAGCTTTCTATGATAGGAGTTACTGCAAAAAACAAAGGTTCTCCTTCTGTTTCTATAGCTACAGAATTGAAACCACGTTCATTAAATTTTTTAGTAAGCCAGCTGATATTTCGCATTATATCACTATGTTCTAATGAGTTATTAGGGATAGCAGTAAACTCTTTTAATTCTTGAATAGTTTTTCTAACCTCTGTCTTGAGTTTTGATTGAAAATCTTGCGAAAACGAGTTTGTGAAAACGAATAGACTAATGAGTACTAAACATTTTTTCATAGTTGAAAATTTTGATTTAAAAATAATAAAAAATAAGAGTCTATTAATAAAAAAACAATCTCAAGGATTATGAACTTGCTTTTTATATGTCATAAATAATACTTTAATTTAATAGGATAGGATCTCCATAACCTAAATCTTTTAACCGGTCTAATTGAGTAGCAGCATCACCTATAATTAGATAAATCATTTTATCTGGATTTACATATTTTGTAGCTAAATTTTTTATTTCATCAATACTCATATTTCGAACAATACGTTCGCGCTGTTTTACATAGTCATTAGGCCAATTGTAATCTCCAATGTTTTCTATTATACCTAATTTAGCATTAATAGTTTCAAAAGCTCTGGCATTACTTTTTAGTAAAAATCCTTTCGTAGTGACTAAATCTTTATCAGTAAACGTTTCTGGATATTGTTTGAGAATATCTTTGATAAGAGAGAGTGCTTCAAGGGTTATATTAGAACGTACATTAGAGAAAATCCCAAAATTACCAGGAATATTTGTCCCAGAAAATCCAGAACCTATCCCATACGTATATCCTTTTCCTTCTCTTAGCTCTTGAGTAAGACGAGAAGCAAAACCGCCACCACCTAATATATAGTTCATTACAGTAGCAGGGTAATATTCTTTATCAGTGATTGCTAATGCTAAATAGCCTATTCTAAGTACAGATTGTTTGGCGCCAGGAACATTGTAAAAATAAACTTTTGAAGTATCGATAGATTCAGGAAGTGTATACTCCGGAATAGTAACTGTTTTACTTTCCCATGAAGTACTTAAATCAGAAAGTGAAGAAAGTACCTCTTTTTGTTCTATGGCTCCAACGACATAAAAATTAGTAATAGAAGGCGAAAAATTCGTTGCATAAAACGTTTTTAAATCATCTATAGTGATACTTTGAACTGAGCTTTCTGTACCTGATAAATTATTACTTAAAATATGATCTTTACCATAAATAAGTTTTATAAACTCATTATTTGCTATAGTATTTGGATTAGCCATCCCTTGAATAATACCACTTATGGTTTGTTGTTTTAGTAGCGTTAACTCTTTTTCATCCCATCTTGGTTCTAATAGCATTTCTTTTAATAGAGTAATAGTTTCATTATAATTTCTGGCTAATGTATTTCCAGAAATTTCAATAGATTGATTTCTAGCGGTAATGGTAATGGTAGCTCCAAGTGCATTTATTGCTTCTTCTAACTCTTGTGTAGTTTTGTTTTTTGTTCCTTTATTCATAAGGTCTGCGAGAAGATTGGCAGTTCCTATTTTTTCAGCTGTATCTAATAGAAGCCCTCCTTTAATTTTCATATTAAATTGGACCAGTGGGAGTTCATCATTAATAATGCCTAATGCAATCATGCCATTACTCATTGTGTCTTTCCAAATTTCAGGAATTTTGACCTCAGGTGTTATGCCATAAGGAGGCTCAACAGTACGATCAAAACCAGAAGGAGTTCTTTCATAGTTTGTGTTTTCTGAAAATACAATTTCCTCTTCAGCTCCTTGTACAATTTTCTCTTCTACAACCTTAGCTAGTTTAGAGTTTTTGATAATTAAATCACTTTGCCCTTTAGGAACAAAACTGGTAATTATCTTGTTTTTTCCTTTAATATATTTTTCATAAACACGAGTTACATCTTCAATAGTAACCGCTAATATATTTTTGATGTCTTTATTAATAAAGTCTGGATCTTTCGCAAAGATGTTATATTGCGCTAATTGGAAGGCTTTTCCCAGAGAACTGGAAAGGCCGTTATAAAAATCGGTCTCTAAGCCAATTTTAATTCTGTTTAAATCTTGTTCAGAAATTCCTTCCTTCTCAAATTTAAAAAAAGCTTCATCTACTGCAGCTTGAACATCGTTTAAATTTTTCCCTGAATAGGCTCTGGTTACAAAATTGAATTCTCCTGTAAGTTCAGAAGTTTGATTAAACATAAAGAGATTAGGAGTTAATTCTTTTTCTTCTATAAGCACCTTGTAAAAAGGAGCTTTTTTTCCATCAGATAAGTATTCTGATAAAACGTCTAACGCATATGAATCTGGATGATAGTTTTCTACAGTAGGCCAGGTAATCCATAATTGTGGCAATCGAGCAAAATTATCTTCATAATACAATTTCTTGGTTTCTGTAAGTACAGGGGTGTTTTTTGGAAGATCCAAAATTTCTTCTCCTCGTTCAATTTCTGCAAAATATTTTTCTACCCATTCTTTTGCTTGTGCAGAATCAAAATCTCCAGCAATAACTAAGGTTGCATTATTAGGTACATACCATTTTTTATAAAATTCTTTAACATCTTCTAAGGTTGCATTTTGCAAATCATCTAATGATCCTATGACTTGCCAATTATAGGGGTGATTTTCAGGATATAAGTTTTTACCAATTACATAACGAGTATGCCCATAAGGGTTGTTATCTACACTTTGCCTTTTTTCATTTTTAACAACTTGTTTTTCTTTTGCTAAAACTTCTTCTGTAACTGTATTTATAAAAAAACCTAGCTTATCAGCTTCTGCCCATATCATTTTTTCTAAAGCATCATTAGGGACTGTTTGATAATAATTAGTACGATCTCTACTTGTAGAACCATTAGCTCCAGATCCACCAACTTTACTATTGAGTTTGTCAAGACCTCCTTTTCCTAAATTTTCAGATTCTAAAAAAAGAAGATGCTCGAAAAGATGAGCAAATCCTGTTCTACCTACTTTTTCTCTTGCAGAACCAACATGAAAAGTTAATGCAACTGACGCTATTGGATCTGAAGTGTCTTTGTGAAAAATAACTTCCAAACCATTGTCTAGAATAAATTTCTCAGAATCTACAGAGAGTGTATCTTTTGTTGTTTCTTCTTGACAAGAAATAATTAAAGCACTTAAAAAAACGGTAAGAACTATTTTTACTGAATTATTTTTCATTTTGGTATTAGTTATTTGCAGCAAATTAGCAAAATTTTAACACCTATCTTCTTTTGTTAAGAAAGATTTATGAGTCTAAATGCATTAGGAAGATGCACAGGGAATTTTACACAAAATTATATGAAATTATAATATATAATCATACTCTTATTTTCTTTATAAACTGATCAATACTTTCTATGGGATTTGATGAAATATATTTAATAAATGCAGAGCCTATAATAGCACCTTTTGCCTTTTGAGTTGCTTGTTTAAATGTTTCTGCATTGCTAATTCCAAAACCTACAATTTGCGACGCTTTAAGATTCATATTGTCAATACGATTAAAATAATCTTCTTGCTCATTCCCAAAAGTATTTTTAGCACCAGTGGTACTTGCAGAACTTACCATATAAATAAACCCACTTGAAACAGAATCTATAAAGCGAATGCGTTCTTCAAAAGTTTGAGGTGTGATTAGAAAAACATTAATTAAACCATATTTTTCAAATATACTCTGGTATTGTTCATGATAAACATCCACGGGAAGATCAGGAATAATAAGTCCATCAATTCCAATTTCTTGACATTTTTGACAAAAAGCCTCTACACCGTATTGCATTATTGGATTAAAATATCCCATGAGTATAAGCGGAATATGTACTTCTTGTCTGATATCTTTAAGCTGATCAAAAAGTTTTTCTGTAGTCATACCATTTTTTAAAGCCTTTGTAGAACTAGCTTGTATAGTAGGACCATCTGCTAAGGGATCACTAAAAGGCAATCCAATTTCTAACATATCTACCCCTGCATTTTGAAGTGACTTTATAATAGGTACCGTATCTTCAATGTTGGGATAGCCTGCTGTAAAATATATAGATAATATTTTTTTATCTTCTTGTAATTTTTTATTAATTCTGTTCATCGTTACAGTTTAAAATAATCGATATAGGTATTTAAATCTTTATCCCCTCTTCCAGACAAGTTTATTACTACAATGTCTTCTTTATTAAATTTTTTATGATCAAAGATGGCAAAGGCGTGTGAAGTTTCGATGGCAGGAATAATACCTTCTAGTTGAGAAATTTCTAAACCAGAAGTCATGGCTTCATCATCTGTAATGGAAATAAACTCAGCTCTACCACTTTTATATAAATGGGCATGCATTGGGCCAACACCAGGATAATCTAAACCTGCTGAAATAGAATAGGGTTCTGTTATTTGCCCGTCATTTGTTTGCATCAATAAAGTTCTGCTTCCATGAATAATCCCATCTTTTCCTAAGGCAGAAGTAGCTGCACTTTCTCCAGAATGAATTCCTTTGCCTGCAGCTTCTACAGCGATAATATTAACAGTAGGCTCATCTAAAAAATGATAGAAAGCACCAGCAGCATTACTACCTCCTCCCACACAAGCAATCACATGATTAGGTAATTCTCTTCCTTCTTGTTCTAATAATTGTGTTTTTATTTCTTCAGAAATAACAGATTGAAAACGAGCAACCATATCAGGATATGGGTGAGGCCCAACTACAGAGCCAATAATATAATGAGTATTTACAGGATTGTTAATCCAATCTCTTATAGCTTCGTTAGTGGCATCTTTTAACGTTTTGCTACCAGAAGTGGCTGGACGAACTTCTGCACCTAGCATTTTCATTCGAGCAACATTAGGAGCTTGCCTTTTAATATCTATTTCTCCCATATAAATGATACATTGAATGCCCATTAATGCGCAAACTGTAGCTGTAGCAACACCATGTTGCCCTGCACCTGTTTCTGCAATAATTCTATTCTTACCTAAACGTTTTGCCATTAAAATTTGCCCAATAGTATTATTCACTTTATGAGCTCCTGTATGACACAAATCTTCTCTTTTTAAATATATTTTAGTATTGTGTTTTTTAGAGAGTCGTTCTGCAAAATAAAGTGGAGTAGGACGCCCTACATAATCTCTTAACAATTGATCAAATTCAGATTGAAAAGAGGGCTCTTTCATTATTTTTAAATAATTTTGGCGTAACTCTTCTACGTTTGGATATAGCATTTCTGGAATGTATGCTCCTCCAAATTCGCCATAATATCCTTTTTCATTAACGTGATATGTTTCCATAATTTTTATAATATCATTCAGGCCTGGAAAAGGCCTGTTTTTTAAATTCTTTTAAATCTTCTAAATTTTTTAACCCAGGTTTAATCTCAAATTTACTATTAACGTCTATAGCATAAACAGGTAAATTTGATTTTAAAATAGCAGTTATTTTTTCAACTTCATTTAGCCCTATTCCTCCACTTAAAAAGAAAGGTTTTTTTGAGGGATAGTTATTCAAAACATTCCAATCAAATGTGTATCCATTTCCTCCTGGTAATTTCCCTTTAGTATCAAATAAATAAAAATCACAAACATCTTCATAAGGCTCTAAAATGGCAAAGTCAAAATCATTTTTGATAGAAAAAACTTTAATTACTTCTAATTTTTCTTTTTTAAGTTGATGACACAATTTTGGGCTTTCATGCCCATGCAATTGAACACCTTGTAAATCATTTTTTGTTGCAATTTCTAAAATCTCTTTGTAGGGTGCATCGACAAATACTCCAATTTTTTTAATTGTTTTAGAAACTTTAGGCATAACTGTATTGAAGTGCCTTGAAGAGTCATCCCAAAAAATAAACCCAAGATAATCAGGATATAAGGATGCTATTTCCATTACATTATGATTCATACCACATATCTTGAATTTTAATTGCTTTTTCATTTTAAATCGTATTCATTTTTTAATAAAAAAACAATCTGTATGTTTAGTCATTCCTATAGCTGGATAATAATTTTTTGCTTTTGGTGCAGAAAGAAGTATTAAAGTTGCTTTGGGAGTTTCTTGTTTGGTTTTTTTGATTAATTCTTTACCAATTCCTTGACGTTGATGAGTTAAGGTTACTGCTAAATCTGACAAATAAGTACAATATGCATAATCTGTTAAAGATCTTGCTACTCCAATCAACTTTCCATATTCTCTAGCAGTTATAATTAAATTGGCATTATTCACCATGGCTGTAATACGATCATCATCATCAACAGGTCTACGCTCTCCTAATGTTGAATTAATAAGAAGTTGTTTAAACTCTTTAGAGCTAATATTTTTTTCAACTTGATATTGTATCATTGCTGTAATCTTTTAATAAACGAAACGGCGTTTTCTCCAGGGTTTTCTGTTTTCATAAAATTCTCACCAATTAAGAATCCTTGAAAACCAAAGCTTTTTAAATCTTTAATGGCTTCAATAGAACTAATTCCACTTTCAGATACTTTTACAAATTCATTTGGAATTTTTTCTGAAAGTACTTTACTAGTTTCAATACTAACATCAAATGTTTTTAAATTCCTGTTATTTACACCCAACATGTCAATACTAGGTAGTATAGATTTTTGCAATTCTTGTTCATTATGTACTTCAAGCAAGACATCCAATCCTAGGTTTTTTGCAGTCTCAGAAAACAGCTTTATCTCATCTTTAGATAGAACAGCTGCAATTAATAATATAGCATCTGCTCCATATGCTTTGGCTTCAATAAGTTGATAGGTGTCTATAATAAACTCCTTCCTTAAGAGCGCTATATTACATGATGCACGTGCTAATATTAGATCGTCCAAGGAACCACCGAAATACTTTCCATCTGTTAACACAGACATCCCGCAAACTCCTGCTTTTTCATATCCATTAGCAACATCTTGAACATTTACCTTTTGATTTATAACAGATTTAGAGGGAGATCTTCTTTTGTGTTCTGCGATAATTCCAGTAGCACTATTTTTAAGGCACTTGGTTAAAGAAACAGGAGTTCTTTCAAATAAAACAGAGGCTTCCAATTGGGAAATAGGAATGATACTTTTTTTAAGCTCAATCTCTTTATGTTTATCTGCTATAATTCTATCTAGAATATTCATTGTTGTTTTATTTCGTACTTAATTCTTGAAGTTTCTTTAACGCTATTAATCCTTTTCCGCTCAATAAAGATTCTTTAGCAAATTCAAATCCTTCTTTGGGAGTTATTCCTTTTACAGTAGCAATAGCCATTCCTGCATTGGCGCAAACCACATTATTTTGAGAGGTAGTCCCTTTACCACTTAATACATCCATGAAAATTTTTGCAGAAGCTTCTATAGATTCACCCCCAGTTATATCTTCTTGCTTTAAGATAGTAACTCCAAAGTCTGAAGGTTTTAACATGCTTTCCGTCATATTAGAAATTGTTTTTGTATCTCCTGTTAGTGATATTTCATCATACCCATCTAATGCGTGTAATACTGTAAAATTTTTATCAGTATTTTGATATAAATAACCATACATTCTTGCTAATTCAAGATTAAAAACACCCACGATTTGATTTTTTGGAAAAGCAGGGTTTACCATTGGTCCCAGCATATTAAAAAAAGTTTTAACAGCTAGCTCTCTTCGAATTGGAGCTACATTTTTCATAGCAGGATGAAATAAAGGAGCATGTAGAACACAAATGCCAGCTTGCTCAATAGATCGTTCTAAAAAATCACGATCATTACTAAATTTAATCCCTAAATGTTCCATTACATTGCTAGAACCACATTTTGAAGAAACCCCATAATTTCCATGTTTAGATACTTTTATCCCCGCACCAGCGGTAACAAAAGAAGATAAGGTGGATATATTAAAAGTATCTTTGCCATCACCACCAGTGCCACATAGATCTATTAAATTATATGCAGATAAATCTACGGCCAGACATAAATCTAATAAAGCATCTCTAAAACCTTCTAGTTCTTCTATGGTAATACTTCGCATCATATATACTGTGAGAAAAGCAGCAATTTGACTTGTGTTGTAGTTGCCTTTAGAAATACTTACCAATGCATTTTTAGCCTCTTCCTTGGAAATGGTTTCGTGGTTGATTAATCTATTTAATAATTCTTTCATTTATTTAAAACTAATTATTTACCCAGTTTTCTAATATTTTTTTCCCATCTGGAGTTAATACAGATTCTGGATGATATTGAACAGAACAAACATCATAAGTTTTATGTCGTAAAGACATTACTTGACCATTTTTATCAACAGATGTTATTAATAAGTCTTCAGGTAAATTAGGGTCTAAAACCCACGAGTGATAACGGCCTACTTCAATTTTGTTGTTTAATCCTTTGTAAATAACATCATCTTCAGCTATTATTTCGATAGTAGTAGAAACCCCATGATATACTTTTTCTAGATTAATTAAAGTACCTCCAAAAACTTCTCCAATAGCTTGCTGACCTAAACAAACACCGAAAATACTTTTTATAGGTGCATACTTTTTGATAATTTCCTTGAGCAAACCTGCTTCATCTGGAATTCCAGGGCCTGGAGATAATACTATTTTATCAAAAGGCGCTACTTCATCCAATTCTAATTGGTCATTTCGTATAACAGTTACATCACAATTTAAATCTTCTAGATAATGAACTAAATTATAAGTAAAGCTATCGTAATTATCTATGACTAATATTTTTTTCATTTTAAATAGTTTCAGCGATTTCTAATGCTGTATTTAAAGCACCCAATTTATTATACGTTTCTTGTAATTCATTTTCCGGATTAGATTCAGATACGATACCTGCTCCTGCTTGATAATGTAATTGATGATTTTTACTTAAGAAAGTTCTAATCATTATTGCATGATTGAAATTTCCATCAAAATCCATAAAACCAATGGCTCCTCCATAAAAATCTCGATTATTTTTTTCATATCGTTCAATAAGTTGCATAGCCATATGCTTAGGTGCACCACTTAGTGTACCCGCAGGAAATGTATCTGCTACCACTTGCATAGTGTTAGTATTGGCATGCATTTGACCAGTTACTTTAGAGACTAAATGAATAACGTGAGAAAAAAATTGAACTTCTCTATAGGTATCTACTTTTACCATACTACCATGCCTGCTCAAATCATTTCTTGCTAAATCAACTAGCATTACATGTTCTGCATTTTCTTTTTCATCTACAGCCAATTTTTTAGCGAGCTCTGCATCTTGTAAATCATTTCCAGTACGTTTAAAAGTACCAGCTATTGGATGAATTTCTGCTTGCTTGTTTTTAACGATAAGTTGTGCTTCTGGGGAAGAACCAAATATTTTAAAATCCCCATAATCAAAATAAAATAAATAAGGAGAAGGGTTGATAGATCGTAAAGCTCTGTATACATTAAATTCATCACCTTTAAAGTTTTGTGAAAACCTTCTAGATAATACTAATTGAAATACATCACCTCTAAAACAATGCTTTTTTCCTAACGCTACATATTTTTTATATTCTTCATCTTTTAAATTTGAGGAAGGTACTCCTTCTCTGGAGAAAGTATAGGTAGCAAAGTTTTTAACCTGAAGTAATTGTGCAATTTCATCAATATTACTTTTTCCATCATAGCTGTGATCAAATATGTAAGCTTCATTTTTAAAATGATTAATGGCGATAATATTCTGGTAAATAGCATAATATATATCGGGAATATTAAGAGTGTCTTCTTTCTTAGAAATAGATATGTCTTCAAAGTACTTTACTGCATCATAAGCGATATAACCAAACAAACCATTATTAATAAATTTAAAATCGTTTTTGGTAGTCTCGAAATGCTTGGAAAAAGAAGTTACCTCGTTTGGAACATTATGTTGATCGATGAGTTTGATTTCTTCTTTTTTACCATCAGGAAAACTCTTAAAAAGTATTTCGTTTTCAATTTTAATAGAAGCAATAGGGTTGCAGCATATATATGAAAAACTATTATCATTGGCATGATAATCACTACTCTCTAAGAGCAAACTATTAGGATATTTATCTCTTATTTTTAAATAAACGCTTACAGGTGTAATTGTGTCTGCAAGAATCTTTTTGTAATTTGTTTTTAACTTGTAATTCATTTTAAATTATAATATAAAAAAAGGCCTGTCGTGATTGACAAGCCTTTGTATGTATTAATCTTACTACAATAGTACTAGCTCACGATATCTGAGATTCGTAAGTTCCACCACCAAGTATGATTTATTGTTTTATTCATTTGTTCTTTTACTGAATTCAAAGATAGAAATATTTTTCAAAGAAAAATTACTTTCTAAAATTTTTTAAGCCTTTTTATTTTTGATGTGTTATATATAACAATATGAAATTTAAATAGAATTAATAGGAAACAAAAAAACTCACCTTAAATGGTGAGTTTTTATCTTATTTTGACTTTGTTTTTAGAATTCTAAATCTACAACCAAATCAAATTCATCATAAATTGTTTTATCTCCTAGATTATCAAAGAAGCTTCCAGAACCATAAGTTAAACCATAATCTGTTCTGTCAATTTTTAAAGCTCCAGTGGCTTTACTTCCATAAATAGAAAGGTCAAAATTTATTTTTTTAGTTTTTCCTTTAATAGTTAAATCTGCGGTTACTGCATATGAGTTTTTACCATTCGATTTTACCTTAGTTATTGTTAATGATGATGTTGGATTTTCTGCCACATTAAAAAATTGTTCAGACTTCATATGCCCATCAAAATTTGCCTTTGATTTTCCTGTTAAATCATCACTACTAACAGTTGTCATATCTATAACAAATTCTCCTCCAGTTAATTTATCTCCATCAAACATAAAGTGACCTGATTTAAGAGCAATACTTCCATAGTGAGAACCTGTTACTTTGTATCCTTTCCAGGTTACCTTACTTTCGGTAGTTTTGATTTCTTTTTTTTCTAATTCAATGTTTGTAAATGATGATGCACTAATTATAACAGTTAGTGCTAACGCAATGTTTAAAATTCTTTTTTTCATTTTTCTTTTTTTAATTATTAAATAGTATTTATATGGTTGTAAATAAATCTTCATTTGATTTTCTAACTTTAGCAAGTTGCTGCGTATGATCTTCTTTAGATCTGTACCCTAGTGCAACAACTACAGAAGGCGTGAGTCCTTTATCTTTTAATCCCAAAATAGTATCGTATTGATCAGGTTCAAATCCTTCTATGGGACATGTGTCTATTCTTAACTCAGCAGCACCAGAAAGTAAGTTTCCTAAAGCAATATATGCTTGCCTAGAAGTCCAGTTGTTTTTTATATCTGAAGATAAAGGAGTGATTTTAGATTTCATAAAATCGCCATACCCTTTTAATTCTTCTTTGTCTATATTTCTTGTATTTGAAACGATATCTAAATAATTGTTTATAAAGTCGTCATTAACATCAATTTCATTACAAAAAATAAGTAAGTGAGAAGCATCGACAATTTGAGACTGCCTCCAAGATACTGATTGTAATTGTTTTCGGATATCTGTATTTTCAATTATAAGTACTCGGTAGGGCTGTAATCCATATGAAGAAGCAGACAAGCGAATTATCTCTTTAAGAGTATTGATATCTTCTGAAGCTATTTTTTTGGTTGTATCAAATTTTTTGGTAGCATATCTCCACTGTAAGCTTTCTATGTATGTAGTATTCATTGTTACAATTGTTAGATTTTATTTAATAATGCGTTTAACGATTCTAAGTCTTTAGTATCTAATTTTTCTGTGATAAAGTGTTCTGCTTTTTTTATTACTGTATCCATTTTTTCTAAAGCTATTAAGCCATCTTTTGTAATAAATATCTCAACTTTTCTTCTATTGCTTTTGCAAATGCTTCTACTCACTAGTTTTTTAATAATTAGTTTGTCTACTAATCTAGACGTATTGCTCATTTTACTAATCATTCGTTCATTTAAAGTAGATAAATTTGCAGCTTTACGATTTTGACCTCTTAAAATACTTAGTACGTTGTATTGTTGAACAGATACATCAAAAGGTTTTAATACATCACTTATTAACTCATTAATTTTATTATTTATAAGTAATAAATGAATAATTGTTTTTTTTCTTAAAGGTATTTCTTTAGATGATTTGATATATTTTTCAACATTCATGTCAATACAATATTTGTATATACAAATGTATTGTAAAAACGAATATATGAAATACTATAAGTGATAATTTTTTGTTAAATAATGATTGAAAATATCCAATATCTATAATTTTACTCTCAGAAATGAATTTTAAATAATAGTTTTTATTATTTAAATGCTTTGTTTTCAGTAAGTTTCTTATGAATAAATGGTTAATAAACAAAGGATGAAAAATGTATTTTCGATAATTATTTTTGTATTTTTATACAGTTGTAAGAGTGATAAAACAGCTCTTAATACATCGAGTACTTTAGAAAATTTGTCTAAAGTGTCTTTAGTAGAAGCTAAGGAAGTATTAGAAACAGAACGGTTGTCTTTAGAAATCTATGATTTTAAAGGTTTTGAACCTTTTTTGCATAAAGAAGATGATAAAACATATGTTATTAATTTTTGGGCAACTTGGTGTAAGCCTTGTATAGAAGAGCTGCCTTATTTTGAAGAGATTAATAAGAAGTATGCATCACAAAATGTTGAAGTAATTTTAGTGAGTTTAGATTTGCCAAGAATGTATGAAACTCATTTGATTCCTTTTATTGATGAAAAAGAATTGAAATCTACCATAATTGTATTAGATGACCCTAAACAAAATGATTGGATTCCAAAAGTTGATAAAGACTGGTCAGGTGCAATACCCGCAACCATAATATATAATAAAGATAAAAGAGAGTTTTTTGAAAAATCTTTCGATTATGATAATCTAAAAAATACAGTAGGACAATTTATAAAATAAAAAAAATGAAATCTTTAAAAAATATAGCATTACTCTTAATAGTTATTTCTACAGTATCATTTACGGTGTACAAAACTGGAGCAGATGACGGATATAAAATTGGAGATTACACTTCAGATTTTAGCTTGAAAAATATAAATGGAGAAATGGTATCTCTTTCAGACTTTAAAGAAGCCAAAGGATTTTTAGTGATTTTTACATGTAATACTTGCCCTTATGCAATTGCATATGAAGATAGAATTATTGCATTAAATGAAAAATATAAAGCGCAAGGGGTTCCAGTAATCGCCATTAACCCAAACAACCCTCAGAAACAACCTGGTGATAGCTTTGATAAGATGAAAGTAAGAGCAAAAGAAAAAGGATTTTCATTCCCTTATTTATTTGATGAAGGCCAGAAAGTATATCCTCAATATGGAGCTACTCGTACCCCTCATGTTTTTCTATTAGAAAAAACTCAAGAAGGAAATAAAGTAAGATATATTGGTACTATTGATGATAATTATCAGGATGCAAGTGATGTAGAAACAAAGTATGTTGAAGATGCAGTTGATGCAATGTTGAGTGGTGAGGAAATTGAGGTTACAAATACACGTGCCATTGGATGTTCAATAAAGGTTTAAGTTTTTCATAAAAATTGTATAGAATATATTAATTATTTTATTTTTGAAAATAAAAATATAGGAATGGCAGATCTTACACAAGAAGAATGGGCAGAGCAGCTCAAAAATGATACAAATGTAGTTATATTAGATGTTAGAACGCAAGAGGAAGTAGAAGATGGATATATCGCAGATTCTAAAAATATTGATATTTATTTAGGACAAGGTTTTGTGGATGAAATTGAGAAATTAGATAAATCTAAAAACTATTATATCTACTGTAGATCTGGAAAAAGAAGCGGACAAGCATGTGCTATAATGAATAGCCTAGGATTTGATAATGCATATAATTTACTAGGAGGTTTTATGGAGTGGGAAGGTGGAGTAGTAGAGTGATTATATAAATAATATATTATAAAAAAAGCTTCCATATGGAAGCTTTTTTTATAAGTGAAGATTGTTAACATAGACCATTTTCAGATAAGAAACAAAAGTCTAAGCAGCTCAAATTTGTTCTACATGGGTTGCTACATCCATTACCACAACTGTCGTGACCACCTTTTAAACTTTTAATGGCACTTGTATTTAATTTAATAATAGTTGATTTGTTTAACCCTAGTTTTGTTAAAGATTTTGTTTTCATAATATTAATTTTAAAAATAATGCCTACTCTAATAGAAGTTTTCGGCTTCCCTTCTTATATACGATTTAGAAGCAAATGTCTTCGCTTTGAATTAAAAGGCAATCTTTAGCACTAGTAAAGAGTGGGTATAAACTATCTGCACTTCCCCCTTTTATTTGCTTAGTAGAATTTTTGTTGAGTTGACCTATGGTTAATTTGTTTAATTCTAACTTTTTTAAAGATTTAATTTTCATACTATTTTAATTAGTTTTTGCTTTTTTAATTCGAGATTTTTAGAATTTCTCTTATACCAAATTGATCATGAATTATTTTCCTAAATTAGAAGAGAAAAGAGTAAGTAAAAAGGGAGGCTGCCCTATTTTGGATGAAATGAGGTAAGAGTATAATGAAAATCAAAAAAAAGAAAATAAAAAACCTCGGGATTTACCCCGAGGCTAGTATGTTTATGAAGTTATTAATAATTAAGCTGCTCCTAAACAAATATTAATACCAAGTACGTTACCAATAGATTCATTTCCTTTACATCCACAAGTTCCCTGACCTTTAATGGTATTCATTTTTTTCTCATTTAATTCAACAACTGTAGCTTTGTTTAATGCTAGTTTTTTTAAAGGTTTTCGGCTTTCCTTATTTTAAATCAATTATTAACAACTATTTTTTTGGCTTCTATGGTTCTTCCATCCCTTATGGTTCTAAATATATAAAGTCCAGGGAGAAGATTAATTTCAATTATGTCGTTAATAAAGGAGATATCTCCACTAGCAACAACACGCCCAGTAAATTCTACTATTTGGTAAGTTTGGTTGGCTCCCTGTGAAATAACATTCAAATTTTCTCCAGATTGTATAGGATTAGGAAAAAGAATTAAAGTATCATCAAAAGGGAAAAAGATATCTTCTTCTTGTGTTTCAATTTCAGTACCATCATTTATAGAAATAATAGCTTTATATGTACTAGTACCAGGAGAGATATCGAGATCGTCTATAGTGAGCATTAAATCATCAAAAGGAGGAAGAAATGTTGCAACTGTTTGTGTGATTCCTTCTGTAGTTTTTTCAAAAACAACTTGCTCTACATTTATAGAGGTGCTTAAATTTAATGTAGTTGTTATAAAACTATCGTCAGATAGAAAGGCAAAGAAATTGATGAAATAACAATTCACTTCCTGAAGTTCAAAATCGAAAGTACGTCCTCTCACACCTATTAAATTATTGAAAACGGGTTCTACAGAAAAGAAAGGAGTAGGAAAATCATTTTTATTCAATAATGCAGTAGTATCTTTAACTGTTTGGGTAATTTCCATAAAGCGTTCATCAAGAAAACGAACATTATAGGCAGTTGCATTCGCTACTTCATTCCAACCTAGTAGAATTTCTTCACCACAATCAAAAAGCACTCTGGGGAGTAATTCTGGTGAAATAGCAAATTCATCTGAAACAAATTGTTGATTATCTACAGTCATTCGTAATTGTGCAATGCCTGCTATAGTAAGTTCAATTAAAAATTGAAAAAGACCACTCTCTAAGTCTGCAGTATCTGTTAATAGCTGCCAACCTTCATTATTTATATTTATTTCAATGGTTCCAGTAGTTGTATTTAAGGTGCTATTCCATCTAAAATTACTAACAAAATCTTCAGTAATAACAGGATCATTAGCAGTAGGATACGTCCATTCAAAAATATCGTTTTCAATAAGACTATACGCTATCGAAAAAGGTTGTATTCCATTTGTAATGGTAGTTCCATTTAATGAAATCGTATAGTTTCCAGATGTGGGGTTTTCTAGTGTAATAAACTCTACATTATTTAAATGATCTTCCATTCTTTTGGCAGGTTGCGTCAATGAATCAACACTAGGAAATGAATTAAGAACCCAAGGGAGCCAGCTATTTCCGTCTGAATCATTAAGTGTCATATCTATATCATTAACCAAAGCAATTACATCTCCAGGATTGGCTGCAGGATCATTCCAAGTAAGAGCTAATTTCAATAAACGAGTATTAGAAGGAATATCAATATTGAAAGTTGCTGTTGCGTCTTGGGAAAGATTACCTTCTATATACTGGTTTTGCAACATAACTTCAACACTTTGGCGAGCATTTAGGTTTCCATACCCAGATTCAAAATCAATACCAGTAGGTCCAATGTCATCTGAACCAGCAATGAGAGAAGCTTTAACTAATGAGGAAGGAGGAAGTATATTATTGGTATTTTGATATGCTTGTTGAAGCAAAACAGATACTCCTGAAATTAATGCAGCAGCATCAGAGGTACCTCCTGGAGCATAAGCAACTAATTCAGGTTTTACACGTCCATCATAAGCAGGGCCTCTGGAACTTCTAAAATCAATTTCCCTTTCGCGATTAATAGCTCCAACTGTAATGATATTTTTAGCAGTTTTAAAATTTCCTGTTTGATTAGCGAAATTGGGAATACCTGCATAAGGACCTTCTTCAGAAGTTAAATTTCCAATATTTCCTGAAGAAAAAATATGTAATAAAGTAGGGATATTTTGTGTATTAGTATCATATGCAGCTGCCTCGTTTCCATATTCATTTTCTATAGTAGTTCCATAAGAATGATTTTGTACTGATATATTACTACTGTTCAATGAAACTTCATCATCAGGAAGAATTCTTAAAAAACTAGATGATGTAAGTGTAACAGCATTGGCTACACCAATGCTCTGAATTGATGAATTTCCACCACCACCAATAGCTGTACCAATAAGTGCAGCATGAGAATCGATCTCACCAGCTTCCAAACCATTGAGGAAAAATCGATTATGAAAATCGATATCGGCTGTATCAAATAATAATTCTTTTACTGATGCAGTAATTCCTTCACCATTAAGACCGGGATAAAGACGATGTACATAATTAATTTCATTAACACTAATATCACTTTCTACCACGGGAGTTTCAACTTTAGGTGTTGTATAAGTATTAATGTGTGTGACAAATTTATTTTCAAGAAGTTTTTGAAAATCTTTATGAACAATTTCAATAATGAAATTGTTTTTATATCTATTAATAAACTTAGACATAGGTGCTGTACTTAACCAGTCATTCTTAAAAAGATCACCATTTAAAGTATGAACAGATATTTTAAAAGGTTCTTTAGGCGATTTTTTTTCTTTAACCCTTTTTGAAATATTATAAGAAAGTTTCCAATTATTGTTTACCTCATAAAAATCAATTTCTTCGTCAGGTAACAGAGATATTTTTTGAGTTAATTGAATAATAGAGAAGTCATTTTTGTATTTTTTTATAGGTATGGCAGAATAAAAATCACAAAATTTAATAATGTCATTGGTTTTAACAAGATAAAACCCTTTTGAGATTTCTATAGAGTTGATTTTTTTTGAATCGTTAATAAACACATTAGAAACTCTATCTTGACTAAAACAATTAAATACTACATTAATAAACAGTAATAGAAATAATCTTTTCATCATGCTTTTATAAATTACGAATATGCAAGGTATTAAATATTTATGAAAAAAAGATTTTTGTTGAAGTATCATTAACAAGGTGATGGTTTTTTTAACAAAAAGTCAAACAATTGTATTGGTTAAAGTATTTTTAATTATGCTAAGAGTGAAAAAAGGATATCGATTTATGATAGATTATATAGCAAAGAAATTAAACCACTTCTTTTCATTGTGTATAAATTACAGTTTAAATGAGGAAAAACCATAACTTACTTTAAATTGTATTTGTATATCCGTTTAGTGTCCATTTGCCGTAATGCTTGCTATTACGAGTCTATCAAAGATTCTTTCTCCAAAATATCTTCTATTGAGTTTATAGACAAATTCATTAAGGTATAGTTGAAGATATTTAGCTTTGATTTTATGATATGTTC
>CAYMDH010000016.1:0-62705 GCA_964389205.1 uncultured Flavobacteriaceae bacterium
ATTTAGTGTAAACCTTAATCTTTAACTTGTGTAAACTATGTCCCTTTACGAACAATTATTACTACTTTTAAATGCTACGCAACCTCAAGTAAATGAAGGAGATCAAGGAAATAACGCATTACATTCTATACAACGTTTCCCTAATGGAATAGGTTTATTAAGAGAAACCAGCACTTATGTAGCTGCTATCCCAACTCCTGGTGCTTCTAATACAAACGCTACAGAGCCTATTAACTTAATTATTAATGAAATTGATACAGACACACCAAGTACTGATACAATGGAGTTTATAGAGCTTTATGATGGCGGTATAGGAAATACATCCTTAGATGGGTTTGTAATTGTTCTCTATAATGGAAGTAATAATTTGAGTTATAATGCATTTGATTTAGATGGATTTTCAACCAATGCAGAAGGATATTTTGTATTGGGAAATACCGATGTTGCTAACGTATCATTAGTGTTTAATAATAATGGCCTTCAAAATGGTGCAGATGCTATTGCTTTGTATAGAGCAGATGCTACTGCATTTCCTAATAGCACAGCCCTTACCTTAGGTAATTTAATAGATGCAATAGTGTATGACACAAATGATGCTAATGATACAGAATTGCTTGTTTTATTAAATTCTGGAGAAGTTCAAATTAATGAAAACGAACAAGGAGAAGGTGCTACACAATCACTACAACGTATACCTAATGGAGAAGGAGGTGTTAGAAATACGAATGCATATACACAAGCAATACCAACACCAGGAGTTGCAAATGGAGGAGTGATTATAGAACCTGAAAAGTTAATTAGCATTTTGGAAGCAAGAAACACTACAGAAGGTACGCCGGTAACAATAACAGGGGTTTTAACTGCTACAGATAATTTTTCAGGACCTGCATTTATACAAGATGCTACAGGGGGAATTGCAGTTTTTGATGAGTTAATTCATGGCAATGGAAGCTTTGTAATAGGTGACTCTATTACACTTACCGGAGTAAGAGCTGTATTTAATGATCAAGTTCAAATTAGTTCTGTTTCCAATGTTGAAAATAATGGAATACCTAATAATCCTATAGTACCAGTAACTATTACATTAAGTGAATTAGGAGCCCATCCGGGAGAATTGGTTCGTGTTGTCAATACTACCTTTCCTAATCCCGGCAATCTTCTTTTTGGGAATGCTAATTTCACATTAAATGATACAAGTGGGAATGGAGAATTACGAATTGATAACGATGTAGCTGATGTTGTAGGTTTGGCACAACCAGATCAATGCGCAGAAATTATAGGAGTTGTTGGACGTTTTAGAGAATTCTTTCAGCTACTGCCGCGTAACAATGCTGATATTCCTTGTGCAGAAGAATTTACTCCAGGAGGTAACACTTCAGATATTCCTAGAGATCAAACGCTTGATATAGCAACTTGGAATATAGAATGGTTTGGAGACGAAGCAAATTCTCCTGCCGCTGGAAATCCAAATTCAGATGCTATTCAAAGAGATAGTGTGCTTACAGTTATAAGAGGTTTAGACGCAGATATCATATCAGTGCAAGAAATTACTGATATTCCTTTATTTGCAGAGTTAGTAAATGCATTAGAAGGTTATAATTTTATTTTATCTGAAGGAACCTCAGGATCACCAAATAATCCTGGAGCACAACGCGTAGGGTTTATATACAAAACAGCTGTTATTTCGCCTATTTCATCAAGAATTATGTTTACAAGTATACATCCTCTTTATAATAGTGGTGACGATTCTGCATTAGTTGGTTATCCTGATCCTTCCAGAAGTCGTTTTTATGCAAGTGGACGTCTTCCATTTTTAATGACTGCAGAGGTAACTATTAACGGGTCTAGAGAAGAAATAGATTTTATTGCTTTACATGCAAGAGCAAATAGCGGGAGTGATGCACAATCTAGATATGACCAACGTAGGTTTGATGTAGAAGTATTAAAAGACAGTTTAGATGCAAACTTTGCTACTCGAAAATTTATTATTGCTGGAGATTTCAACGATGATGTAGATGAAACAGTAGCTAATGTAAATACTATTGAATCTTCATATCTAGAATTTGTTAATGATTCTACTAATTATACTATTCCAACAGTAGCATTAAGTAATGCAGGATTACGATCGTTTGTTTTTAATGACAATGTTATAGATCATATTTTATTCTCTAATGAGTTAAATGAAACTTTTGTCCAAAATTCATCTACTGTACATTTCGAATTTTTTGATAATGATTACAGCACCACCACCTCAGATCATTTTCCTGTTTCTATTCGATTGCAGTTAACAGAAGAACTCACTGTGAATTCGTTAACAAGTATTGATATTAGTTGTAATGGAGCTAGTGATGGTAGTGCATCTGTTGATGTAGCTGGAGGGGTAGCACCGTTTTCTTATTTATGGAATACTGGAGAAACTACTGCTACTATTAATAATTTAACTCAAGGTACTTACAATGTTATTATTACAGATGCTAACGACAATTCAATTCTGTCTAATGATGTTGTAGTTTCAGAACCAGAAACTATTATATTCAATCTAACAGAAGATCAACAATTATTTTTAGGCCATGATACTATAGAAAATATAACCTTAACAGTTGGTGATATAGTAGGAGGAACTCCAGAGTATTCAATTTTGTGGAGTACAGGAGAAAGCACAGAAAGTATTTCTGTATCTCCAACAGAAACCACATTGTATAGAGCAACAGTTACAGATGCAAATGGTTGTTTTGTTACCAAAGAAGTTACAGTAACCGTGGAAGATATACGTTGCGGAAACAATCCTTACAGACCAAGAGTTACTATCTGTTTTAAAGGACGATCGTTATGCATTTCCAAATATGCCGTAGATTACTTTTTAAGAAGAGGAGCTACTTTAGGAAGTTGTGATATAGATGAGGAAGCACCTGTAGTTGTAAAAGCCAAAGTATTTCCAAACCCAGTACGCAATTATACAAACGTATTTTTAAAAGTAAGGACAGCTTCAAATCTTATATTTAGAATCTATACAAAAGATGGTGTTTTAGTAAATACTCTTGGAGCTAAGGTATCTAAAGGGATCAATAGAATTCCATTAAACGTATCTTTTTTACCAAGAGGATTGTACATATTAAAGATTATTGATGCTGGTGATAATGTAAATGGCATTAGAATCTTAAAACTCTAAAGAAGCTCAATATATAAAATGAGAGGGGAAGTTTGCTACTTCCCCTTTTTTGTTTACATCTAATTTCTAGTAATAAAATTAAATTACTCATTCTTTATCCAACAAGACACCCACATGTATTACCCCACCATGTATCACATGCAATATCTGTTGGACAAAACGGACATACTTCACATGAAGTAAATTGAGTTCGATTTCCAGTACATTCTCCTGTATCTCCATTTCCCCCACTAATTTTTTGAATACTCTGCAAATTAGAAACTGCCTTTTTGTTTAAATTTAATTTCGCGTTTTTAAGATTCTTTTTTTTCATAATAATATAGTTTTTAAAGTAAATTAATAATGTAAGCTAAATATTATTTTTTCTATAAATACTATGAATTTTCTACTATAAGTCTTAATTTATGAATTGGGTTTATAATGTAGTCTTAATTTATAAATTGAAGCTATTAAACACATATAAAACATGAAATCATTAAAAAACAAAGTTGCTTTTATTACTGGCGGCAGTAAAGGAATTGGATATGGCATAGCAGTTTCTATGTTAAAACAAGGAATGCGAGTAGCTATTACTGGAAGAAATCTAGAAACTGTACAAACAGCAGCAGAGACACTTAATAAACTAGGAGGAGAGGTCATTGCCTTGCAAGTAGATGTTAGAAACATAGATAGCCAAGAAAAAGCTGTACAAGAAATATTAAACAAATGGGGGCAATTAGATGTATTAATTGCCAACGCAGGTATTGGACATTTTGCTCCAATTGAGTCATTAAGTATAGAACAGTGGAATGAAACAATTGACACAAATTTAACAGGTGTATTTTATAGTGTAAAAGCTACAGTTGAGGCCATAAAAAAATCGAAAGGGTATATTTTTACAATTTCTAGTTTGGCTGGAGCAAATTTCTTTGCAAATGGTAGCGCCTATAACGCTAGTAATTTTGGGCTAACTGGTTTTACGCAAGCATTAATGTTAGATTTGAGAAATTACGATGTAAAAGTAAGTACTATCATGCCTGGATCTGTTGCTAGTCACTTTAATGGACGTACACCTAAAGATGGTGAAGCATGGCGTATTCAAGCAGAAGATTTAGGTCAAATAGTAATTGATCTGCTTAATATGCATCCAAGAACACTCCCAAGTAAAATTGAAGTTCGGCCATCAAAGCCACCAATTAAATAGTCTACAAGCTAGAAACAATATCAAGAACTTACTACTTTCATAATTTCTAAAAGCATCAGATATAAAAACAAAAAGATTGCAATCACTAAAATCGAATTAATAATCCACTTGTTTTTAAAAGTATGAACCCAAGAAGTTTTATTGTTCATCACTAAAAGAAGTGCTGCTAAAAAAGGCATAAAAAAAGCGCTCGCAACTGCATAAAGAATAATAACCCATACAGGTTTATCTAAAAACAATAAAAGCATCGGAGGAATTGCTAAATACATTAGAAAAAATCTATAATAATTAGATTTTACACCAACAGCAATTTTTAATTTAGTATCCTTTTGTTTCTTAGACTTCCAACTCGCCACTAAATCATTAAATAGATAAGGGATACCATTCCAAACACCCAACATAGAAGAAAAAACAGCGCCCCAAAAACCAACTAAAAATATCCATTTTCCATAAAAACCTACAGTTTCTTCCAATTTGTCTGCCAAACTGATGATAATCTTACTACCGGATATTTGTTCTGGATCTACTTTAGATGCTATAATTATAATAGCCATTCCAAATAAACCCGTTAAAAAATAAGCAATCTTTAAATCTACTTTAATAGCATGAATCTTTGAAATAGAATTCCATTTTTTTTCTTTTAACCAATAATTATAACACAGCATGGTAACACTTCCTCCAACACCGCCTATAACTCCTAAAAGTAGTGTCATTGAACCTTCTGGAATTTTTGGGATTACTACAGAAAAAAAGATTGCTTTCCAATCTACATCTATTAAAAAAAGATTGATGATTACGGTACTAAACATAATACCAATCATCAATTTCATGATTAATTCTAAAAACCTATATCGCCCTATCAGTACAAGTATCACGGCAATTAAAGAATGAATAATACCCCAAATTGAGATTGATAATTGAGGGAAAATAGAGTGAGCAGCCAAACCACAAGCAGCCATTAATGCTCCAGCTACTATAAAACTCCAGATTGTTAAATAACTAATAAAATATGTAGCTACTACAGTGTGAAACTTATGCACCCAACCTTCTAATATTGTAGAATTTGTAGCCAACTGCCATCTTGCTATACCTTCATTTAACACATATTTAATTAAAGCACCTATAATACAAGCCCATAAAATAACATGCCCATATCTAGCACCTGCTACTGTAGCTGCTATCATATCGCCCGCTCCAACCCCAGTAGCCGCTATTAAAAATCCAGGACCTAAAATATTTTTAAACTTCTTATTAAGTTTTATCACTAAAATACGTTCTAATAATTGGTGTTAAATATAGTAACATTTATAGAGTGGTATATGTTATTTTATTTAAATATATTTTATTAAGTATCGTATATTTACAAGCCCTAAACAAGGTGTGTTTTTCTATTTAAATTATATATATGAAAAAAACTTTTAAAGTGAATGTTAATAATGAGTTTGACTTTAACATCACAGAAGATGAAATACAATCTATAAATAGTATTTCTAAAAATGACACAAATTTTCATATCCTACATCAAAATCAATCTCTTGAAGCAACTATCGTAAATGCTGATTTTTTTAATAAGATGTATACAGTGAATGTAGAAGGAACCAACTTCAATATTACTATTGAAGATGATTTAGCTACTTTAATTAAAGAGATGGGATTGTCATTAGGTACTGCAAAACAAGTTAACTCTGTAAAAGCTCCTATGCCAGGATTAATTATAGATATTAATGTAGTTGAGGGTCAGGAAATTAATGAAAACGATGCATTAATAATTGTAGAAGCCATGAAAATGGAAAATACGTTGATGGCTCCTAGAAATGGAGTTATTAAAAAGATAAATGTAGTAAAAGGAGACGCTGTAGATAAAGGAGCTTTATTAATTGAATTAGAATAATTATGCAAAAAATATTAATAGCAAACAGAGGAGAAATTGCCATTCGGGTAATGAAAACTGCTAAAAAAATGGGGATTAAAACAGTTGCTGTTTTTTCTGAAGCAGATAGAAACTCTCCTCATGTACGTTTTGCAGATGAAGCTGTATGTATAGGAGCTGCTCCTTCAAGTCAATCCTACCTTTTAGGAGATAAAATTATAGAAGTAGCTAAACAATTGAATGTAGATGGTATTCATCCTGGATATGGTTTCTTAAGTGAGAATGCAGACTTTGCAGAAGCTGTTGAAAAAAATAAAATCGTTTTTATTGGCCCAAAATCTAAAGCAATTCGGGTTATGGGAAGTAAACTTGCAGCAAAGGAAGCAGTAAAGAAGTACGACATTCCTATGGTGCCAGGAGTAGATGAAGCCATCACAGATATTGAAAAAGCAAAAGTAGTAGCAAAAGAGGTTGGATTTCCTATTTTAATTAAAGCCTCTGCTGGAGGAGGAGGTAAAGGAATGCGTATTGTAGAAGGAGAGGATGAGTTTGAAGAGCAAATGAACAGGGCTGTTAGTGAAGCTATTTCGGCGTTTGGAGACGGAGCTGTTTTTATAGAAAAATATATTGCTTCTCCTCGTCATATAGAAATACAGATATTGGCTGATCAACATGGAAATACTCTTCATCTTTTTGAACGAGAATGCAGTGTGCAAAGAAGGCATCAAAAAGTGGTTGAAGAAGCTCCTTCTGCTGTATTAACTCCAAAAATTAGAGAAGAAATGGGAGCTGCAGCTATTCGCGTAGCACAATCATGCGATTATGTAGGAGCAGGAACCGTAGAGTTTTTATTAGATGAAAACCACAATTTTTATTTCTTAGAAATGAATACTAGGTTACAGGTAGAGCATCCAGTTACAGAGCTTATTACAGAAATTGATCTTGTAGAGCAGCAAATAAAAGTAGCTAGAGGAGAGAAATTGAGTTTTTCACAAGAAGATTTATCAATCAAAGGACATGCGCTAGAGTTAAGAGTATATGCAGAAGATCCTTTGAATGATTTTTTGCCAAGTGTAGGTACATTATCTACCTATAAAACACCTATTGGAGATGGGATACGTTTAGATGATGGGTTTGAAGAAGGAATGGAAATTCCTATTTATTACGATCCGATGCTATCTAAATTAGTCACTTATGGCAAAACTAGAGAAGAAGCAATAGAATTAATGATTAAAGCAATTGATAATTATCAAATAGAAGGTATAATGACCACATTGCCTTTTGGTAAATTTGTTTGCGAGCATAAAGCTTTTAGAAATGGAAATTTTGATACGCATTTTGTAAAAAAATACTATACCCCAGAAAGTTTACTGGGAAAACAACAAGAAAATGCAAGATTGGCGGCAATTATAGGATTAAAAGCTTATCTAAATGATCAAAAAATAGTAAGACTCCCTAATTAATCTACTTTATATATAAAAAAATGGATTCAAAAATTAAGACATTAAACGATAAGGTAACCGAAGCACATTTAGGCGGAGGTGAGTCTAGAATAAAAAAACAACATCAAAAAAAGAAGCTGACTGCAAGAGAACGGATAGCGTATTTATTAGATGAAGGATCTTTTGAAGAAATAGGAATATTAGTTACTCATCGTACTACAGATTTTGGAATGCAAGATCAACTCTACTATGGAGATGGAGTTGTTACGGGTTATGGAACAATTTCTGGGCGTTTGGTATACCTTTTTGCCCAAGATTTTACTGTTTTTGGAGGAGCATTATCAGAAACGCATGCCGAAAAAATATGCAAGATCATGGATCATGCATTAAAAGTTGGAGCCCCTTTGATAGGCCTTAATGATTCTGGAGGTGCTAGAATTCAAGAAGGAGTACGATCTTTAGGTGGTTATGCTGATATATTTTACAGAAATGTACAAGCCTCTGGAGTGATTCCTCAAATATCTGCAATTATGGGACCTTGTGCAGGTGGTGCAGTTTATTCGCCTGCTATAACAGATTTTACTATGATGGTTGAAGATACTAGTTATATGTTTGTAACTGGGCCTAATGTTGTAAAAACAGTTACCAATGAAGAAGTAACTTCTGAAGAATTAGGAGGCGCCAGTACCCATTCTACCAAATCGGGGGTTACTCATATTACTTCTGCTAATGATATTGCTTGCTTAGAAGATATTAAAAGTTTATTGAGCTACCTCCCACAAAATAATAAAACCAACCCAATAACAATTTCTTATGAGTTAAATGATGAATTGAGACCTTCTTTAAATACAATTATTCCAGATAGCGCAAACAAGCCCTATGATATGCATGAGGTTATCAATGGAATTATAGATGAAGATTCTTTTTATGAAATTCATAAAGATTATGCAGAAAATATTATAGTAGGATTTGCGCGAATAGCTGGAAAAAGCATCGGTATTGTTGCAAATCAACCCATGAGTTTGGCTGGAGTTCTAGATGTAAACAGTTCTAAAAAAGGAGCTAGGTTTACACGTTTTTGTGATTGTTTTAATATTCCGCTTCTGGTTTTAGTAGATGTTCCTGGTTTCTTACCTGGTACAGATCAAGAATGGAATGGTATTATTATTCACGGCGCAAAGTTATTATATGCACTAAGTGAAGCTACGGTTCCAAGGGTTACTGTTATTACCCGTAAAGCGTATGGTGGTGCCTATGATGTTATGAATTCTAAACACATTGGGGCTGATATGAATTTTGCTTGGCCTACAGCAGAAATTGCAGTAATGGGAGCAAAAGGAGCTAGTGAAATTATCTTTAAAAAGGAAATTAAAGAAGCAGATAATCCCGAGCTTAAACTTTCTGAAAAAGAAACAGAATATGCCGATAAATTTGCCAATCCATATAGAGCAGCAGAAAGAGGTTTTGTAGATGAAGTTATACTGCCTGAAGATACTCGAAGAAAATTAATCAAGTCTTTTTCGATGTTAGAAAATAAAGAAGTAGTAAGACCCGATAGAAAACATGGAAATATTCCGTTATAATTTGTAATATTATTGATCTCAAAGAGACTTAACAATTAAATAAATAAGAATAGTTATGTATAAAAAAGAAAATAATTTTTTTGACCGCCCTACAAAACAACAATTAATTGTAGCAGGTATTCTATCATTTATAGGAATCGTTACTTCGCTTTATTTTGCATCATATTCTTTTACTATAAATCCTTTTCAAAAGAAAAGTGTTCTTGCTGTTGTGATTTTTTTTATGATAAGCATTTTTATTTATAAACTCTATAACAACTATAAAGTTAAAGGAAGAAAATAAACAACTTATTCTTGATTTTCGGTAAATCTATAGATAGCACCATCAAAACTACAGATGTAAAGTTCATTATCTATATCTGTTCCAAAAGCAGCTATATTAAATGAGGTGTCTTCTATCAACTCATTAGAAAAGGTATCATCTCCATTATCAGTAAGCGCCCAAACTCTACCCGAAACAAAATCGGCGTAAATGTACCTTCCTTGCAATTGTAGGATCTCATCACCTCTATAAACATATCCACCAGTTATAGATAAATCACCATTGTCATGATTGTATTCAAAAACAGGTAAGGTAAGATCTGTTTGGTCACAGGTTGTCGCTTGAAAACAATCTGTACCTTCTAATATATTCCATCCATAGTTACTTCCATTTTCAATAATATCAATTTCTTCCAAATTATTTTGTCCAACATCTCCAGCCCACAAAGCTCCATTTTGTATATCAAAGCTTATTCTCCATGGATTTCTCAATCCATAGGCATATATTTCTCTTCTAGAACTTGAACTACTTGCAAATGGATTATCTGAAGGAATTGAATAATTCAACCCATTTGCTGGTTGATCTACATTAATTCTTAAAATAGCTCCTAAAAGATTTGTCGTATTTTGTGCATTTCCTTGAGGATCACCTGCAGATCCTCCATCACCAGAAGCTATATATAAAAGATTGTCCGGTCCAAAGGATAGTTTTCCTCCATTATGATTTGTAAATGGTTGAGGAATCTCTAAAAATACAACCTCACTAGTAGCATCTGCAACATTAGGGTTTGCTTGTGACACCTGAAAACGCGATACCCTAGATAATATTCTAGATGAAGTATAATTAATATAGAAATATCCATTTGTTTCAAAATTTGGATGAAAAGCCAAAGCCAATAATCCCATTTCGTTTTCAGAATCATCAACAATTCCCTCTATATTCAAAAAAACTTCGCTTTCACTAATCTCAGAATCATTTAAAAAAACAGAAATCACTCCACGCTGCTCAACAACAAAAATTCTATTAGAATTATCATTAGGGCTTTGGAAATCTACTGGGCGATCAAAACGTAAGGAAGGAAAAGCATCTACTATTTCTAATGAAGCAGGGGTTAAAGGAATTTCTATATCATCATCGTTATCTGTATCTATATCTACATTATCACTGCCACAAGCAAAAAGAATTAATGATAATATACTAATTATTAAAATCTGTTTATTTACTATTATTTTCATCATAACAATCTTATTTATAGTGTATAAAGATAACGTCTCTTATTACATAAATATTTAATAAGAGAATGTGTTTTTATTTTTTTCTTAAAATTATGTTTGATTCTTGTTAAAAAGAAGGGTGCAGAATACAATTTTTAGTAACTTCATTGCAACTTTCTAATTTAAAAATTGACATATGCCAACCTATAACCTAAAAGTAAACGGTAAATCGTATACCGTAGACGCTGCAGAAGACACTCCTATACTCTGGGTATTAAGAGACCACTTGAATTTAGTAGGCACTAAATTTGGATGTGGAATTGGGCAATGTGGCGCATGTACCATACATCTAGATGGTGATGCAACTAGAGGATGTTTGCTTCAGGTTTCTGCTGTAGGAGATCAATCTATAACAACTATAGAAGGCTTGTCTGAGGATGGATCTCATCCTGTACAGCAAGCTTGGAAAGAAATTGATGTTCCTCAATGTGGTTATTGTCAAGCAGGTCAAATGATGACAGCTTCTGCTTTTCTAGAAAAAAACCCCTCACCAACAGGAGATGAAATACGTCAAGCCATGCATGGAAATATTTGTAGATGTGCATCCTATAATAGAATTGAAAAAGCCGTTTCTGTTGCATCAGAAAAACTAAGCTAAGCCAACCTTTAAAATATTAAAATGAAAAACTCAACGAATTTAACATTTAACAGAAGATCTTTTCTTAAGACTTCTTCTCTTGCAGGTGGTGGAATGCTTATCGGTTTTAATCTATTTACTTCTTGCAATCCAAAAGCAACACTTCCTGTAGATATAGCTTCTTTAGACTTTAATGATTTTAACGCTTTTATAAAGATAGCAGATAATGGAATAGTAACAATTTTTTCTCCAAACCCTGAAATAGGACAAGGTGTAAAAACAGCAATGCCAATGATCATTGCTGAAGAACTAGATGTCGCTTGGAAAAATGTACATGTAGCACAAGGAAAACTAGATACTAAAAACTTTCAAAGACAAGTTGCAGGTGGAAGTCAATCAATACGTTTTGGATGGGATGCTCTAAGACAAACTGGAGCTACGACAAGACAAATGCTTGTAAATGCAGCTGCTGCAAAATGGGGTTTAGACCCTTCTAAGTGTACCACTAAAGAAGGAATGATTAAAAACTCTAAAGGAGAAGAATTAGGATATGGAGATGTAGTGAAAGAAGCTGCTTTACTAGAGGTGCCTGAGAATGTTACTTTAAAGAAACCTTCTGAATATAAAATTATAGGTCAAGATATTCAAAATGTAGATATTGATGAAATCGTTACAGGTAAACCTTTATACGGGATGGACTTTAAACGAGAAGGAATGCTATATGCTTCTGTATTAAGACCTCCTGCCTTTGGTAATACATTAGAAGCTTTTGATGATACTGCAGCAAAAGCTGTTCCAGGAGTAATAGATGTTATTCGGTTTGATGATAAAATTGCTGTTTTAGGGAATAGTACTTGGGCAGCAATGAAAGGTAAAAAAGCTTTAGAAGCCAGTTGGATAGAAGGAAGTAAAGCAGAGAGTACCGAAGATCATGATAAAATACTTACAGGTCTTTTAGACGGAAGTAAGTTTGAGACAATGAGAGCAGATGGAAACATTAAAAAAGCTTTCAAAGAAGCAGATCAAGTTGTAGAACGCACTTATGAATCGCCATTTTTACCTCACAACTGTATGGAACCTATGAATTTCTTTGCAGATGTTACCACAGATAAAATTGAATTAATTGGACCTATTCAAACACCTGCAGGGACTGCAGCTAGAGTAGCAAATAAATTAGGAAGAAAACCCGAAGAAGTTATTTTAGAAATGACTAGAATGGGAGGAGGTTTTGGAAGAAGACTTTATGGCGATTTTGCCTTAGAAGCTGCAGAAATATCTCATTTAGCCAAAAAACCAGTAAAAGTTGTCTTTTCTAGAGAAGATGATATGTCTGCTGGAATTTACAGACCCGCTATAAAATATAGAATTAGCGCTGCCATTAAAAATGGAGAAATAACAGGATATCATTTAAAAGAGGCTGCTATTAATTCTAATATGTATGGTTTAATCCCTAATTTTTTCCCAGCAGGAGCTATTTCTAATTATCAAGTTGATGTTGCCAAATATGACAGTAACATTACTATAGGAGCTTGGAGAGCACCTTATACTAATTTCTTAGCTTTTTCTGAACAAAGCTTTTTTGATGAATTGGCAGATATTCTAGAAAAAGACAAAGTACAGTTGCGATTGGATTTACTTCAAAATGTTAAAGGACACTCAGATGAAAGAATTCAATACTCACCTGAAAGAATGGAAGAAGTTATCAAAACAGTTGTAGATAAATCTGAATGGGGCAAAAAGCAAGAAGGGGTATACCAAGGGTTTAGTGCCTATTATTGTCATAACACACATGTAGCAGAAGTAGCAGAGGTGGTTATGGAAAATAATTTTCCTAAAGTAAAGAAAGTTACTTGTGTAGTAGATTGCGGTATTGTTGTAAATAAGTTAGGAGCTATTAATCAAGTACAGGGAGGAGTAATAGATGGAGTAGGGCATGCAATGTTTAGTAACTTCACTTTTAAAAATGGAGTCCCTAGTGCTTCTAATTTTCAAGATTATCGATTAATTAGGATGATGGAAACTCCTATGGTAGATGTACATTTTATAGAAAATGAATTATCACCAACAGGATTAGGAGAACCTACATTACCACCTGCTGGTGCAGCAGTTTCAAATGCTATTTTTGCTGCTACGGGTAAAAGATTGACAAAACAACCTTTTATCGATAATTTAGCTACAGTTCCTAAAAAAGAAATTATTGGTTAACTCTAATAAATAGTTAAAAAAAGAGCGGTTTATAAAAAATCGTTCTTTTTTTATTCTTGTTTTAAAACATACCAATCAATATCTGTTAACGTTTCTCTTCTTCCTTTTTCATCAGGAGAATAATGGGTCGCCAAATAATCGACAATAATGGGCTCGTTATCTCCTAAATCCCATAAGTTTTGTGTCTTTTGCATCCATCGTATCATTCCTAACCATCCTTCTTTTGTAGCTTTGTTTTGCGTAACTAGTTTTGAAGAATGACAAGCGGTACAATTTTCGATAACAACAGCCAATCCTTCTCCATTTTTAAAACCAGTGTTTATATGAATTCCGTCAATAATTTCTGAAGGATTTATCTCGGCTTGTTTAACCATCAATTCTTTTGGATTATCATTAAAAGAAAATGTGTTTTTAGTTTTTACAGAAATATAAATCACTCCTGAGATGACAATTGCTATCATCGTAAAAAATAGCATCATATATCTATAAATAAGCTTTACTTGTAATCTAAAATCTTCTTTCTTCATTAGCTTACTTTTATAGCTATTCTATGTGATGCATTATTAAGATATCCTTTAGGGTTCCATCCGGGCAATAACATTGGTTGACTTTTACCAGTACTATCTGTAGCTTTGGCCCAAACTTCGTAATATCCTTCTTGAGGGAAATTTATAGTAGCAGAAAAATGTTGCCAAGCCAATCTATTTAATGCTTGTTCAATAACACAATCTACCCAAGTAGCTCCAAAATCTATTGAATATGATACTTTAGAAACTTCTAACTCTCCAGCCCATGCATGCCCTCTAATTTTTAAAGGAATTCTTTTTTTTATAATGGCCCCAGATTTGGGATGTGTAATTAATGATTTTACTGGCATTGACTCAATAATACACATATCAGAATCTTCTACTTTCTCACCAGGTGCTACAGGTTTACAGGGTACTCGATATGAGCTTCCCGTCATTTTTGCTCCATCATGTACAACATCTCTAACACTTATTCTATTTATCCATTTTCCGGAGGCCGAAGCTGGCCATCCACCAGCTATTAATCGTATAGGATATCCATGAACAAGTGGTATCTCTTTGCCATTCATTTGAAAAGCTAACAATGTTTCTTCCATTTGTGCTTTGGCAATAGGTACTCCCCGAGAAATAGGTTCTTTTTCTGGGTTTCTACTCAAATGTAAATCTGCGGCATGATATGCTATATAAACGGCTGTTTCTTTTATGCCTATATCTTCTAAAACATCTTTAAGTCGTATTCCTGTCCACTTAGCACAAGAAACAGCTCCTATAGTCCATTGGTTTCCTTTTGCAGGAGGATTGAATTCACTACGCCCATTTCCACCACATTCTAATGTTAGTTGGTATGTATACTGTTTGAATTTAGATTTAAGCTCTGAAAGGGAAAATGTTTTTTCTTCCTTAATAGCTTCTCCATCAAAACGAATAGTCCAACTGGATATATCTATATTTTCTGGAATCAATCCATTATTTCTAATAAACATAGATTTTTCTGGAGTAATTCTATCATCTAATAAATGAGCTTGAGCTTCCATATTCCATGGTTTATCATTTAATAAAACCATGTTTTTGTCTTTATTAAATAACTTATAAGGATCTGGATCTTGCAAAGCTACTGGAATGTAATTATCTGGCATATTAGTGGCATAAACAATGTCTACACCTAGTAATGTCACAACAGTACCTAAGGCTGTTTTCTTAATAAAATTTCTTCTTTTCATGAATGTTAGTAATTCAATTTGAAAATGCTCTTTAAAGATACTATTATTATTAAAACAATAGTAAATTTTGCGCAAACCTAAAGGTGTTTTAAAACTTTAAGAGTTTCATTAAAATTAAATATAAAACTATGAATTCTTAATGAAAAGCTATGCTCATTGCAAAGAAAAAAGGGGAAATAGCAATTGTATGCTGGGAGAAGGATACCGCTGGAAAATATGTGAAACCTATGGATAGGTTATGTCCAGCTGTTGTTATCGCTGATGATACTTCTGTTTTTTCAGATTTCGACTTCTAGGGTGCTTATAATGTTATTGAGCCCGAAAAATCTATTAAATCTGCTATAAAAAAATACAAAAGCAGTTAAAAAGAAGTGAAATTTAATCTTATAAAAGATTAAATTTCACTTCTTTTTTTTAAAATTATACTTATTAAATGTAAGTAATGATTATATGGCTACGACTAGATTTAAAAAAAAACGATGAAAAGAATTATTACACTTATTCTCTTATTAGGAGGATTTGCATTTGGCTTACAAGCTCAAATATTAAGAACTGTACCTTCTGGAGTTGTAAGATCACTTCCTGACGGATGGCATAAATTTGTTTCTCAAGGAGCTACTTTTGATGTAGAAATATCTGAAGGCTCTTTAGTTAAAGGTAATATAACATGGCTCGACAACTCAACTTATTCTGGAAGTTTTTCAAGAAATGCAATTTCTGGCAAAGGGACTTATACTTGGCCTAATGGAGATCGTTATGAAGGCTCTTTTAAAGCAAATGAGCGTAGTGGCAAAGGAACTATGTATTGGAAGAATGGTGAGAAATACGGCGGAAAATGGAAGTTAGATAAAAAGCATGGAAAAGGTAAAATGTGGAATGCAGCAGGAGAAATAGTAGATGAAGGAGTTTGGGAAGACAATGTTTTGGTGAAAAAAGCTAAAAAGAAAAAGAAATAGTGTATTCTATTTTAAAATAAAAAAAGGAAATATATTTATTATGTTTCCTTTTTTTATTACTTAACGCACTGATTATTTTAACTTTAACAAAACCATAAGGATTTTCATTATTAAAATGAGTATCTTTATTTTATAATTATTTTTAATGAAATATATCCTACTTAGTATATTGTTAGTTTGTGTAACTACCTCTTTATTTTCTCAAATTGAAACAACCAAAAAACCTTTGGTTATAAAATCTGCAGAAAAGAAACCTTTAAGCAATTCCCCATCTTTAAATATTCTCAATAATAAACCGAAAAGCAATATTAAAATTTTAACAGACAAAAAACCTGACAATAGGCCTATAGATCCTAAATCGAGGTTTGTAAACCCTGGAAAAGCTTTTGAGGGAAGATTTACAGAAAAAGGAAATAAAATAGATCCTAAATATAAAAAAAATCAATACTTAGGAGATTATAAAAATAATGGAGAATTTGTTCAATTCATATGTAGAGATCATGAATTTGTAGATGGGGATAGAGTACAAGTGTCAATTAATGGTGTCATTGTACAGCCAAATATTCTTCTTCAAAGTAATTTTAAGAGTTTTAAAATAAAATTAGAAAAAGGATTTAATAAAATAGATGTTTTAGCGCTTAATCAAGGAACTTCAGGACCTAATACTGCAGAATTTAAAGTTTTTGGAGATACTGGCGGTTTAATATCTCAAAACATATGGAATTTAGCAACAGGAGTGAAAGCTACCATGATTATAGTAAAAGAATAAATTGCTTTTATTTTTAGTAATAGTTATTCTTATTTCCTTTAAATTTAAAAATATCAATCTAAAATTTAAACATTTATTTTGAAAACTATTCTCTTATATAGTATCTTATTTATCTTTCCTTTAAGTGCAATGGCGCAAGTTGAATTACCAAAAAAACCACTTAAAATTAAAGCTGTTGATACTAAAAAAGTGCTTCCTGAAAATACATCATCTCTTAACATCTTAAATAAGAAAGAGAAAACATTAAAAATTTTAAAAGAAAAGAAAGTAGATAATAGGCCATATAAACTTAAAAAGAAGTTTAAAAACCCTGAGGAAAACTTTAATGCAAAACTAACAAGGAAAGAGCGAAACTATAAAATTGATCCTAAGTTCTATAAAGATCAAAATCTAGGTACTTTTACGAGTAATGGGAATGCAGTTCAATTTAGTTGCAGAGATCATAAAGATGAAGATGGAGATAGGGTTCGCATCCTTGTAAATGATATAGAAATAGAAGCTAACATCTTACTCCTTAACAAATCAAAACACTTTTCTATACCTTTACAAAAAGGATTTAACAAAATAGATATAGAGGCATTGAATCAAGGCTTAGGAGGCCCAAATACAGCTGCATTTAAAGTCTTTGACGATTCAGGAAATTTAATTTCAAAAAACATTTGGAATTTGACCACAGGAGTCAAAGCAACCATGATTATAGTAAAAGAGTGATTTTTAAACTTCTCATAATCATATCTTAATAAGATTGGAAATTTGCGATTATGTAATTTCCATTTATTATTTATACCTTTGTATAAGTTACTATTACTAAATACAATCTAAGGAATTTCATAATTCAAAGGTAAAAACCTTCTTCTTCTTCAACAGAAATTATGTGTTTTAGAATCCGTATAATTGTAATAAGTACCACATTTTTATTATTTTAATTAAATTACATAATGGCGAGAGCGCAAGAAACCTTTGGTAAAAAAGAAAGAGAAAAAAAACGTTTAAAAAAACGAGAAGAAAAGCAAAAAAAGAAAATTGAGCGTAAAGCGAACTCTAAAGGAGGAGGTTTAGAAAATATGCTTGCTTATGTAGATGAGAACGGGCATCTTACAGATACACCACCAGACCCAGCTAAAAAGGTTAAAGTAGATGCTTCTACAATAGAAATTGGTGTCCCTACAAGAGTAGAAGAGGAAGTAGATCCTTTCCGTAAAGGAAAAGTTTCATTCTTCGATAGTTCTAAAGGTTTTGGTTTTATAATTGATAGTGAAGATCAAGAAAAATATTTTGTTCATGTAAGTGGATTGATTGATGATATTGCTGAAAATGACAAAGTTAGTTTTGAACTAGAGAGAGGTCAAAAAGGCATGAATGCTGTAAGAGTTAAAAAAGTTTAGTTTAATCTCATTTTGATTAAATATCTTTATTTAGAGCATAACTAAACTAAATGTTTAATCGTTATCCTTAGTTTATATTTTTCATTGAGTGAAAAACGATTTTTTCTTTCTAAGTTTTGTTAGTATCAAGCATGAGTTTAAAAAAAATACAGCAATACCATCTTCATAAAGAACATCCCGAAAAATTACAATTTGATATACACCCATTAGGAGAGTATTTTAAAAAGAATGAAGAACATGCTTCTGTCCCTCATTCACATAGTTTCTATCAAATTTTATGGTTTTTTAAAAAAGGAGGAAAGCATTTTATAGATTTTAATAGTTATCCTGTTCTAGATCACACCGTTTTTTTTATTGCTAAAAATCAGATGCATTATTTTGAACCTAAACATGAATATGAAGGCATAGGCATTCATTTTAATGAAAATTTCTTCATGCAATCTGATATAGATATATTTCTAAAATATAATGTATTTAACAGGAGAGGAGCTCCTTGCTATTGTATTACACCTTCTTTGGTTAAACAGGTAAAATCGTATATAGATCTTATACAAAAAGAATTGAAGGATAATGTCCAGTTTGGACACAAAGAGGTTGTTCGTTATTTATTGAAATCACTACTCATTGTTTTTGAACGAGCACATCGAGAAAATCAAGAAGAAACATTAAAATTCACTAATAATTACGAACTTAATTATTTGCATTTCAGAGAATTAATAGAGCAGCATTACGATAAAAATTATACTGTTAAAAAATTTGCTAGCTTGCTTAATATCTCTTCTAAAACACTCACAACAATCACCAATACTGTTGCTTCAAAATCGCCTTCTGTACTTATATCAGAACGCATTATTTTAGAAGCAAAAAGGTTGCTTTCTTTTACTCCTTTACAAATTAAT
This sequence comes from uncultured Flavobacteriaceae bacterium, assembly GCA_964389205.1. Taxonomy (GTDB): domain Bacteria; phylum Bacteroidota; class Bacteroidia; order Flavobacteriales; family Flavobacteriaceae; genus Leptobacterium. The sequence goes on from CAYMDH010000016.1 coordinate 19,322, forward strand.
GAAATTGCCTATAAATTAGGTTTTATGGATGCATCATATTTTGTGAAATATTTTAAAAGGCATGCCAAAAAGTCTCCTAGATATTATCGAGAAATTATTAATTAATAATATAAACTACACAAGTCACAAGAGGTAAATTTGTTTCTTATTTATTAAAATTCAAATGTATTATTTGGCTTAGTTTTCTTTTAAAAAAGCACTAATATTCTTACTAGAATTAAGCATAAAAATTAAAACCACTTATAAAAAAAACTCGTAAGTGATTAATGAATGCATTAAATAAGATTATTATGCTGAATGAAACACAAATTAAGTCTTACCATGAGAATGGGTTTTTAATCCTAGAAAACGCCTTTGACAAAGAAGAGATTGTAAGCCTTAGCAATAGAATACCTAAGTTTAAAGATGATTCTTCACCAAATATAATTCGTGAAGAAAATGGTGATATAAGATCTATTTTTGCTCCAGAACTTCAGGATGAACTATATGGTAATTTGTATAAAGATGAACGAATACTCATTCCTACACAGCAACTAATAAAGGATGATGTTTACTTATATCAATATAAACTAAATTTAAAAAAGGCTTTTTCTGGTAAATTTTGGGAATGGCATCAAGATTTTCCTTATTGGCATCACGGTGATGGCGTAGCTCGTCCAGATATGATTTCTGTAATGTTATTATTAGATGATGTGAAATCATACCAAGGGCCATTACTGTTTATACCTAAATCACATCAGCATGGAATTGTTGATTTTAATAAGAAAGAACATTTATTAAACCAGAAAGAAAATTTATTAAATTCTTTAAACTCAGATTTAAAATACACGGTCAGAAATGATTTTATTCTAGAAGAGGCAAAAAAAAATGGGATCGTTTCTTCAGAAGGAAAAGGAGGATCAATTATATTTTTCCATCCTAATGTATTTCATGGATCTAATATGAATATTTCTCCATATAACAGGAATACAGCAATTATTACTTATAATAGCATTCATAATACTCCTGTGAAGCTTTCAGCGACTCCTAGGCCCGATTATATTTGTTATACAAACTATGAAGCCATTAAAACCTATAGCCTAGTAAAATTTAATTAAAAAAGAGTGTTTTCTGCGTCCCAATCTGTATAAATTACAGATTGGACATTTCCTTTTGCTACCAATGCTGCGATATATCCTTTGGCAGGTATAAAAGAAAATACATTCCAGGTATCTTTTTCAGATACATCCCATATCGTTTCTAAAAGTCCTGCATTCTCATCATGATCTAAGGAAACAGTAAATTTATCTAGAGGAAATGATAGACCACTACCTTTTGCTTTTATAAAAGATTCTTTTCGAGTCCAACAGCGAAAAAAAGCGTGATTTTGAATAGTCTCAGGCAATTTTTCTAGAGCTGCTATCTCTTTTGTAGAAAAAAAGTTTTGCGCTATATCTAATATATCAAAATCATTTTTAATGATTTCAACATCAATTCCAAATTCATAATCTAGTACAAAACCCAATACAACCATTTCTCCAGAGTGAGATATATTAAATTTTATATTAGGATAATTTAAATATGCTGGCTTTCCATATTCGTTATATACAAACTGTACTTCTTTTGGGTCTTCTTTAAGATAACTTCCAGAAAGCATTCTTAAGATTCCTCTAGCTACAATATACTTTCTTCTATCTTTCTCAAAATAGAATTTACTTGCTCGTTCTTTTTCATCTGGAGCGAGTAAATTAAAATAATGCGCTTGTTTATCTTTATCTATATTCATATCGGCATACCAAACATGAATATCTTTCGGTTTAATTTTTATATAAGTTAAATTATGAATAGGCATTATTATTAGTTTCCTTCAATAATACAATTTTCTATCTTTTCTGCTATAAATTTCACATCAGAATCGTCAAATAAAGTACGATGATCTCCTCCATTAGTATATGTGACATCTACTGTATCAGTAGTTAACTTTTCCCATGAGTTTATAAACTCTTTATTTATTGTTTTATCAGCTTTGTGTGTCAATATTAATGCTATTCTTCCGCTATATGTTTTCCAGTTATACTTTGTATATAATTCAAACAGATTCATCTTCAATTTAGCTATCGTTTTATCATGAGAAGCTCCAAACGTTCTAACCAACCTAGGTTTTATATGTCTATTAATTCTGTCTGTTATCATAATACTAACACCATTGACAGGGTTTTTTAAAAAGCGTTTTCCAAACCCAAGTATGCGCATTTTTAAACGCGTAGAAGTATTTAGATTTTCTTGCATTGCAAGACTATCTGCTACTATTAAATTCGCTTCTTGTCCTTGCTTATTTAATTCAATCGCCATTTCTAAACCTACTGCAGTACTAAAGCAATAAACAACAATATTATAAGGGCCTTCTGGTTGAATTAATCTAATTTCTTTGGTATAATCTATCGCCATTTCTTCAATACTGCGATGCATGTTTTTTTTTCCAAAAATACCTGAAGGTTGTATTGCGTATACTGGTCTGTCTTTTTCCAAATGATTCGCTAAGGGGTTGTAGAAAAATACATGACCACCACCTGCATGAATACAAAAAAGAGGTTTCTTAGTTCCACTAGCTCTAATAGGCACTAAATAATTCCAACTAGAGGTTTTTTTGTCTCCATTAAGTACTTTAGCCATTGAAGCAATGGTTGGGTTTTCTAACAAGGTAGCTGGAGGGGTTTTCACTCCTAATTTATGTTCTATTAAAGTAAACATTTTTACAGCAAGCAATGATTTTCCTCCTAATTCAAAGAAATTATCGTTTATGCTTATAAAGGTATTTCCAAAAATATTTTCCCAAATCTTCATCAACTGCAATTCCATTTCATTTTGAGGACCTACATATTCTTTTTTAGATTCTGATTTGTTTTTTTGCTCTTCTTTATTTAAAAAATCTTTTCTGTCTAATGTTTCTAACTTTGCTAAAAGCGATGTTAAAGAAATATCTTTGTTTTCTATCAAAGAATTTACGATCAATTTGAGATTGTCCAAAAGCCACTTTGCAGCTTTATCAGATATCATTTCAGAATTCACTAATAAATGAAAATCAAAAAAAACGGTTGCTTTTATTGTTAAAGTAACTGGGTATGTAGTAGTAATACCACTTTCAAATTCGCGAACTTGAATACCTGCACTATTGATATCTTTCCAAGGAAAGTTTTCAAAAATCAAAAGATTGTCAAATAAAGGAATTCCCATCGGCCAATCAATCCAAGAAGTAATCTGATCATTGGTAAAGTGCTCATGTTCTCTTGCTTCTTGCTGTTTCGATTGTATTTCTTGAAACAATTTCATTATTGGAATAGTTTCTTCTAGAACAGCTCGTACAGGAAGCACATTCATAAACATTCCTGTCATCAACTCTACGTTTGGAAATGAAGCAGATCTCCCAGAGACCGTTGTCCCAAAAGTAACATCTTTAGTTCCAAAATAATGGTTTAAAAGAATAGACCAAATCCCTTGAAATAAAGAATTAGAAGTTATTCTATAATGCCTGGCTAAAGATTGTAAATCTTCTGTTTCTTCTTTAGAAACTGCCATATGGTGTGTTACATATTTATCCTTTACAGATTCTTGTTGAGGATTAAATAATGGTGGCGTTTTAAAGTTAGCAAAAGCGTTTTTCCAAAAAGAAGCTGCTTTATCAGTATCTACTTTTTGTAGCCAATTCAAATATGTTTTATAAGAAGGAACCGTTTCTAATATTGATTTTGTTTTAGTGCTATTGGATTCATAAAATGAGAATACGTCCTGTAACAAAATACTACAAGACCAACCATCAAGCAATAAGTGATGACAATTCCATATTAAATAGTGAACATTTTCTTCCGTTTGAATTAAATTAATTTTTGAAAGAGGTCCTTTCTCAAAATGAATTTCTCTTTCACTAGCTGTGTTTTTAAATGTACTTAAACGGTTATCTATTTCTTCTGGTAATGTATCTACCCAATTGTGGTGATGCCAATTCATTGTCTTATCAGGACGTACAACTTGTATTGGTTTTTCCACATTTTTCCAATGTACCGATGTTCTTAATATTGCATGTCTTTTTACAGCTGCCTGCCAAGATGTTTTTAGGTTTTCTATGTCTAATTTCCCTTCTAATTTACACTGAACATGTAAAAAACCTTGATCTTCATTACTTATTAGGTGATGAAAGAGCAAACCTTGCTGCATATTAGTAAGAGGATATATAGCCTCAATTTTAGGCTTTTTAACTGTTTCCATTTTTATTCTAATTCATTAAGTAAATTATCCAATTCATCCTGATTTAACAATGCTTCTGGAAAATCAGAAGGAGTGTATTGCCCATTCTGTTCTTTATTACAATGCATGATAATTTCAATAAGTGCTTTTTCAAAATATTCTATTAAAATTTCAATAGTTGATGGTTTGTGTACAGACGCACTGTAACTCCACATCATATGCAACTGATTATTTTTAATATATGAATTTATTTCTAATACATAATAACGCTCACTTAATGCATGCCTTGTTTTATCTGTTATAAATTCAACTGAAATTGCTTCAGTATCATCTGTATCTCTTTGTTTCCCCAAAAAATTAAACAATACTTGAGGAGAGTCTTCAGATAGCTCCTTTTTGGTTATAGCTGTATTTAAATATTTAAGAGCCCCATAACTCAAACCACCATTGGGAATACTTCTTATTTTTTCTTTAACTGATTTTATTTTCGCTCCAAAATCTCCATTTTTATTTTGCATAAGTAATGGAAAATAGGCGGTAAACCATCCTACAGAGTTTGATAGGTCCATAGAAGTAGTATTAGTTTCTCTTCCATGTCGCTCCATTCCTAGGCTTAATTTATCTAATTTTCCCCATTTACATACACTATCTACCAATGCAGTTACTAACAACTCATCTATTTTTGTATTGTAGGTATCATTAACGTTACTAATTAGATTTTGAGTGCTTTCTATATCAAGTTTAAATTCAAGTGTTTTTATGCTTTCTTCTCTTATAGGAAGTTGCAATTCGAAATCAGTTGGCATTACTGTTGAAAAATTTTCTTGTTCTTTCCAAAAGGAAAAATCATTTTCATAATCATTTGTCATTGCTAATTCTTCTATATAAGAATTCCATTTTTTAATAGAAGTTGTTTTGATGGTTGGAGTAGGTGTATTGTTTTCAATTTTTGAAAGAACTGTGTCAGTTATTATCTGCCAAGAAACTGCATCTACCAATAAATGATGAGATACAAACAGGCATTTATCATTTGAATCACCTCCAGTTGCAAAATATAGACATTTGAAAAGGGATCCTTTTGCTAAAACAAAGTTTTCTTGTGTAGCATTCAAAATTTTAGTGATTTCCGTTTCTTGTTCACTCAACCTAAGATTACTTATATCAAAATATTCAAATGCATTAATTTCTTTAGCAGGTAATACAATTGCTTTCCAATGTGCTGCTTCATTTAAAAAACTAAGACGTAATGATTCATGCTGTATCACTAAATCTGTTACTACAGTTTTTATAACTTCCTTTTTACTGGATGGAATTTTACTAAACTTTATTCCTTGATTCCAATATTCAGGAGCTGTTTTATAGGTTTCAAAAAACCATTTTTGTATCGGTGATAAAGGAACTTCTCCAACAATAATTTCATTATCATTAGTATCTCCATCACTAGTAGAAGAAATAAAAAGCGCCAGTTCAGCGATTGTCTGATGTTCAAATAATTGATTTGGAGATATCTCTACCCCTAATTTACGTGCTCGTGCTATAATTTGAATACTTAAAATTGAGTCTCCTCCAATTTCAAAAAAATTATCCTGCGTGCTTATAGGGCTAAAATCGAGCACTTCTTCCCAAATAGTTACTAATTTTTCTTCAATTTTTGTTGTTGGTTTCTGTATGTTCGTATCCGTTTTCTGTATTGTTTTAGAAATAGAAGCCAAAGCTTTTAAATCTACCTTACCGTTTGGTAAGTGAGGGATTTCTTCAATTACATTGATATTAGAAGGAATCATATACTCTGGAAGTGATTCTTTAAGAGAAGCTTTTAAATTTTCTAAGTCAAATGCATATTCATTTGGTTCTACATACGCAACTAGACGTTTGAGTTTATCTGATGAACTTGCGTGTTTGTTTTTATTCACTAATTGTTTCAATTTCATTAAAATCAATTTGCGTTCCTTCCCTGTAAGTTCTGCAATTTTATCTGTTATGTTTTTTTCTGTTCTCATTTTACAGCTTTTATTACGGCAATAGAATCTGCCCACCAGGTATCTTTTACATCTTCAGGCATTTTTAATGGAACAATATGTACAGAAAAAGAAGAGAAATGAGATAATAGTTCTCGTTGATGTTCTCTACTTACCGAATCAATTTCATTTGAGAAATATGTAAAAGTTCCTCCAGGTTTTAAATGTGTAGCGGCATGAGCAAAAAAGTGTTGTGCAAAAGTGATACTTCCGTTTACATACTGCATATATTCATCTTCGTTTAATGGATAGGTATGAAAAAATATGCCATCAAATTGCCCAAGGTTTTCAATAGTATCTTGCCACAATGAATGAACTATTTCAATATTACTGGATGGGTATTTTTTTTTCCATTGATAAAAATCGTTAACTACTGCATCATTACATTCAATGATAGTATGTGAATTTATTGGATGTTTCTGAATCATATCTGCAGAAACACCTCTTCCAAAACCTATTTCTAGAATGTCTCCACCATTTTCTGTAATTACCTTAGCCATCTTTTCCATTACCGGAATCTGCCAATCTTCCATAATTTCTTGCTCAGTCATTAATTTTTGAGTTCGATCATTTACGGTATTAATTGTTTCTCCTGGCACAAAACGTTTTGTTTGTTCATGCAAAGCATCTAGATCTGCTGTAAACTCTTTAACAGCACGATTTACAACAGCATTTCGTTGTGCTTGTTTTGGTGGGTTTATATAATTATCATCGTTAATAACTAACGTCATTTCAAATGATCTGGATCTTTTAATTTTTCTCATCGCAGTTTTCTTTGATTTTTTTTGATTTTATAGCTGCTCTAATAAATATATTTTCTCTTCTTCTTTAAGAGAGGTAATAGAATTTAAAACATCTTCTATTTCTTCTTCGCTTAAATAAGCTGTTAAAAGTTTGGATAATTCTGCTGCATCTGGTACTTCATAAATATCAAGATTTTCAATCTCATCTGCCTCTTCAATAGCTACTACAGCGTTATTAACAGTATTATCTGAAGATATAATATTTTCAATTTCACTTAATTCTACTCTATACCCTCTAATTTTCACTTGTTGGTCTGCTCGACCAAAAAACTCTATATTTCCATCTTCTCTGTATCTGCCTAAATCTCCTGTTTTATAGAGAATTTTTTCATTGTTGTTCAATGGGTTTACCACAAATGCACTTTCTGATATTTCCTTCTTATTTAAATAATTACCTGCCAAGCATGGCCCTCCAACATAAATCTCTCCAATACTTCCATAAGGAACTGATTTTTTATTAGTATCCAATAAATATATATTGGCATTAGCAACTGCTTTTCCAATAGGAATTGTATTATACTTTAAATCTGTCTCTTCTATTTTGTGAGCAATGCACCATACAGTGGCTTCAGTTGGCCCGTATTCATTATACAGTAATGCTTCAGGCAGTGTTTCAAAGTGTTTTTTACACAATAAAGGAGTACATGCCTCTCCTGCAACTATAACGGTTGTTAAGCTCTTCAATTTTCGGACATCAGTATGTTCAAGAATTAATTTATATAGAGACGGTAGCATTAAAGTATGTGTAATATGATCTTTTTGAATTACCGATGCTATTTTTTCAATATCTTGCTCTATTCTTTTTTCACTTATTACCAGATTTCCTCCAGTACATAAGGTCCAGAAAATTCCAGCTTTAGAGCTGTCAAAAGCCATTGAAGATAACAATAAAAATGCTTCAGGTTGATTTTCATAAAACTCTGGGCGTCCTTGCGTAGAATGAATAATATTTCCATGACTTACTGGAACTCCTTTAGGTTTTCCTGTACTTCCTGAGGTATAAATTACATACGCCAAATCATCTCTGCTAACATTTGGTAAAGAAACTGTTGAGTTGTTTTGAAATGATTGAACATCTTCAATAAAAATAGTATCTATAGTATCTGAATTAAAATTTTCAATTAGTGCTTTTTGTGTAATAACAGTAGTTATATTAGCGTCTTCACATACATATTCAATACGTTGTTTAGGGTACTCTGGATCTATTGGTAAATAAGCATATCCTGCTTTTAAAATACCATACAAGCCAACAATCATATCTATAGAGCGTTCTGTACATAAACCGATAATTTTACTTTTATTATCAGCTTGCTTAAGAATAGTGCTAGCCAATCTATTTGCTCGCTCGTCTAATTCTTTATATGTAATAGAAGTATCTTTATAAGTAACTGCTTTATTTTCCGGGTTTTCTTTACTGATCTCTTCAATAATTGTATGAATGGCCTGATATTCTATAAATTCTCCATTAGCTTCTGAAGGACCCTCTGTTAACAATGCTTTTTCTTGCTTGCTTAACATAGAAATATTTGAAAGTGCTGTTTTTGGATTTTCAAGAATTCCTTCTAATAACAGTTTAAAATATTCTTGAAATCTATTAATAGTACTTTCTGTAAAAAGTTCTGTAGCATATTCAAAAGCAGTACTAAGCACTCCATTTTTTTCATTGACAAATAACGTTAAGTCAAATTTTGAGGCGTTAGCCGCATAGACTTGATGTTCAAATTCTAAATTTACTCCAAATGAAGAAATCTCAGAAACAGAATTGTATAAAAACATCACTTGAAAGAATGGGTTTGTGCTTAAAGATCTATTAGGTTGCAATGATTTTACCAAAAGATCAAAAGGTACATTCTTATTTGAAAAGGCTTCTAGAGTAGTCTTTCTTACTATTTTAACTAAATCTGCAAATGACATATCTGAGGTGATTCCAACTCTCATCACTACTGTATCGTTGAAAAAACCAATTAACTTTTCTAAATTCTTAGTATCTCGATTAGAAAAAGGTGAGCCTATTAAAATGTCTTCTTGACCACTATATCTATACAACAAAGTATAGCAAACAGATAGCAATAGTACATAAGGAGTAACTTCTAATTGTTTTGAAAGTTTAATTACATCTTCAGAAAGCTGTTTTGGTAATATTTCTGTATTTAATTTTCCTTTAAATGAAGGAGTTATAGGTCTTGAAAAATCAGTTGGGAGGTTTAAAACTGGTAACCCTCCTGAAAGTTTCTGCTTCCAGTAATCTAATTGTTTTTCTTCAATATTCTTCTGTTGTTGATCATAAGCATAATCTATATATTGAATCTCAATTTCTTCTGAATCAATTGGTAAAGAAGCACTAAGTGTATTGTAGTTTTTAGCTAATTTCTCTCTAAAAACCTCCATAGACCATTCATCAGTAATAATATGATGTAAAGTAACTTGCATTTTATACTGCAAATCATTCACTTTTATAAATAAAAATTTTATCAGAGGATCTGTGCTTAAATTAAAATGAGTATTTGCCTGTTCTTCGAATAATTGTTCTAATTTAACTTGAAGTTCTCTAGTTGCTAATTTGCTATAATCTACAGTGTCTATTTTTATTTTTGAAATAGATTCGATTTGTTGAATAGGAGCTCCATTTTTTATATGATAGGTAGATCTAAGAATATCTTGTTCATCATAAATATATTGTATACTCTTGAATAAATTTTCAATGTCAATACGCCCTTTAAATGTATATATCTCAGAATAATTATAAAATGGATTATTAGGATACAATTGTTGTAAAAACCACAATCTTTTTTGCCCGTTTGAAAGAGGAACATCTATTCCTTCCGGAACCTTGTTTATCTTGGTAACAGTATTTGGCTCTTCTTTTTCTCTGCTTTTCCATCTGTTCAAAAGCGATTCTTTACCAATTGTATTTTTATTATTTTTTCCCACTATTATGTTTCTTTTTAATGTGTTTACGTTTTTTAAGAGGGGTTTAAATTTATTTCAACCCTAACCAAACAGATATGTTGTTTAGTATAACAAGGAAATTACTTTCTACTCCTGTATCTACATCAAAAATGCGTTCAATACACCAAATCAAAGACATTAGAATTAACAATATAGATCCAAAAACAAGTACTTTTGGATATGCCTTGCCTTTTCTTATTAAATATAAAATTGGAAAAATTGCAAGAATGATTGCTAATTGACCTATTTCTACGCCTATATTGAACCCTAATAATGAGATTGTTAAGAATTCTCCAGATAAACCAAGATCTCCTAATACACTTGCAAAACCAAATCCATGAAATAAACCAAAAATAAAAGCTATAGCCCAATCTCTACCCTTAAAAATTGGACGTATATTATGAAAAGCTGCCAATCCTATTGAAAAAGCTATGATAGATTCTACCAAACGTGATGGCAGGTTTATAATTTCTAAAGTTGCTAGACTCAGAGTAATGGTATGTGCTAATGTAAAAAAAGTAATCACTTTTAAAACATACATTAATGCAGGTTTAAATCGTTCTACTGGGGTCCAAGAATCAAATAGTTTGTGTTTTTTTTGATCCCTGATTCTTCTTACCACAGATGGAAGTATTAATGCAAATAAGAACAGTATATGATCTAAACCAATCCAAATATGCCACACTCCCTGGCGTACCATAGCCATAAAACCTCTCCATACAGATGAATCAGTTAATGATAAGGTAGCTGTAGTTCTAGTAGGAGTAAAATCTAATGCAATATTTTTTTCATTATTTATAACTCCGGCTTTCCAATTATTCTCAATAGTTAAAAAACCTTTATGAGTATTATCTTTAGCAAACACTGCATTATAAGTAATGTCCAATGCTTCAGGTAATATTTCATCATTATTCAATTCAAAATGAAATTGTGCATAATCACCATCGCTAAGTCTTAAAATTGAAAAATCAGTAAAAGTTACTTTGTGGTTTCCTAAAACAGAATTAAAATCAGAATGACTTAGAAGATATTCTTGTATTTGTGCAAGGTAAGGCTGAAATACACTTTCTTCTGTATCATTTTTATAATTCCATCCGAATACTTTATTTAAATCTCTTACTTGAATTTCATAACGCCCGTCAAATCCTGTTACTTCAGAAATTCTTAAAAAGATATAACTCTGATTAGTAGCATGAGCACTTACAAAGTTTGGTATTACAAATAGTAAAACCAATAAAACTCGAAAAATTTTTGCCTTCATTATTTCATTTAAATGAACAAGTGTAATTGTACAAATCATTACTTGCTTGTGATTACTAATATTTTGTTTTGTGGCATATACGAGAAAAAAGAGAAGACGGTTTTACAAATTTGTGCTTAAATAACCTAGAGCAGAAAAAGAAACGTAAAACAGATTGATTTGTAGAATGAATCAACACAAAATAAACAAGCTCATCAAAAATTTCATTTTGCTGAAAATAAGATAGCTTAATGTGAAAACAGGTCGATTTTTTATAGAAAAGAAATTCAAATCATAAAAAAATAAAACCACTTAAGGTTAAAAACCGTAAATGTAAAAAAATACAAAAATTAATAACAATCAATCACTAACACTATTATGGAATTTTCTTGGGACAGTTCACAAATAGAATTAAAAAACAGTGTGGTAAAATTTGCACAGGAAAATTTAAATAAATCGTATTTAGATCAGGACAAGAATTGTGTTTTTTCAAGAGAAGATTGGCAAAAGTGTGCAGATTTTGGAATTCAAAAAATGTCAATTCCTAATGCATATGGCGGTACATCTGATAACATAAATATCTTGAGTGCTACTCTGGCAATGGAAGGTTTGGGTTATGGATGTAATGATAACGGATTGCCTTTTGCAATTAATGCACAGATGTGGACCGTACAATTACCTATTGCTCATTTTGGAACAGAAGCTCAAAAAAATAAATTTTTACCAGCATTAGCATCAGGAAAATGGATTGGTTCTCATGCACTTACTGAAACTAATGCAGGTTCTGATGTTTTCAATATGGAAACAACAGCAAAAAAAGTAGAGGGCGGCTATATATTAAATGGTCATAAACGTCTTATTACATTGGCGCCAGTTGCAGATGTTGCATTAGTATTTGCAACTACAAATCCAAAATTAGGGAAATGGGGAATAAGTGCTTTTCTAATTGAGAATAGAACCAAAGGATTTTCTACAAGTTCGAATAAAGAAAAAATGGGATTACGTACAGTACCTATTGGAGAATTATCGTTTAAAGATTGCTTTATTCCAGATGAAAATAGATTAGGGAAAGAAGGAGCCGGATGGAGTATTACCAATCATTCATTAGAACATGATAGATGTAGTATTCTGGCTAGTCAATTAGGAGCCATGGAAGCACAATTAGAAAAAACCATCAGTTTCATAAAATCTAGAAAACAATTTGGCAAATCAATTAGTGAGTTTCAATCGGTTACCAATCGTATTGCAAACATGAAATTGCGTTTAGAAACTTCAAGGTTGTTATTGTATAAAGTTGCATGGCTTAAAAGTGAAGGCAAGTCTGCCATGCTTGAAGCTGCAATGTTAAAATTACAACTTAGTGAAAGTTTTATAGAATCTAGTATTGACGCCATTCGTTCTCATGGAGGTAGTGGATATCTTTCTGAAAATGAAATAGAGCGAAATTTAAGAGATGCCATTGGAGGTGTATTATATGCTGGAACTTCAGACATTCAAAAAAATATTATAGCCCGATTACTAGGGATTTAAAACAACCGTTATTTAATGAGATCAACAATCATATATACTTTACCTCAAATAATAGAAAACGGAGCAAAACAGTTTCCGAATAAAGATGCTTTTCGTTGTTTGGAAAATGCAGTGACATATAAAGACTTGCATACAAAAATGAATCAACTGACTTCATATTTAATAGGCAGTGGCATAAAAAAAGGAGATAGAGTAGGTATTTATATGGATCGTTGTCTAGAAACATGCATTGCTGTTTATGGCATTATGCAAGCAGGTGCTGCTTATGTACCTTTAGATCCATTAGCTCCGGTATCACGCACTAGTTTTGTTTTAAATGATTGTAACATTAGTCATTTAATAACTACGCAAAAACAAATCAAAAAGATTCATAAAATTAGTACAGAAAGTACTCCTTTAAAATCGGTAGTAGGGCTTTCTGAATCTGCTGTTTTAAGCACTATATCATGGGAAGAATTATATAAAACACCGGCAAAGATTCATTCATCAGTAAATATTTTAGAAGATGATTTAGCCTATATAATTTATACTTCAGGTTCTACCGGAACTCCTAAAGGTATTATGCATACTCATTACAGTGGTTTGAGTTTTGCAAAACTCACTATTGAGTTGTATAATTTTAATGATAATGATAGAATAGGTAACAATGCACCTTTGCACTTTGATCCTTCAACATTGGGGTATTTTTCTGCTCCAATGGCTGGAGCAACTACTATTATTGTACCCGATGCTTATATAAAATTACCGGCAAGTTTATCTCAACTCATGGAAAAAGAAAAACTAACTGTTTGGTTTTCTGTTCCATTAACACTTATTCATTTGTTGTTAAAAGGCACCTTAGAACAACGAGATTTGAGTACACTTCGGTGGACGTTATTTTCAGGAGAAGTATTTATTACCAAATATTTGAAACAACTCATGAATAAATGGCCGCAATCTATGTTTAGCAATATTTATGGGCCAACAGAAGTTAATCAATGTACCTATTACAATCTAGAAAAGTCTCCCGTTTCAGACGAACCTATTCCAATAGGGTATGTTTGGGGAAATACCGAATATAAAATTATAGATAAAAATGATAGAGAAGTAGATCAAGGGGAACAAGGTTTGCTTATCATCCGATCTGCAACGATGATGAAAGGGTATTGGAACAATAATGAGCTAACCCAAAAATCACTCTTTAAAGAAGAAGTAGTTCCCGGAGTTGAACATGTTTTTTATCGCACAGGAGATGTAGTACGTAAAAATGAAAAAGGACAACTTCTTTTTCTGGGCAGAAAGGATAGACAGGTAAAAGTAAGAGGATATCGTATTGAATTAGACGAAGTAGAAAATGTGCTTCTAAAACACAATTTAGTAGAAGAAGCTGCAGTAGTTGTAATTAGTAATAAAGAAGGTGAAAAAGAGCTCGTTGCTACAGTTTTACCTGTAAATAATGCTAGTTTTGAAATATCAGAATTGTTAAAATTCTGTAAAACAAAATTACCAAAATATGCTGTTCCTAATGCTATACTAATTATGGAAGACTTACCCAGAACAAGTTCTGGAAAAATAAGTAGAAATAAAATCAAAGAAATTTTAACATAAATATAAATCATGCATCAGCAATTGATAAAATACATTTCTGAAGAATTGATAAGTGAAGAATTAGATGAAGAACTGGATATACATGATGATCTTTTAGGAGGTGGTATTATAGATTCTTTAGGAATGATGAAACTTGTAGGCTTTATAGAATCTGAGTTCCAACTACAGATACCGCCAGAAGATCTTATTATTGAAAATTTTATGACTATTAATCATATCACCGATTATTTAAAAACTAAAAATACACCTTCACATACTTAAAAAATGAAAACTACTTCTTTTATGTCATTAACTCAAAGTCAATATTTACTGTGGATAGGGCAAAAACTAGCGCCGTCAAGCCCTCTTTACAATATGGTGATGCGTTATGATATATACGGAGCAATTAATAGTCATTTTTTTAAAAAAGCGTTTGAAATCGTTGCAAAGAATAGTGAGGCACTACAATTGGTTTTTCATGAAAAAGAAGGAACACCTTATCAGGAGGCATTACATACAATTCCTACTGAAATGTTTTTTTTAGATTATTCGCAACAGCAGAATCCAGTTGAGGCCTATAACGAATGGGAAAACAACAGAAAACAACAACTTTTTGATGTTTCTAAATGCCTGTACGACAGCGTGCTTATAAAAATAAATGAAGAACATTATATCTGGTATTTCAATCAGCATCATCTAATTACTGATGCCTGGAGCAATTCAATTATCTTTTCAAAGATGTCTGATTTGTATACTCATCTTGTAAATAAAAAACAAGAAACAACAGTAGCTATAGGTTCATATAGTAATTTTACCGCTTTTGAAGCTACATCAAAAATTTCATCAACTTATCTAAAAGAAAAAGAATATTGGGAAGAAAAAGTACAGAAAAACATAGCTACGCTTTCTCTCTATCAAAAGAAGGGTTTCAACAAAAATATAACAGCAGCTACACGTCATACAATACATTTAGGAAAAGAACGATCAGAGAAGCTCAAAGCACTTGCTAATGAAAAAGGAGTACGATTATGGACCTTAGACCTTTCTTTGTATAACGTTTTTTTAACCGCGCTTTTTGCTTATCTATTCAGGGTAAGTGAACAAGAGGATTTTTCTATTGGTACTCCTTCTCATAACAGAGTGAAAAAAGATTTTAAAGAAACTGTTGGTTATCTCGTTGAAATTTTCCCTATCAATGAAACAGTTCGTATAAATGATACTTTTTCATCTTTATTAAAACGAGTGCAAATAGCCACCAATAATTTTTTAAAACATGCACAACCTGGTCTTTCAAATGCAAAATTGAATAGAGGATTTAATGTATTATTTAATTATATAAATACTGTACACAAAAGTTTTAATGATTATAATACTACCTCTTCTTGGATACACCCGGAGCATCAGGATCCGGCACATTATTTTCGCCTTCATGTACAAGACTTTCACAATACTGGTGAATTCTCATTGTATTTTGATCTCAATGATGAAGTATTTAATGAAGATTTGCAAAATGTAATTCCTGAACATTTTATCAAGGTACTAGATGCTTTTATTCAAAATAAAGAGCAAGAGATCTCATCTCATCCTATACTTTCAACTCTAGAATACAATAAAATAATTAATGCTTTTAACAATACTAATAAAGAAATACCGGAAACTAGTTGTTTAATTAATCAAATAGAGAATCAGGTAGAGAAAACACCCAATGCCGTAAGCATTCGCTTTAAAGACGAAGAGTTCACTTATAGAGATTTAAATGACAAAGCAAATCAACTAGCACATTATTTACAATCTCAATCTATAGGGAAAGGAAGTCATGTTGCAATTCATCTTAAACGCTCTCCAGAATATATTATAAGTGTATTGGCTGTTTTAAAAACAGGAGCTACGTATATTCCAATTCCTACCAACTATCCGCAAGAGCGAATTGCATATATTTTAAAAGATGCCGATGCTAAAACAGTGATAACTTTTAATGAATATATTTCTTCCGAAATCTATAAAGATATAAATACTGTTAACAGTGATATTTTTGATTATAATGCTTATCCATCTTCAAATTTAGAAGTAAAACTGGATAAAAAAAGTATTGCTTTTTTAATTTATACTTCAGGAAGTACAGGGGCTCCAAAAGGAGTTCAAATTATAAACGAAAGTTTAACAAATTATATTCATTGGACAAAAGACACATATATCACGTATACAAAAAAACCTAATATTCCATTATTTACTACTATTGGATTTGATATTACTGCAAACTCTGTTTTTTTACCACTTTTATGTGGAGGTACTATTCATGTATATCAAGAAAAGGATGAACAAATAGATATTGCCATTACCGATGTGTTAGAAGACAATAAGGTAGATTTTATAAAACTCACACCCGCGCATGGTAATTTTCTTAAAGGAAAAAACTTAAAAGATAGTGGTGTTAAAGTAATCGTAGTTACAGGAGATGCCTTTAAAACTGAATTAGGAAATCATATTTACGAAGCTTTTAAAAATAACTCAATTTCTATTTTTAATGAATATGGACCTTCAGAAGCAACTATAGGATGTACGTATCACAAATTTATTCCCAGAAGTAAACAATCGGGTGTCCCCATTGGGAAACCAATATACAATATGAAAGCTTATGTTTTAGACGCTTATAAAAATCTTGTTCCTCAAGGAGTAGCTGGAGAGCTTTATTTAAGTGGCAAAGGACTTGCATCTGGATATTTAGGCAAGGAAGCTCTTACTCAAGGAAAATTTATTGAAAATCCATTTCAAAAAGATACACTTATGTATCGTACGCAAGATCTTGTTCTAATAAACCACGAAGGCAAGCTCGAATATTTAGGGAGAACAGATTTTCAGGTAAAAATAAATGGATACAGAATAGAATTAGGTGAAATAGAATCTAATATTCTTAAGTATCCCGGAATCATTAGTTGTATCGTTACAGCAGATACCAGTGAAAATGGAGGAAAGAGTTTAGGTGCTTATTTTAATGCAAGAGAAAAAATTTCATTATCTGATTTACAATCTCATTTAACTAAGAAACTTCCTAGGTATATGGTTCCTGTAGGATATAAACAATTGGACACATTACCACTCTCTGCTAATGGGAAAGTAGATAGAAAATTAATACGTAGAAATAGTTTATCACGTATAGATAGCAATTATGTTTATACAGCTCCACAGAATGAAATTGAGATACTTATTACTAGAATATGGGAAGAAATTCTTGAAATAAAAAAAATAAGTACCGCAGCAAGTTTTATTTCAATAGGAGGAGATTCTTTAGCAGCCTTGCGTATCACTACTCAACTACAAGAGCAACTTGAAATATCAATACCATTAGACAAAGTGTTTGAATTTCCAACTATTAAACAATATTCTGTTTTTATAGAAAAAATAATTACAGAGCTCTTAAATGAGTAATTTTTTTAATAAAAATCAAAACCTCTTTTGTTATTTTATCGTAAGTGAAAGAAAGAAGAAATTTAAAGTGAAAAAAACTGCAAACATACAGTCATTCATATTAAAAAAGACACTTATAGTGTTGGCTTTATGTTACCTGTTTGTTCCATTGCAAAAACCATTGGTAAATGTAGTGCATACTTTTTCACATGCAATGTTCTCTAAGCAAATGAAAAAAAACACGCATGATAGTCATGATTTTGCTTCTAAAGATCATCACGATAATCATGAAAACAATCATAGCTTCCATAAGCATGAACTCTTAGAATTTATACAACAATTTTTTTCTTCTGAATCATCTGATAATTCTGCGGGAGAAGATTATATAGTAACTACTATAATTGACAAGCATATTACAATACAACAATATGTCATTCAACATACCATTTTAAATACATCATTGACTTCTATTGCATGGAGTATTGAAAAGAAACTCTGCAAAGGATATTTAAAAGATGTAAGGCATCCACCCACACAAAATATCAGTTAGATTTACCTTAAAAAATTAAAGTATTAAATATCAGTATTTTAAAAGATTTTCTCTTTTATTATTGGAGAGAACAGCCTATAACCAACTGATATATTGTATTTAATTTTCTTAAAAATTACAAAAATATATTGCTCTTTTTATTAAAAACCAAAACGCATAAGAGCAACATCAAAAATGATTAGAATACAGCATATATTAAATAAAATAAAATGAAAAAGTTAGTTTACTTACTCTTATTTATTACTATTGGGAGTTTAAGTGCAAAAGATATAGAAAAAGTACACCATTTAAGTGGTAAGATTATAGATGAAGGAGGAATTCCAATAGAGAATGTTGGTGTTTACAATAAAACAAACGGAGGTTATTCATATACCGATTCCTCTGGAGGGTTTAAACTTCAAGATATCTCTGTAAATGATATTATTAATTTCCATATTATTGGGTTTGAGACTAAGGAAATAACGGTTACAGAAAATGAATTAGATAAAAATGTTTCGATAACTCTTAAAGAAGCTGCAGTTTCTTTAGATCAGGTAGTTTTAGTTTCTAAAGTAAATGCATTGAGTAAAATTGTTGACGTTGATATAAAAACTACTCCTATTAAATCTGCACAAGAGATTCTTCGTAAAGTTCCAGGGTTGATTATTGGACAACACGGTGGTGGTGGTAAAGCAGAACAGATTTTTTTAAGAGGTTTCGATATTGACCATGGTACTGATGTTTCTATTAGTGTAGATGGATTACCCGTAAACCTTGTGTCTCATGCACACGGGCAAGGATATGCAGATTTACACTTTGTAATTCCTGAAACCATTGACAACCTTGATTTTGGAAAAGGACCTTATAATGCGGGCAAAGGGAACTTTACTACAGCAGGGTATATTGATTTAAATCTTAAAAAACGTATTGAGAACAATCTTTTATCAGTAGAAGTTGGACAGTTTAATACATTAAGAGCAGTAGGTTTATTAGAAATCTTTGATAAAGGTAATAGTAGTGCCTATGTTGCATCTGAAGCCCTTTTTACAGATGGTGTTTTTGATGCTCCGCAAAACTTTAATCGTTTCAATATTTTGGGACGTTATAACTATAGAGGAGAAGGAGAAGAGGTAACACTTACACTTTCACATTTCCAGAGTAAATGGGATCAATCTGGTCAAATACCACTAAGATCTGTAGATCAAATAGGAAGGTTTGGGGCTATTGACCCTACCGAAGGAGGAAATACAAGTAGGTCTAATTTCTTGATTAATCACAGTAAGCAATTAGGAGAAAACTCCTTAATTAAAACGAACGCTTTTCTATCAAGATATGATTTTGAATTGTTCTCAAACTTTACATTTTTCTTAAATGATCCTGTAAATGGAGATCAGATCAGGCAATTTGAAGAGCGTACTATCATTGGTGCAGAAACTGTATTTTCAAGTACTCCAGATTTCTTGAATTTAAATAATCATGACAATGTTTCATTCAATTATAAAGCTGGATTTGGATTTCGTTATGACGATGTAAATGATATTGAATTGTCAAGAACTGTCCAAAGAAGACCATTGAGTATTGCTACTCTTGGAAATGTAGATGAAACTAATGTGTATGCGTTTGCAGATGCTACTCTAAAAGTAGATAGATTTACATTTGTTCCAGGAGTAAGAATTGATTATTTCAAGTTTGATTTTGAAAACCTGCTATCTGAAACTTTTGACAGCAGAAGTGAAGATGAAGTATTTGTGAGTCCTAAATTAAATGTATTATACGATGTCAATGAAAATTTACAATTATTCACCAAACTTGGAGTAGGATTTCATTCTAATGATAGTAGGGTAGTAACTAATCCACAAGGTTTGGGAGTACCAAATGATGACAATCAAGATTTGGACGTTTTACCAGGCGCCTTTGGAGTAGATCTAGGAGCCATTATAAAACCTATAGATAAATTTGTAATTAATGCAGCTCTTTGGGGGTTATTCTTGCAACAGGAATTTGTATATGTAGGAGATGAAGCAGTAGTAGAACCTAGCGGAAGATCCAGAAGATTAGGAATTGATTTAGGATTGAGATACCAAGTTACAGACTGGCTGTATGTAAATACAGATATTAACTATGCATTTGCAAGAAGTGTAGATGAGCCAGATGGGCAAGATTTTATTCCTTTAGCTCCAGATTTTACTTCTGTAGGTGGAATTAGCGTCAAAAATTTAGGAAAATTATCTGGCGGAATTAACTATCGTTTTATAGATGACAGGCCCGCTAACGAAGATAATACTATTGTTGCTGATGGATATTTTGTAACAGATTTTAATTTAAATTACAATTTTGTTAAAAACTGGAATTTAGGATTGATCATTGAGAACTTGTTTGATACTGAATGGAATGAAACTCAATTTGCTACTGAAACTCGTTTATTTAACGAAGCCGAATCTGTTGAAGAAATTACATTTACACCTGGAACACCATTTCAGGCTCGATTTAAATTGTCTGTGAATTTTTAAATTAAACATATAAATAATAATAAAAAGAGCTTGATAAAATATCAAGCTCTTTTTTTATATATAACCAGCTATAGAAAAACCAATATAAGTTCCTAATGCATTTCCAATAGATCCAATAATAATAGAAGGTAAAATCAATTCATTTCTCTTAAAATTTTTAGCCAATGCTAAAGCTGTAGTTCCTCCTCCAATATTAGCCTGAGACGCAATAGCAATGATTTGCCAGTCGTATTTTAAAAAATATCCCACTCCAAAAGTAAAAACTCCATGTATTAATACCGTTACTGAAACAAAAATCAATAATGCTATTGATAAAGAACCCGATTGCCCCAATGCAGCAAAATCACAAAAAGCACCAACTACAGCAAGAAATAAGTAAACAGCCCAACTTCCAAGAAGCATATTTCCTTTTAATTTAGAAATAACTGGAATTTGAGCCAAAAGGAGAGCTAAAGTGGTAAGTATTAAAATAGAAGGTATAACAATATCCTGCTCTTGAAAAAAACCAGCAACATAATCAGAAATAAAAATAACAAAACAACTCATTCCTATTAATAGCGACAATGATTTTAAGGTAAGGGTTTCTGATTCATCAGTAGGAGGAAGGTTGTTTATTTTTTCGTTATCCTTTTTAGAATCTGACTTAGATCGAATACGAGGTGCAATTTTTTGTAATACAACAGGAATGGCTATAGTAAGAAAAAACCAAAGTGTAGTAATTACATTATCTACAGCAACTGTATTGGTATAAATAACTCCTTTCTCAACTACTTTATAATGTAGCGCAACTGCATTAAAATTGATACTTCCTCCTGTATAAGTGCCTGCAATCATACCAGCTATAGCATTGTAAATACCATCAAAAGGAGGTTATCTTTAATAATTAAAGTAGCTACAATGACACCTATAACAGTTCCTATACTACCAATAATAAATGCGATTAATATAGGGAATCTAACTTTTTTAATTGCCCGAGATTAACATCAAGCAAAAGTAAAAATAATGCTCCTGGTGCTACGTATTTAAAAATATTGTCATAAACTGGATTAGTCGTAGTTGGTACCAATCCTATATTGGCAAGTATGGCTGTAATAATAATAACCATTAAAGCGATTCCAAATTTCTTAAAAAAAGGTTTTTTGACTAGCCATTCAGAAATAAAAAGAATAAAAGCAAGCACTGCTATAATATAGATAGCATTGGTGGTAAATTCCATATAGACAGTTAAATTAGAACATCTCTAATTTAGCAATAAAATTTACAAATACAGTTTTTACAATTTATAATTTAACGCTTCTAGGTGTTTAATTAAACCTATAAAATAATTAGCTTGCTACAATTAAACATTATTTATATGATTTTTGAAACCTATAATCCTAATGGAATCATTGGGGAGTATCTAGAATCTTTAATATATTTTAAAGATTTTATACCTGATCACTCTATAGAACGAGTGATCCCTACCGGGCATGTATTCCTTATTTTTGAACTGGATAATATTGTTAGAAGTACTTATGATAATGATACTTTAAAACCCAATAAAACGTATAGGAAAGTATGGGTTTCAGGGATGCATAAAAATTATATTTCTATTTCTGCTCATCAAAAATCTGAAATGTTTGTGATACAATTTAAGGCTTATGGTGCATATCCGTTTTTCCATAATTCAATAGATAAGATTAATGAACAAATTTTTCACGCAGAAGAACTTTTCGGAAATGAAATTTTAGAACTCCGTAAAAGCTTGTTAAAAGCAGACAATCCGCAAGAAAAATTTAAACTCGTAGAAGGTTGGCTGAATAAGCGATTTGATAATGAAAAACAACCAAAAAAAGCTATTATTAATGTTATCAATGAGTTTCAAAAGCCATCTAAAGGAATTTTTTTTAATAAATTGATTGAACATTATCCATTTACTCAGAAACATTTAATAGCACAGTTTAAGAAATATGTGGGGCTAACTCCCAAATACTTCCATCGTATTATGCGTTTCAACGAAATCTTGGCAAAAATTCAACAAAAAGAAAATATTTCATGGTCTCAGATATCATATGATTATGGTTTTTCTGATCAGCCACATTTTATTAAAGATTTCAAGCATTTTTCAGGTTTTAATCCAACAGAGTTTATCCAGGCAGGGTATGAAGATGACGAGAGAAATTTTTTTCCTTTAGACAGAGAAGGTTAATTTTTTACAATACTTTACTTTTTATGCATGCTATTTTTACTTCATTAATTTAAAAACTTGAGTATGGATTTAGCATCTGCATTTATAAGTGTTAATTGGTTTTCAGTTCTTATAGCCGGAATTTCATCTTTCTTATTAGGTGGAATTTGGTACGGTCCCTTATTTGGGCGAATATGGATGAGAGCCTTTCATTTTACCGAAGAAGATTTGAAGAAAAGAAAGATTTCAAAAACTTTCGGTTTATCTTTAATATTGGCTTGTATTGCAGCATTGTTATTAGAGATGTTTATAGGAGTAGATACAAATTTAATTTTTGGAATGACAGCTGGATTACTTGCAGGAATTGGTTGGGTTGCTACTTTTACAGGAATTCAATATCTTTTTGAAATGAAATCGCTTACTATATTTTTTATAAATGCAGGATATAGTGTACTTTCGTTAACATTGATGGGAGCTATACTGGGAGCTTGGTAATAACTTATTATGGAAAAAGGACTTTTAGATAAAACAGGGAAATCTTTAACAGAGTGGATAACAATTGTTAAAGCTACTAAACTTGAGAAACATGGTGAAATTCTCAAGTTCTTAAAAACAGAGCATGATTTTACACATGGCTTTGCCAATTTTGTGAGTTTAAAAGCTAGAGCTTCAGATGCTGCTTCTCATAATCCTGATGATTTAATTAATTTGCAATATTCCAAAGGGAAAGAACATTTTAAACCTATTTTCGATAGTATTATTGAAAAAATTAAAGAATTAGGAAATGATATTGAAATAGTACCAAAAAAAGCAAGTGTAAGTATTCGAAGAAAAAGACAATTTACTCTTATTCAACCAAGTACAAAAACGCGAATGGATATAGGATTGAAACTTAACAATGCTACGATCAAAAATAAATTAAAAAATTCTGGTAATTTTGGAACCATGTGTACCAATAGAGTAGAAGTCTATACAAAAGAAGATATAGACAGCGAACTTTTAGAGTACATTAAACAAGCCTATATAGATGCTGATTAAAAACTATTCTTCAACCATAGATATTGCTATACTTTTACTCCATGCACATAGTTGATCTAATATGGGCAATAATTCTTTTCCTTTAATTGTTAATGAATATTCTACTCTAGGTGGTGTTTCAGGATGTGCTTCTCTTAAAATAATTCCTCTAACTTCCATCTCTTTAAGCTGTTCTGTTAGTACTTTTCTACTTATTTTATCAATACGTACTGCCAGTTCTCCAAAACGTAGCTTTCTATCTGCCAACATATAAATAATAATAGAAGTCCATTTATTACCAATAATGTTCATAGAGTGTGTTATTGGGCAATGATTAGGGTTTTCAATACACTTTCTTGTCATGTTAGTTACTTTTTTGTTACTAGTATTTCAAACTCAAAGGTATAAAAATTTATTTTAGTAACTAATAATAGTTACTTTTGGTAACTAAATAAAATGTAACTATGAAAACCTTTGAACCTTTTGATCTAGGTACGATAAAATTAAAAAATAGAATTGTTATGGCTCCTTTAACTAGAAGTAGAGCTATAGACAATATTCCTAATGAGTTAATGAAAATATACTATGGACAACGTGCCGGTGCTGGTTTAATTATTACGGAAGGAACTTCTCCCTCTATTAATGGTATTGGATACCCAAGAATACCAGGAGCTTATTCTGAAGCCCAAATACAAGGGTGGAAGACTATTGCAGAGGAAGTGCATACTAAAAATGGGAAAATCTTTGTACAGCTTATGCATACAGGAAGAGTAACAGCTTCCTTAAATTTACCAGAAGGAGGGGTTCCTATGGCTCCTTCTGCAGTACAATTAGGAGGAGAAATGTATACCGATAGTAAAGGAATGCAGCCTCATGATACTCCTAAAGAAATGTCGCTTGTAGATATTAATACAGCGCAAGAAGAATACGTTTTTTCTGGAAAAAAACTTATAGAAGCTGGTATCGATGGGGTGGAGTTACACAGTGCTAATGGTTATTTATTAGATCAGTTTTTAAATCCAAAAACAAACTTAAGAAATGATGAATATGGAGGCGATTATAAAAATAGAGTTCGTTTTGTTATAGAAACAACTAAAAAAGTTACTGAAGCTATTGGAGGAGATAAAGTAGGAATTCGATTTTCTCCTTACGGTGTTTTTAATGATCTATTAGGAGAATTTGATGACATAGAATCTATGTATTCTTATCTTGCTAGTGAGTTAGCAAAACTAAACCTTGCTTATATACATATCGTAGATCAGCGTGTGGCTATGGGAGCTCCTGAGTTTGCTACAGACATAAAAAAGACAATTAAAGATAATTTTAAAGGAGTTATTATAGTTGGAGGCGATGTTCATATTGCAAAACAAGCAGAAGATCATATCAATGAAGGGTATGACCTAGTTTACGTAGGAAGGCCTTTTATTTCTAATCCAAACTTAGTTGAAAAGCTACAAACTAATAAAGCATTAACTCCGCCAGATTTTGATACTTTTTACACCCCTGGAGGAGATGGATATATTGATTACGAATAGTAATTTAAATTTGTAGTAGTTAAGTAGAAAAAAGAGTGCTTTACAGTAGTATAGTGCTCTTTTTGATTATGCTCTCTGTTCAAAAGGAATTATTTCTTCTGTTTCTACATAATTTTTTAATCCATTTAAAAGCATAACCCAGCAAAAAGAGGGCCTTTTATAATGTTCATTGCACACTGACCATTCAATATGTCAAAACTCTAATTGTGTTCCAGTGTGAATTTTCTTCAAATCAAAACCAAAAGAAGTTGGATTCCAATCTGGATCAGATTTTGTCATCTTAATATAAAATGCTTTAAAATCGGCAGTAATAAACTAAAAAATATTTTTTCCTGTTTAGTAATAGCACCCATACTTTAATCTAAATTATTTTTTGTAAAAATCCCAAATAATTCATTCCCACTTCTTTCTTTAATAGAATTGTATGACATATCAAAGATTTTTACTTTAAAATGTGGTTTTAAATAACTTAAATAAAGGTTTTTATCACCCCCAAAAGGACGTTTTTCAAGATCTCCAGTTAATGGAATATCAAACCATAAACCTACTAACTTCCATTCTATATTTAAAAGATTGGCCATCTGCTTGAAGTATAAGTTTCTATTTTTATCTGAAGGAACAAAGGAGCAAAAGAACGTTTGCTCTAATATAAGGTCATAGCGTTCTTTATGTTTAAAAAAATCCTCACATAGTATGTTTTCTTTAGGAAAGTTGGGGTTTCGTTTTTGAAATTCAAATAATGGAACTTCAGAAATATCCATTATAAAGACATTAG
This sequence comes from uncultured Flavobacteriaceae bacterium, assembly GCA_964389205.1. GTDB lineage: Bacteria > Bacteroidota > Bacteroidia > Flavobacteriales > Flavobacteriaceae > Leptobacterium. The sequence continues at coordinate 45,587 of CAYMDH010000016.1, forward strand.
AAAACCCTTGTTGATGTAAATACTCTGCCTCATAAGCGTTTCCGGCACCTGGGATTAAAATTTTTAGTTTTTTATTTTTTAATTGATCTATATATGTTTTAATAGGAGTAGAGGGATATCCTATATTCCATCCCGTTCTATTTTCATGGTATCGTTGCGTCCAATAAGCTGCTTCTTCTTTAAAATTCATAAAGAAATTTATATAATTATTATTAATGAGTAAAAGGGTCTCTGGAAAAAACTTCTTTTATCATTGGAATAAAAAACTCTAACCGTTCAGATTTATAATCAGGATCGAATGAATTTTGATCCCACTTTTCACAAAAATCTATTGCCAATTGATAATAGGGATGTTCTTTAAATTTCTCTCTTGTATTTTGTAACTCTTTAAAAAGACTAATGTTATAATACATTTGAAAACTTTCATGGTTTTTCACCACCCAACAAACTTCTTCTTTTACAAAAGGTCTAATAATTTCTGATGCAACTTGCCCGTGTGTAAAAGGAGCCAACACATCTCCTATATCATGAAATAATCCTGCTATAACCCAATCAATATCTGTATCATCTCTATAAATTCTTGTGGCACACTGTAAAACATGATCTAAGCGACTAATTTTATAAGCACCATCATCTGCTGCCATTTCTTTTAGATGCTCGATGAGTTTATCTGGGAGTTCTTTGGCTGTTTCTTCATCATTTTTAGCAATAATTCTTAATCATTTACAGTACCATTTTTCATGGCTGTAAAGCTTACCAATTGTTTTTCGTTTGACTGTGAGTTTTTCATCAGATTTTAAAATCATTTTAATTTTCCTAAAGACTTAGCCACCATTACAGAAACACAACTATCACCAGAAATATTAATAACAGTACGTCCCATATCCAAAGGCCTATCTACAGACATAATCATTGCCAAAGCTACTGCTAGTTTTTCTGATGGAAACCCTACAGATTCTAATACAATAACTAACATAATAATTCCTGCACTTGGTGCTGCAGCTGCTCCTATAGAAGCTAGTGTTGCTGTTAAAACAATAGTTAATTGATCTGTTAAATCTAAATCATGCCCTAATACTTGACAAACAAAAACAGCCGCAATAGATTGCATTAAGCTGGTCGCATCCATATTAATAGTAGCTCCTACTGGGCATACAAAACTGCTTATTTCTTTTTCTACTCCAAGGTTTTCTTCAACACAACGCATTGTTACTGGCAAAGTAGCCATACTAGAACTGGTAGTAAGTGCTGTTAATTGAGCTGGTAAAATGCCTTTTAAAAAATATCGAGGAGATTTTCCTGTATATAATTTTATGAGTAATGTATAAACAGCTAATAACATAGCCATTCCAAATAATAATAAAAGTGCATATTTTGAAAGTGCTATAAATAACTCTCCATTTGTAGTTTCTACCACTAATGCAGCAATTAGCGCTACTACTGCATAAGGAGCTGTTAACATAATTAAGTCTACCGCTTTTAGCATTACTGCATTACCAGAATCAATAAGCTTTTTTAAAGGATCTATAATAGTATTAGGAAGTAATAGCATACTAATACTAAAAAAGATAGTTACAAAAATAACCTGTAACATATTAGAATTGCTACTCAAGGCATCAAACATATTATCCGGCACTAAATCTATCAAAAAACTAAGCGGCCCTTTACTAGCAACTTCAGATTTCATAGCAATTTTATCAGACATCATACTTGTAAAATCTTTTGATAAATTTGTCAATGTTTCTGGGCTAACATTAGCTCCTGGTTGAAAAAAGTTAACAAGAAACAATCCTAATACAACTGCTAGTACTGTTGTGAAAAGATAGAATGCTATTGTTCTTCCTCCAATTTTTGACAATGCTGTCAAATCTTTAAAATCTGTAATCCCCTTAGCTAAAGAAACAATCACTAATGGTACTGCTATTAATTTTAATAGTTTTATAAATATTTGACCTAGCGGTTTAATCCAATTTTGAACTGCTTCAGATCCTCCAGGAATTTGAGCGCCTATTAATCCAATAATAACTCCTAATAGCATTCCTATTAATATCTTCCAGTGCAAAGCAATTTTCTTCATATTTTTTTAGTATCCACACAATATATAAATAAAAAACACCTATTATTCTTTTTTTAACAACGATCTCTTTACAAAGGTTTTTTTTATACTTTTTTTAGCTTTTTATATACCTATATACAGTGTTAATATATCTACTTTTGCGCCTTCAAATAAAAAAATATAAATGAATATTACGTTAGAACAAGCCGAGAAAATAATAGCTATAGCAAAAGAAAAAGCTACTGTTTTAGATACAAAAATGAATATTGCAATAGTAGATGCTGGAGCCAATTTAGTGATCTTTACCAGAATGGATGGTGCATGGCTAGGATCATTAGATATTTCAATCAAAAAAGCTAAAACTGCTCGTTTTTTTGATATGAATACTGGTGTTATTGGTGAACTTTCTCAACCAGGGGGTGCTTTATACAATATTGAACATTCTAATGGAGGATTGATTACATTTCCTGGTGGAGTCCCTATAAAAAATCAAGCTGGAGAAATTATAGGAGCTATAGGTGTAAGTGGTAGCAGTGTTGAGAACGATCATGAAGTAGCAGAAGCCGGAGCCAATGCTATTTAAAAAAAATTAACATATAGAAAAAGAGGGAATAATATTCCCTCTTTTTTATTTTGTATTATAAAAATAATAGTTTTGTAAAATGGGATTAACTAATAATGACATTTTTAAAAAATTACGAGTTGCACATAAATTACGTGATGATGATATTGTTGCCATCTGCAAATTAGTAGATTTTAAAGTTTCAAAAAGCGAACTTGGGGCTTTTTTCAGAAATGAGAAACACCCAAAATATATGGAATGTGGAGATCAAATTTTGCGTAATTTTCTCAATGGATTAATTATTCACTTAAGAGGGCCTATGCCTAAAAAAAATAAAACATCTTAAAATAAAAGTTTTATTAAATTTCTATTATATTAACATATACTATTTTGTTCTTTAATTAATCATATTTAGTGATTAAAAATAGTACTCTTAATTTATAAATCAAGATATTCTTCTCTGTTTATTAGCATTGAAAACAAATATATTTAAGTATTATTAATCATTTTTAAAACTTATAATTATGAAAAAAAGAAATTCAAAAACTTGAAACTTAACAAGCAATCTGTTTCTAATTTTAAATCATATCAAGTAAAGGGCGGTAGTCTTCATGCGTGTCAAACACTTATACCTGGTGAATGGGTTTGCGTGGGTGATACGCTTGATACAGAAGACCTTGGGGATAGTGGTAGATGGTCGAGTGTTGGGGAAGATAAAATGTGTTTATGTGGAACAGGAACTGGTGGTTGGTAAATATAACGGAGGATTATATTGAATCTATGCAAGTTAAAATAAAAAAAGCGAACTTAAGTTCGCTTTAATTTTACTTTACTTCTAAGTTCTCTAAAGTATCATTAAACGTTGTAAAAAGCACTAAATTCTCTTAAAAAGTTAATTAAAATATAGCTGTTATGTATCTAATAAGTATTAAATATATTTGTATAAGATAATAATACAAATTAAGAGAGATATGAGCAGTTTAGTTAAAAAGGTGAATTGGGACAAAGTTCCTGAAGAGCAGGTGGGTCCAAAAATGCAACGTAAATTAGTATATGGCGAAAAAGTAATGATCGCTAAAATGAAATTTAAAGCTGGATTTACGGTACCACTACACCATCATATTAATGAACAAGTAACTCAAGTAGTATCTGGTACGATGCGTTTCTGGTTTGGAGAGAATAAAGAAGAAACTTTTGATATGCATCCTGGAGATGTTGTAGTAATACCTGCAAATGTTCCTCATGAGGCTTTAATGGTAACTGATGTTGAAGAAATAGACACTTGGACACCAATTCGCGAAGATTGGTTGGATGGGTCTGATGATTATTTAAGAAATGATTCTTAATGTATGGATTTAGGATTAAAAAATAAAATAGCTTTTATTGCTGCCTCAAGCCAAGGTTTAGGTAAAAGTGTAGCATTAGAAATGGCCAAAGAGGGTGCACATGTTATTATTAATGGTCGAAATAAAACATTGTTAGAAGAAACTCGACAAGAAATAGATAGCATAGGCAATGGTACTGTTTTAGCACTATTAGGAGATTTGTCTATCGCAAACGATCGTGATCGAATCGTAGCTACTATTTTAGAAAAATACAACTATATAGATATCTTAGTCACAAATACTGGAGGGCCTCCCTCTGGTAAATTTGAAAGTTTGACTCAAGAAAACTGGGATACAACCTATCAATTATTATTAGGTAGTGCTGTATCTTTAATTAGAAGTTTTTTACCTAGTATGAAGGAGCAGCCTTGGGGGCGTATTATTTCTATAACTTCTCAAGCAGTGAAACAACCCGTAGAAAATCTAATTCTATCAAATTCTGTAAGAGCTTCTGTTGTTGGTTTAATGAAAACATTGGCAAGTGAATTAGGAGGCTATAATATCACGGTAAATAATGTGATGCCCGGTTATACACAAACCAATCGTTTAAAAACACTCATAGATAAAAACCCTGCTTTTGGAGATGCTGTTAATGAAATTCCTTTAAAGCGTTTTGGTAATCCAGAAGAGTTTGCCGCTGCAGTAACTTTTCTCGCTAGTGAAAGAGCAAGTTATATTACCGGAACTTCTCTCGCTGTAGATGGAGGATGGATTAAAAACATATTATAAACCAATGACCACTATAGATCTAACAGGCAAAAAAGTATTGCTTACTGGAGCTTCTGATGGCATTGGTAAAGGAGTAGCAGAGTTTTTAATGAAAATGGGAGCACAAGTTGCTGTTCATTATAACAGTAATAAAGATGCTGCCGATGATTTGGTAGCCAAGTACAATAATAACTCTAAAGCTTTTCAAGCGAATCTGGTTAACGAAACTGAGGTTTACACCTTATTTGATGATGTCATAAAGCATTTTAAAAATATAGATACTATTATTCTTAATGCAGGTGTATTTTTAGAACATTCTACAAGTTTAGCAACTTCAGATTGGTTGTCAATTTGGAAAAAAACATTAGATATTAATTTGAATGCAGTTGGTTTATTAACCAAATTAGGGATAGATCATTATAAAGAACAAAAAGGAGGGCGATTTATTTATATAGGCAGTCGAGCTGTATTTAGAGGAGAAACAGAAGAATATTTGGCATATGCAGCTTCTAAAGGAGGAATTACTTCTTTAGCCAGAAGTGTTGCGCGTTCTTTTGGAAAACAAAATATTAAATCTTTTGTGGTTTCCCCCGGTTTTACAAGTACTCAAATGGCAGATCAATTTATTGCTGAGTATGGTGAAGAACGAATTCTTAGTGAAATTGCTTTAAATGAATTAACCACACCTAAAGATCTAGCTCCTTTAATAGGGCTTATGTGTAGCGGCCTTATGGATCATGCTACGGGAGCTACCATAGATGTAAATGCGGGGAGTCATATTCGTTAAACTTAAAATAAAAATTGCTTAATATGTATGGATTTTTTGTTTCTTTATTTTCAACAACTATAAAATTTAAAACAGATGAAAATTGATACATTAAAAAATGCTCAAATTAATAATGCAAATAGAATAGTAGGAGGAAATACAAATACTTCTATTGGCACAAACATTTCTGTTGCTACAAACACTTCAGATTTACCAAGGGATCGAAATAATGTACAAAATCCTTTTTAAGTATTAAAAATAAGGGACTGTTTGTCAATAGATAACAGTCCCTTATTTTATTTAACTACTAATTACTTTTCTTTTATATAATCGCTGAAGTTTTTCTTTCTAAAATCTATAGATGTTTCTGCTAGAAAATCTAAGATAGGTACATGACCTGCTCCAATAAGTAAAAATATCTTATCTTTTCCAGGAGTGTTTATTTGTAATAAGTTATGGAATATTCTAAGATTTCTATTATACCACCACATGGAATGATCTGGCCCAAAATAATCGTTTCCTTCTCCCATTTTAAAGTTTCCGATAAGGTAATGACCATGACTGGCCTTAAGAATTTCAGGGTCATTCATAAAAAGAAAATAATCCACTAAAGAGACTTTTGTTTTAAGATCATCTTCAAACTCATACATTTTAGTGAATTTTTCATCTAAAAGCATTTCTCTTCCTAATAATGCTCTATCAGCTTTTCCTATATAGTAGTTTTCTTTTTTTGAGTATTCATCATTGGTAAGTGTAGTATTTCTCTTTGCTGGAGCATCTACAGCATATATTCTTTTATGGCCTAACATCTTTGCTAATCGAAATCCTATTTGATATATTTCATTTGTTCGTAACTCAAATCTTCCTTCTAAATACTCTGCATACAAAGAATCTAACCGCTTTTGACTTGTTCTTCTTCTTTCTATAGCTATTTTGGTAGGAGCATAAGCTTTAATAACAGCTAGCAACTCTTGCAATTCTTTTTGTTTTTCTTTAGATAAAATGTTGATATCATGTTTTGGTTTATAACTATCTAACCCAGGATTATTAAAATGAAAAGTTCCTAAAATCATTAGATCTGAAGATTGTGCTTCTTTAAAATGTTCACTAACATTGAATGTAGTGTTCTGTGCTAATGTTATTTGAGTTATAAAACTCAAGATTAAAACGCCAATTGTATTTTTCATGATTTATAGTTTTAATTATTTATTAGGAATAAAACTATACGAAAGAGAAATTTCGTATTATTATTTTACACCAACAAGCATTATGAACAAACCAACAATGCAAATCATACAATTAGTTTTTTAAATTTATAGAGTAATAGATTGGTATAAAGAAATAACTGGTTCGTCCTAAAAAGTAACATGCTGTATAATAAAAAGATATTTTAGTAGTATGGAAATAAAAAAAACATGGAAATATCATTTACTGCTAGGTATTATAATACTTCTTATGGATTATTTCAGAGATTATGGATATGGAGGCAAGGATCGGTTACTTAGTAATTTTGAACCTGTAGGTATTTTATATAAAATCACTTTTTTAATTGCTTTTTATGGAGTGTATATTATAAATTATAGAATAGTATGCCCAAACACACTCTCAAAAAAGAGAATATTTTCTTTTTTAATAGCTGTAATTTTAATGTTATTCGTTTTTGCAGGAATACGTTATTTTGTAGAAGAAATTATTGTCTATAAAATTATAGGGACTCATAATTATGCAGATCGTACGCGTGTTCTTTGGTATTATGTTTTTGACAATTCATATTACATCATAAAATCACTTTTGTTTAGCACCTCTATGTACTTATTATTTATGTACCTCAAAAACATGAAAAGAATTCATGATCTCGAAATTGAGCATAAAAAAGCCGAATTAGCTATTTTAAAAACACAGTTGGAGCCGCATTTTTTGTTTAATACCTTAAATGCCTTTTATACAGAGTTGATAGAAACACAGCCAGCTACTGCAAAAAGTATTCATAAATTATCAGAATTATTGCGATACGTAACATATGAAGCAGATAAGGAATTAATGCCATTAGAAAAAGAACTAAAGTTTATCGAAGATTATATTTATTTTTATAAAAAACGCTTTGAGAACAATTTATATGTGAATTTTACTATTGAAGGAAAAATTAAAAATCAAAAAATTCCGTCACTAATTCTAATACATTTTGTTGAGAACATTTTTAAACACGGGATTTTTAACAATAAAGAACACCCTGCTTGTATACATATAAAAATAACAGATAAAAATATAAGCATCCATACTAAAAATAGAATATCAAAAGGACAGACGTATAGCAATAAAGGAATAGGAAGGGATAATTTAAAAAAACGTTTGTCTTTGATTTTTAAAAACAATTATGATTTTAAATATGAAAAAAAGACCTCTTATTTTGAAGCATATTTAAAATTACCATTAATAAACTAATGCCATGCATACACTCAAATGTTTAATTGTTGATGATGAACCACCTGCTATACGATTGCTGGAAAATTACATCAGTAAAGTAACTTTTTTAGAATGCATCAGTACCACAACAAATTCATTAGAAGCGTTAGCCTTAATAGATAGAGATGCCATAGATTTAGTTTTCTTAGATATTCAAATGTCTGATCTTACAGGCATTCAAATATCAAAAATCATAAAAGGAAAAACGAATATAATTTTTACAACAGCTTATCCACAATTTGCATTAGAAAGTTATGAATTAAATGCTGTAGATTATCTATTAAAGCCTTTTGAATTTGAACGCTTTTATGAAGCTGTTCTAAAAGTAAAAAATGAAGAAAAGCCAAAAACCATTTTACCGCAACAAGATGCTTTTATTTTTATTAAAACAGATGGTAAAAACAATTTTGAAAAAGTACACATAAAAGATATATACTATGTAGAAGGGTTAAAAAACTATGTTGCCATACACTTAAAGGACAAACAAATAATTACATACAATACGTTAAAAAACATAGAAGCTTATCTCCCAAAAAGTAATTTTATAAAAATTCATAAGTCTTATATAATATCCTTATATCATATTGACAAAACAGATTCTTTATCTGTTTATATAAATAAAAACTGTTTGCCCATTGGCGATACATATAAACACGTATTTTTCGATACAATAAAAAAAAGAAAATTATAAAATAGCTTGATTTAATTATCAAACTACATTGTAATGATTTAAAACATTTTAAATCCTACTTTTGCAATAAATAAAACAAAATGGATTCTTTTTCATCCTTTACTATTTCCAAACAATTACATTACGCCTTAGACGATTTAGGTTTTGAAAAGCCTACGCCTATACAAGAAAAATCTTTCTCCGTGATTTTAAGTGGGAAAGATATGGTTGGAATCGCGCAAACTGGTACAGGAAAGACTCTGGCCTATATGCTTCCTATTTTACAAGAATTAAAATACTCTACTCAATTGCACCCAAGAGTTTTGATTATAGTACCAACTAGAGAATTGGTTATGCAAGTAACTGAAGAGATTAAGAAATTTAGCAAATACATTTCAAATAGAGTAATTGGTGTGTATGGAGGTGTTAATATTAATACTCAAAGACAAGCCTTAGCAGAAGGCTTAGATATTTTAGTAGCTACTCCAGGAAGGTTATACGACTTAGTAATTAGCAGAACATTACAACTAAAAACCATCAAAAAATTAGTTATTGATGAAGTAGATGTAATGTTAGATTTAGGTTTTAAATTTCAATTAAATAATATACTTGAATTATTGCCAGAACGTCGTCAAAATATTATGTTTTCTGCCACAATGACAACGCATGTAGATGCGCTAATACAAGATTTTTTTATAGCGCCTGTAAACGTTTCTGTTGTTGTTAGTGGAACACCTTTAGATACTATTTCTCAAAGTTGTTATTCTGTTCCTAACTTTTATACAAAAGTGAATTTATTGGTGCATTTATTAAAAGATAATGATACTTTTAAAAAAGTGTTGGTTTTTGTGTCCAACAAAAAGAGTGCTGATTTGGTATTTGAATCCATTTCTTCTTTATTTGAAACTGAAGTAGCAGTTATACACTCTAACAAAACTCAAAATTACAGAATACGTTCTATAGAAAATTTCAATAATGAAGTTACTAGAATATTAGTAACTACAGATATTATGTCTCGAGGGTTAGATATTAATGAAATTACCCATGTTATTAACTTTGATACGCCTTCATATCCAGAAAATTATGTGCATCGTATAGGAAGAACTGGAAGAGCAGAGAAGGAGGGAGCATCTATTTTATTTTATACTGAAAAAGAAAAAGAAGATAAAGCTGCTATTGAAGCGTTAATGAATCTTGAGATTTCAATTATGGAAATGCCTTCAACTATTGAAATTTCAGAACAGTTAACAGCAGAAGAACAGCCTCAAACATCAGAATATATAGAAAGAGGGGATGACATTAGGGAAGAAGGATTAGGCGCTGGTTTTCACGAAAAGAAAGAGAAAAATAAGAAGACAAATCAAGGCGGGTCTTATCAACGCATCATTAAAAAGAAATATAAAAAACCTAAAACAAAAGGTGACAAAAATTATAATAGAAGAAATAAAAGGAAATAAGGTGCTTTTTTATAGATAGTTTTATATTTGGTTTTTAACCTTCAATTAATAAATGGACTTATTTTTAGATTTTTCTTTTATTACAGGAATTATAATATCCTTCTTAATTCTATTTATATTATTCAAGGAAAAAAAGAAAGAACCTTCTAAAAAAATATTGATAAGTATTTTCATTCTTTTCTTTTTTGTTTTTCTTTTTTTCTATTCTTATATACACGCTATAAAACTATTATTCATAGCTACTTTTATCTTCCAAGATGCGGTTGTTGTTCTTATTGGTCCTTTATTATTTCTATATGTAAAATGTATTTTTAGTAATTCTAAAACCTTACTAAAAAAGAATCGTATTCATTTTCTGTTTCCCTTAATTTACATAGTGATTATTTCTATACCATCTTTAATTTTGATACTAACTAAACATCCGTTATTTAAGTATATAGCTTCTTTAGAAACTTTTATTTCATTAGCAATAACTTATTCATTAATCTATTGCCTTATTGCCTTACAATTACTTTTAACATTACAAAAATCAATAAAACATCATTATTCAAATATTGATGACAAAGATTTAAAATGGGTTAAACTTCTTTTAATAGGTTCTATTATCATTATTAGTATTGATTTAATGACTACTCTCTATGAATTATTTTTTGGTGTCATACAGTGGAACATTGGCTATTTGACAGTAGTCCCTATGGTTTTTTTTATTAGTTATTTAGGGTATTATGGAATTTCCCAATCTAAAATATTACTGCCAGAATTTTTAGTAAATACTATCACTACCAATAATAAACCTGAACAAAAAGAATTAAAAAAAATATTTGATCATCAGGAAATGACTTCTTTAAAATTAGAACTCATTAATATAATAGAAAACAAAAAACCTTATTTGATTGAAGATTTAACGTTAAATCAACTTGCCACACTTATTCCAACTACAGATAAAAAACTATCAACATTATTAAATCAATTCATGAAGATTTCATTTTACGACTATATCAATTCGCATAGAGTTGCTGAGGTAAAAAAAATGATACATGATCCTATATCAAATAAGTACACTCTTTTAGCAATTGCCTATGAATGTGGTTTTAAATCTAAAACCAGTTTCAATCGTATCTTTAAAAAAACAACAGGATATTCTCCTTCTGCTTATAAAAAACAAGTTATTTAATAGGTGCCAATGCTTCCATTGGGGCGTTTTCTTTTAATACACTCCTTTTATTTGTATTCAATAAATAATTTTAAATCATTTAATTTGAATTTTATGAATACCAAAAAACACCTCAGATATTTAGTCGCAAGTTTTATTTTAATGAGTAGCATAAGCTGTTCTGTAACTCAAAAACAAAAAAAAGGAAATGTCTCTCCAGAAAAATTCCATCACAAAACAACTTTTACTACAACCAAATCTATCATAACGCTTCCGGTTCTTATAAATGGAGAAAGTAAAAATTTTCTTTTTGATACTGGCGCTCAATTAAACCTTATACAAAGAGAGCAATTGTTAGGTAATTCTTCAAAATATATTGGAGCATCTAAACGAAAAGTAGCTTTAGGAAATGAAATAGTATCATCACTAAAAATAGGAGCTGTTGATTTTAAAAACACATACTCCTTAAATGGAGATCTCATTGGTTTAAAAGAACAAATTGAAAATTTTGGAGGAATCATAGGGCAATCTATTATTCGAAAAGCGAATTGGTTGATTGATTATCCCAAAAAACAAATTGAATTTTCAAATGAAACCTTAATCACTGACAATGACAACTACAAAAGAATTAAAATAATAAGAGATGGTGGTTCTCCATACACATATATAACTATTAATGAAAAACAATATAAGGTTGTTATTGATTTAGGTTCTTCCAGCCCTGGTTTAAATATTCCAAAAGATATGCCACTTGCAAAAGAGATATTATCTAAATATGAATTCAAAAATAATGAGCGGAATATTTATACATTGGGTGGAACCCAAACAGTAAAGGAAAAAGTTGGAACAATTCCTAAAATCATGTTGGGAACTATTGAATTTAAAAATGTAGAAACTGATATTAGGAATTCAAGTCAACTCAGATTAGGAATACAATTTTTCAAAGACTATAGTATTTATATAGACAATACTAATGGAGATTATAAAATAAAAAAACAAACTCCATAATTAGAATATTTTTTTTGTGCTATCATCATTAATCAATTACATTCGTAGCTTTCAATAATTGTTTGAATTTATTTTTTAATTTATGACTTTAGATGATATGGATGCATGGTACAAAATAAAAAATATTGAAGAAATAGATTCTCCTTCTATAGCTGTTTATGAAGACCGCTTATTGTTTAATTTACAAGAGATGTTAGCAATAGTTGCTAATAAACCTACCATGATAATGCCGCATATCAAGACAAATAAGATGCCTAAGGTAATAACAAAGATTGTCTCAATGGGTATTAAAAATTTTAAAGCTTCTACAATTGCTGAAGCAGAAATGGCAGCTCAAAATGGAGCTGCCATTATTTTGATTGCGCATCAATTGGTAGGTCCCAAAATTGAACGTTTATGTAAATTAATCCAACAATATCCAAACTGTAATTTTTATACTATTATAGACAATATAAAAAGTCTTGAAAATCTAAATAATGTAGCATTTAAAACTACCGTTAAAATTGGCTTTTTTATAGATATCAATAATGGTATGAATCGTTCGGGTATAGAATTAGGAGCAGACTTAAACATGCTTATTGAAAAAGTGTCAGCATTTAATTCGTTATTTTTTTGTGGTTTTCATGTTTATGATAGCCATCTAAGAGATTCTAACTTTGAGAAGCGAAAAGATCAAATTGAAAAAGGTTTTAAAGAAGTTGAAGTTTTATTTAAAAGACTAAAAGAAAAAAACAATCAACTTCAATTAATTTGTGGAGGCACGCCCTCTTTTACATCTCATTCAATAGTACAAGATAGAATTAGTAGTCCTGGTACTTGTGTTCTTTGGGATTGGGGGTATAGTGAGAAATTAACAGAACAAAAATTTAAATATGCTGCTTTATTGATTTCTAGGGTGATTTCTAAACCTAAAAAAGGAATTATTACGTTAGATCTTGGGCATAAGTCTGTAGCATCTGAAAATCCTATAGACCGTAGAATACAATTTCTTAATTTAACCGATTATAAAATACTATCACAAAGTGAAGAACATGGGGTAGTACAAGTAAAAAATTGGGAGGCTATTAATATAGGAGATGTTTTTTATGGAGTTCCTTATCATATATGTCCTACAATAAATCTTTATGATACAGTTTCTGTCATAAAAAATAGTAAAAAGACAACAGAGTGGGAAATTACAGCTCGAAAAAGAAAAATAACTATTTAATTTATTTATAAAAGCCTACTTCTAATAGTAATTTTAAAAGTAAGCTTTTCATCCAATTTCATTATCCTCTACCGCCACACCAGCCTTCGCCATCTGTACTAATACAATTAGAACCATCTCCAGAACCAATTGTTGGTAAATCACAGTCTGCTCCTCTAGTACAGGCAATTGCTGAAGCAATTATTATTGCGCATAATACTATGGTAGATCCACCCCTTACTCCGTTAGAATTTAGATTAGAAATTACTTTTTTATTAAGTAATAATCCATTTAGTTTATTTTTTTTCATAATAAAAATATTAATTAGCTTGTATGAATATACAATATATATAATATTTTTAAAAATGTAAGAAAATAAAATATTATTTGTGAAAATTAAGTATTTACATGTTTTTAATGATAAAATCATATTTCAAAAATGTTAAATAAAGTAAATGTTAATTAGGTAACTTTGTACTCTTTAATTTTGATAAAAGCTTCATACATAGAATGAGTACATTAAATGCATTGCTACAAGAAATAAAATTACATCCAGAAACGGTATCGTTCTCAGAGGTAATTTCTATTATTGATGAAACATTTCAATTCACACCTACTTCGTTTAAAAATGGAGATATTGTTAATAAAGTAGGCGAAAATAATGGTTCCTGTAAAATTCTTGCCTTTGCAAAAAACAACCATTTGTCTGTAAAACAAACTTTGAATTTATTTGGAGACTATTATAGAAAAGATGTTTTGAATCATCCAGAATCAAACGACCATCAGAACATTAGAAATTTTATTAAATATGGTTGGGAAGGTGTTTCTTTCAAAAGAGAAGCGCTCAAAGAAAAATAGATAATGATTTATGTAAATACCTTTATACTTATTTTTTGTAATGTTTCTGTTTTATATATAACAATTGAGTGAAAACCACATTTAAAACAGTGCTATATTCCTTAAATAATTAATGTAGCTTTGCTCTTTAATTATAGATTTTGAATAAACGCACCGCACTTATAATTTTTGCTTTTTTTTTTATTTATGTCTTTTGGGGATCTACCTATTTATGGAATAAAATAGCAGTAACAGAGTTACCTCCATTTATGTTGGCTGGTATACGTTTTACCATCGCTGGTGCTATCATTTTTATCATTGTTAAAGCAATGGGGAAATCATTAGCTATAAGCAAAAAACAATTTTTAAACTGTACACTAGCAAGTTTTCTATTTCTTGGTTATGGCAATGGTGCTATTGTATGGGCTTTACAATATGTAGATAGTGGTTTTGCAGCACTTGAAGCTTCTCTACAACCGCTTATCATATTAGTATTGATGAGAATTATGCAACGAAAAAGAATGAAACTCAAATCTATTATTGGGATTCTGTTAGGTATTATAGGAATGTATTTACTGGTAAGTCAACAAGAATTAACAATTAAAGAGGGAAGTGTTTTAGGAATGATCATTATTTTCTCCTGTATTTTATGTTGGAGCTTTGGGAGTTTATTTGTTGCTAAAGCAGATTTACCCAAAAACTTTTTTATTACCACAGGATATCAAATGTTAATTGCTGGTACCATGCTCATTATAGCAAGTTTACTTTTTCAAGAAAAATGGAGTTCGCCATTGGTCTGGAGTTTTAAAACACAGATTTCTTTAGTCTGTTTAGTACT
Source organism: uncultured Flavobacteriaceae bacterium (assembly GCA_964389205.1). Classification (GTDB taxonomy): domain Bacteria; phylum Bacteroidota; class Bacteroidia; order Flavobacteriales; family Flavobacteriaceae; genus Leptobacterium. The sequence goes on from CAYMDH010000016.1 coordinate 60,676, forward strand.
CTTTGGCAGTATTGCTGCTTTTACATCTTTTAATTATTTATTAAAAGAAGTTACTACAGAGAAAGTAGCCACATCTGCTTATGTAAACCCTATAATTGCATTGATATTAGGATGGTATTTTCTCAATGAAATAGTTACTCTTCAATCTATAATAGCAGCTATTATCTTATTAACAGGCGTTTATTTCATAAATAGTAGAAAGGATAAAAAAATAAAGTTTGGTAGACGAAATTCTTAACTAATTTTTAAAAGTTAGTGATGTACTAATATTTATTTTTGTCAAAATTTAAATCACAAGAAAAATTAAATAACTATGGCAAGCAATACTTCGTTAAGCTTAAAAATGAGAATTATACACCGTTATTTAGGCTTTTTTTTAGCAGGTATTATGGCTGTTTATGCATTAAGCGGTATCGTTCTTATTTTTAGAAATACCGATTTTTTAAAACAAACTAAGGTTATCGAAAAAAATGTAGCTCCCAATTTGAGTAAAACAGCATTAGGTCCTGCCTTAAAAATAAAAAACCTAAAAGTAGAGCGAGAAGAAGATTCCATTTATTATTTTAAAAATGGTAGTTATAATGTCAATTCAGGAAATGCTAATTATGAAGTCAAAAAGCTTCCTTTTGTTTTAAATAAAATGACTCATTTGCACAAGGCAAAATCTAGTGAACCTTTATTCTTTTTGAATATCTTTTTTGGAGTTGCTTTATTGTTTTTTGTGATTTCTGCTTTTTGGATGTTTATGCAAAAAACCACTATTTTTAGAAAAGGACTCTATTTTACATTAGGTGGAATTGCACTTACACTTATTATGCTTTTCCTTTAATTAAAAAGTATTTTTATTCTTCAAAATAAAATTTTCTTCTATTCTGTATAGGGGAAAAAACCCTTTATTTAAGGGGATATATCTCCTGTTCAAATTATTTATTTAGGTGTAAATTTGTTTATTAATTTTTAGTTTTATTCCTCAAAACTCATTAATGATCTAGTATTTCTTTTTCAATGTTGTGTAATTATAATTAGTTTAATCTGCTCACTCGTAAAAGTTCAAGTTAAAACTTAGTCAAGTATATTAAAAAATTAAATAACTTTAAAAATAGATAATGGATAAAAAAAAGCAGCACCAACACCTATTACAAATGGGTGTCCGGTAGATTCTATAATAATGTGGGGAGGTATTAATCTTCCCTCACCTAATTGGCGAGTTTGTAACGGAGACATATTATACATTCATCAATACAAAGAGTTGTTTAAATTCATTGCGCACAATTTTGGAAATGTAAATGCATCTTCTACTTATGATCCTTCAAAACAGTTCTTTTTACCAGATTTTCGAGGGAGATTTATCAGAGGGGTAGATAATACTCCTAATGGACGTGATCCAGACAGAACTACACGTACTGATATGCAATCTGGGGTTAAAAGAGGGCAAGAAGTAGGTAGCTTACAAAATGATGATTTTAAAACACATACTCATTCTAATTATTATGAACCATCTGGGGTAGGTACTGCAAAAATAGGATTAGCTTCAGGTTTAGGAGCTCATCACAAAATTATAAATACCGGTAATACCGGAGGTAAAGAAACAAGGCCAATAAACGCCTATTTATATTTTATTATTAAAGTATTTAATTAAAAAAATGATAAAGCCAAGCGATATTCATGTTCATACAGAACGTCACGATATTACTGAAAAAGCAACCAATAAAGTACTTGGTTTTTTAATAGTTCAATACGAAGTTGAAAGGTTTACAGATATCCGGAATCTTTCAAAGACAGAAGGATTTCTTGTAAAATGTTCGCAACGAATAAAGTTATTAAGTGACACAAGTTTTTTACCACAACCACAGTCTATTTCCGGATTTCAGGACTATCCGGCTTTGCTACATTCTTCTGTAGAGTTTTCAGGACTTAATCTGGACATTAAACGTTGTACCATGCTGGATTACTCACCAAAAACATTAAATACCGCAGTGTTCGTAAAGGGACATAGTTTACACAAGTTAAAGATTAAGGTTTACACTAAA
>CAYMDH010000017.1:0-60319 GCA_964389205.1 uncultured Flavobacteriaceae bacterium
TGCAAAATTCAAGGGAAACTTAAAATTTATGACATTTTTCAAAGGTCTCTTTATTACTACTCTTCATATCATCATCATCTTGCACAGTATTACAATGGAGGTCTACTGATGAGGAAATTAAAAATCAATTCTGCAATTCAAACATTCTTACTTCTATTTCTTATTTCATAATTGATGGTTTAAATTTAAAAGTAAGAGTACAACATATAAATCAATCTGAAAACGATGTAAATATTGTATTTTTTCATGGCTCTCCAAGTTCTCTTTCTGCCTGGAATAGTTATTTAAAAGATGCTACATTAATAAATAGAGTGAATATGTATGCTATAGATCGTCCTGGTTATGGGTATTCTAATTTTGGAGATGAGATTATATCTATAAAGCAACAAGCACTAATTATGAGTGTCCTTGTGAATAAATACAAATTAAATAATATTATTGTGGTAGGATCTTCTTATGGCAATTCTTTGGCAGCTAGATTAGCAGTTATAAATAATCGAGTTAAAGGAATGGTTATGATTTCGCCTGCTATAGGTCCAAATCAAGAAAACGTGTTAAAAGGTAAAAGCTTACACAATGTTGGTTAACGCAATGACTGATCCCTACAAGGTATCATGTAGCTGGAGATGAAAAAGTAACACATACTAAAGAATTGGCAATCATCGACAAAGATTGGAATAAAGTAAATGTTCCTGTTATACATATTCATGGTAATAAGGACAATTTAGTCCCTTATGGAAATGTAAATTATACAGTAAAAAATTAATACTATAAAAGTTATTACAACCCCAGATACAGGTCATGAAATTGCTTGGGCACGTTCAGAATTAGTAAAACCTCACTTAATAAAACTTATCGACTATATTTTGAATAAGAAATAAGATACCCTACTTTTTTAATGTGGCAGCTTATCTTTTAATACTCCATAGATAAATGTACCAAGGATTGCACTTACTAGTACAATTAAAATTGAGTAATATCCTGCTCCTATCAGTGTAAAAATAGGGCCTGGACACGAGCCTGCTAATCCCCATCCTAATCCAAACAATATGCCTCCATATGCATATCGTTTAAAGCTTTTAGTTTTGGTTTGAAACGTTATTTGTTCTCCGAAAATAGATTTTATGTTTCGTTTTTTAATAATTTGTATAGTAATGATTCCTATAAAAAGAGCCGATCCAATAATTCCATACATATGAAAAGATTTAAACTGAAACATTTCGTAAATACGAAACCAGGAAGCAGCTTCTGATTTAAACATTATAATGCCAAATAAAATACCTATTGTTAAATATATAAGATGTTTCATAGTATTAAAATAATAAAGGGAAAATTAAATGAATCATGACAAGACCTCCTGCAAAAAAACCTAAAACAGCTATTAAAGAAGGAACTTGGAGGTTACTAAGTCCTGATATAGCATGACCTGATGTACATCCGCCCGCATAACGAGCCCCAAAGCCTACTAAAAAACCTCCAATTATAAGAAGCAATAAACTTTTTCCATTAGTAATGGCTGTACCTCCAAAAAGTTCTTCTGGCAAGTATGTTTTACCTGCACTATTAAATCCCAAGTTATTTAAGTTTGTTACTACCTCATCACTTATATTTACAACATCTCCATGTGATAAATAATTTGCTGCAATATAACCTCCAATAATGGTTCCTAAAACAACCAGTAAATTCCAGGTTTGTTTTTTCCAGTCAAACCTAAAGAAAGATGTGGTTTTTCCAGCACCACAAATAGTACACATTGTTCTAAGATTAGAAGACATCCCAAAACGTTTTCCGGTTAGAAGTAATAAAAACATTATAAAAGCTATCATTGGGCCAGAAATATACCACGGCCAAGGTTTAAATATCCAATCCATCATTCTTTAAGTTTTATTCAAAAAAAAACATTTTTAAAGAGAAAGTTAGTAACTTTTGTTACAAAGAAGAACGTTTAGGAGAAAATCGACCTGTGTCTGTTTTGTATTTTACGTATTCCTTAAAAACAATACTCAATTGTTTCTCTTCATAAATTGATTTATAGAAAAACAATATATAAAGAAGTAAAAAAATAATAAACTTATAACCAGACCCACTATATATACTGTATCCCAATAACGTTGCTAAAATGCCTGTATAAATTGGGTGTCTAACATATTTATAAAGGCCATTTTTTATAAGGCTTGTCCCTTCTTTTGGTGTTGGAAATGGGAAAAGGTTTTTATTCAGTTGCAACAAAGCTGTTATGCTAACTAATACGCCTATAATTGTTATAACAATTCCTATAACACTAACTAATTGATAGCTTTTATACATCAATAATTCTATTTCTAAAATATATCCTAGAAATAAAAAAAATTGCATCAAAACAAAAAAGAAATCAAGTTGTTTTAATTTCATAAAACAAGGAAGCTATATTAAAAAATAATACTCTTTTTTCACTTTTATTTGATAGTTGAAGGACAAACATAGTCTGTAATGTTAATTCCTAACTCTTTAATTGCTGCAAAACCTCCTTGGACATCAACACCATTATGAATACCTCTACTCTTAAGAATAGAAGCAGCAATCATACTTCTATAGCCACCTGCACAATATATATAGAAGTTCTCAGCTGATGGAAACTTTGCCAAGTGATCATTAATATAATTTAATGGTGTATGAATAGCATCTTTCACATGTTCTGATATAAATTCAGGAGTTTTTCTAACGTCAAAAATTAAATTCCCATTGTCTTCAATACCTTTCTTAAAATCTATAGCCGAAACCGACATTACTGTATCGTATTCTTTAGCTGCTTTTTTCCAACTAGCAAAACCTCCTCTCAAATATCCTATCGTTTTATCAAAACCTACTCTTGATAAACGAGTTACTGTTTCTTCTTCTCTACCTTCTGGAGTAATCAATAATATAGATTGATTAACATCTCCTACTAGTGATCCTACCCAAGGGGCAAAACTACCGTCCAATCCTATAAAAATAGAGCGAGGTATATGTCCTTTAGCATATTCTTTTTGATTTCTAACATCTAATATAATTGCATCTGTCTCATTTGCTATTGCTTCAAATTCTTCTGGATGCATAGCTCGAGTGCCTCTTTTTATAACTGTTTCAATATCTTCATAACCTTCCTTATTCATTTTTACATTTAAAGGAAAATATTTAGGGGGTGGTAACAATCCATCTGTCACTTCTTTTACAAACTCTTCTTTTGTCATATCTGCCCGTAAAGCATAATTTGTTTTCTTTTGACCTCCTATAGTTCCTACTGTTTCTTTACTTAAATTTTTTCCACAAGCAGACCCTGCTCCATGAGCTGGATACACAATAACTGTATCTTCTAATGGCATTATTTTATTTCGAAGACTGTCAAACAATATTTCAGCCAGTTGCTCTTGAGTAATGTCATTAGATTTCTGAGCAAGATCCGGTCGACCTACATCTCCTAGAAACAATGTATCTCCACTAAAAATAGCATGGTTCTTCCCATTTTTATCTTTCAAAAGATAGGTAGTACTCTCCATAGTATGCCCTGGTGTATGAAGTACAGAAATAGTAAGCTCTCCTATTTTAAATTCTTGTCCATCTTTAGCTATAATAGCTTCAAAAGAAGGGTTCGCATTGGGTCCATAAATAATTGGTGCTGCTGTTTCTTTAGATAATGTAAGATGTCCACTCACAAAGTCTGCATGAAAATGAGTTTCAAAAATATATTTGATTTTAGCACTATCTGATTTAGCCCTAGTAAGGTATGGGTTAATTTCTCGAAGCGGATCTATAATCGCTACCTCTCCTTTACTTTCTATATAATAAGCACCTTGTGCCAAACATCCTGTATATATTTGCTCTATATTCATGATTTTAATAATTTTTTTCAAAAATACAATCATCCATAATTATCTACAGTAACATTGGTTACAAACAGTATTGTTTTGTTAACGGCATTTTATTTTATCAAAAAAACTTATAACATTTTAATATTGTTTCGATGCAATTCTATTTCTCCCTTATTTTCAAGTTTTTTCAAAAGCCTTGAAATTACTACTCTAGAAGTGTGTAGTTCATATGCAATTTCTTGATGAGTATTATGAATGACATTGTTGTTATTTACTTTTGCTTTATTCTTTAAATACTTAGATAAACGCTCATCCATTTTAAGAAAAGCAATATTATCAATAATATTCATTACTTCCATCAATCTATTATGATAACTATCTAGTACAAAAGTTCGCCAACTCTTATATTTGGCTAACCATTCTTCCATTTTTTCTACAGGAATCATAATAAGCTTTGTATTTGTTTCTGCTATGGCTCTTATTTCACTTTTTGTTGCACCCATACAACATGTAAGCGTCATTGCACAAGTGTCTCCCTTTTCAAGAAAATACAATAATAATTCATCTCCGTCCTTATCATCTCTTAAAATCTTAATAGCTCCTTCAATAAGTAATGGCATGGATTTTATATACTGCCCTGTTTCAATTAATTTAAAACCTTCTGGCACTTCTTTTAACACCCCTACTCGAGCAATCTCGTCAAGAAGGGTTGCTTCAAAAAGTTTTCCATAATTATTTTTTATATATGATATCATGGTTTTAAAGTTATCATTTTTTAGGTAATTTTTTGTTTTTAAACGCAAAAAACTCATTCAATTGTGAATGAGTTTTTTAAAATTGAGCTGGCACTAATAATATTATTTTTTCACTTTACATGTATTCAATCCAACAATAGAGTATAATGGGCAAAAACTAATAAAACTAGTTATTATAAATATACTTGAAAGCCCTATTAAAACATAGGCTAATGTTCCTTCAATTATTTTAGAAAAGTATAATACTCCTATTATTCCTGCAATAATAAACCTAATAATTCGATCTATTCCTCCCATATTTTTTTTCATCTTCTTTTATTTTAATTATTATAAAAAATCAATTATGTAAACAACCCCTATTAGTATACTTACACAAATAATACAAACCAATACAAGTTTTGTGAATTTATTCGTTTTCATTATTTATGATACGTTATTTTCCAGAACAAGTGTTATTTAACTTCTTTAAAACAAAAGTAAAATGCGCTATGATAAAAAACAGTAACAATTGTTACAAGTATTAAGAAAAAGGTATATTACCATTGTCTATCTTATATATTATAAATCTATAGTGAGGTGTATCTTCTTTTGTATTTGTAACTTTATATTTGTCTTAAGTAAATTATAATACAATGAATTTTAAATTAATAGCTATTACATTTCTATTGTATTTAGTTGCATGCTCAAAAAATGACACTAAATCTATTTCTATGAACGATAAAAACAGTTTTGCGAAGATTACTAGTGTATCTATATCTGGAAACATCAATAATTATACATTTAATGTTGGTATTGAAAGTCCAGATAAAGGTTGTGATCAATATGCAAATTGGTGGGAAGTTATTACAGAAGATGGCACTTTATTATATAGAAGAGTTTTAGCTCATAGCCATGTTAACGAACAACCTTTTATTAGGTCTGGAGGACCTGTAAAAATAAATGAAACTCAAAAAATATACATACGCGCACATATGAATACTTCTGGTTATGGGATTCAAGCTTATAGTGGTAGTATTTCTGAAGGATTTATTGAATTTGAACTAGAAGAAAATTTTGCTAAAAATTTGGAAAGTGCTTCCCCGCTTCCTAACGGATGTGCTTTTTGATATCAATTACAGGTTTACTTGTGAAATTCAAAATATAAAATGTATAACATATGTTACTTTCTATTATTAATATTACATATAACTTTGTTAAAAAAATTATGTAAATCATGGATTATATAAATGCTTTTATAAATGCCTTTAAAGGTTCTTTAAATTGGACATGGAATTCTATTTTATTTGATGTTCCTTGGTATACAAATTATTTCTGGGGACTAATCATTATATCGTTATTTGTGTGGGGATTAGAAATGGTTTTTCCATGGAGAAAAGAACAATCTAAATTTAGAAAAGATTTTTGGTTGGATGCTTTTCATATGTTTTTTAACTTCTTTATATTTTCTATTGCTATTAGTGGTTTTTACAAATTACTTGAGGTTATATTTAAAGATATAGGAATCACGGCCAAATCATTGGTAATTATTGATCTTTCAGAACTTCCTACATGGGGGCAATTAATTATATTTTTTATTGTATTAGATTTTGTACAATGGTTTACGCATACATTATTGCATAGGTTCCCGTTTTTTTGGCAGTATCATAAAGTACATCACAGTGTAAAAGAAATGGGGTTTGCTGCTCATTTACGATATCATTGGATGGAGAATATACTATACAAACCATTAAAAACATTTGGATTAATGATATTAGGTGGTTTTGAGCCAGAGCAGGCTTACATTGTACATTTTATTGCGATTATCATTGGGCACTTTAATCATTCTAATATTAAGATAACTTGGGGGCCTCTCAAATATATTATCAATAATCCTGTAATGCATCTTTATCATCATTCATTTGTTTTACCTGAAGGGAAACACGGAGTGAATTTTGGTATCAGTTTAAGCCTTTGGGATTATATCTTTAAAACAAATTACATTCCTGAAGATAGTGGTAATATAACACTAGGATTTGAAGGAGATGAAAAATTTCCAAAAAATTTTTTAGGTCAAACAATTTATGGGTTTAAAAGAAAGAAAATATCTAAATAAGATAGAAAATTAATTTCGATCCATATATTCTATACTTTTTTGATTTAATCGTACATATCCTTGATGTTCTAATTTTTTAAGTAATCGAGATATTACTTCTCTAGAAGAACCTAGCTCATATGCAATATGCTGATGAGTAGCCTTAATTATATTAGTTTCTTTTATAGCTACTTCTTTTCGAATGTATTCTAGTAATCTCTTCTCTTTATTAGAAAAAGTTAATATCTCAATAGCGTCTATCAATTCTTCAAACCTTGTATTAAATAAGTCAAAAATAAATTTATTCCATTCTGGGTGTTTTTTAGCTATTGATAGTGCTTTATCAGCTGGAACTAAAACTACCTCTGCTTGCTCTTCTATAATCGCTTTTACTTGGCTTACTTGATTTCTAATTAGATTTGTCATGGACATAACACAACTTTCTCCTGGTTGGATGTAATAAAGAAGTACTTCATTACCTTCCCCAGGTTCTTCTTTAAAAACTTTTGCTAACCCAGATACTAATAATAGGATTACTTTTACGTATGAGCCCTGTTTTAAAATAATGGTTTCTGCTTCAAATCTTTCTATCTGACAAATTGCAACTAACTCAGACTTCAACCTTGGCACCTTAGCCAATTCTGGGAAATAAACATCTAATACCTTAGAAATCAATAGGTTTATTTTTAATTTAATTATGTTTTTTTGATCGCTTATAATTATTTCAAGATATTATTTTTTTATCAATATTCTTCTGATAATATTTATAATTAAATCCTGAAAAAAATTTTGAAATAAACTTAAGCATACTATATTTGCAAACTCTAAATGAAACTAGATTTTCTAGTTGATAATGACCTGGTAGCTCAGTTGGTAGAGCATCTCCCTTTTAAGGAGAGGGTCCTGGGTTCGAGCCCCAGCCAGGTCACAACTCACTTAGTGAAATTACACAAAAACCTGTAAACTAAATGTTTGCAGGTTTTTTAATTTTATATAATTTCATATAATATCTCCATAATACATATTAAAAGTGACCTATTCGGTGACCCTTTTTCCACTTCTTAATAGGTCACCGAATCAATACTCAAATCACTGATCTTTAACACTTTATATTTTATCATTTAATTAATATTTCGTACCTTAATTTATATTAAAAATTAGGTCACCATGAAGGGTTCATTTTCAATTTTATTTTATCCAAAAGGAGCTAAAACTGACAAACAAGGAAAAGCATTAATTTTTGCTAGAATTACTGTAGATGGTAAAAGGTCTGAAGTAAGTATAAAAAGACGGATTCACCCGTCAAGATGGGATTCATCAGCAGGAAAAGCAATTGGGAGAAGCCATGAAGAATCTGAACTCAACCGTTATATTGCTAGTATTCGTTCTGAAATCTATAAAATCCATGAAAAAATAGTAACAAAGAGGAAACTGTTTACTTCCTTAATGATTTGACTTAGAAACTAATAAAGTACTAGTATCTGAATCTTTACATTCTAAGTTCACTACTTTCTCACCAGCTACAAATCCTTTAGAAGTAATTTTACAAGTAATGAATGCTGGTAATTTAGCATCTACTTCATCAATACCTTCAGATATAGCTGCATTAGACGATCATAAAATTAAAGATATATACCTTTCAATAATTATAAAATGAATTAAAAAAAGCGGGCCAAAGCCCGCTTTTAGATTTTAATGAAGATAACAATACATACAAGAGTTCAAGTAAAAGGTATCATGACCTCCTTTTAGTTTTTTTATTTTTTTTTCTTGCAAAACTGAAACAGAATTTTTATTGAGTTTTAAGCTTTTAAAATTCTTTTTTTTCATGATTATAAATTTAATGATTAGTATTATCACAATTTAAAAATAATTCCCTCAATTTTGTTGCGGAAAACCCTCAATAATAATACAAATAATCAATAAATACGTGTCTATCTTTACTATATAGCTTCTAATGATTTATTATATATAAATTTTTGATAATAAAAATGATATCAATTTAATTATTATGCCAACTCATAGGCATAAATGCATTTCACTTTTTTCAGTGTGAGTATTGAAGAAGATATTATAAATCATACTACTTTAGCCGTAATAATCTTTTAAATTTAGTTTACTTAATTTTTATATTGGTATAATGAACTCTATGCAACATTTTCCATTTGATGCACTCTTCTACGTAAGTTCAGAATACATTTTCTCATTTTAGTTTTAACCGTGCCAATAGGCATTTTAATTTCTTCACTTACTTCTTTATATGTAAACCCTTGAAAGTATATTAAATCAAGAAGTCTTTTATCACCATCATTCATTCCCTTTAAAAAAAACTCCATCCCTATATAATCTGTATTATGCTCTAAACTTTCTCTAGACTCTACAATTTCAGATAAAAAGTCTAATGTCATATTCTTTTGGTTCTTTTTGAAATTCTTTGAGCGTATTTTATCTATAGCCATGTTTCTAGATATTGTAAGCATCCAAGTATAAAACCTCCCCTTTTTGGGAGAATAATCACCAGCATTATACCAAGCTTTGATAAATACATCTTGAAGAATTTCTTCGGTATCTTCCTGATTCTTTACAATTCTATAAATAACAGTTTTTAAACTCAATTCATAAAGTTCGTAGAGCTTTTGAAAAGCTTCCATATTTTTTTGCTGAAATTGGTAAACTAATTTATCTATATCCATTTTATGATGCTTTCTCTATTAATAGCAGTAAACCGATTTAATCAAACTTGCTCACTGTTTTTTAAATTCATAACAAAGAAATGATACAGAGTACTCAGAACTAAAAAAAATCATGTGAAGATGAAATATCAGCCTTAAAAAGGAATTTTTCATATTCATTTTTATATGAAATAGGTATTTTCAAAGAATTTTAAAAGCTATTAAGCCTTGAACATGCTAGTATATGCTAATGTTTTGAATAAATTCAAGGTAGTTATAACAATAGCTTTTTTTATATAACTATAATTCAAGAAAAGGAAAAAACTCTTTTAAAAAGGAATCAATTAAGTCAAAAAAATCAGCGAATTTTTATAAATAAAAGCTTTTTTCATGGAGCAAATTATGACGCTCTATAGAGCTTGAAATTAAATCTAATACTGGCATTGGTGACAGATAAGAAGTTCTTAAATAGAGCTCTCAAATTGTAAAAAATTCCTTTATAAAAAGGAAAATTTATTTTTTAATTAAACGGTGTTTTTCGTGTATGAGATAGTATTTTAAAACAATATATAAAAGGTTCTCCATTATTAATCATCTCAGAATTTAGTTCTTCCAGGTCGAAAAAAAATTTAATAATTGATTATTAATTTCTTGAAATTAAGTTTTGTAATATAACAAACCATTCTATATTTGCAATCGCTATCTAATAAGCCCAGATGCTGGAATTGGTAGACAGGCATGGTTGAGGGCCATGTGTCCTTTAGGGCGTGTGGGTTCGACTCCCATTCTGGGCACTTTTTTAATTGTCTTATTAAATTTTAAATTCTATAAACAAAATAATAATAGTTATTATATTCTATATTCTCTATAAATAAGCCTGTATACTCTTACTTTAATAGTTTTTCTTTTAAAATTTTCAAATAATTATTAATTGGTTTTAATAGATAATTTGTACATTCGTTTAAAAGTTTCTCTGAAAAGATGAACAATGTAAAGAAAAATTTTAGCATTAAAGACCTTGAAAATCTATCTGGTATCAAGGCGCATACTATACGAATATGGGAAAAACGATACAGTTTATTAACCCCAGATAGAACAGAGACTAATATTCGTTATTACTCTTTACAAAACCTCCAAAGACTTCTCAATATTACATTATTATATAACAACGGTTATAAAATATCTAAGATTGCAAAAGTATCTGAAGAGAAAATCCCTATGCTAGTTCGTGAAATTGTTTCAGAAAATAGCACTAAAAGCCATTCTATAAATGCATTTAAGTTGGCTATGATCAATTTTGATCAAACACTTTTCTTCAATACTTATAATACACTTATCAATACAAAAACATTTAGAGAGATTTTTCATGAAATCTTTATTCCTCTATTAACAGAATTAGGTTTTTTATGGCAAACAGATACTATTAGTTTAGCACATGAACATTTTATTACTAGCTTGATCAAGCAAAAAATATTAATTAATACCGAAAAACTTCAAACAGCTGAACCCACTAAAAAAGAAAAGCCCTTTGTTTTATTCTTACCTGATAATGAAATACATGAAATTGGGCTTTTATATTTAAATTATGAAATTATACTCCGTGGGTACAAATCTATTTATCTAGGGCAAACTGTTCCTATAGAAGGACTCGTAGATTTGCTTAAATATTTTCCTAGTGTAAATTTTGTCACTTATTTTACAGTTTCTCCAGATAAAGATAGTATTAGTAAATATGTACTAGATTTTCAAAAACAAATTAACACAAAAAACGATGGAGAATTATGGATTTTAGGGACTCAGACAAAGTACTTAAAACCTGAGAAACTTCCTGAAAAAATCAAAATCTTTGATGACTTAAATCTTATTCTTAATAAATTATAAAATTTATTAAAAGCTCTTTTTTTGTTTAACAAATGTATTATATTTGTTAAACAATGAAACCAAACATACTTATTATAGGTTCTGGATTTTCCTCACTTGCAGCTTCTTGTTATTTGGCAAAAGCTGGGTATAATGTTAAGGTGCTAGAAAAAAATGATACGCTAGGAGGAAGAGCACGTCAATTAAAGAGAGATGGATTTACTTTTGACATAGGCCCTACTTGGTATTGGATGCCTGATGTTTTTGAAAAATTCTTTGGAGATTTTAACCAGAAACCTTCAGATTATTATACACTTACCAAGCTTAATCCTGCCTATCAAGTCTATTTTGGTAAAAATGACTCTATAACCATAGAAGATACCTTAGATAAAATTTGTGCTGCTTTTGAGCAAGAAGAAAAAGGCAGCGCTCTCAAATTAAGAAAGTTTATTGCTAAAGCAGAAGATAATTATAATATAGCAATAAAAGATCTTGTATACAGACCTGGGGTATCTCCCTTAGAACTGGTAACATTTAAGGCTGCTAAAAAACTCCGCTATTTCTTTAGTACGATAAAAAAAGATGTACGTAAAGAATTTAAAAACGAACGATTGATTCAAATATTAGAATTCCCTGTTCTCTTTTTGGGTGCAAAACCTAGTAATACACCTGCCTTTTATAATTTTATGAACTATGCAGATTTTGGATTGGGTACCTGGCATCCAAAAAACGGTATGTATAGTGTTATTGAAGGAATTACAAAGTTAGCTATCGATCTAGGAGTTCAATTTTCAACCAAGCAAACAGTTGAAAAAATATGCGTTGAAAATAATAAAACAACAGGAGTCATTGCAAATAGTAAACGAATTGATGCTGATATTGTTTTGAGTGGTGCAGACTATCATCATTCTGAAACTTTATTAGACAAACCATATAGAGCATATTCTGAACGTTTTTGGAAAAAGAAAACTTTTGCTCCTTCTTCCTTATTATTTTACGTAGGCTTCAACAAAAAATTGATAAATGTAACACATCATACTTTATTTTTTGATGTTGATTTTGATCAACATTCATATACTATTTATGATGATCCTAAATGGCCCGAAGAACCTCTTTTTTATGCTAGTTTTCCGTCAAAAACTGATATCAATGCAGCGCCTGAAGGTCAAGAGGCTGGTATTTTTTTGATACCAATCGCTCCAGGAATTGAAGATACTCAAGAAATTAGAGAGCATTATTTTAATATTGTTATTAATCGATTTGAAAAATTAACCTCTCAACAAGTTAAAAATAATATTAACTTTAAAGAGTCCTTCTGTGTTAATGATTTTGTCAAAGATTATAATTCATATCAAGGCAACGCTTATGGTATGGCAAATACCTTATTACAAACAGCATTTTTAAGACCTAAATTAAAGAGTAAAAAAGTTGAAAATTTATATTTTACTGGACAATTAACTGTCCCTGGACCTGGGGTTCCCCCATCGCTTATATCAGGAAAACTAGTAGCTGAACTAATTAGACAACATAAACCAATTTAAATGAAATCAATTTTTGACGACATTTCATATAAGTCAAGTAAGTTAGTTACCAAATCTTACAGTACTTCTTTTTCTATGGCTGTTAAGCTCTTATCTCCTAGTATAAGGCAAGACATCTATAATATATATGGTTTTGTAAGGTTTGCAGATGAAATTGTTGATACTTTCCACAATTATAATAAAAAGGCACTTTTTGAAAATTTTGAAAAAGAATTGGCAAATGCCTTATTGTATAAAATAAGCTTGAACCCTATTCTTAATTCTTTTCAAGAAACAGTTCATAGGTACAAGATTGGAAACGATTTGATTGATGCTTTTATGGGTAGTATGCGATTAGATTTAGATAAAAAAGTATATTTAACCGAAGAAGAATATAAAAATTATATTTATGGATCTGCAGATGTTGTGGGTTTAATGTGCTTGAAAGTTTTCGTTGATGGAAATGACCAACAATATAATGACTTGAAACCTTCTGCTATGTCATTGGGATCTGCTTTTCAAAAAGTAAATTTTTTACGTGATTTAAAGGTTGATTATGAAGAATTGGATAGAACCTACTTTCCTGGAACCAATCTTAACAATTTAGACGAAGCATCTAAGCAAAAAATTGTTCAAGAAATTGAAGATGATTTTGAAAAAGGATATGTTGGCATTTTAAATTTATCGCCCCAGGCAAAACTTGGAGTATATACTGCTTATAAATATTACTCTAAACTTTTATATAAATTAAAAAAAACACCTCCTCTTGAAATAAAAAATGCTAGAATTAGAGTCAATAATTATCAAAAATTTGGCTTGTTAGCTTCTTCTTATGTGAATTATAAATTACATTTGATACAGTAAAAAATACATTGTCATGAATAGTATAATTTGGATATTAATCTTTCTAGCAGTTTTCTCTTTTATGGAGTTTATGGCATGGTTTACACATAAATATGTTATGCATGGATTTTTATGGAATTTACATAAAGATCATCATGTAAAAGACCATGACTCTTGGTTTGAACGCAACGATACTTTCTTTATTTTTTATGCTATTATAAGCATGACTTTTTTCTCCTTAGGTAATTATACTTCATTCTGGTATGGTTGGCCTATTGGTTTTGGGATTTTAGCATATGGTATTGCCTATTTTACAGTACATGATATTTTTATACATCAAAGATTTAAGTTTTTCCGAAATGCTAATAATAGATATGCACAAGGAATAAGAAGAGCTCATAAAATGCATCATAAACATACTGGAAAACACAAAGGAGAATGTTTTGGAATGTTATTAGCTCCTTTTAAATATTTTAAGAAGTAAATTATTCGGCCAAAAGTCTTTCTAATTCTTCCTTTACACTATTACTATCCCAATTTGCAGCGCCTTTTTTATCTATTACTATAGCACCATTTTTATCTATCAAATAAGTAGCAGGAATACTTCTAGAAAAAAGCTCATCTGGTGTTTTTGTTAAAGGCTTATAAACTGGTATTGTGTATTCATTTTTATCTAGAAAGCTTTGTACTTTCTCTTTACTTTCTTGAGTTACAAA
The DNA here is from genome assembly GCA_964389205.1 of uncultured Flavobacteriaceae bacterium. Classification (GTDB taxonomy): domain Bacteria; phylum Bacteroidota; class Bacteroidia; order Flavobacteriales; family Flavobacteriaceae; genus Leptobacterium. The sequence goes on from CAYMDH010000017.1 coordinate 14,265, forward strand.
AAGAAACGTGACTTTATCTCCATACTCATTATAAAGTGCTTGTAAATCTGGCATTTCCGCAATGCATGGAGGGCACCATGTAGCCCATAAATTTACTAGTACAACCTCTCCTTTTGCAGCATTAAAATTATACGATGTATTTGTATTATCCAGTTTTTTTAAATTCCAATTATAATTTGAAAGTATGGTTCTATTAGATTCTGAAATTGTTGAGGGACTAAATGATATTAGCCTATTCATTAGAACAGATACATTAGTTCTAAACGGGGTAAATAAAAACAATGCTATAATAACTAATAATCCTAAATTAGATAATTGATTTTTAGAAATCTTCATATAGTTTGCTTATAAGTTATAGTCATCAATATCGCTTAAATCTAACAATTAATCTTCTATAAGTTCATCTAACAGCGTCTTGACATCGCCACTGTTCCACTTAGCTATCCCAACGCGTTCTAAGGCAACATACCCATCTTTATCAATAATATATGTTGATGGTATTTTTTCTGCATCAAAAGGCATTTTTTCCCCAATAATTAAATAGGTTGCTGGGAAAGTATATTCTTTTTCATTCATAAACTCTTCTACAGGTTCTCTCTCTTCATTAGTTATAATATAAAAAGTGACTTTATCTTTATATTGATCATATAATTTCTGAATTCCCTTTACTTCTGCTATAGATGGTACACGCCATGAAGACCAAAAATGCAAAAAAATCACTTCTCCTTTTGCCTCTTGAAAATTGAAAAAATCCCATTTTTCATTCTTTAATTTCCAATCAAAATCACTCACTGCTGTTCTATCTTCCTTTTTAATTATTTCTGGGCTAAAAGAAAATATTCTATTCAATAATATTTTACCTTCATGCCCTAAAGGTGTTATAAAAAAACAAGCTACAATTGCAATAATTATTAAATTAATAATTAGACGTTTATTTTTTTTCACGTAATATGTATTTAATTTTTCATGTTGATTTCACACTACACTCACATATGGTTTCAAAACTACTAATTAATTATATGATAAAAGAAGAACTAACATTTTTATATGGATTAGAAAAATTTATAAAACTATGACTATGCCATTAGGTTTGTAATTCTAATCTCCTTTCTATTGAAGTTTACGATACCGTCTTTTCTAAGATCGTTTAACAGAATATTTAAATTAGGTCTGGAAGTACCGATAAGTCCTGCAATATCCTTTTGAGTATAAGGATGTTCAATTACCGTATCCCCAGTTTTTGGGCAACAATGGCCATAATCTATAGAAAGGTCATCTAAAAATTCCATGAGCCTAGTTTTAGAATCTTTAAATAATAAAAGTTGCAACCTACGCTCTAATCGTGTTAATCGCAACCCTAAAATTTTATATATTTTTAAACTAAACTTTTCGTTTTCTCTAAGTAACTCATGAATAACATCTAGTGAGGTAGAACAAACAGATGTTTTTTTATCCACAGCTCTAGCAAATTCGTTTCTTCTTTCTTGACCTAAAATTGCTTTCTCTCCAAAAATATCCCCTTTGGTTAAAATACTAGTAATTACCTCATTTCCTTCTTCAGTATAGTATCCTATTTTTACTTTCCCTTGATTAATTAAATGAACTTTATCTGCAGAATCATCTTGCGTATAGATATAATCGCCTTTACTAAATAAATTAATCTTATGGGTAGATTTAAAACGATCATATTTATGAGGGCAAAGAAATTTAAATATATCTATGTCTTCTAAAAACCAAACAGATTTCATGATCCTAATAGTTAGTTCTATTTTGAGTCGTTAAAAATAGTATTTACTAACATTATGCATAAGTAATTTTGAAATAGCTAATAATTACAATAAAAAAGCTTTTTTTAATAAATCTTTAACGGCACATTCTTTTTAAAGTTAGCTAGCTAACAATTTTACTTTAACATTTTTCTGAAATTTGTTAACAACAATAGCTGTTATCAAATATAACTTATTGTTTACCGATTTTATTTGATATTAATATTTTTTATTCATTCTATCATCAAGAGTTTATTTTATCAACTCTGTTATTACCCAAAAAAACCACGCATAAGCGTGGTTTTTTATAATTCTATATTATTCGTCTTTTAAGCGTTTTGCTTTTTTATAAGATTTAAAGCAGACCCTTCTTTATACCATTCTATTTGTGAATCATTATAGGTATGATTTGCCTTTATCAAATCTTTTGAACCGTCTGAATGAATTACTTCAAGAGTCAATGGTTTTCCTGGCGCAAATTCTGCCAAATCTATAAAGTTAAATGTATCGTCTTCTTGAATTTTATCGTAATCACTTTCATTAGCAAAAGTAATTCCTAGCATCCCTTGCTTTTTAAGGTTTGTTTCATGTATACGAGCGAAAGATTTCACAAGAACGGCTGCTACACCTAAATGTCTAGGTTCCATAGCTGCATGCTCTCTAGAAGATCCTTCTCCATAATTATGATCTCCTACTACTATTGTTCTGATTCCAGCTGCTTTATAAGCTCTTGCTGTATCTGGAACTCCTCCAAATTCTCCATCTAATTGATTTTTAACAAAATTTGTCTTCTTGTTATATGCATTAACAGCTCCAATCAAACAATTGTTAGAAATATTATCTAAATGCCCTCTAAAACGCAACCATGGTCCCGCCATTGATATATGATCTGTTGTACATTTTCCATAAGCTTTAATCAATAACTTAGCATCATTAATCTCATCTCCGATAGGTGTAAATGGTGTTAGTAATTCTAAACGTTCTGAAGTTGGGCTTACATTAACTTGTATATGACTCCCATCTGGTTCTGGCTCAAGATATCCATTATCATCTACAGCAAACCCTTTTGGTGGCAATTCCCAACCTGTTGGTTCATCAAACATTACTTCTTGCCCATCTTCACTAATCAACTTATCTGTTAATGGATTAAAATCTAAACGTCCAGATATTGCTATCGCAGCTGTTATTTCTGGAGATGCTACAAAAGCATGTGTGTTTGGATTTCCATCTGCACGCTTAGCAAAGTTTCTATTAAAAGAGTGTACTATGCTATTTTTTGGTGCATTTTTAGGATCATTATATCGTGCCCATTGTCCTATACAAGGCCCACAAGCATTTGTAAATATTTTAGCATCTAATTTTTCGAACACTTCAAGAATTCCGTCTCTATTAGCAGTATATCTCACTTGTTCAGAACCTGGATTAATACCTAACTCTGCTTTCATTTTAATTCCTTTATCCAATGCTTGTTGTGCTATTGAAGATGCTCTAGACAAATCTTCGTAAGAAGAATTTGTACAAGACCCAATAAGCCCCCACTCAACTTGTAATGGCCAATCATTAGATGTAGCTTTTTCAGTCATAGAACTTCCTACCCCTGTTGATAAATCTGGAGTAAATGGTCCATTTAAAAGCGGTGTCAATTCTGATAAGTTAATTTCAATAACTTGATCAAAATATTGTTCTGGATTATCATATACTTCTGCATCTGCAGTAAGGTATTCTTTTATTTTATTAGCCTCATTAGCGATATCCTCTCTATCAGTAGCCCTTAAATAACGCTCCATAGATTCGTCATATCCAAAGGTCGAGGTAGTAGCTCCTATTTCTGCTCCCATATTGCAAATGGTTCCTTTCCCTGTACATGACATTGAAGTAGCTCCAGGTCCAAAATATTCTACAATTGCTCCGGTTCCTCCCTTTACAGTAAGTATTTCTGCTACTTTCAAAATAACATCTTTTGGAGCTGTCCAACCAGATAATTTACCAGTTAACTTAACTCCTATCAATTTTGGGAATTTTAACTCCCAAGGCATTCCTGCCATTACATCTACTGCATCTGCTCCTCCAACACCAATGGCAACCATTCCCAATCCTCCTGCATTTACAGTATGAGAATCTGTTCCTATCATCATTCCTCCTGGAAAGGCATAATTTTCTAAAACTACCTGATGTATAATCCCTGCGCCTGGTTTCCAAAAACCTATTCCATATTTATTAGATACAGATTCTAAAAAATTAAATACTTCACTACTTACATCATTTGCATGTTTTAAATCTGTAGAAGCTCCTTCTTTTGCTTGAATTAAATGATCACAATGTACTGTCGTTGGAACAGCTACTTTATTTTTTCCTGCTTGCATAAATTGCAATAAAGCCATTTGGGCAGTAGCATCTTGACAAGCGATACGATCTGGTGCAAAATCTACATAATCTTTTCCTCTTGCATAAGCTTTTGAAGCTTTTCCATCCCAAAGATGATTATATAATATTTTTTCTGAAAGTGTCAATGGTTTTCCTACAACCTTGCGTGCTTCATCAACACGTTCTGTCATTTGGTTATAAACCTTTTTGATCATATCGATATCGAATGCCATAAATATTTAGTTTTAATTTGAAAGTCTTGCGAATTTACAAAAATTAGGTTAATTTTTTAAAGCACACTAATAATTATTGTACTGCATAAATTAACATCTTTTTTTGTATTGGTCGAAAAAAAAATAAATAGCTTTTAAAATTTATAGATTTTTTAGAAATTCTCAATTTTATAAGGTTCAAATTGATATTTAATCATATTTCAAATAAAAAAATACTATTCCTGTATTTTTCTTGATAGATAATTTCAGTTAAAATTTAATCCTTCAGTACTATATTTCTGTTTTGAAAATGTTGAGGAGTTTGTTTCGTTTCTGTTTCTAAAGGGTGTATCTCGCTCTAAAAAATCTTCAAAATTATATAGGATTCTTCTTATTTGCATTATTTTTTTAACTATTGCTTCTCTGCTTGGAGCATTAAATTCTGTATTATTAATATCTCCCATAATGCTAGAAAATTCTAGTCTACATATTCCTTCTGCTCTGTAATAACCCCTTCGAAAGTATCCACAGCCTCATATCCAATTGCTATATCTTTTACAGAAACCAATACTAGTAAGTTATTATTATCCATCAATACTCCTGATGCAGTATCTTTTTTAGAATTTCCTACTTTAGATCCACCAGACTCTTTAGACTATGCATATACTATATAAGCATTAAAATTATCTTTATATTATGAGAATAAGAAAGTTAAGGCTATATATACGAATCTTTTTCATTTTACTTTGATTTGTGTTCTATCAAAGGGAAAACAATCACTGTATAGATATTTTATAATAAATCTTTTATAATGTTTTCTATAGTGAGCCCCTCTGCTTCTGCTTTGTAATTTTTGATAATACGATGTCTTAATATTCCTAGAGCTACTGCTTTTACATCTTCAATATCTGGAGAAAATTTTCCATTTACCGCTGCATGTGCTTTGGCTGCTAAGATAAGGTTTTGAGAAGCCCTTGGTCCAGCTCCCCAATCTATATATTGATTTACAAAATCATTAGCTGATGTACTTTTAGGTCTGGTTTTACCAACTAGTTTCACTGCATATTCAATAACATTGTCTGCAACAGGTATTTTTCTTATGAGCTGTTGAATATTGACAATCTCATTTGCACTGAATAAAGCATTCACCGTTTGAACTTTCTCTGTAGTTGTAGATTTTACGACTTCTACTTCTTCTTGATAAGATGGATAGTTTAATTCTATAGCAAACATAAAACGATCCAATTGCGCTTCAGGCAATGGATATGTCCCTTCCTGTTCTATTGGGTTTTGCGTTGCTAATACAAAATAAGGCAAACTTAAATTATAATGATGCCCTGCTACAGTAACTGAGCGCTCTTGCATAGCTTCAAGCAAGGCTGCTTGTGTTTTTGGAGGTGTTCTGTTAATTTCATCTGCTAGAATAATATTAGCAAAAATAGGGCCTTTAATAAACTTAAATTCTCTATTCTGATCTAAGATTTCACTACCTAAAATATCACTAGGCATAAGGTCTGGTGTAAACTGAATTCGTTTAAATTCTAATCCTAATGCTTTAGAAATTGTATTTACCATCAGGGTTTTAGCCAATCCAGGAACACCAATAAGCAAAGCGTGACCGCCTGCATAGATAGAAATTAATATTTCATTAATTACATTTTCTTGACCAATAATAACTTTTGAAATCTCTTTTTTTAACTCCTGATGTTTTTCAACCAGTTTGTTAATTGCGGCAACATCTGACATATAAAATTATTTTTTTAGCCAGTTACTAGTAAAATCACAACTTCTATTGTCTATACTTAAACTAATATAAGTGTCTTTTATTTTTTTTACTGTCCACTCTTCAATTGCCTTTCTTTGTTTATCTTTTAATGCCAACTCTTGTATTTTCAAATAGTCATTGGTAAAATCTGCAGTGTGTTCATCAAATCTATTGCTTATTTTAAGAATTTTATACCCTTGTACATCTCCTGTACGTGGATTTAATTCTAATACTGGGTATGATACTTGATCATCTTTTAAATCTCTTATTTGATTATAAAGAGTAGGATCCATTTTGGTAAGTTCAAAACGTGTGTCAAAGTTAACAGGATTTCTAAGAACTCCTCCGTCAAATTTAGTTTCCTTTTGATCTGAAAATTCTAAGGCAGCATCTTTAAATGTGAGCTCTTTATTATCCAAGCGCGTTTTTAATGTGCTCAATTCTTCTTTTGCCTTATTCATAGCTCTATCTGATACTTCAGGTACCAAAAGAATATGTCTAACATCACGTTCTTGCCCTCTAATTTTTTCTACCATTAATATATGCCAACCAAAGGTTGTTTTAAATGGTTCTGAAACCTGCCCTTCATCTAGGCTAAATGCTGCGTCTTTGAATTCTTTAACAAAAGGTGTTTTTTTAGTCATTGAATATGCGCCCCCCTTTGCCCTAGACCCTTCATCCTTAGAATGAAGAATTGCTTTAGTTGAAAAACTTGCGCTATTGTCTTCAACATCTCGCTTCATTTCTCTTAAACGATTTACAACTCTCTCTGTTTCTTCTTCTGAAACTTTTGGTTGTCTAACTATTTGCGCAATTTCTAATTCTGCACCAAAAACAGGAAGTTCATCTTTTGGGATTTTATTAAACCATTGTCTAACTTCTTCAGGAGTTATTTCTACTTCTTCAAGAATTTTAGCTTGCATTCTATCGGCAAGTTCTCTTCCTTTTTCAATTTCAAAAAGCTCAGCTCTAAAACCTTCTTCATCATCCTTACCATAGTATTCTAATACTTTTTCAATAGATCCTAGTTGCTCTACTAGATAACTTACCTTAGAAGAAGCAATATTTGTAATTTCTGCATCAGAAATATCAATACTATCCTGAATAGCATGATGCGCATAGAGCTTATCTTCCATAAGCTTACCCAATAATTGACAACGTGTAATTTCTTTTAAAGAAATTCCTTGTGTTTGTAGGTCAATCAGTGTTTTGTCAACGTCTGATTCTAAAATCAAATAATCACCAACTACAGCTGCCACACCATCTACTTTTATTCTTGTGGTTGTTCTTGTTGTATCTTTTATCGTTTTTTTAATTAAAGTACTTTTAACTTCATCTGTTACATTTTCAGAAACCTCATCCTGTGCAGTCACTACTTGTATGAAAAGAAGTGAAAACAATCCTATTACATAGTTAATTTTTCTCATAAATCTCAAATCGTTTTTTTTGTATCGCTTCATCTATTAAATCTTTTTCTAAATTTCTAATAAACTCAAGTTTTCGCTTGTTTAGAATAATTTGTTGTAAGGTTGGAGTGATATATTCAAGAGGTGCATTATCATTTTTTTTCAAAATATCTTTAACATGTACCAAATATACTTCTAAAGAGTCTGTTAGTTCAAAAAATTGTGATTTTTTTAAGTATCTATTCTTATTATCTGCATTTATTAAAGGGATTTTATGAGTAAATTCCCTAACCTTAACCCAACTAGAGTCGTTTAAAGAGTATGATTTAAATTGTAAACCAATCGCTTCTAATTCTTCTTGGTCTTCCTTATTAAAGCGAGTTAACTTTTCTTTTATAAGTTCTATATCGGAAAAACTATTGTCTATTTGAATATACCTTAGTTTAATTAAATCTTCATTTAATTTAAAGTTATCTTTATTTTCTTCATAGTAATGAATCATTTCGTCATAAGGAATCATTGAATCCATTTCTCTATTCACTAAGGCTTCCTTATAGGCTGCCATGTATAAATCTTTTCTGTATTCTTCTATAAGGTTTTCAAATTTTGAAATTTTTTCTTCATCTAAATTGATTTTTGCCTTTTCAATCAATAAATGTTTTTTTGCCCAAGTATTTATAAAATTATTAACGATAATAATACTATCTTCCTGTGATAGTTTGTCATTCCATACTTCATTAATATCATCTTGATACAAATAATTCTCTCCTACTCTAGCAATAACTGTCTGATCTATTTCTTTTTGAAAAAAAGCACATGATGATATTATGTGAAAAAAAGTAATATATAAAAGTCCTTTCTTCATCATTCTAAGAGTTTTTCTTTAATTTTATTAAACACTTTTTCATTTATGTTAATTTCATTGTTTGATCTTAATGTCATCAACCATTTTTCTTCTAAAAATTTTTGATAATCGCTTACTAGTTGATTATTGGCTTCTTTGGTTGTTTTAAAACTTTCATCAATAATTTCAGTTGTATTTACTAGTATATACGAGCCATCTACAGAAAAAATATCTGAGACACCCAATTTTGCAATATAATTATGAGGAAGTCTGCTGTCATTAATTTCTATAATTTGTTCTGTTGGAATGATTTCTTCTTTAAATTCGCTCTTCATTTTTTTATTGATAGTAGAAAGGCTAGCATTTTTGTCTAGAATTTTTTTCAATCGCAGTGCCTTCTTTTTATCAGAAATTAAAAAAATCATTGCTTTAATTTTCTTGTTCCATGTATAGTGAGCACTATTTTTCTTAAAATATGATTGAATTGCCAATGTATCATCTCTGCTTTTATCCCATATCTCCTCCTTCATAATATCAAACATTAGTAATCCATCTCGATACTCTGAAACTATGGCTGCATAAGCTTCATTTTCTTTTTCTAAATACTTTTCATGATATTTTATAATAGTATGCTCAATAAAATCATTGTATTCTTCAAATGACAGCTCACTGTTTTTTAGTTGTTTTTCTTCTAAATAGGAAATGAAATCTTTTCCCTTAAAATACTCATATTCTAATTTAAATAGATTTTTGTTTGCTATAGCTTCATGAAGAGTTTTAATGGATACCGTTTTAGTATTCATTATTTTAGCTATATGACCAAAATCTTTAAATTGATATCTTTCTTTTAAATCATGAAAGAAGGAAATTTTAGAGTGTTTAGATCTATCATCTCTTTTTATACTCTTTTTTAATTCTATACGCTCTTTTTCATAACTCCCAATGGGTTCTTTCTTTATAATCTTTATAATATGCCATCCGTATTTCGATTGAAAAGGTTTTGATATTTCTCCTTCTGCTAAAGAGAAAGCTACTTCTTCAAGTTTATTCCCATTTAATTCAGATGATTTTAATATTGGAAGCTGCCCTCCTTTTTCTGCGTTACTTCTATCATCTGAAAATTGTAAAGCCATTGTTTCAAAGTTTGCACCTTGCTTAATATGATTGTAGATTTTTTGAATCGCCTGCTGGGATGATTCAGAAAATCCGGTGTTATCTCTATCTTCTAATAAAATGTGAGCAATAGTTACATTTCCTCTATTAGTTCTTCTGTCTTTAACTTTTATAATATGATACCCAAAAGGAGTCCTTACTGGTTTGCTTATCTCTCCAATTTTTACAGCGTATGTTTCCTTTTCAAAAAGATGGTCCATTCTAAGTACAGAAAAATATCCTAATGACTCTGCTATGATAGTTTTTCCATCATGAACTTGAGTACTTACATTTTCAAAACCTTCTTTAAGCGCTGCATTTCTAATTTCCACAATCCTTTTGTATGCAGAAAGGGTGTCTGCAGGAAGAGCATTACTAGCTAATCTAACCAAAATATGATTAGCATTTATTTCTGTTTGTAAGCGTTCATAGGCTTCTTGAATTAATTCTTCTGAAACAGTAGTAGTTGTGCTATAATTTTTAACTAAAATATTTTTATAGTTATTTAATTCATTTAAATATGCTTTTCTTTTATGATGGTTTCGATTTTTAGCCTCTAATATTTTTAATTTAAAATTTATAAAAGATTCTAAATATGCATCTATATCTTTTTGAGTTTCATCTTCAATAAGATCTAAATTCTTTTTATATACTCTAATAAATTCATTTTCAAAAACAGCCTCCCCATTAATAGTAAATAGAATATCTTCTTGTTCTTGTGCAGTTGTAAAAAAACTCACAAAGCATGATATAACAAAAAACCATACATACTTCATAGATGTAAAATTTATTTGAACAAAAATAGGTGTTTGAAAAAATATAGCCCCTTATGAACTAACGGAAAAAACAAATAACTATTATTGCTTTTTTGTAAATTCGCTCCTTCAATAAAAAATCTATTCAAAAGAATTACTATATTAAATGCGTACTATTAAAATGATCTGGGATTTTAGAGGTCCTGCTTCTGAAAAAACAGCAATACATCATGAAATTCATTTAAAAGAATATATTGTTATGGAAAAAACTCCTGCTTTATCAACTGGTACGCAAATCATATCTGAAATGCACGCAATTGCCTTTATGATAATTCCTGAAGCTTCTATGATTATTATTAGAGATGCTTTGAAACCTCATCGAGCTGAAATTCATAAATAAACGCTTCCTATTTACCTTGAATAATTAGGAGCTTCTTTTGTAATGGCAACATCATGAGGGTGACTTTCATTAATCCCTGAATGTGTTATTCTAACAAACTTTCCATTCTCTTTTAAATCTGCAATATCTTTTGCACCACAATACCCCATACCTGCTCTTAATCCTCCTATAAATTGATGCATACTTTCGTACAACTCTCCTTTATAAGGAACGCGTCCAACAATACCTTCAGGTACCAGTTTCTTTATATCATCTTCTACATCTTGGAAATAACGATCTTTACTACCCTCTTTCATTGCTTCAACACTTCCCATTCCACGGTAGCTTTTAAATTTTCTCCCTTCATAAATAATAGTTTCTCCTGGAGATTCTTTAGTACCTGCTAGTAATGATCCTAACATTACACAATCTGCTCCAGCTGCTACTGCTTTTGGAATATCTCCTGTATAACGTATTCCTCCATCTGCAATGACAGGAACACCACTTCCTTTAATAGCTGCAGCTACTTCTAATACTGCAGAAAATTGAGGGAATCCTACTCCTGCTACAACCCTAGTAGTGCATATAGATCCTGGGCCAATACCTACTTTAACGGCATCTGCTCCATTTTCAACTAAATATTTTGCGGCTTCAGGAGTTGCTATATTACCTACAACTACTTCTAACTTTGGATATGCTTTTTTAACTTCTTTTAATATCGTTACAACTCCTTTAGTATGACCGTGCGCTGTATCAATTACAACAGCATCTACTCCTGCATTCACTAAAGCACCTGCTCTATCAACAGCATCTGCAGTAACTCCTAATGCAGCTGCTACTCTCAATCTACCATATTGATCTTTGTTAGCAATTGGTTTTTGAGTAAGTTTAGTTATATCTCTAAATGTAATTAATCCAACTAACTTTTTTGATGTATTAACTACGGGAAGTTTTTCAATTTTATTTTCTTGTAAAATGCCTTCTGCTTCTTTTAAAGAAGTTCCTTCTGCTACTGTAACTAGATTTTCACTAGTCATCACTTCAATAATAGGACGTTCATCATTTTTTTCAAAACGAAGATCTCTATTAGTGACAATACCTTTAAGAAACCCTTCTTCATCAACTATTGGTATCCCTCCAATACTGTGTTCGGCCATATTCTTTTTTGCATCTAATACTACTGCTGTTAGTGGCAATGTAACAGGATCTAGAATCATCCCACTCTCTGCTCTTTTTACTTTTCGAACTTTAAGTGCTTGTTCTTTAATAGTCATGTTTTTATGAAGCACTCCTATACCTCCTTCTTGAGCCATTGCAATGGCCATACGACTTTCTGTAACTGTATCCATTGCAGCAGATATAACAGGTACATTAATAGTAATGTTTCTTGTAAATTTAGTTTGAATGTTTACTTCTCTTGGAAGTACTTCCGAATAACCTGGAACTAAGAGAACGTCATCGTAGGTTAACCCTTCTCCTACAAATTTTGCATCGTGTGCTTTCATTGCAATTACAATTTAATTGCGTGCAAATATACAGCTTTTTCTCTATCGTTATGAATTGATTAATCTTTATTTATTAAGTATGAGGTAAAAATTATTTATAATAAAATAACATTAAATTAATTTAGCCTTATTACAAGCAAAATTGTATATTTAAAAATCTATACTTAACTAGCGTTTCTAATATTATTATTTACAACATATTAAAAAACAAATATTATGCTAAAAATGTCAAGTTTGTTTTTAAGTTTATTCTTTGTTACCCTATTATTTTCTCAAGAAAGAGCCATAAAAATCACAAATCAAACTTCTAAAAAAGAAATAAAAATTAAAGAAAATAAGAGAATAAAAATTAAAACAACTGATGGAGAAAAAATCTCTGGACGTTTTAAAATACATGATGACACAACCATTTTAATAAAAAATAAACAAATTGAGTTAATTAATATTAAAGAAATAAAACGAAATTCTTTACTGCTCTCTATTTTTACTAGTGGTTTCTTTATTTATAGCGGAGCACTAACTGCAGGGTTTGGTGTTTTAATTGGTGTTTTAGTTGATTCGACAGCATTTTTATTAACCATCCCAGCAGCTGGAATGATTTATACTGGTATAAAATCCCCTAATTTTCAAAAAAAATATAAGGGTGATAGCAACTGGATATTTGAATTAATATCAACTTCTGATTAAAAGAATTATAATATTCACTTTTAATGAACATTATAAGACTTTCTAGCCTTTTTTGCCCATTCAATTAAAGCTTGCTTATCGCCATCTTCAAGAGTTCCGTGGATCCAAGTATAGGCGTCTTCTGGCATTTTACCTTCTTCTACTTCTTCAATAAGTTCTTCTAGTTTATGATCTTTCTTTTTAAGAGAATAGGTTCCCCAATTAGAAACGTTAAAATGTTCTTTTCCCTCTTCGATATGGTCATTAATCCATAAGGAAATTGGAGCTACTTCTGAATACCAAGGGTATGTAGTAGTGTTACTATGACAATCATAACAATTATTTTTTAAAATAGCTTTTACATTATCTGGAGGAGATGTTTCTTTTTCAAACTGTACTATGCTACTGTAAGCAGATTCATTTTTAGTTGGACGATAAAATTGTAATCCTATTAAAATTACAAGTAGTGCAATTGCTATTTTTTTTATGACTTTCAAAAGGTTTGATTTTTATGGTTAATTAAATATAAATATTATAATTTAAATTGTAATGTTGTGTAAAAAGTTCTTGGTTCTGATGGAATAATACCAGGGCCTGGATATCCTGTTGCTCTTCTCACAAAAAAACTCTCATCTAATACATTATTAATTCCTGCTTCAAGCTTCCATCTCTTATGCTTATAAGAAAATGAAAGGTCCATAACGCCATAAGCCGGAATTTCTCCTTCAATGCCTCTATCACTATTAATAGCATCTGCTTGCGTATTAGATGCATCTGTAAACTGTTCTGATAGATAAGAATACTGTATGCTGGCCAAGAAATTTTTATATCCAAAACTAGCTCCTGCTTTTAAATTAACATCGGGAATAAATTCTACTTCGTTACCTACTACTACGCCACTTTGTTGAAAAGGACCAGCTGGTGGAGTAACTTCTGGCACTTGTAATTCATTTTCACTGGTATATTCAGACTGGGTAATTGCTAAATTTAGAAACACATTTAAATTAAAATTAGTGGCTTTTGGGAAAAAAGTGTTTTTTAAATTCCAATCGGCAAAACTTTCCAATCCATAAATAAAAGCGTCTCCAATGTTTGTTCGTATTCTTACTGAATTGTTTCCTTGAACACCTGCTCTTTCTCCTAATCTATCTCTATATGATAAAGCAAAAAGACTAACATCATAAGAAAGTATATTTTTAAAACGCCCACGTGCTCCAATATCTGCCGAAAAACCTTCTTCATCTGTAATATTAGGATCTACAACAAAAGACACGTTGTCTATTAGAATATCGTTAAAAGTAACCGATCTGTAATTTTCAGAAATATTCCCGTATAACTCTACACTTTTATTTAATTTATAGGTAGTTCCTAATCCTAAAAGCACAAAATTTCTAACAAAAGTTCTACTTGTAGGCACAGGGTCATTCAAAAGAACATTCCCGGCAAGATCTGTAACTATTCTGTTAAAAGCACCATCGGTTTCTGTTTGTATATGTTCGTACCTAAAACCTGGAACTACTGTCCATTTGTCTGTAATATCAAAAATATTTTCTCCAAAAACAGCAATGTTTAGATTGGGAGTTTCAAAAGAGGCTTGTCTTGCAAAGCCTGGGAATTCATCAAGCCCAAATTCAAAATTGGGACCTGTACCACTTATCCCTGGCCCTTGGGTTTGGTCATTATCTGATTGATAGTATTTAGAACCTATTAAGAATACAGCATCTCTATCTTTTATTTTATATCGAGTTAAAAGACGTGCCTCTGCTCCCCAATTAAGAAAATTGTCAATTAATAACTCCCTGGGGCTTACTAAATCATCTTCTGTGGTAACTCGATTATCACGTATCCCCAAAGCACTTCTGGACGCATCTAATGTGAAAAGGCTTAGGCTAAAGTCTGTTTTATCAGAAAATTTATGCTCTAGTTTAAGGTTAAACAAATTCCAGTCTACATCAAACCAGTTACGGGTACGATTACTAAAAGTAGGATCTTCTAAAAATTGTGCATCTGTAAGGCCTCCAGGTTGCTGGGCCAAATAATTTTGAATGGTAGCCTCAAAAGTAAGTTTTGTTTTATCGTTAAATTGATACCCAAAACTACCAAAATAATTACGAGAATTAAAGTCTGAATTAGGCCTGAAGCTACTACCTTCTTTATAATTAAAATAAGTATAATAACTAAATTTACCTATGGTACCACTCAGGCTATTAAAACTGGTAAGCAATCCAAAAGAGCCTACTGTTTGCCTAGAAACCCATTCTATCGGTTTATTAGGGTTTGGTTTTTTAAACACAAAATTAAGCAACCCCCCAAACTGTGTTCCATATTGCAAAGAAGCAGCGCCTCTTACTACCTGAATTTCAGACAAAGCTTCTGCTGGAGGGGTATAATAACTTTCAGGATATCCCAATACATCTGCGCTGATATCATACCCGTTTTGCCGTATATTAAAATTGGTAGTACGATTAGGGTCTAACCCTCGCCCTCCAATATTTAATTGTAAACCTGCATCACCATTTTCATAAATATTAAGCCCTACCACCTGACTATAAATTTGACGTGCATTATTGGCTCCCAAATTTCCTATTATTTGATCTATAACTACTACTTCACTCTTTTTCCCAGCATAAATAGCAGTTCCTTCTACTTTACGCAATTGTTTTAGTGCAAACAATTGCTCTCGTTGCTGCGTAAGTACAACTTCAGACAATTCTTCTCCAAGCTTTTCTAAACGAATATCTAAGGTAACATTATCATTTATAGAAATTTCTTGTTCATTAATTTGATAACCAAAAGAAAAAACAATTATGGTATAAGATCCGGCAGGTAGATTATTAAAAATATAATTTCCGTTTTCGTTAGAAGTTACTAGTTTTTCTGTTTCTTTGAGGTATACTTCTACATTGGGTAAAGGATTTTTATTTTCGTCAATCACTTTTCCTGATAAATTATACTGAGCAGTAACAGAAGTGACTATAAAAAATAATAAAATCAGTATGTTATATTCCTTTAATTTCATCTTTAAATGGTATTATCCAATTTTTGTGTTTAAATGATTCTTTTTGTTTTGTGAGATCTACTTTAGGGTCAATATAAGGGGTACTAAAGCGTCCGTTTAGTGTAACATAATTTTCTACATAAATGGTTATGTTTTTATGTCCTTGCTTGCTAAAATGCTTTTCTAAAAATTTTGCGTATTGTAATATAAAATCTGATTGCGTAGCCATTTGTTTTTCTTGAAATGGTGTTAAAAAATCGGTATTATCTACATAAAACCATCGTTTGGTGATACTATCTACAATTTTAAATTGTGCGTAACCTGCTTTCTCCATAAGCATAACTCTCCAAGAAAAACGATATCCTTCTTCTGTCCAAAACAACTCCCCGGGATACAATACATATCTAAAAGGCATACTAAGCTGCAAAACAAAAAACAAAACAATAATACCATATCTAAATTGGTTAAATTTTGTATAGGTAAGTGTTTTAGAATTCTCAAATACATCGAGGTTGATTTTTATAATCTTACTTATAAACTTCAGTATTTTTTTATGAAATGAAGTTTCAAAGAATATAAGCGTAGAAATAATCATGATATAAGGAAACATTCCTATAGGGAAAAGCACCTTAGTAAAGACATGAAAAAATACTACTAAAGCAAATGCAAACCATCTGGTTCGTTTGTATAATAAAAGAAAAGGAATAGTCAAATCGTAGATAGCACCTCCCCAACTAAACACATAATGAGTCCATTCTTCATGGAAATAATTACCGATAAAAGGCACATCAAATTTAGAAGGTAGCCACATTTTTAAAGGCATGGCTCTAAATAACCAATCTGAATTTAATTTAGCTAAACCAGCATAAAAATAAACCATTCCTAAGAGCAATTTCACAGAATTTATGGTCCAACTGGGAACATACTGAAAAGCATTTGCTTTCTTTCTGTAAGCATCTAATGAATAATAAGCGTTTGCTGGTAAAAAAATCATTAAAAAACTTAAGATGCTTATAAAATAGTAATGGTTTAAATAGGTAGTTTTATCCATCAACTCGATATAAGTAAAGCTCAGGAAAAAAATAATGATGGCTATACGATATTTATATCCTAATGCTACAAAGACCGCAGCTATTCCACAAATAATAAAAATAATATAAGTATATATTCCTAATGGTTTTACCCATTCAAAACCGTAATACGAGAAAAAAAACTTAGGTTGAATATACAATTTATCAATCCAACCATAACTCCAGAACCTAATAAGGCTGGCTAACATCATAATACCAAATAACAAGCGAAAGACCGCTAAAGGAGCGGCCTCTACATATTTTTTGCTATATGATTGAAGGTAATTCATTTATGAACTAATTAATCCCCATCATTATCTTGAAAATCTACGTTGATATTTAAAAACGATAACATATCGGTTTTAATTAAAGGTATAACGCGATTTAATTCTTCTACTGCTAATAATAAATCTACCGGTGGGTTTACTTCTAATTCTTCCTGAAAAGAAGATAATCCTTCTACAATATTTGTGGCTGCATTGTATTGATTATTTATAATAGTAGCTAATGAAATACCGTCATTGTTTTCTGCATCAAGTGCATTTAAATAATCGTCTAACCCAATACCATTGCTGTTTCCATTAAATGAAATCCCATTAAAGAAGTCTTGTACTGCTTCTAAGGCTTGTATTGTTAATTCATTTGAAATATCTCCTCCTATATAAAATGCTTCCAGTAATTCATCAGTAGGAACATTACCAAAAGCTCCTGCCGGCAATCCTACTTTAGCTCTCCGTAAAGGGAATTCATAATAAAATATATAATCGTTTACCAAACGATCTACAGAGGCATTAACAGATGATCCGTTATTTGCTACAAAGGCATCTCTAAAACTACCTGTCCACTCTGTCAAAACCCCTGAGGTGAATGCAATCATATCATTTATAAGTGCTTCTGTATAAGCAAATAGTTGCAGGCCTTCAGCTGCATCATTAAAGCGTGCTAGTATATCTGTATCTGTATCTCCGCTTCCGCTAATTAAATAATCCAGTGCAGGAAATCCTTTAGCGTCACGATTAGAAGGCAATGAAAGATCAGCATTTCCTTGGATTACATTATTTTCTATTAGAGTGACATCTGTTGGAAAAATATTCATATTCAGCCTGTAGTCAGCATTCTCTGCAGGTCCAATATCAAACATGGAAACACGTTGCCATATTAAATAGGCATCCAACCAAGCTTGACGAAAAGTTAATAAGTTAACTTCATCTGTTGTAGTATTAAAAATGTCAAAAGCATTTTGCAATTCTTCTAAGGAAGTATCAAAAGCTTGATAACCGGGAACAATAATATTATCTGCCCAATTCACTAATAATTCACTACGCTCAAAATCTGTTCCTATTGGATCTGGAGAATCGTCTGTGCTGTCTGAAGAACAAGCAAATACAAAGAGGCAAATCGTAAAAATACCTAAAGCCTTTTTTTTCATAATTAAAATTTTATTTCCTGTATTAAAAATGCATAACTTTTGAAAATAGATGACAAATTAAATGCCATCTATTTTTCTTTTATTAATGTAAAACTAAACGTAAACTAACTTCATTAATAATTTGCTATAATATTTAGTTAGATGAATCTCCAGCCTGTTCAACAGTAAAATCAAACTCAGCTGCAATAATTTCTGAAATATTGTTTAAAGTGGCCGGTGTTACGTCCCATAATCCGTTAGGGCCATCTCCTAATAATTCATCTATAAATGATTCTACTTGACTTCTTGTAAAATAAGGATCATTAGAATTTGGTCTTCTTGTAAACTGCAAGCTTATAACAAAACCTAAGCCTTCCGATATATCATGAAATGCACCGCCATCATTATTATTTGCAAATTCTCTTATTCCTGATTGCAGATAAAAAACTGCTCTTACTGCAGTAACAGTAGATAATAATTCTCTTATAATTTCAGATTGTTCGTCTCTTACATCATATTGACTTTGAGTAATTGCAGCTCTTCCCGTTAAAAATGCTTGAAAAATATCATCTGCAATCCCAATAAAGTCTGGGTCTCTATCTACTAATCCTGTATACCTGTTTAAATAATTATCATCGTCTCCTATAGTTGCATTAGGATTGGCCTGATCTTGTGAAAGGCCATATACATACCCATAAGCTTCATCCCAAAAATGTTCCATTTGCGTATCAGTACCGCTATCATTCCTTGCTATTTCATTATCGTTATCATCTCTGTTAGAACCTGCATCTAAAAGTGTAACACTTACATAGTTATTTACAATTTGATCTAGCATTAGAGCTCCAACCAGTCCTTTGGTAAATAATTGATTAAATTCTAGTCCTTGCCCGTTTACATAACGTACACTTGTACCGTCTGCAATTTGACCTGCTTGACCAGGTGCCGCATTTGTATTTATATTTGGCAGTACTTCATCAATTTGTCTTGTTATATAAGAATCAAATTGAGATCTAATAATAGCGCTCTCTGCCAAATTATTTAAGAAAAAATCTTCAGAATCTGCCACAGTATTTCTTATTTGCCTGCTAGAAGCATTTAAATCTGGGTTTTGAAAAGGATCATTTTCATTCGCAAACATATTATTTAATGATGCTAAAGAAACTGTATTAAAATCTAAGAATGCTCCTCTAAACTCTTCTCCCATTAAAATACGTTGTGTTTGACCTGGAAAATTAATTGTACTCTGTCCTCCTCTTTCAAAAGTATAACTGTCTGGAACTTGTAATTGAGGTGGTGTTGGATTTCCATTATCTTCATCACTAGAACAAGATACGATCAGTAACATTAAAAAGATAGTTGCATAAATAGGTTGTATTTTCATTTTATTTAGATTAAATATAAATAAATTGTTTTTTCTGGTGCAAATATAATATGTAAAATTATTTGCACAAACTTTATTTAGATTAAATTTAAATAAAGTTTTTTGATCAAAATTTACTTTTTGATAACATTATTTTATGCCGTAAATCTATCTTAACTATTGTCTGTTGAAGTATGAAGAAAATTAATGATATTGCGTAAATATTTTACTTGCCTCATTATAAGAGCTTTCAAAATGCATAGCATTTACACCACTATCTGCTTTTACCGTATTAAAATAAGAAACCATTTTTTCTGTAGGCATATTACCTGTAAGTTCGTCTTTAGCCATAGGGCAGCCTCCAAAACCTTGAATAGCGCCATCAAACCTTCTACATCCTACTTGGTAGGCAGCATCTACTTTCTCATGCCAGGTAGTTGGAGTAGTATGAAGATGTGCTCCAAACTCTATGGAAGGATATGTGTCAATCAAATTTGAAAAAAGATATTTAATAATTTCTGGAGTAGAGCTTCCAACAGTATCTGAAAGTGACAGTATTTTAACTCCCATATTAGATAGTTTTTCAGTCCATTCTCCAACTATATCAACATTCCAAGGATCTCCATAGGGGTTTCCAAAACCCATCGATAAATATGCAACTACTTCTTTATTAGATTTGGTAGCTATATTTAAAATTTCTTTTAATACATCGATACTTTGCGCAATTGTTTTATGCGTATTTCGCATCTGAAAATTTTCTGAAATTGAAAAAGGATATCCTAAGTAATCAATTTCTTTATGAATACTAGCGTCTTGTGCTCCTCTTACATTAGCAACAATTGCTAATAGCTTACTTGTGGTTTTTGTTAAGTCTAACTCTGATAATAATGCTGCTGTATCAACCATTTGAGGAATTGCTTTTGGAGACACAAAGCTTCCAAAATCTATGGTGTCAAAACCTACTCTCAATAATGATTGGATGTATTGTGCTTTACTCTTGGTTGGAATAAAATCTTTTATGCCTTGCATGGCATCTCTCGGGCATTCTATAAGCTTTACTTTTTCCAAAAATCTAAAGTTCTTTAATTATTTGTACGGTCAAATCATCAAAACTTTCAATAATTAAGTCTGCTTGCGAAAGATCTTGATTGCCTGAACTCACATTTTTATAACCTATACATTTCATTTGAGCAGCTTTTGCAGCTTTCACTCCATTTTTACTATCCTCAATTACTATAAAATTTTCTGCAGCCATATTATATCGTCGTGAAACTTCTAAAAAAATATCTGGAGAAGGTTTTCCCTTTTCTACATTTTCACTACTTACTAAATGATCAAAATATGTTCTTATATCTAGCCTATCTACTATAATATCAATAAGTTTTGTAGATGACGATGAGCCAAGAGAAATAGAAAATCCTTTTTGCTTTAAGTTTTGTAATAATGGTATGATATTTTTCACAGCTGGAATTTCGTTTTTTTCTAATTCTTTATAAAATATATCTTTGTGAAACTCCATCAATACTTCAGGAGATTTCTTAATAGTAAAATCTCGAATTATTTTATTCCAGGCATATATTCCAGAAGTTCCTATTAAAGTGTTGTAATAAGCATCTGTAAACTCAACTTTTAATTCCTGAAAAACTTTGTTCCAAATCTGTTTATGAAATGGTTCGGTGTCTACTAGAACTCCATCCATATCAAATATAATGTAGGGTAGCATTTGAAAGACTTTACTTTTATTTCAAAGATAAGTAACTGAAATGGTTTGAAAACTATTTACAGACTGTGGTTTTAGTTTTTAATATAGAATTTTTTTGTTGTCGCGATAATCATCCCAACGATGCTTCCCTTCTGATATTGATGGATATTCATAACCAGATTCTCTATTAATAATCGCTATTCTAAACATTACTTTCCACAAATGAAGCATGTCTTTCCAGGCAGGCACTAATTTATAGCTAGGATCATATACATGGGTTGGCTCTGCTCCTACTCCATTAACTTCTAATATTTTGAAATTTTTACCAGCTTTTAGATCTTCAATAGATTTTGTGCGGATATCAAAACGACCATAATAAAAATCTTTCATTCGCGAATTTAAATCATCAAATACATCTTGAAGGTCTTCGTCATATAAATCATTTGCATTAACAAATTTGGTTCCTCTACTATGATTTCCAATATGTTCTAAAATCATTATTTCATCTTGCTCTAAAACCACATTCCACTTTTTAGCAAATGTTTTCTTGAGCTTTTCTTCTTGCAATATAGCTCTAGGGTTATTATTTACTAGTTCTTCTAGAGTATGTTTTCCATCTCCCTTTACCTTCAAAAATTCTTTAATAGTTAACGAAGGAATAATCCCTTTTTCTTGGTCTGGATAGCGGTAATAAAAGACACCTATCTCTACTGGAAAATCTATATATTCTTGAACAATTTGATCTACCGTTACTTTAATTTTTTTAACGGTTTCTTTTAATTTTTCTACATTATCTATCTTATGTACCAATAAGCCTCGGTATCCTATGTCTGGTTTTAATATAATTGGAAAATGAATGTTCTCCGCTTCCATTTCAGATAAAATACGTTCTGCATTTAACGGGCTATTCTTTTCTATTAAAAAAGATTTTGGACGGAATTCTTCTGGAACTATTTGTAAAGTTCTATGCTTAGAATCACTTAATATAAAGCCTTCGTCTATAGCAGGATTGGTTACTAAAAAGAAAAAAGGATGGCGAGCTTTCATGCTTAGCCATAAATGTTGAATATAAATTGGAAGATATAGGAGCTGCATTGGCCAATATTCCCAACTAGAACATTTAATGTATATTGGATGCTGTTTTATTTTATTGAACATACTCTTCATCATAGTTATTTTCAACATCATTAATGAACATAAAGCTCATATTATTAAGCACTTATTGCTTCTCTTTTCAAATTATAATTGAAAGTTACGTTTTTATTATCAATAATTACTTGTGTTATGCTTACTGTTTTAACTTGAGGCCGATCTAAAATGAATGGATTATCATCGCACAATCCATGCATCTCCAAAATAATATTTGGTGTTAATATATCTTCTTTTATATAATTATCAAAAAAAGCTAATTTCTCTATGTGAACATCTCTATTATATAATGTACTTGAAGACCACAAGTATGATCTATTACTATCTAATAGTTGATGATGCTTTTTAACTCCATCCCATATCATAACTTGCAATTTTTCTTTTTCAGCCAAGATTAAGGTAAATGGTTCTATTTTAGTTAAATCAATTTCTTCAATAAAATCTGAAAAAGATGTGTAATCAAAAGCTTCTAATACAATTAATCCTCTACTTTTTCTATATGGCAAACTCCTTTCATGTTTAACAAAAGCACCGTTAAGTAAACAAGCAACTCTATTTTCATTTGTTGCAGCTATCCATGTACCATTATTTTGCTCGTCTATAGGAGCTGTAAGTATTTCTCCATTATCTAGAACAATCTCTTTCGGAGATTGTGTATTTCTAGTAGGGTTTTCATCTCTATTTGAGGTTAATACAAACCCAGTATTATTTGGTATATAACTTACTGTGCACATGTATTTTTATTTCTTATAGTTGAGGCTGCTATACCAAAATTAGCATCTATTTCAAACGCATCTTCTAAAGCTCTAATTCCTATTTTTATAATTGCTAAATGATGTACAGCATGTTCTATATTAAATTGCAACTCTCTATAAAGCGTAGTATCAATTGTCATAGACTCACATTCTTCATTTGCATTAAACGAATAATTCGCTTTTAACTTCATTGGAGTATCTCCCTCCATGTTAGTAAGAAATTCAGATATCTTTGAAATAAGATCCAAACAATTTTCTGTTCCTAATTCTAAAGACACATCTCGAACTCTAGCATCATAATCTACAACACCACTAGCTTCGGTTGCACTTATTAAGCATTTATAAAATTCTAAAACATGACGAACATGCATTCCAAGTGTAGAATTGCTTAGTACTTCTAGTGGTCTTGAAAATTGTTGGTCAGTAAGTTGAGTTAATACACTTTTTAGATATTCTAAATTTTGATTAGTGGCTTGTTTTAACATGTAAAAATTAATTAATTTTATTTGATGTTTCTACCTTATGTTTAAGTCGACATATTAAATGAACCTTACATTCTATTATCGTTAATGACAACTCAAAAACAAAGTGCGTGTTTTTTAATTTTGTTAAAAATACATAAACTTTAACAATGTATTTTAAAACTTCTTAAAGTACCGAAACAATTGATACTCTATTTTTCATTTTCTTGATTTTCCTCTTCTCTTGAAAAATCTGTAAACCCTTTAGATATAAGCAAATTATACCATTGAATTACTTTTTTTATATCACTTGGATATACACGATCTTCATCATAATCTGGCAAAACCTCAAAAAAATACTCTTCTAATTTATCTTTATCATCTTTATGACTAATGCTAGTTGCTGCTCCTTCTTCTTTCTCTTTTATTTTATTAAAAACATCTCCCAAAGGAACTTCTTCAGAAAGTGTATAAATAGCAATTTCAGAAAGCACACTCACATTATTTCGAAGTCCTACTGTAATTCTTTTTCCATCTATTAAAGATTCAGCCACAAAACCAGATCTTGTCTGTGTTTTTAGCTCATAAAGTCCTGGTTTTCCTGAAATAGCTAACATTTTATCTAAAATCATATAACTTCTTATTTTATTAATGCAAATATTAGACCTTTACCCATGTTTACAAAAAAATTAACGCGCTTTTTTGATTTCTGGAAAACGCATTCTATAATCTACTTTTATGTTTCCCTTTGATATATTGTTCAATTTTCCTTTGATCAATCGCTTTTTAAGTGACGACAATTTATCAGTAAAAAGAACACCTTCAATATGATCGTATTCATGCTGTATTACCCTAGCTGCAAGGCCATCAAACTTTTCTTTTTGTTTTGTAAAAGTTTCGTCTAAATACTCAATCTCTATAAACTCTTTTCTAAAAACATCTTCACGTATGTCTGGAATACTCAAACAACCTTCATTAAATGCCCATTCATCTCCATCTTCTTTAGTGATTTTAGCATTTATAAAAACTTTTTTAAGCCCCTTTAAGACTGCTCTTTCTTCATCAGATAATTCATCATCATCCGCAAAAGGAGTAGCATCAATTATAAACAATCGTATTGGGAGTCCAATTTGTGGAGCTGCTAATCCAACACCAGATGCATTATACATAGTATCAAACATAGTATCTATAAGGGCATCGATATCAGGATATGTTTTATCAATATTTTTTGCCACTTTTCGTAACACTTGATCTCCATAAGCAATAATAGGTACTATCATGTATATTAAATTATTATTATTTATTGTGTATATACGATTGCAAAATTATAGTCGCACTTATTTGATCTACAAGAGCTTTGTCTCTTCTTTTCTTCTTTTTAAGGCCTCCATCTATCATCGTTTGAAATGCCATTTTTGAAGTAAAACGTTCGTCTACTCTTTCAAATGGTATAGAGGGCAATTCTTTATCTAAAAGCATTAAAAATGATTTAATATACTTTTCACTTTCAGAATCTTCTCCTCTCATTTGTATTGGCTTCCCAACGACTATTAAAGAAACGGTTTCTTTTGCAACATATGTTTTTAAAAATGACATCAATGTATCTGTAGCAACAGTAGTCAATCCAGAGGCAATTAATTGCAATTCATCTGTAACTGCTATTCCGGTTCTTTTCACACCATAATCTATCGCCAAAATACGAGCCATCTTTATTTTTTTTGCAAAAATAAACTTTAAATTGTTATAACTGTAAAATAGAAAGGTTTATTAAGATGAAGAATATATCTTTGCGGAAAAATAAAAACATGACAGAAATACGTTCAATTATAGAAAATGCTTGGGAAGATAGAGAGCTTCTTAAAAATGAAGAAACTATCAATGCCATTAGAGAGGTTATAGAATTGTTAGATGTTGGTACATTACGTGTTGCAGAACCAACTAAAAATGGGTGGCAAGTAAACGAATGGGTAAAAAAAGCAGTGGTTTTATATTTTCCTATTCAAAAAATGGAAACTATAGAAATGGGGCCTTTAGAGTTTCATGATAAAATACCATTAAAAAGAAACTATGCTGAAAAAGGAATTCGTGTTGTACCGCATGCAATAGCAAGACATGGAGCCTACATTTCTAGGGGTGTTATTATGATGCCTAGTTATGTTAATATAGGTGCTTATGTAGATGAAGGAACGATGGTAGATACATGGGCTACGGTTGGTAGTTGTGCTCAAATAGGTAAAAATGTACACTTAAGTGGAGGTGTTGGTATTGGTGGTGTATTAGAACCTTTACAGGCTGCTCCTGTAGTTATTGAGGATAATGCATTTGTTGGTTCTAGATGTATTGTTGTTGAAGGAATTCGTGTTGAAAAAGAAGCTGTATTAGGCGCTAACGTAGTATTAACTGCTTCAACAAAAATTATAGATGTAACTGGAGATCAGCCTGTAGAAATGAAAGGATATGTTCCTGCAAGATCTGTAGTAATACCTGGAAGTTATACCAAAAAATTCAGCGCAGGAGAATATCAAGTGCCATGTGCGTTAATTATAGGGAAAAGAAAAGAAA
Organism: uncultured Flavobacteriaceae bacterium; assembly: GCA_964389205.1. Classification (GTDB taxonomy): domain Bacteria; phylum Bacteroidota; class Bacteroidia; order Flavobacteriales; family Flavobacteriaceae; genus Leptobacterium. Next base: position 40,544 of record CAYMDH010000017.1, read on the forward strand.
GTACTAACAAAAAAACATCTCTAAACGATGCTCTAAGAGAGTATGATGTAGCTGTATAATTTTAATGTGAAAATCAATTTTTTTTCAATTCAAATCACCTTATCTTTGAAAAAAGTTAAGGTGATTTGAGTTTAAGAACTAAGCTATCAGTAATTATTCCTGTTAAGAATGAAGAGCATAATATGCATAAGGTATTAGAGAGTGTATCTTTTGCAGATGAGATTATGATTGTAGATTCTTTTAGTACTGACAAAACTGTAGAGATCGCTAAGAAATATACAGATTTTATAGTTCAAAAAGAGTATTTATATTCTGCTTCTCAAAAAAACTGGGCTATTCCGCAAGTTACACATGAATGGATTCTTTTGATAGATGCTGATGAAAGAGTGACTCCTGAATTAAAGAAAGAGATTATCGAGATTTTAGAAAACCCTATAAAAGATACTGTTGCTTATTGGATTGGAAGAGTTAATCACTTTATGGGAAAGCGAATTAAGTACAGTGGCTGGCAAAATGATAAGGTGATTCGTTTGTTTAAAAAAAGCAACTGTATTTATGAAGATAAAATGGTGCATGCTGAAATCAAAGCCGATGGGAAAGTTGGTGTTTTAAAAAACAAACTTTATCATTATACGTATGTAACCCTAGACAGGCATATACAAAAACTCAATCAATATGCTTCATGGCAGGCAGAAGATTACAACGATAAAACGGGAAAACTAACTCCCTATCATTTTGTTATCAAACCTTTTTGGCGATTTATCAATCACTTTATTATTAAAAGAGGATTTAGAGATGGCACAATTGGATTTATAATAGCATATTTGAGATCGTATTCTATTATAATACGTTATATAAAAATATGGCAAATCAGAAAAGGGGTAAAATAAACTACTTACTCTTTTAATATTCCGTAAGGTGTTTTTACAACTTTAGTATCACGTGTGTTTTTTCTAATAGCCTGATTTTTTGCGATAGATTCCGGTGTTTTATATCCTCTTTTATGATCTAAATGAATACAGACTGCACTGTATCGTATTTGTTTTGACTTTATTCCATAATTAAAAAGACGCTCTCCTAATTCTCTATCCTGTCCTCCATATTGCATACGTTCGTCAAAACCATTTACCGCTTCAATATCTGTTTTCCAGCCAGAAGAATTATGGCCATTCCAACTTGCATTTGTTGGTGTAATAAAGTTTAAAAACTTTGCTTTAAAACCTCGAGCTGTTAATTTATTATTTTTAAATGAAGGCTTAAGATTATTTTTTGTCAACCATGAAATATCAAAACACTTTTCTGTTAGAATATCTTCTTTTGTAATTAATTTAGATATATCCATTGGCAACATAAAGTATCCTCCAGATAAAAAGTATCCTTTTTCTTTATGAGTATTGTGTACCACAAGAAAATCAGGTCTGGGAATGCAATCACCATCACTCATCACTATATATGCTCCCCTACATGCAACAATAGCCTTATTAAGAATTTTAGATTTTTGGAAACCATCATCTTCCTGCCATATATGAACAATAGGATAGGATACTTCCTTTTTCATAGTTTCAAGAAGTTCTTTTGTTTTAGGCCCCGAACCATCATCAGCAATAACAATTTCAAAATTTTTAAATGATTGGATTTGATACCCCCATAAAACTTTTTCTAACCATTCTTCTGCATTATAAGTGCTTATTATAATTGAAATTTGAACTGTATGCATTGTTATCCCATTTTCAGCAAAAATATAAAGTGCTTTTTATATATCTTTGCTTTTGACCATTTATTAATGTTTTTTTAAGCTTAAAATGCCTATCTACTAAGGGAATCTCTTTAAAAATCATATACGTATTCATTAAAAAACATGGAGGAAGCACTTTTAAAATCATTAGAAATACTTCAAAAAGGAGGCATCTTACTCTACCCGACAGACACAGTTTGGGGTATTGGTTGTGATGCTACAAACGAGGAAGCCATTAAAAAAATATATGCTTTAAAAAAAAGACAAAATAGCAAAGCGCTTATCTGTATGGTTTCAGACATAAGAATGCTTGAAAAATTTGTTTATGAGATTCCAGATGCCGCCTATGATATAATATCATTAGCGTCAAAACCTACTACCATTATATATGACAGTCCTATGAATCTACCTGCTAATTTAATAGCAGATGATGGGTCTTTAGCCATACGAGTAAGCTCTGATGAGTTTTGCCAAAAGCTTATTAGAAAATTTAAACGCCCAATTATATCTACTTCGGCAAATATTAGCGGTACAAAAACCCCGCAAAGCTTTGAAGAAATTAATACTGAAATTTTAAAAGGTGTTGACTATGCTGTAAATTTGCATCGCGATAAAAAAAACAGTATTCCTTCTTCTATTATAAAATTAAGAAATAATGGGATTGTAAAAATCATTCGCAATTAGTCAATGCAACACAATTACAAAGAAGCCATACGACAGCCAATTTTTAAAGTCATCTCAGAAGCAGCCAAGGAATTGAATGTTGAAAGTTATGTAATTGGAGGATATGTTAGAGATTTCCTCTTAAAAAGAGGCACTCCTAAAGATATTGACATTGTAGCTATTGGAAATGGAATTGCATTAGCAAAAAAAGTTTCAGGAAAACTAAAAGGCAAGCCAAAAGTTCAAATTTTTAAAAATTATGGAACTGCTATGCTAAAAACTGAAGGTTTTGAAGTTGAGTTTGTAGGAGCACGTAAAGAAAGTTATCATTTTGATAGTAGAAAACCTGTAGTAGAAAATGGAACTTTAGAAGACGATCAAAACAGGAGAGATTTTACTATTAACGCACTAGCAATATCACTTTCTGAATCTAATTTTGGAACGTTATTAGATCCTTTTGATGGTAATAACGCACTTTTAGACAAAGTCATAAAAACACCCTTAGATCCTGATATTACATATTCTGATGATCCATTAAGAATGATGAGGGCTATTCGGTTCGCTTCTCAATTACATTTTACTATTGAAAAAGATTCTTTAGAAGCCATTAAAAGAAATAAAGAGAGGATAAAGATTATTTCTAATGAACGTATTATAGATGAAATACACAAAATTTTATTAAGCCAAACACCATCTGTAGGGTTTCATTTATTATACAAAACAGGTTTACTCCCAATAATACTTCCTGAATTAACAAACCTGCAAGGTATTGAGGAAATAGAAGGACAACGTCACAAAGATAATTTTTATCACACCTTAGAAGTTGTAGATAATATTTCTAAAAATACAGATGATTTATGGCTACGTTGGGCTGCTTTACTGCACGATATAGGAAAAGCACCTACAAAAAAATTTCATAAAAAAATAGGCTGGACATTTCATGGTCATGAATTTGTAGGATCTAAAATGGTATACAAACTTTTTAAACGTTTGCATATGCCGTTGAATGAAAAGATGAAGTTTGTTCAAAAAATGGTTTTGATGAGCTCGCGTCCTATTATTTTAGCAGATGATACTGTTACCGATTCTGCTGTAAGACGCTTGGTTTTTGATGCTGGTAATTTTGTAGAAGATTTAATGACTTTGTGTGAAGCTGATATTACTACTAAAAATTCCAAAAAATTTAAACGTTATCACAATAACTTTAAAATTGTTCGTCAAAAAATTATTGAAGTAGAGCAGCGTGATCATATTCGAAATTTTCAACCTCCTGTTAGCGGAGAAGAAATTATGAAGACTTTTAATCTAAAGCCTTCTAAAGAAATTGGAATGATTAAAGAAGCTATAAAAGAAGCTATTCTGGAAGGAGAAATACCCAACGAACATACGGCTGCCTTTCAATTTATGCTTAAAAAAGCAAAGAAAATGGGCTTAGTGACCCCTAATAGCTAAACAAAATTAAAATGCAAAAAGACAATAGAAAAGTAATATACTGGTTGTTAACTGGATGTTTCTTAATATTTATAATGGTTTTAGTTGGTGGGATTACACGTTTAACACATTCTGGGCTTTCTATTTCTGATTATAAATTAATTACAGGGACTATCCCCCCTATAGGAAAGGAAGCTTGGGAAGAAGCTTTTGAGCTTTATAAACAATATCCAGAATATCAAAAAATTAATTATGCCTTTACTATTGAAGACTTTAAAAGTATTTACTTTTGGGAATGGTTGCATAGAGTAATAGGTAGGTTAATTGGAATTGCCTTCTTTATCCCATTCCTTTATTTTATTATAAAAAAGCAGCTTACCAAATCAACAATCAAAAAAGGAATCACATTACTCATACTTGGTGGTTTTCAAGGTTTTTTAGGTTGGTATATGGTAAAAAGTGGTTTAATTGATAGACCTGATGTAAGTCATTATAGATTAGCATTACATTTAACAACAGCATTTATATCTTTTGCTTACACATTATGGGTTGCATTAGATTTAATTTATAAAGAGAAAAATGCGATTTATAAAGCGATGAGAAACTTTATCCGCTTTTCGTTATTTGTTCTTCTATTACAAATTATTTGGGGCGCTTTTGTTGCTGGTTTGGATGCTGGTTTTATTCATAATCACTGGCCTTTAATGAATGATGGAAAATTAATCCACCCTACGGTTTATTTGGAGCAAACGTCTCTTTTAAGAAATTTTATAGAAGGAAAAAGTGGTGTGCAATTTATACATCGCTATTTGGCATATATTGTTGTTTTTCTTATTGGAACTATTTGGTTTAAGTCGAAAAAGATATCGCTTACTAAAGCTCAAAAGGCAGGAATAAACTATTTATTAGTACTAGTATCCCTTCAATTTATATTAGGAGTTGCCACTATTATTTATGGTGTACCTCTATGGTTGGGAGTGACCCATCAAATAGGTGCTTTTTTCTTATTGAGTGCTATGATCTTTACTCTTCATAGATTTAGTAAATAAAATAAGCCAGAACTAAAGTCCTGGCTTATTAAAATTATCTTCAGCAAGATTATACTTGAAGATTTATTTTTTAGTTATTTGGTGCTCCTAATGTACTAGTACCTTCTGTCCAATCTGTAGAAGCATTTCCTGCTCCATCAAAAGAAAGTGTATTGGTAGCAGATCCAGTTACTGGAACTACATCTCCAACTGTCCAGATATTAGCCGTACCTGCTAAACCTTCTCTAAAAGCTCCATCAGATCCCCATTGTACAAAATCTACAATACTATTTGCATTACCAAATTGAGAATCTACATAAAGACCTAGTCCTCCTGTTCCTTCTTGACCTTGAACAAGACCAGCTCCAACATTTAATTGGTCATAAGTTACTACTAAAAACTCTCCAGGTTGTAATACTAAATTACCTCCATTTGTTATTGTTAAGCCACCTATTTGTCTATATGTAGTTGGTGCCAAGCATAAGAAATAACCACTAACATCTACTGGAAGATCTCCATTATTGAATAATTCTACTTGATCTCCACGAAACTCAACCTCGTTTATTACTACAGATGCTTGTGCAGCAGTTACTACATTGGTGTCTCCAAATGTTGGTGTTGTAGTTAAAGCCCAATCTGCAGCCGAAATTCCTGCTCCATCAAATACAATACTAAAGTTTTCATTGTCTACTACTTCAACAAATTCTCCAAGTGTCCAAAGACCTGCATCTACTGCTACTTCTTCTAAATTACTTCCTGTTGCTCCCCATTGTACAAAATCCACAATACTATCTGGATCACTAAAACCTGTATTACCAACGTTATCACTGTAGAGTCCTAACCCTCCAGTTGCGTTTTCTCCATTAATTTGACCTCCAAATTCACTATTAAGTAAATCATAAACAATTACCAAGAATTCTCCTGGTTGGATAGTTATATTTCCTTCAAATTGTTGTGCTCGAATTTGCCTATTTGTTACATTTCCATCTAAAGTTAAAAAGTAATCACTAACATCTACTGCTATATTACCATTATTAAACAATTCTACCTGGTCTCCTACAAATTGTACTTCGTTTAACACTACAGAAGCATTTGGTGCTACAGGAGTTCCGTTTTCTACTCCAAAAGATGTTTCAATAGTTTCTGCCCAATCTGCAGCTGAATCTCCTTCTCCATCAAATATAATACTAGTTCCTCCTTCATCTCCTATAACTTCTACAAATTCTCCAAGTGCCCAGATGCCTGCATCTACTGCTAATTGCTCTCTAAAGCTTCCGTTATTTCCCCATTGTACAAAGTCTATAAGATTATTTACATCTCCAAAACCTGTATCTGCTGCTCCTTCATTATACAATGCTAATCCTCCTGTTCCTACTTCTCCATTAATTATACCTGAATTATTTCCAAAATCAATATTAAGCGCGGTATATTGAATGGTTAAAAATTCTCCAGGTTCAATAGTTGTAGTTCCATTCACAATTGTCAATTGACCTATTTGTAGATAAGATGCAGGCCCTAAACATAAAAAGTAATCGCTAACATCTACAGCTACGTTACCATTATTAAATAGTTCTACTTGATCTCCTAAAAATTCTACTTCGTTTAATACTACAGAAGCATTTGGTGCTATTGGGTCTCCATTTTCTGCTCCAAATGATGTTTCAATAGTTTCAGCCCAATCTGATGCTGCATCTCCTTCTCCATCAAAAATAATACTAGTTCCTGCATTAGATCCAACCTCAACAAAATCTCCAAGTGTCCAAATACCAGCATCTACTGCTAGTTGCTCTCTAAAAGCTCCAGCTGATCCCCATTGTACGAAATCTAGTATGTTATCTGCACTTGCAAAATCAGAATTGTCTATATATAATCCTAAACCTCCTGTTCCGTCAGTATCATTGATTCTTCCAGCTCCATTGTTAATTTGATCGTATGTAAGTACTAAAAATTCCCCTGGCTCAATAGTTGTATTACCTTGACTAGGAAGATCTCCAACTCTTCTATATGTTGTTGGTGCTAAGCATAAAAAGTAATCACTTACATCTACAGCAACATTACCATTATTAAATAATTCTACTTGATCTCCTAAAAATTCTACTTCATTTAATATAATAGATACAACTTCAGCTACTGGAGTAACTGGAGCTCCATTTTCTGATCCAAAAGATGGAGTTGTAGTTTCTGCAAAATCTGTTGCTCCATCTCCTTCTCCATCAAAAATAATACTGTTATCTGCACTTCCAATAACTTCAACAAACTGTCCTGCTATCCATTGCCCTGCTTGTACTGCAGTAGTTTCTCTTATACTTCCTGCTGCTCCCCATTGCACAAAATCTACCAATGTCGAAGGATCTGCAAATCCTGTGTTATCAATATACAAACCTAATCCTCCTGTACCACTAGCACCGTCTATTTGACCTGCTGGTGCATTTAATTGATCATAGGTAACTACTAAAAATTCTCCTGGTGCCAAGTTAGTACTCCCAGTTACTAAGTTTCCTATTTGTCTGTACGTTCCAGGTCCTAAACATAGAAAATACCCATCAAGTTCAACATCTACTGTTCCGTTGTTAAAAAGTTCAACTTGATCTCCTAAATATCCAACCTCGTTGATAACCACTGAACCTTCTTCAGCTACTGGTGGAGGTTCAGGTTGGAACCCGTTATTATCATCATCAGACACACATGCTGTGAATAAGGCTGATAAAATAATTGTTAATGTAATAAAGTTCTTTTTCATCATTTTTCTTTTTGATTTGCTTTTTTAGTGTATTATTTTTTACTACTCTAGTGTTCTGTCGCATTTTTTTGAAGACATTACACGCAAACTAATATTTGTTATTTATATTTTTTATTTTGTTATATTTATAACATAAATTCATTTAACAGTTTGATTTTCAAAATAAAAGATGAAAACATTTTTTATTTTTTTATTGTTTTTTTTCAAAAAAAACTTTTTTCAACTAAGATTGAACTTTTTTAACCTTTTATATTTTCTTTCTAAAAAAGGCAAATAATTATTCATCTATTTTTGTTTATCTTTTTATTCTATCAAATAAAAACACCGAGGATTACTCCCCGATGTTCTCTCAACCAACACATCTATTTATTCGTATTAAGAATAAAAACCATTGCTTTTTTAAACTATCTTGGTTGGATGTCGATACGTATTAGGTTGTAACCTCCTCTTGGATCTTCTAAGTATACAACTCCAGGTCCACTTGTAATTGTTCCTTTTCCAAATTGTACATCTGTTAAAGCAGATTGTCTTCTAATGTCTGTACGGTCATCTGCAGGTCCTTGATTAGGTCCAGCTTGTCTAGGTGCTTGGTTAGAACCAAATCCTACTGGCTCATCTTCTTCAGTCCCTAAGTCAAATAAGTAAGACTCATCACTTTCACCAATTCCTGAGAAAGGTGCTCCATTTTCAAGGAATAATGGTACTCCATTGTTGTTATAGCTAATGAACCAGTCATTAGAATCTACAAACATAGTTCCCATACCTAATTTATAGTTTTGACCTTGTGGTACTTCTATTGTAAAAGTTAAGCTTTCTCCTGGTCCAACATTTTCAGTTTCAGTACTAGCTGCTACTGGTAAACCTAATCCTTCGAAGTAAGCTACTGCTGGTGCATTGTTACCATCTTCAGCTAATTGCTCTAATCCACTTTCTAGATTTACAGTTCCTCCTTGTGCAAAAAATGGATCTGAATCTGTATTAAATGCATATACTAATCCTGGAGAAAATACTGTTAATGAAGATGCTAAACGTAATGGTGCGCCTTGACTTCCAGCTTCGTTAAACCAAGCATTTAATTCGTCTGGGTTTCCGTCTTCAGCTATTGCTTCAAGACCTACTCCTCTATCTTCTTGTCCTAGAGTGAATAATGGTTCTGGCATAGTATGTAATACTACAATACCTGGAGTTACTACAAATCCATTTTGAGAACTTGGCTCTTGTGCTGGATCTGGAGTTCTAATAGCTGTGATAGTCAATGTGAATGTTCCAGCAGAACTTCCGTCTCCTACTTGGTAATCTAAGATTGCAGTGATGTAAAAATCTCCTCTTCTTCCACCTCTATCTTGTAAACGTACTAATGGATTAGCATCATCTGGTCCTACATTAGCTCCTGCAGGTGGGAAAGTAGCAGGATCATTATCTGCTTCTGTTCCTAGATCATACAATACAAGTTCACTAGCGATATCTACACCGTCTAATGCAGGTCCTCCATTAGGGAATAAATCAATACCGGCTAAATCTTCAGGTGCTAAAAACCAGTCATTACTGTTACCCATCATTGTAACAGGAGTAAATCTTGTTCCTCTTACAGCTGGGAAAGTAATTTGATATTGGTCACCATCCATATTTAATGGCCCTCTTACTGGCTCTTCTCCAGTTCTAATTCTATCTGTGAATGTATGAACATTCAAATAGTTTATAACATTGCTTATTGTAACATCAAAAGTAGTAGTTGCATTTTCAGTATCGTTAGAGAAACCAAAAGATGGGTTTACTTCTTCTGCCCAATCTGAAGCAGCATCACCTTCACCATCATACTCAATACTATAACTATCTAATCTAACAGCAGGAACAAAATCTCCTAATGTCCAGATTCCTGCTTCAACTGCTACATTTTCACGAGCACTTCCAGCTTCTCCCCATTGTACAAAATCCATAATAGCATCTGCACTAGCAAACTGATTGTTTGTATATAATCCTAATCCATCTGCATTACTCATTGCATATGGTAATACTACAAACTCTCCAGCTTCTAATTGAATATTTCCACTTTCTGGAGTAATGTTTTCAATTCTCACATAAGTACCAGGTCCTAAACATAAGTAGTAGCTACTTAAATCTACTGTAGCTTCTCCATTGTTGTAAAGCTCTACAACATCTCTTTCTCCATAACGAACTTCGTTAATAACAATTGAACGAATCTCTGCAGGTACTGTTAACATATTTTCAGAACCTAAAGAAGGAGTAGAAGTTTCAGCCCAATCAGCTGCTCCATTACCGTCTCCATCAAAAATAATACTGTTATTTACATTTGTAATTGTTGGTACAAATTCACCAACTGTCCAAACTCCAGCTTGAACTGCAACGTTTTCACGAGCACTTCCAGCAGATCCCCATTGTACGAAATCTACAATAGCATTGGCATCAGCAAAAGTATTTGTTGAATACAATCCTAATCCACCATCAGTATCTGGCATTGTATAAGGCAATACTAAATATTCCCCTGGTCCTAGATCTGTTATTGAACCACTTTGAGCGGTTAATGTACCTATTCTTTGGTAAGTACCAGGTCCTAAACATAACCAAAAATCGCTCAAATCTGCATTGGTTGTACCTGTGTTTAAAATCTCTACCAAATCTCCTGTTTGGTATTGAACCTCATTTAATACTACAGATATTTCTGCGGCAACTGGTGGTTCTGGTGTTATGTTTACAGTTTCATCATCATCAGAACATGATGCAAGTACTAAAGCGGATGCAAACAAACCGCTCAATAAACTCTTTCTAAAATCTAACTTTTTCATTGAATTTGAATTTTATTTTTTACTATTTAATTTTGATTATCAATTCGAGGACAAAACAACAGAGAAACAAGCAGGCAACTAAAAAAAATAGTGTGAAAGGGAATATTTAAGCTTAAAAGTGAATTATTTAAATTGGGAAAATCGCGGTCATACGCATTAATCATTGAAAAGTTAGATTTGCACTTCTGGATTTAATTCAAAAAAACAGAATCATTAATTTAGATTAAAGATGTTGGTTATATTTGTATATCTTAAAACCATTTCATCAAAATTATTAAGTACTGAATAAAGAAAATGAGAAAAGACAGACTTTATTTTTATACATTTTTGTCCATTACAATTATCTTTATAATAATAGCAAGGATAGCTGTAGAATATATTGTAAAAGGAAGTTCAGATCAATTAATAGAAACACAATTAGAAGCTAGCAAGAGAGAAGCACGAGAAATTGCAAGTTTAGTAGGGTATCAATTACAAAATGACTTATCCAAAGAAACTATTATTAAAAATATACAGACAAGTATAGAAAATACAAACTTAGAAACTGGATTTGTTAGTATGTTTGATTGGTCTGGAGTAGAAATTTGCCATCCAGATAGAAATAAAATAGGGTTAGAAATAAGTGAATCTTCGTCATCTGCTATTAATAGTGAAATTAATTTAGAAGACTTTTACATACTGTTAGAAAGTAAAAAGAAGGAAAGCGATCCAGAAAAATTTTCCGAAATTATATATCAATACCCTGTAGTAAACTCAGATTGGATTATTGGTGCTCATGCTAATATGGTAAAAATTTCAAATCAAATTAGAAGTTTACGTAATGAATTCTACATTATATTCACTATTATGGGTTTTATTATTGTTCTTGCTTCAGTTATAACAGTACGATTAATAGGTAGTTTTTATGAGAAAAAATTAGAAATTGAAAATAAGAAATTAGAAGGAGAAGTAATCAATCTTGCCAAATTAAACAAAGCTATAGATCAATACCAACAAAAAGCAACTTCAGAAAAGATTGAAGCAGAAAAGAAAGAAACTGAAAAAGCAAAATCTGAAAAAACGACTGTTAAGGATGTCAAAGAAAAAGGTAAAAAAAGAATTTTAACATACTTACGCCATGAAATTTTATCAGTTCCAACAGAAGATATTGCATACATCTATACAGAAAACACCATTACTTATGTAATGGATGTTAAAGGAAAACGCTCTACAGTAAATACCAGTCTGGATGAATTACAATCAAATTTAGATCCTAGTCTTTTTTATCGAGCAAATCGTCAATTTATTATTTCTATCATTGCTATCGAAAAAATTATTAGGTATGGAAATAATCAATTAAAAATATTGATGATGCCTAATTCTGAAATTGATATCATTATTGGAAAGAACAAAGCTTCAGAATTTAAACAGTGGTTGAACCTTTAACTTAATTTACCGTCATTAAATATATGAAACTAGTAAAACGTATATTTAAATTCATCGCTATACTTATTGGTATTGTACTTGTAGCTATCATTATTATTGTATTTGTTGACAAAAAAAATACAAATTACCTCAATATTGAAAATAATGAATTTGCGAAGAGTAACTCGTATCTAATTATCAATGTTAATGTTGTACCCATGCATATGGATACTGTTTTAACAAATAAAAAGGTATATATAAAAGATAGTTTAATCTATAAAATTGCAGATAGTATTGATATTAAGAGCATTGAAATTATTGATGCAGAAAACAAATATCTCGCTCCTGGTCTTATAGACATGCATGTTCATTTGTGGGATCGATATGAACTTGGGCTATATCTATCAAACGGAATTACATCTATTCGAAATTTATGGGGAATGCCAATGCATTTGAGAATTAAAGACTCCTGACGAGGCTACTAAAAAAGTGATTTCATATAAGAAAAGAGGTTACGATTTTATCAAAACTTATTATGGTTTAACTCCGGATATATTTGATGCCATAATCGAGCAAGCAGAAATTTCTGGTATCGATATTGTTTCACACCCCTCTCTTAAAGTACCTTATTCATATCATTTTAATACTCAAATAAAACCTATAGAACATGTAGAAGACATTATACAACAACCTTTAAATTATCAATTAGATACTGTAAAATTAAAAGAAGTAATCACCGACTTTGAAAAATCAAAACACAGTTCTTTTAGTCCAACATTAACGGTATATAATAATATCTATCAAATGCTTATCAATGATAGTATTCTATCATCAGATCTTGTACAATTTATGAGTCCACTTATAAAAATGACGGACAGTAAAGATCAATTTAATAGGTGGCATTCTACTAAATTAAAAGATTCTTCTATTACCAACACTATAAAAAAACAACACGATTTTCATTTGGAAATTATAAAAAAACTTCATAATGCTGGGGTTACTTTTATTTGTGGAACCGATGCAGGCATTGGAGTAACTGTTCCCGGGTTTTCAATTCATCAGGAATTTTCTTTTTACAAAGAAGCAGGATTATCTAATTATGAAATATTAAAAACAGCTACGGTAAATGCTTCCAAAACTCATACTATTATGAATACTATGGGGACTATTGAAGTTGGTAAAATTGCAAACCTTATACTTGTAGATAATAATCCTTTACTAGATTTGGCTACATTAAAAAAGCCTTCTACTGTTTTTATAAAAGGAAGAAGATTAAATAGGGAGGTTCTTGATAGTTTTAAAAAGAAAGCAAAAAACAGGAAAAATTTAATGGTTTCTGCTTTTAGATATGTAGAAAACTTAATATTAGAAAAATAATCAACTAAAAACTTAATGAAACTTAATGAAATTTAATTCTCAAATTGATGTTATTATAGGTAAAAAATTAGAGTTTCAGAATTTATAACTTCTTTTTCTTTAAATGTAACGCATAGGTCAAGCTAACGCCTATATGCAAATTCCCATTATTAAAGTTGAAGTTATTAAACGTATTTACGATCGTAGTAGAATCATCAAAGCTTCGTGTATTTGTCAAGCTGAATTGTACTAAAACATTTCTGATGTCCCAATTTACTCCAAGTGCAAAAGGTCCGAAAAATTCTAAATGATCATCTTCAACCTCAATTGGGTTTGCAACATAATAATATTCTGAAGCAATAGCTACATGTCTTGCTATTTTATATCTAATCCCAAACCCTAAGGCAAAATGATTACCTGAAGAAACATCTTCAAACTGATCTGAATTTCTCCTTACAAACGTAGGTACTATTTGCATCGATAAATTAGAGTCAAATTTATGAGCGATGATGGCTTGCGTAGCAAAAGAAAACCTATCGGAAACACTATTTTGCAAGTCAATATGATTAAAATCTCTAGTTTGGTATGAAGCACTTTGCAATAAGGTAATACTTATTGGTGCTTTTTTATCTGAATCTTTTTGTCTTACCAATCTATATTTACTGTACCCATTAAAAATACCATCAAACGTGCTAGCTCCAAAACCTGATGCAAATCTATCTGAAAAAGCATAATCAATACCAAAACGAGTTGTTGCTAAATCTGCGCCAAAATTTTGAGTTTGACTATTAGGCATATTCCAAAATTTAACATTCACATTAAAATCTAATACTCCTTTTTTACGAGTCTCTATAGAGTGCCCAAAAAGAATTCTATTAGATTTAAATGTTGCTTGAGTATAACTTGTAATATCTCTCGTTTCTTTCTCTAATTCATCTAGCAACCCACTTTGGGCATTAATGAATTGACCATTTAATAAAAAGAGTACGAATAAAAATGCAAAATTATTTTCTCTCATAAGGGTTGGTATTCAAATCTAAATGTAACTTTAATAACTTTAGCTATATTACCAGCTAATAACGGTGGTACTTTGATATCGTAATCTTTTATTCCAACATCAAATTCTCCTTCTAACATATAATTACCATCTGTATTATCTATTTTAGTTTTAATCTCTATTTCATTTTCAATTCCATGAAATAAAAATTTCCCTTTAATGATTTTAGTTTGTACTCCTTCTATAGAACGATCAAAATCTAAAATAGCCCCATCAAATTGAGCTTTGGGATAAATGTCTGATTCTACATAACTCTCATTAAAATGTTCTTCCATCAATGCTTTTTTAAATGTAAAAGCACGTAAAAGCATATCCACTACAATTTCTCCTTTAGATAAATTAATGAGGCTTAATGATTGATTATTGGTAGCTTCAATATTTTCTACAGAAGTGTATGAAAAAAAAGAAACTTGTCCCTGACGTGCAATCACCTTTTCTTGCTTTTGTGAAAACCCTATACAGTGAGCTAAAATAAAAATCAGTGTAATTACTTTATTCATTTTCTTTCTTTGTTGACTAAAATACAATTTAACATAATAACATCCATAAGATACCCTTTACAAATACCCTTTATCTCGACATTTTGGCCTATTTCAAGCTTTTTAACATCTTTAATTTGTGACAATGACATATCACATAATATATGTGAAATATCACTTTGTCCTTGTAATATAACTGTGTATCGATCATTTATATGATTGATCTTTTTTATCTCTCCTTTTACTACAATTATCTTTTCAACATAGGTTGAATTGGCAGAAACTTCATTGGTACTAAATGTTGTTAATAATTTTTTTGAACTTATGGATAACGCTGCTGTTTCTTTGTTAATATCTATAGGAGAGCTACGATACATTTTAATAAATAAAAAACCGCAAAATACTACGACAAGTAATACCAGCCAACTTATTGTTTGTATTTTAAATTTTTTATTCATTATTGTTTATAATCAATGCCGCAAAATTATTAAATAGCTTCTTTTATATTGTACTATAAAATTGAGCATTTCTATTTTTATAATTACTTCAACAAAAGTAGCTGTTTTTAGTAATTCCCAACTCTAAAAACACTCCCAAGAGGAAATTTAAACCTTAAAAGTGAATTCTAATAGCTTAAAATCAATTATTATTTTATCTATTTGACATCTTATCTTAAATGAAAAAATAGCTTGCCTTAACATATCCTAATTATAGGTTTTTAATTTAAAAATCGTTTCAATTTGAAAATACTCACACAAGCATCAATATTTCAATTTGAATTACTCCCCTGAGTTGTTTTTACAATTAAATAGATGTGGATTAATCTTAATAAATAATCTTATAAATAATAATCTTATTACCTTTGCATTCTGTTATATTTATAGATGATTTACAAATTCAGAATAATTTTGGATGTTAAAGAAGATATCTTTAGAGATATCGAAATAGAAGCATCCTATACCTTAGAAGATTTTCACAATGCCATTAATCAAGCATTTGGTTTTGATGGTATGGAAATGGCTTCTTTTTATGTAAGTAATGACGAATGGGTTCAAGGAGAAGAGATCTCTCTCTTCGACATGAGTGAAGATAGTAATAGTGATATAAGATTGATGAATGAATCTTTTTTAGAAGATCTAGTAAATGAAAACGAAAATAAACTTATTTATGTTTATGACTTTTTCAATATGTGGACCTTTTTTATAGAACTTGCTGAAATTGCAGAAAAAGAAGAAGGAAAATCATATCCAAATTTATTATTTGCTCACGGAGTTATTCCTGATGAAGCTCCTGATAAACAATTTGAATCTAGTGATGCAAATGATAATTCCAGTGACCTAGACGTTGGAGATTATGATGATTTAGATTTTGATGAAAATTGGAATTAATTGCAGAACTTCTTTTATATTTTATAAATTTTAAATAATACCTCACCAAAGAAAAATGATTAACCTATACCCTACACAAATTGAATCATTATCCATTCATAAAGTTGGTAATAAAAGTAGAAATGAAAATGCATTATTTTCTAAAACACCCTATACACTTAATGATGAACTAGCTGGTGTTTTAAAAGAATATTTCTTCAAACCTTTTAGAGAAAAAGAAGAAAATTATTTTCAATTTTCTAATGAAGTAGATGTAGAGTTTAATCCTTTATTTAAAATCGTTTCAGATCTCTTTGAAAATACAGACACGTTTCATGAATCTTCTAAAAAGATCACAGCACATTTGTATGAACAATCCCAGCATCCTCATATAAAGAGTGGTGAAGTTTTTATAACTTATTTATCAGATGCAGTCTTAGATAATGAAAAAGTGAATGCTATTGGAATTTTTAAAAGTGAATTAAAACATGATTTTATTCAATTTAAAGAACAGGAAAGTAACCTTGAGATGATTCTTAAGCAAGGTGTTAATGTCAATAAATTAGATAAGGGATGTCTTATCTTCAATAAAAATAAAGAAGAAGGTTATAAAATATTATCTGTAGATAGCAATCGTTATGATGCAAAATATTGGTTGGAAAACTTTTTAGGGGTGGCTGCCTTAACTGATGATAATTTTTTCACAAAAAAGTATCTTAAGTTTTGTCAAAATTTTGCAAAAGATGTGGTGCTGCCTGTTGAAGATAAAAAAGAGGAAGTACTGTTTATGAACAGAGCAGTAAATCATTTTGCTAAAAACGATGAATTTGAAGAATCAACCTTTTTAAACGAGGTTATTGAAAACCCAGAACTAATACCAGAGTTTAAACATTATAAAGTTGAAAAAGGTCCAAAATATAGTATTGAAGATGTTTCTACTTTCCCTATAGCAAATAAAGCAGTATCTGATGCTAGAAAGAAAATTAAAAATACAATCAATCTAGATACCAATATTCAAATTAAACTAGATTTTATTAATCCAGAATCTGCAGATAAATTTGTTGAAAAAGGTTGGGATGAAGAAAAACAGATGTACTATTATCTTGTTTACTTCAACAATGAAGAAAAAAGCTAAAACTTGCTTTTTTCTTCATTATTCAAACTCTTCTCAAGCGATAGTTTTTTATAAAAACAAAAATATAAAGTACTGTTAAATAGTTATTTGTTGTGTTTTTAATTTAAAAAAAGAGATACTTTGTAACAAAGCTATTAAAATGTCGTCAAGTAAGAACAATCTATTAAATAATAACATCAATCTTGGAAACGATTCTTACAATTAACAACCTAACCAAAAAATTTGGATATCTCACTGCCGTAAAAAACCTATCCTTTACTATAGAAAAAGGAAATGTATATGGTATTTTAGGACCTAACGGAAGTGGCAAATCTACAACATTAGGCATTGTCTTAAATGTTGTAAATAGTACCTCTGGAGACTTCAAATGGTTTAATGGGCAAATTTCTACTCATCAAGCATTAAAAAAAGTAGGCGCGATTATAGAGCGACCTAATTTTTATCCATACATGTCTGCTGAAAAAAACTTAAAGCTAGTTTGTAAAATAAAAGGAGTGTCAAATGATAAAGTAATGGAAAAACTAGAACTTGTAGGTTTGTTAGACCGTAAGGATAGTAATTTCAAAACTTTCTCGTTAGGAATGAAACAAAGATTAGCCATTGCTTCTGCATTGCTTAATGATCCTGAAATTTTAATTCTCGATGAACCTACCAATGGTTTAGATCCTCAAGGTATACATCAAATAAGGCAGCTTGTTAAGAAAATTGCAGCTACTGGAACTACAATCTTATTAGCTTCTCATTTACTAGACGAAGTAGAAAAAGTATGTAGTCATGTTGTTATTTTAAGAAAAGGTGAAAAGCTTTATTCTGGTCGTGTAGATGAAATGATTGCCAGTCATGGGTTTTTTGAATTAAAAGCTCAAGACACAAATAAGTTATCTACTTTTTTAGAAACTAATGAAGCTTTTAGAAATACTAAAATCGAAAATGGTTTAATCACTGCGTTTTTAAATCATCCGATGGAAGCTGAAGAATTTAATAAAATGATGTTTGAAAAAGGCATTATTCTATCACATTTAGTAAAAAGAAAAGAAAGCTTAGAAGAGCAATTCTTGATACTAACAAAAAATCAATCAAACTAATCAATCATACCAATCTATAAACAATGTTACGACTGTTACAAATAGAATTCATTAAACTATGGAACAATAGAGCAAGTAAGTTTTTAATCATATCATATTTTGTTCTTTTGACCCTAATTTCCCTTATCGCTGCTATTAAGTTTGATATTGGACCTATAAAGTTTCACTTAGCAGAGTTAGGTATTTTCAACTTCCCATATATTTGGCATTTTAATACTTTTATTGCTGCTTTTTTTAAAATATTTCTCGCTATAGTTATTGTTTCAATGATGGCCAATGAATATAGTAATAAAACCCTAAAGCAAAATTTAATTGACGGGCTCAGTAAAAAAGAATTTATTTTATCTAAATTCTTGACTGTTACATCATTTGCACTTGTCTCTGTTATATTTTTATTTGTGGTTTCTCTAATATTAGGTCTTATTTATTCTAATTATAATGAAATTGGGATCATTTTTTCTGATTTAGAATACATTCTTGCCTTTTTTGTCAAGCTTCTAGGCTTTTTCTCTTTCTGTCTCTTTTTGGGCATCTTGGTAAAACGATCCGCTTTTGCATTAGGCTTTTTATTTATATGGTTTATAGGGGTAGAAATCATCCCTTATTTTTCTTTAATGGGGAAATATTCAAAAGAATTTGCAGACACTATTTATATGTTCTTCCCGCTTGGGTCTATGTGGAACCTAATAGAAGAGCCTTTTAGTAGACTAAGTGCTGTAAAATCTGTAGCCAACCAAGTAGGAGAAGAATTCAATGTTGATTATGCTGTACACTGGTATGAAATAGCTATTGTACTGGGTTGGACTGCTATTTTTATATACTTGTCTTATGCATTATTAAAAAAGAGAGATTTATAGTATATTAGCTTCTTTCTCAAGGAGTTTATGAAAAAAAAATACTGTTTCACTTTATTACTGGCTTGTATTTTTGTTTGCTATTTAGGGTTTTCGCAAAGAGAGGCTTCTAATTGGTATTTTGGCTAAAATGCAGGTCTTCAGTTTAACAGTAATGGCACGGTAACAGCTTTAACAAATGGACAACTAGCAACAAATGAAGGGTGTGCAGCCATTTCAGATCGTTTTGGAAATTTACTTTTCTATACAAATGGCATCACTGTATGGGATAGAACCCATACTATAATGACTAATGGAACTGGGCTTTTAGGAAACCCTTCCAGTGCGCAATCTGCCATTATTGTTCCGCAACCCGATAGTGATACAATATATCATATATTTACGGTACACGCCTTAGAAGGTGCCAATAATAATACTTCTCAATTACAAGGGCTTAACTTTTATACTGTAGATATTAGTGTCGGAGAAAATGGTGCTGTTATTAGTCGAGGAAATAATAATCAACCTTTAATTATTCCCAATTCTGAAAAAATAACCGCTGTTAGATCTGCAGATTGTAGTTCAATATGGGTGATTTCTCATTTTTTAACCTGAGTTCGATTAATATTTAAGTAGATTTTATGAGTAAAAAAGATAGA
>CAYMDH010000018.1:0-54034 GCA_964389205.1 uncultured Flavobacteriaceae bacterium
CTCGAACCCGCGACCCCCTGCGTGACAGGCAGGAATTATATAACTTCATAGCTTTAAAAGAAAGCTTATTTTACTGAACATCAGCACTTTAATAAAATTTAGTGCCATACAAATATACTACAATATATATAAAAGTATGCAAAAAGTATGCAAATTTTTTCGTATCTTAATATAGAATTTAAGGCAAAAAAGTATGGCATCTGTTAAACTCATATTAGACGTTAGATCAAAAAAGAAAGATGGAACACACCCCATTAAATTAAGTGTTTTTCACAAAAAACCTAGATTTATAAATTTAGATCATTCAACATCTAAAAATGGATGGGATGAAAAAAATGGAGAATTAAAAAAATCGGTTCTAGAAAATAAACTAAAAGATTGTGATAGCATTAATTTAGAATTAGCAGCTAAACTTTTTAAGGCTAAAAAAGTTATTAGTGAGATTGGAGATAGTATTGATCTTATTGACGTAGCTAGATTAATAACACATATAAAATCTGTATGGGATTTGAATCCGAATTCTGAACTTAAAAAAAAAGTAGAGAACGAGATCTCTCTTTCAAATTGGGGAGATGTACTTATTAAAAGAAAACGTGGTGCAAATAAGCCTGGAACTGCAAAATGGTATGAAAACGGAATTGATGCTATAAAAAAATTCAATAACGAAAATGATATTATGTTATATGATATTACTGTTACTTTCCTTAAAAACTTTGAAGCACACCACCAAAGTATAAATAACAGCATGAATACCGTTAGTATATATCTAAGAGCCATAAGGTCAATATATAATAGTGCTGTAGAAGAAGATCAATTTAAACCTATTAAAAATGCTTTCAAACATTATAAAATACCTACTGGGGGAAGAACTAAAAAAAGAGCAGTTGATAAAAGTAAATTAATGAACATAAAATCACTCACCTATAAAAGAAACACTACTTTATGGCATACTAAAAATTATGCATTAATAATGTTTTATTGTAGAGGAATGAATTTTGTTGACTTAGTACAGATTAAAGTAAAAGATATAATTGATAATAGACTCTATTATGGTAGAAGCAAAACAGGAGATCGATTTTCTGTCAAACTAATTCCAGAACTACAAGAAATTTTAAACCTTTATCTATTTGGGAAAAAATCAGGAGATTTCTTATTTCCAACAAATTATGATGGAAGTACTAAACAGTATCAAAAATATAAATCTCAACGTCGGCGTATGAATGAACGACTTAGAATCATTGCAAAAGATGCAGGTATTGAAGGTACATTTACTACTTATTATATCCGTCATTCTTGGGCTACCATTGCAAAGTATATGGGAATATCTACTGCACTCATAAGTGAAGGGTTAGGACATAGTTCTATAAAAACAACAGAAATCTATCTTAAAGATTTTGATGATAAAGTTTTAGATGATGCTAATGAGAGAATCGTGGCATAAAAAATCTTAAATATTATTGCAAATAGTATAATTAAAATAGATAAATGTTCGTAAGGATTAATTGATTTAGTAAAAAAGCATTTTCTTATACTCGTGCTACTGTAATATTCTTTATAATAAAATAAGATTCTTAGGATAACTCTAAATTAGTATATAATCCTTAAAAAACTCTATCTAGTTCGTTGTTTTTTTATTATTCATTTTAGATGTTATTATTAATTCTAAGATTATGCGCATAGTATATATTTTAAATGAAACATCACGTATATCTTGTTTTCTGTAATTCTTTTATTTATTAATAAATCTAACAATTCTGTTATCTAAATCCGCCTTTTTCAAAGCACTCGGCACAGCCTCTTTTTTATTTCCAGCGAAGTTCTGTACAATTTTTTTCAAATTTGCTAGAGCATTAGAATAATGATTTTCAAACCTATCATCTTTTAACTCTTGAATTATTGTTTCTGTATTTTTCACTATAGTTGCTTTACTATATTTACCCCCTAAAATAGAATATAAGACAAAGCACCCTAAGTGAAATTTTCCATGTGAAATCAGCATTCTTTTATATTGATCATTTTCCAATTTTTGACGCTGAACTATTCTACTTCTTTTAGCAATAGCATGGTCTACTTTAATAGGAATCATATAAAGATTGAAGTCTTGTTGAATAACATCTGGATCAGGGAAAATATCATCGTAATTATTTGTAAACATAGCTTTTGGTCTTGTTTTCACTTGACTTGGCATAAACCTAATTTGCGCTTCGAAAAGTTGATATAAATGCTGTATTGACACAGTATTTCTCTTTCCTTGATTTTTCCAAAAGTTCAATCTCCGTTCATAATATATCTCGTGATGTTTTAAATATTCTTCAATTAAATGTTGTATCGTGTCATTTGCCTTAAGAGAAAAAGTTTTAATTGGAGTTTGTGAGTTAGTTGTCTCTGTTATACGATAAATCAAATCCGAATCACTTGTTTCTATTATTTTAGTTAATACCGCTACATCATCTTGCAAAAGTTTAGTTTTGATATTATCATACTCGGTTTGTTCTCTCTTTGTTAATAATTCTCCTTTTTTAATTTTATCATCAAACGCCGCCTTACGTTCTATATTATATGCCGCTTGGTATAGGGAGTTAGATGTCTGACATCCATTAACAATTTGTATACCATGCAATCTAAATTTATCGCCTGGTAATTCTTCTACCTTCCGACACGTAATTGTAAGTCCATTATTGAAACTCCAAAAAAGTTTAGACTCATTAGGATCACCTGAAGTTTTTAAAATTTTTGAATTTAACTCACTTCTTCGATAATAATCTCTAATATTAGCTTCAAACAAAGAGGTTTGGAATTGTTTAACTAATGCAGCTATTTGGTTACCTTTAATTATTGAAATGTGCCCATTAAGTTTATTGTTGGAATCGGTTTGTGTGATGTATTTAAATGTTTTTTCATAACTAACCATCCCCACAATTTCTTCTCCTTTTTTATCTAGGTCTATTAATCTTTGAGCATCGTAAATTTCTATAATGCTATTACTGTACCCTCCATCATCAAGAACTGTACTAATTGCATTTATTTGATTCATTAATAAATCATTATTCTCAATGTTTTTACCTAAACCACCGAAACAGATATAACATTTAACATGGATTTGTTCTGATGAGAATTTTCCGTACAGTTCATTTTTAATTTCGTTTAGATCAACTAAATAATCAAATAGATATGCGTTTTTATTTTCATCTACTTCTTCATTAACAAAAATTGTTTTTACCCCTTCTTTAAATTTTAATAGTTCACCTTGATCAATACCCCTTCCTTTTTTGAATTGGAAAAGATGAAAAGTAAACTTTGTATCTTCATTAAATTCATCCAATTGATCTATTGAAGTAATAAAAGATCTATTAGCAGAAAGATATAACGAATCAATACCGTAATCATGTAATTCTTTTCGATAAGCACTATCAACTATACCATTCTCAATACTTGCAAAATCACGATCGTTAAAAATTGTAGTAAGACTATATATCATAAAAGCGCTACCACTCTTTACGTCATCCGTAAACCCTCCAAGAACAGACATATGACTTGACTTTTGTTCTTCTACTTTTTTGTCTATAATTTTGTAAATACTCATTTAATTTTTTTTAAGTAGTTTATTAAGATTGTACATAATTATGATTAACTATAAATTAATTATGCCAGCATATTTGTTAATGACAAAGTACATTCAGTTCTAAAACAAAAAAAGGGGAGAAATCCCCTTTTTCAATTAAGCTGCCTTATCACCTTTTTGACTTTCAAACATTTCAATCACATCTTTATATATTTTTTCAAAGTTTGCTTTAAGTTTCTTCTTAGAATATTTCTTAGGCTTTGGCAACCCTCTTTCGATCTTAGGAACTCTAAATTGTACTTTACGATCCTTCCCATCATAGAGTACCATAAACTCCCCCTGTTTAAGTGCATAAAACTCATCTGCCCTTGTCTTAGCAACTTCTTTTTCTCCTTTACTTATCCGAGTATCAAAATCAATTCCAAGCCCTCCTGAAACGGTTTTAGTTGGTCGTTTTACAATCTCAAAAAATCGCTCATAATACTTTGCGGTATCAGGATCATTTGCCTTACCGAAAAACTGATAGGACAGATTACTAAGTATGGCTTTACTTGCCTTATCTCCGTAAAGCATATCATTTTGTATTTTATCTTGTAGAATATAGATCGTACTAATATCATAACTACGAAGTGTTGCAGGGATTCGATGCATGTTCAAAAGTCGAAGTGTGGAAGCTTCTTCCATCAGTAAAAAAGAATGCTGTTTGTTTCTTTTTGCCATCTGTTTCGTAATGGTATGTATAATTGTTGCAATCACAGGTGATAAAGAAGTTTCTAAATTCGGATTATTGACAATAGATACCACCGTAGGTTTTTTAGGATTGTTAACATCTAAAGGCACTTCATCTTTAGAGAGTGCCATAAAAATACTTCGAGTGGTAATCTTTTTAAAGGCATTGGCAAGTGTACTCTTTACCCCTGCGGTTTGCCTTTCTGATCCTACTCCACTTATAAAAGCGTCTGCCATCGCTCTTGACATCGTATTGACACTTAAAAAATCAATCAGTTCTTTAGTTGATAATCGCTGATAGAGTGCAATAAGGTGCGGTAGCGTACAATACTTTTTATAGTCCGTCCTCAATCTCCAGATCATCCCACTGATTAACCCTTCTACTGCATCATTAAAAAATCGAGAGCTTCCACTACTTCCGCTTTCTTTAAGTTCTAATAAGTTTTCTACGAGCACCCTTGATACTTCATGTACACTTTCCTCGCTTTTTAGATACTTTGGAGCTATCGGGTTTACGCTGTGATAAATCGGATCAAAAGAAACGATATACGGAGTTACTCCTGAATTTTTAAAAAGTGGATAGCACATTTCAGTAATCTCAAAATCTTTATAATCGTGTAAGACTCCTGAGAATTTGTTTGCTGCTAAATGCTGTAACAGTTTGTGAACGATACTTTCTGTTTTTCCACTTCCTGCCGAACCAATAATCGAAATCCCCCTACGAATGTTTTTAAGGATTAATTTCTTGCCTTTGGTTTTTAAACTTACTCTAAACTTTTTGTTTTCTTTTTGTACTCCATCATCTTCCTTTTCTAAAAAGGCATACCATACTACGTTTATAAAGGTAAGAGGCATAATACCATAGAGTACTACCTTAAAAAAAAGAGCTAGTTCTATATGCTTATACATAATGTAGGTAGTAATTGCCAACAGGCAAAGATTAAAGAAAAATCCGTTTTTTATAAAACGAACTGTTAATGCCAAGATACCACACGCTATTAAAAAATAGCCTATCGGATATAAAATTTCATGTTCCATAATACTTATTTTTTATGCTTGCATTTTACAAGCGGATTAAACACCTATGGAGCCAGCATCGCGAGCGAGCTTTACTCCTTTTTTAAGTTTTTCAAATGCCTTTAAAGCGAGTTGTACTTTATTAGTTGGTATGGAAGGTATGTTTATATGAATCCCTGATTTATGAAGGATTTTAAAGGCTGTTGCTTTTTTGGTGGTTGGTAATCCTGATAGCTTCGAAAAAAACAGTTTTGAATTCCTAATTAGTAATTTTCTGTTTTTATATTTCTCTGCAAAATTGCGATCGTATTTGAACACCTTATCGAATCGTTTTTCTGCCGCTTTAAAAAAACCATCTCTATTAAATCCTTTTTTAGATTCCTTTTCATTAAGTTTCCCTATCGATGCTTTGTGCGATTCCATAGGCGAGAGTTTATGATGGTTATTCATATCCTTTCGACTGACAATAATATGCACATGGGTTTGTACCCCTTCTTTTTTCATTCCCTCTCTGATCATTTTACCGTCCAGTTTATAAGGTGCTTTTTCTTTAAGTCTCTCTATTTTTTGTTCCAATCGTTTTACATTTCCTTTTAGTTCTCCTCTATTAATTTTTGCGATGTTGTTTTCTAAGCGAGCAATCTTTTTACTGTAGGGTGCATTTTTTTGCAATTCTTTATGAAAGCTTTTAAAGGTTCTTTCGTGTTCTATTTTTGCATAGTACTTAATATCATTTACAGTAATTACTTTATCCCTATGAAAAGATGCCGCATAGTCTTTCATAATTTCTCTAGTGTAGTGTCTTAAAAAAGCGGGATCATTATTTATATGTTTTAATTCTCTTGCACTTGGACTTACCACAATAGAATAAAAACGAGCATCTTTTTTATTTAGTTTCGCTGTATTTCCGTCAATATCAGCGATTACTTTTTCGGGTATAATTTTATCATCAGTGTGATTAAAAAAATGTTCTTGCAAGTCGGGATGCTTTCCTTCATTCTCTTTTTCTAAATAGTCTACTAAGCTTTTTACACTTGGACTACTTGTTTTATATTGACTTGATATAGTGATATACATGTTATATTTTTTTTAATGCCTCTTTAAGCCTGCTTAATTCATCCACTTCTAATTCAATTTTTACATTTGTTTTGCCAAAACTGTTTTTTGAAATATGAATTTTATTTAAGATCGATTTATGCGCTTTTTTAAGCTCCTTTAATTTATCTTTTAGATCGTCATATTTATGTCTTGAAACGGTGGTAATTTCTTTTGTTTTTTCTTCTGGTTTTTTGTTAGCATATTTCTTTTCTATAAGGGTTGGTTCAGGCTCTTTTTGGTCTTCTTCAAAAAGGGCTAATAACATATTTGTTGTAGGCTTAGTTTGATTCACTTCTATATCTCGAATGATGGCAATCATTGCTTCCATACGTTTACGATTTTTAAGTAGTTCTTGTAGCATACTTTTTTCAAAGCGATCGCCAGGCAAAAAACCATGCCACTCAAAAAAGTCTACTAGTGCGTTTAAAGTTTCTGATTGTGACTGCCCTAATTTTTTAGCAAACAATCGAAACCTTTTCACCACCGAAGCTTTAATCTTCAATGTTTTAAAATCATATGTATATTTATCTTTTACACGCATTTTTTAGTAAAACTTTTTCAGTGTTTATAAGGGTTGCCACATTTTTTTAGTAAAACTTTCTCTTTTTTTCAATTTTACAATCTTTTAAAAAACTACCGTAAACCCTTTATTTTAAAAGCCTTACGCTAGTAATTAAGACATCGCATCGCTGCTTTAGCACGATGCCCTCTCGCTTTCCTTTTCCCTCGCACAAAATGCTCAGGAATCGTCAACCTTTATTAATATAAAGGCAAAAGAGATTTTTTAATGAATAAAATGTAAATTTTAACATGGTAAAATGTAATTTTTTGCGAATAATTTACCATAAATCCAAAATCGTTGAATATTCAATAATCAAAAAAAGAGCAACTTTTAATAAAGTCACTCTTTTAAAATGAAGGGAATCGGTGTTTTAAAAACTAGAGTTTAAAAACGTATTTGTAGTTGTATAAATTTCTGAGTGCTTCTTCTTCCAAAAGCGCTTTATAATTTAAGTTATTTTGTTTGGCATAGGCTTTTAAATCCTTACCAAATTTTCGTCTTATATCTGCCTTAGATTTTGACAGGATTTTACTTTGTGTTTTCTCATCTAAATTGTTATAATTTAATCGTATCATACGTACTTATTTTTAGATTAAAAAATTGTCTGCAAAACTGAAATATTCCCCTGTCGGAGATAGGATAATATGATCGAGTAATTTGATATCAAAATACTCGCAAGCGGTCTTTATTTTTTTTGTTAGTTCCTTATCGGGAATACTCGGTTTTAACATTCCACTTGGGTGATTATGAACCAAGATAATAGCTGTTGAAATTGATTTTAAAACCATTGCTATTAAAATTCTGATATCAACTAATGTGCCTGTAATCCCACCTTTAGAAATTGTATAGATTCCTTTTACTTTATGTGCATTGTTTAGAAACAATACTTTAAAAGATTCCTGCATGCCAATGGTATCTTTATCCCAATACTCAAAAAAGAGTTTTGAACTATCTTCAGAGCATTTAATAAAAGTATTACTTTTCTTACTTTTTTCTTGGTAACTTACTTTAATTTCATTAACTTTATATTCCATTGTAAAATATCGTTAAGGGTTATTTTATGATGAAAAAAGAGGGCAAATCTTGATGGGTAGTGCCCTCTTTTATTTTTTGTATTAAGCAGCTTTTTTCTCTTGCTTTATTTTTCTAGTTCTTGTGTTTTTTACTTCTCTTTTAGGTTTGCTTACCACTTTTTTAATTTCCTTTTTTTCATTTTGATCGTCTTTAGCTCCTAACAGTAAAAATTCATTCACTAACACTTCTGTTACATATCTTCTAACTCCCCCTTTATCCTCATAAGAGTGAGAAGTAAGTTTACCTTCAATAGCAACTTCTTTGCCTTTTGTAACTAACAGCTCAATGAGTTCAGCCGTTTTATTCCAAGCTACTAAATTGTGCCATTGTGTTTTTTGCACTTTCTCTCCTTCGCCTGTTTTATAATATTCATTAGTGGCTAATGAAAAACGAATCACTGTTTTACCGCCTTCTAATAAAGTCATTTCAGGAGTTTGTCCTACATGACCAATTAACTGAACTTTGTTTTTTAGATTTCTCATAATTTTTAATTTTAAAAGCCTGCCTTGTCAGCAGACAGGATTACTATTTATTTGTTTTTAAATGATTTACTTTTTTTATCCAGAAGCGTTTTCCTTTTTGATTTTTTTCTTTTGTGTCCGCTTCCTTTTTGCTTGTTTTTAAATGATTTCATCGTTTTTATTTTAGATTTACTTTTTTTAGAGCCGTCTGCTGTTACCTTTTTTGATGCTGTATGAGATTCAATATTTTTTCATGGACCGATCTTATAAAAAAGAGGGAGTGAAACGAGCCTGATTTATGCAGTCGTTCCATGAAAAAATGTTGTTGTTTTGCTTACAAAAAAAGTGTGATAGTAGACGGATTCGAGAAGTAAATTAAAAACGAGAAATTTAAAAAACAACTGGAAGTGGACACAAAATGAATTATATTTTCACTCATTTTATACCTCTCAATTTAAGATTAGAAAACACTTTGAAATTTTATAAGAAGCTCCCTATGCTATTTTTACTTAACGTTTATCTGTCTGAAACACTATAAAAATAGCACAGAGTCCATGCGTTAGTTAGTTATGGTAAGATTGGGGAATAACTTTTCCTAATTATTAAAGTATTATGAATTATTAGCGTCTTTATGATTGGAATATTTTTTTCGATATAAGAAGTAAATCATATAAAAAGACACACCTAACGCAAATAAAACTATTGATATAATAATTGTAGAAATAGAAGCAGATAAATACATAACAATCAAATTTTAGAATGGTACAAACACCTTCTAAATTAGAAAAAAATAGTTAGTCATTTATAAAAAAATACTATCTAGTTATCTTCTATTAAATCTATCGTAATTATCTCTTAACTGTCCATTCAACTCTAGCTATCTAATTAGTTAATGTTTATCAAAGTTGGCTAGACAATTTATTCCCCAAGGTCAAACTTTTCCAAACTATTATCCTTGATATAATAAGCCCAGTTTGGAGCACTAAACCCTAATCCAGATTCTTTGGAATTTTCGTCTGGAGTGTCAGAAGGAGGCGTACGATTTAATTTAGAGGTATCTACAAAATCTTTGTTAGAATAGTTAAAAAACACAAGATTTTCACCTACCCGAATAAAACCATCGTTAATCTCCGATTCATAATAAGGCTGTTGCATTATTACTAACGCTTTCTTGTTATTTTTCTCAAAAAATTCAACCCAATATATATTTGTGTCCGTTTCATTTGTTTTAAAGTTGGATATACTTTTTTCACTATATGCTATAAATTCCTCGATATTTTTCAATAAATCGTTTCGAATAATTTTAGAGTTCACTGAATTATTGCAACCAAGAAAAATCAAGAATAGAAATAAACCAATACAAATTTTAAATCTTTCCATAGTTTTAGTTTTTAGCCTTTTCAACAAAGTCGCTAGGTTTTTTAATTGTACCTAAATGCTCATCCCCTTTTAGAGGCCCATATCTATACAATCTACTCGATGGCGTATGATAGATATAATAATGCAAAGATAAATTTTTTCCACTTTCACCTAACTTAGTGTGATGTCCGTACTGCCTATTCCTATCCCCAGTAGGTTTTTTTCTATTGTAGCCAGACGCACCTGCTTGTCTAGTGTGACTATGTAAATCAAATTGAAGATTTTCAATAGTATATCCACCCGATAAACCAAGATGATAACCGTTGAATGCATAATTATCACTTCTAGAGGTTCCTACAACATAGGAAAAATCACCATTATCTAATTTATACCCCTGAACACCGAATTCAACTTTAGAATTGTCCGAAGCAAATTTGAATACATCTAGAGCATCACGAAGACTGCTAGTTACACCATAATCGGAACCTGTATTATCAGATGCCAAATCTTTTAGAAAACTGTCACCATCTTTTTCTACTCTTGCTGTGGCATATTCTTGTTCGCTATTGGATTCTACTATGTTATTATTTTCATCTACTGCATATAATCTATCTACTTCATTATTATTTTCGTCATAATACGTAGTATCATCTAACCATACTATATCACCACTTTCATTTACTCCATAGGTATCAAGCAAACCCGAGGGATCTATTCGAATAATGGGGTTATTTTGAACAAAATTGTATGGATTTACCCATACCCTTTCATCAGCCAATGGATCAGGATTCATCCACCTAGAAACTATTTCTGGCTCTAGCGTAGCTTCAGAATATCTAACTTCTGTTACTACAAAACCCGTTATTTTGCCTGAATAAATATTAAGCAATACCGAGCCTATCTTTACAATGGAATCATTATCAAAATCTTCGATATATTTCCCTTTACTAAGGGTGGCTATTTTGGGTTCATACCCAAATTTCTCAAAGGGGTTTGTTTGGCTGTACCCTATGGTAAAGTACATGACTAATACAAAAAGTAAATAGTATTTTTTCATATCTATTATGGTTTAATTGTGTTTAATATCTTTATTTTCATATTTTTCTCGTTCACGTTGCAAGCTTGTAAGCCAGTCTAAATACATCTTTTCAGGCATTTCACGATATCCTAAATCATATATGGCTACATAATCATTTTGAAGCTTTAAAAATTCATTTCTAATTGTCTCATCCTTTTTTACTGCATCCATCAAATCTGTGAACTTTTCATTTGCTCTTAGTTCTAAGATTTTCTTAGTTGTTTCAGCTCTTAAAATGAGTCCATTAATGTAATGAGGATAATATTCAAGGGCGGTTTCAACACATTTTAAAATAAATGTACCATCGTTAACCTCGTTTAAACGGTTATATCCTTGTGCTAAATCGATAAGACATAAAGCCAGACTCTGCTTATTATCCAAAGCTTCCATGTATGCGCTATTCTGTATGGCTTCTAATGATATATAACCAGAAGCTTTTAACCATGCATCAATAGGAAATATACCAGAAGTAAGTTCGGTGTTATACCATCCCCCTTGATCTATATAATGTTTGATATAGATATGATTGGGAGCTAAAGCTAAGTGCGCATCTACCCCTATTTCTTCGGCTACTATTTTATAGAGATACGGCAAGGAATGACAATTTCCTTTTCTATCCAACAGCAATTTAGAAACGAACATTTTAGACCAATCTCCATGCCCCCATACATCATTAAAATCATAAGAAAATGGAATATAATCGTAGATATCTCCATTGGCTGTTTGAATTGGAATCGTGTCTTTTATAACCGAAAAAATAGCAGCGTACTTTTCAACTTTTTGCTTGTCTCTTCCTGAATATAAAAGCTTTCTACTTTTTACAAGATTGTCAGCTAATAAGACTAGGCTATTTATTTGCCCATTAAAAACCGTACTATCTAAGGTGTTTTGTAGATAGGCGTTTTCTACCAAGTAAACTGCCTTTTTAAAACTTGTTTTGCAATTCCCTTCTAGCATACAGGTAATATCATTGTATGCATTTTCATAAGGATTTGATTGTGCCATCATCAAAAGAGGAAATGCAAGGGCTATTAATATGTAGTATAGTTTTTTCACTTTCAATTTTTTAATGATTTTCCAACTTTTAAGCGAATATTGTTGTTGTCTTGTTTCTGTTTTTCATCTTTTAAAGATGCTAACCAATTTTGGTACATTTCAGGAGGCATTTCGGCATACCCTAATTCATCTACTTTATCATATTGAGACTGTCTTTCTTTAAACAAACTCATAGCTATTGGATAGTTACGGATTTTGTTAAAATTCTCTTTTGTTATCTGCAATTCTAATAACAATAAATCTAGTTTAGTGGTAAGAAAATTAGATTTAACCAAATGCCCTTGAATGCTTTGAGGGTCAATTTGTAAAGCTCTGTCTATCACTTGACCAACAAACTCATCATATCCATATTTTTGTATGTAACCAAGTGCTAGTTCCACTAACTGACCTCCCATAAATTGCTTATCTGTTAATGGTTGCATATAAATTTTATTTTGAATAGCCTCGGCTTTTATAAAACCAGCCTGAAAGATAAAATCATCGGTTGTAAGCATACCATTAGTAAGCTCTACATTATACCATTTACGCTTGTTATTATTGTCTTGAAATTTTACATAGGTGTGGTTAGGTGAATAAGCTAAATGTGCTTTTGCGTTAATTTCTTCTGCTAGAACCATATATAATCTTGGAAGCGAATTACATTGCCCCTTACCCGTTTCTAGTAATTTATGAACAAACATTTTAGACCAATTATCTTGCCCCATATAATCATCAAAATCATAGGTTAATGGTAGATGTTCTAAGTTCTTTGATTGAAGTTTTAGCGTATCTGCAAAAAACTGAAAAAGAAGAAAGTTCTTTGCAAGATTACTATTTTTGTTATAACCCAATTCGTTTAATTTTTCTCTTAAAAAATCTCCTGTTTGCTTAATGGTTTTTTCAAACTCGGAATAATCTTTTTTCCCTTCGTAATACGCATTTTCTACTATGAATACAGATTCTTTTACAGACATTCCTTTGTCAGCCGAAACAGAAAGTTTCTCGAATGCTTCTCTATAAAATTTTGCACCTTTTTCGTTCCCTTTATAGGACAACGTATAATTATTTCCATTCCCTGAAATAAACGCTCTTATATCTTTTTCAAATTCTCTTTTTCTTAGTTCTTCACTTTTTACTCTTTGTACATCAGCCAAGTGCATTTCCATCTGACTTTTATACCTTTTAAAACTCGCCATCGATGGGTGCGTATTAATAGAAGAATATGAATTAATTGTAGAATAATTAATAGTAGGGTAACTATTAGGAATCAAACTTCTTACTGGAGAGCTAATGGTAATAGAATTTGGTTTAGGAGCAGTAGGAAGTTGTACCTGAGCAGGCAATATTTTAGAAGTAAGAAACAAAATAAACAGGAGCAATAAAGTTCTAGAAAATTTACTTTTTTGCCATTTTGTTATAAGCAAAGGGGTTTTATCAATAGCTTTCATATATATTCCTTTTTTTGAAAATGAAGGAACTACATTTTATTTACATATTTTTCAATTACAATAGTGAGGTATAAACTTACAAAATGAAAATAACTTTTACTTACGGGAAAACCGCAAAATTTTGTCAATCATTAAGAAAGTCAAGCACATTTTCTGGTTTTATATCCTTTGTTAAATCATTTTTCTTTTTAAATAATACTTCCACATGTATCATTGATAATTTTATCCATACCCATCTAAACTCTTCTAGGGATATTTCTTTCATCATTTTAGTAAACTCCAAATGATATTCTTTTATAATTGCTCGTTCTATATTCCCTATGTTTTGTTCATCGATGAGCCAAAAATATCGCTTCGCCCAATTAAAAAATGGGGTGTGTTTTTCTAGTATATCTTCCTTATTTTCTTTTTCTTGATGTATCATACCACATCTTTAATAGTGCATAGAGCAATCTTTTTCAATTGGGAGGCAATCGAAAGGATTACCCTATGCTTATTAACATTAACTAATCATTATGAAAAAAATTAATCTTATTATAAAGGCTCTCTATAACTGCTATTTTAGACCAATCTGATATCGGTTTACACTCAATCCTTAACTTTCAATTATAAATATTTGCCTTTTATTATTATTTATTACCAAGATTTAATTATAAGCAACCCATATTCATCTATGGATATCTTTCGAGAATCACCCCATTGTTTAGTTTTTAACACTACTGCTTGGCTATTATCTTCTGTATACTTATGTACATCAAAATCAATCTTTTCCGATCTAAATAATTTTTCAAAAGATTCATCATATAATTTGCACGCTTTTTTTCCATATAGTACATACACTGCTTCCATTTGGTTAGTGGTTGTTATCGAGTTATTATCTTTAAATACATCATAATCAAAAGATGGGTATAGAGGTTTAGGTATACTGCTATAATCATTAGGGGTAAATAGTATTCTAGATTTTAAGGCATTACTAAAAGTACCTGCACTTAAGTTTTCAAAAAGCAGTTGTACCTGAACTGCATTATTTCCTATAATATTGATACAAATAAGATCATCTTTCTTTCGTAAAAAAGGATCTATCTTTACAGGTAAATCCCACCCTTTTAAAACCCAAATGTTAAATGTTGGATAAACAGGTAAAAACAGGGTATGTGAATAGTCTACAGCCATACAAAAAAATCCATCTCCACTAATATCAAATACAGCATATTCTTTTGATTGCATAAGCATCGTTTCTTCTGATATTGAAAATACCGTAATGCAATCCCATATAGTTAAATCTATATCTTCCATACAATCTTCAAAACAAGATGTTATTATTTTCATAGATAAAATTGTTTACATTTATAATTATTGGTTTGCATACCTTCCATTTTAATCTGTAATAGATTAGTAATGAAACCAAAGGGTTTTCATATAGCATCATACCTGTTATAAAACATAGTAGGTATAAGTAGGTTGATAAAAGGGTAACAAGTG
The DNA here is from genome assembly GCA_964389205.1 of uncultured Flavobacteriaceae bacterium. GTDB lineage: Bacteria > Bacteroidota > Bacteroidia > Flavobacteriales > Flavobacteriaceae > Leptobacterium. The sequence goes on from CAYMDH010000018.1 coordinate 14,906, forward strand.
GGGCTTGTTCTATCATATAATTTTGTGTTAATTAATCTATTTTTTCATCTTCATTTTTAATATGACTAGTTTTTATTAATGCCCTTTCTTTAAGAAACTCATAGATATTTATAATTTCTCCATCTGGAAATTTTCTATTCTTAAATTTATATTTATATAATGCATCTTTCCCTAGCCTTAACTCTTTCTCTATTCTTCTCTTTATTATATAGGGATATAAATTGGAAACCCATGTTTCTACAATCTCCCTCATAATTTCTATTCTTACTATGTCACTCATTTAAATTTTCTACTATTAAAAATATCTTTTATAGGAGGGAATCTTTATAGATATCTTATACGTATTCTACTTTATATTTAAATATGTACTTTTACTAAGTACCACAGTATAAATATACGCATTTTATGTGCTTTTGCAAATTTTTTTACAAAAAAATACATAAAATATGAAATAATAGAAATGCAACCAGAAGAATTTAAACGTATTAGAAAAAATGCTGGCATGAATCAAGTCGCGTTAGCGACTTATGTCAACAAAAGCAAGAGAACTATTCAAAGTTATGAAGCTGGAAATTTTGATATTCCTGTAGAAGTGATTAAGAAAATGATTGAACTGGATTCTGACAATGAAACTATCTATAGAAAAAAGAAAAAGTCAACTGTATTTATGGATGTTTCTAAATTAAATCGCATTTCTTTGAGAGATGCATTAGAATTCTGCTTGGCGCATAAAGATTTATTTTTAGAAGAACCAGAGATAAAATTTTTGTTAGAGAAAGAGAAGGACGCAGGAAAAATTGAAGTAATGGAAAAGCATATTATTTTAAGAAATGAAAAAAAGAGAAAATAACTTTAATTGATTTTTTTGGTGATGAGTAATCGATTAATTTCTTCCTTCTCAAAGAAAATACCAAATTCTTGTAATACTAGTATTCGATTTAAATTTTGAATATGTTTTTTTTGATTTAATCCTTTTTGAATTTCTTTTTTATTAAAATTTGTACTAAACTTTGAAAAATCAGCTTTGATTGTAAACATCGATTGAGTATCATAATTATTAATCAAATTTATATACTGATCAATTGCCGAAAGCGTATCAATTCTATTGTTTTTTATATCCTTTATCAAGGATTTCATCTCAGAATCAAAATGTTTTTTCATAGTAGTTTTACTTAACAGATTCTTCCCTAACTTTTTGTTTTAATAACTCAAGAGCATATTTGGCATTATGAATAAATTCTTGATTTTTTATTTTAGACTTCTGTATGGTATTGAAAATCCAATTAATTATTAAATAAGTAGTTATTCCTGAAACAATAGCAATAACACTTAATAAAATTAAGTAAGCCCAATAATGCATATCATTACCTTTGTAAAATACCCAAGTAGTATAAAATGCACAAATAATCAGAAAGTTGCAAGTAATTAAATTAAACGCCTTTAAAAGATTTTTTGATTTATCTTTAATTCTAATAGAAACTATTAATGATAAAATGCAGATAAATAGTATAATTTGCATACTTAACTGAAACGAAAAAATGTTGTAGCTATCAAAGCCAAATACTCTGTGTTTAGATTGTACCTTTTTTATCTCTTTAAAAAGTTCTGAAGCCTCTTCCTCGTATTTTAAAAACTGCATCTCTAAATTAGAAGACATTGAAAAAAATTCTTCTTTAGATAATTTACCCGATTTATAACTATTAATTAATGGAAAAGCAGCATTAGAAGAATTATTTCTTAATCTTTTAGCTTCTCTTTGAATCTTAGTAGTATTTTGAAGTTCAATAGGAATAGTTTCATAAAATGTATGATGAAAAACCGCAGTCCAAAGAACTACGGTTAACAACAATCCGATAAAAAGATATTTATGTCTTTTATAAATTATCGTCTTCGGGATCAAAATTTCCCCCTCCTCCTGTTGATCCCTGAGATCCTTTTCCTGATGCTGATTTTTCAATTTCGTAAAGCTCATCGTCTGTACTATTTGGTGAACAACTCACCATCATTGATATGGATAAAAGTAAAAAAAGAATTGAGAATAGAAATGACTTGGTTTTCATAATGAAAATTTTAAAAATTAAGTTAGTTTAAAAAAATAAAATTGACATGTAATCAATTGATTTACAGATTAAAACTACTTAATAATTGTTAAAAATAATAGAGTAAATCTCAACTATTTTAATCCTATTTTTGCCCGTTTTTTAGCTAAAACTATGATGTAAGTAGGGAAGCAATTCCCTGATTTTTAGCTAAAAAAGTCTATTTTAAAAAGTAAGTGTTAAAAATTAGCTTAAAATGCCATAAATTAAGATACTAAAACCACTTTTTAACTATGGCAAAACCGTAATTTCATATGTTTGTTTTGATTAGAAAAAATAGATTTACAAATTTATTTAATTATTGCATTTAAGAACTCGGTTTTAATGAATCATATATACTCATAAATAACTCTTTTAAAATCTTCACAAGTGTTAAAAATAGCTCCTTCATAATTTCAAATTTTAAGGTTTAATAATATGGCTAAGGCTAGTGCATTTATCTTTTCCTTTTTCTCTAAATAATTGGCTTCATCTGCATTGGATAAAAAACCCATTTCAACAAGAATAGAGGGGCAAATATTTCTAGTCTCTCTTAACACCTGAAAATTCCCCTCTTTAATCCCTCTATTTTCAAAGCCTAGTTTTGCATCAAGTCCGCTTATAATATTTTCGGCTGTTTTTATAGATACTTCTTTATAAGGATTTGTTTTGTTTATTCTTGGTAAAGGCACAAATACTTCTACCCCTCTTGCTCTTGTGTTATTAGCATGGTTACAATGCAGTGATACAAAAAGATCGGGTTGTAAACTTCTTGCTAGTTTGGTTCGATGACTAAGAGAAATAAGTGTGTCCTTATAACGAGTCATATAGATATCATACTCATTATTAAGTAATGTTTTATTCCACTCTAGTATTGCATTAGCTATTTTTAAAACAATGTCTTTTTCTTCTATGCCCTTGATACTTATTGCTCCTGAGTCTATCCCTCCATGTCCTGCATCTATGATAATGACTTTCCTTTCTTTTAACTGACTCTTACCTAGATAGGGAAGCGTTAAAAATGCCAGTAATACTATAATAATTCTCTTTTTCATGATTTCTATAGTTTTTTACGCTTTCGCTTTACGAATTATTCAATGATTTGTTTAATTTATTGATTATTATTCAATAATTAGTGTTTTTGTGTGTTAAATTTTGTGTTTTATTCATTTTATTAACTATTTCTTTATAGATTATTTAAAGTTTAATATTCATCAGCGGTCTAATCAGCCGCATCAAAAAAAGAACAGTTATGAAAAAAACATTCTCACTATTGTGGGCTAGTCTCTTATTGAGTTTACCCACCTTCGCACAAGTAGGCGGTATCGAAGATTCAGTTAATGATATTTCCGATACTATTAGAGCCATTTTTCCACTCCTTTTAGGAGTGGTCTTTTTAGTAGGTTTCCTGTTTAATGCAGGTCACTTTTTTGGAGAAAACGCCGATCTTAAAAAAGGGATTACCAGAGTTTTAGTTTTTGTCCTTATTGCTGGGGCAGTAGTAGGCATCTTTACCTATCTAATCACTTTAGTTGTGTAATGAAAAGGTACGAGGTCTATAAGAACATTCGTAAAAGGGCGGTGATATGGGGGCTTCCCATATCCCTCTTTGCCCTTTTTATGTTATCCATTATTGCATCCCTACTCATAGTAATCTTTTCTTTTAGCTTGCTTGCCATTTTTGGGGTCTTTAGTTGGAACATAAAGCTCTATATCGTGCTTTTAAAAATCACGAAGCATCCTACGCTCTTTCAGTTAGGAAGCGTATTTCCAAGAATCATCAGTACTAAAAAAGATACTCTTTTAAATTATGAAAACATCAAAAATTAATATCGCTACCCATTATCCTATTGCAACTAGTAAAGACCATGTGATTTTTGCTAACAATGGCAATGTAGTAGCATGCTATAAAGTAGATTTACCAGAAATATATTCTTTATCAGAAACCGATTTTGAAGATTTGCATAGTACTTGGTTACAAGCGGTTAAATCGCTTCCTGTAGGTACTGTTATACACAAACAAGATATCTATTTAAAAACGGGTTTTACTGCGAGTCATTTACCTAATGATACTTTTTTGGCTAGAGCTACTTATAATCATTTTAAAGGACGAGAATGTATACAGCATACTTCTTATTTGTTTTTTACGCTCACTAAAAATAAAACCCTTAATAATTCAAAATATGTAAACCCTTTTAGAACTGCTTCAAAAAGTATCATACGAGAACTCGATAACAATGTGCAAAGTTTTGTAACTAGTGTATCGGATGCCATTTCTTTTTTAAACAATAGTAAAAAAATACTACTCTTACCCCTAACAGAAAAAGAAATTGTAAGCTACACTAACGATTACTTTAATGGTCAGGTTAAAGGTTTTGATACCGATATCCTTTTAGATAAAAAAGGAATTACTATAGGCGATCAGCATTTTGACGTATTGGCTGTTAATAACGAAACTTGTTTTGAAGGGAGTGTACAAAGTAGTAAAACCAATGATCGGTTTACCTCCGATGATTTTGTTTTTCATCAGGGATTTATTGATGGCATTGGTTTAACACTTAATGAAAATCATATCGTCAATCAAATTATCTATGTAGATGACAAGCACAAATGGCGTAAACTCTTAGATAAAAAAGTAGAAGAACTTAAAAAAAGCTCCAATTTCGGCTCTCAAAATAAGGTCGTTTTAAAAAAGATTGAGCATATTTTAAGCCAGATTAATAATGATGATAGTGCCAGAATTATACGAGGGCATCTTAATATTATATATTGGTCTCGGGAAGCCCGAGAGCTAGACAACATTGCTTCAAAAATAAAAGCGGAATTTAAGGAACTTGATATACGCCCCTATTATCCAAAAGGAGAAGCGCGCAAATCTTATTTTTTAAATAGTTACGGACTGTTTTCTTCTAACTTTTCTAATGAAGATTTGTATGTTACTGATTTAAAACATGCATTATGCATGCTTATTAATAATACCAATTACAAAAGTGATAAAACAGGTATTATATTTAATGATCGTGAACACAACACCCCAGTACTCAAAGATGTATGGGACGAAGATAAAAAGCGAATCAAGGCTCGAAACTTTGCCATTTTTGCACCTACAGGAGAAGGGAAATCGTTTTTAGCTAATAATATCCTTCGTCAGTATTTTGAAAGCGGTGTTCGCCTAGTTATTATCGATCTTGGGGGATCGTATACCAAGTTTGCTTCGCTTTATCCAGATCAGTACACTGTATTACGATATGAAGCTGGTAAAAGTTTAGGTATTAACCCTTTCTATGTATCAAATCCTTATCATGTAGAAGCTGAACACTTAGAAGATTTATCGGTTTTTCTATTTGAACTTATGGGGCTAGGTAAAAAACCTAGTAAAGCGGAGTCGGTGGCACTCAAAAAAATACTTAAAACCTATTATGATAGTACAACTACAAATCATTCTTTAGAGAGTTTTTATACCTATATAGAATCTTTTAAAGAAAGTTTACTCGAAGAATTACAAATTCATGACGGGTATTTTAATATAGAAAGCTTTTTACATATCATGTCTGAATATGTAGGTAACGGTATTTATAGCTTTCTTTTTAAGGAAGATGAAAACGCATCGTTTCGTATAGAGGATAAACGCCTTATTGTTTTTGAACTCGACGAGGTAAAAGACAATAAAGAAATTTTATCAGTGATGTTAAAGCTGATTAAAACAGCCATTCAGCGTACTATTTGGAGAAATAAAAATGAAAAAGGAATTATTCTTTTCGACGAGTTTGCCAAGCAGTTAAAGTTTGACAATGTACTGGAATCTGTAGAGTTCTACTATCAAGCCATCCGTAAACAAGAAGGAGCTATTGGGATTATTTTACAAAGCATTAATCAGCTTCCTGATAATTCTACCTCGGCAAGTATCTTGGAAAATACACAAGTGATCTATAGCCTTAATAACGAAAAAGGCTACGGCGAACTTGTAAAGAGACTGAACCTATCTTCTCATGATCTAAATCAGTTAAAATCCATTAAAAACAATCTTTCAGGAGATCGCAAATACACCGAGATTTTTATAAAGATTGGTAAAGAGAGTAACATTTTTCGCCTCGAAGTTCCTAAAGAAGTTTTTGCTGCTTATCTCACAGATGGAAGTGAAAACGAAGCCATAATGCAGATTTATGAAAAAACGGGAAATATGGAAGAGGCTATTAAAACATTCATTGGTCAAAAGTCAAAAGCAGCTTAAAAGCTGAATTATTAATCCGTAAGGGTTTCATCACCCCTTACTCTAAAAACGAACAGTTATGAAAAAGTTAATCTTAATTCTAGCAGTAACATTATTATCAGTAACCCACTCCGTGGGTCAGGGTTGGCCAGTATTCGATAATACCAATTTTATTACTCTTGGTAAGAGTATTATCGAATCTGCCAAGCAGACCGCAGAGCTTTTAAAAACAGTGCAGTTCTTAAAAGAACAAAAAGAGAATATCGAAAAAGTAAGCTCGGTAGTAAAGCAGTTAAAATCTGCCCGTGAAATCACCAGAAATCATCAAGAGTTATTCAATCTGGTACGGGATGATTTAAAAGATATTTTAAACTCTCCCTATGTAAAGCCTAATGAAGTTGGGCGCATATCACAGTCGTTTAATATCATTATTGAAGCTTCTATTGAGGATTTAGACTTTGTAAACAAGGTACTCTCTAGTGACTTTTTAAACATGACCGATAGTGAACGTACTGCTGTTTTAAAAGAAGTAGAAAAAAGATCACGGGAAACGATAATTGAAATTAATAGAAAGAAAAGACAGTATGTAGATATTATCTCTTTTAGAGAATTGCAAGACAAGTTAAATAGTAGAACTACTAATTTTTAAGATTATGGCAATTTTCTCTTTAAATATCGGTCTTGAATATGTAGATGCTATTTTTCAAACAATAAAAGATAGTGATTTTGCTGGATATACCATTGTTGGTATTAAGGCACTAGCTGTACTGTTTTTTCTTATCAATATCTTAAAAAAATATAATGAAGGTATTGCAGATAAACATGGGTATAGTTGGGGTTTATCTCCTAATGAACTGGCTAAGAATTTTGCAGTAGTACTACTTGTTATTTTTTCTACACAGATACTCGGCTTTTTTGATGGGATACTGGTAGCTATTGAAAATAGTTATAGAGATGTTGCGCCTAGTCTTGTACCTCTTCAATTTTTAGATATTGATTTTGATGATGGACAAGGTGGGGCGTTAAGTATCGCTACACAGGCATTTTCAGCCATTATCGATGCTGTTAACAACCCTTTATTTGGGCTTAGAATCGTCGCTTTTATTGGTGGGGTAATCCTTTGGGTGCTTGATCTTTTTATCTATCCGCTATTTCTAGCAGAACGGTATTTTTTACTAGGAATCATGCAAGCCTTTTTTCCGCTTATTATCTCTTTAGCAGTCTTTGAAAAGTTTAGAGATATGGCATATAATTTCTTTAAACTGTATGCGGCGGTATATATGATTGTACCAGCATTTTTTTTAGTCAATGTATTTGTAAATGCCCTCTACAGTGAAATTAATGGTAGTTTTTGGGATAACCTTATTGGGGGTGGTTTATCACAATCTCGCCCAATTATAGCAATTATTGAAGTAGCTACTATCGGGTTTATTTTCTTTTTAAAATTCAAACTCTATAAAAGAGCGGTCACTTTTACTTTCAAGCTTTTTAGTGCCTAAGGCACTTTTAATTATAAAACATAAAAACTAGAAAAATGAAAACACCTTATAAAAATATATACGAGGTTCTAAAGCTCAATCGCTTTATTACTATTTCAGTAATTATTGCATCTCTTTTAAGTTCGCTTTTCTTTGGAATAGTGACATACAAAATGCATGATAAAGTAACTGGCGGACAATTTGCCATCGGCATAGACGGTTCTATCATTCCCCTTAAATGGCAATCGGAAAAAGAGAACCTAGAAGTAGAAGTATTAACGCATCTAAAAAGCTTTCATGATTATTTCTATGGGCTTGATGCTAATAACTATGAACAGCATATTGAAAAAGCCCTCTGGCTTGGTAATAGTAGTGTAGATAATGTCTATCGTCAAAAAAAAGCAGATGGAGTATATAATAGGCTTTTACAGTACTCGCTTGTTCAAAAAGTACTCAGTACCACTTCTGAAATAAGTTTAGAAACAGTTCCTTATAGTTTCCGTACTCGTACTGTTTTTGAAATTAATAGAGGGTCGATAATCGACCGTTATGAACTCATCACCACTGGGAAAATCAAAAAGCTAGAGAAACGACACTTTCCACAGAATCCGCATGGACTCTGGATTACCGATTATTTTGAAAATTCTCTTAAAAAACTAAGCCCATAACGGGCATTAAAAAATATAAAAAGATGAAAATAAATAAGAAAAAAATAGGGATCGGGGCTGTTCTGGCAGTAGTTGTTATTTGTATGATAGTTTATGGTATGTCAGCTTTTAGTGGGGAAGAAAACGAAATTGACGAGCTGTTAAATCCGCTAGTACCTGAAATTGAATCCGAAGCTATGCAGTATGCTAATAAGTTAGAAGCAGTTGATAATTTAAAAGAAGTAAAAGAGAGCAATGCGCCTAGTATTTACAATGAAGATTATTTTGATAAAGAGGGAAGCTTTGATCCTGATTTTATAGAAAAAGAAAAACAAAGATTGGTAGATAGCGTGTATAATTCAGGGCGTATTAATTACTCGACTGGAGGGTATCGTAAAAAAGAAGTAGATAAAGCTATTAACTCTATTGTACATAAAGCTCCTAAAAAGGTAAATATCGATTCTATAAAAAAGGTAGAAGCAATAGAAGCAAAAGAAATCGAGTTTAATCAACAGCTTTTCTTTGCAGTTGCTCCATCGATTATAAACGATACAAAAACAAGCATTCCAATACTTAAAGTAGCTGTAGATGGGAGTCAGGTTCTTAAAGCAAATGATAGGGTGCTACTTAGAACGTTAGAAAATGTTGTTATTGATGGTGTTAGCCTACCTAAAAACACACCTGTCTATGGAATCGTAAGTTTTGCACCTAATAGGGTGCTTATAGATATTCTAAGTATTGGTAATGTACCTCTATCATTTAAAGCCTATGACTTTGAAGATAACAGAGAAGGTATCTATATAGAAAATACCTTTAGAGCAGAAGCTACCCGTGAGGTCGTAGATGATGCGGTTGGTGATATAAGTATCCCAGGTGTCCCACAAGTAAATGGGTTTAAACGGATTTTTCAAAGATCAAATCGCAATGTTAAGGTACTGGCGCATCACAACTACAAACTTATTTTAAAAGTGAACCCTAGATAATAATTTAAAAAAAGGAATAGTATGAAAACGATATATATAATACTCATAAGCCTAGTAATTACTTTTACAGGCTATTCAAAAGAAAGCAAAACACTAGATACTATTTATGCTAATGATAAAATGAATATGGCACTCTTTTTTCCTTCCAATATCAAACAAGGAATTACAGGGGCAAATCATTTTATATTTACATATAACAGGGAAAAAGGGCAAAATTTAGGGCTTTTAAAAGCGATTAAAGGGCAGGAAAGTAATTTACTAGTTATTACTACAGATGGTAATATCTACTCGTATATTATTAAGTACAAAGAACATTTAGAAAACCCGAATCATTTTGTTTTATTACATGAGCGTATCGGAAATGAAAATCGCGCATTGTCTGTTCCTATTAAAAGTAACGATACGGTTACGGTAGCTTCTGGTTCAATTATTCGAAAAGAAGCAAAAGAAACTCTACCACTAAAAATAAATAGTGAAAAGCTACTAAAATTACCAGAGCGAAAATCCATTACAAAAGCTAAAAATGGAATTAAAATAGGAATCAAAAATGTAGTGTATAAAGATGATAAGGTCTATATGCAGTTAGAGATTAAAAATAGATCAGGAATTAACTTTGATGTAGATTTTTTAAATGTGTATAGGGTTAGCGGAAATAAAAAAAGAAAAGCCTCCTATCAAAAATTATCGCTTAATCCTATATACAAACATGAATTACCTGAAACAGTAAGACATGGAGAAACTACTAGGTTTATATATGTATTTGATAAATTTACGCTTGGAGATAATGAGAAGGTGCTTATAAAACTTCAGGAAGAAAATGGGAGTAGGTTAATAGAGATGAAAAGGAGGTTGTGAAAATGACCTTTTTTTATTTGATGAGGAAAAATATTCTGCTCAGAATATTAGTGTATTTATATTACACCAAATATTTGAGATAAATTCAAAACCAATTCAGAAATAGAAGATATATTAGATGTTAATTCAATTAGTGATTTAATAGCAAATTTAGGTTTAGTTTTATTTTTAACATTGTTTTCTATTTCTTCAAGGCATTCGCGTATTTCTTCGGCTTTCTGAATTTCGATTTCATTATTTTTACTTAATACTTTTTTAATTTCATTTATTGTTTTTTGAGCTTCGTTGAACTTTTGATTAATGCTAGTATTATTAGATTGAGAAATAATGTTTGAGTTTATAGTATCTTGTTGAATATTAACAGATGCATGATCGCCAATTTCTATATTAAACTTTGATTCGCCATAATTAGATTCAAATTCTAAACTCCTTAAATAATTAACTCCATGACTAGTTATTAAAAGCATCCCCATACCCAATGAAGAGGTAACATAATTATCTTCCACCAATTCAATCATAATTCTTGTAGTTTCTTGTTTATTAAATCCTATTGACTTTCCAAATTCAACTGGATTCAAACTTACCGATAATGGATTGGATGGATCATAATTATATGCTTCTTCATATGCTTTCTTTAAGAATTTATTCTTGTTATACAATTGTTTTTTTAAATCCATAATTTTTCAACTTATCTCGTTAAATATTTGAGTTCTTAATTCTTCTTCATTTTTAAAGAACTTTTTATTACTTTCTTCAATTGCTTCAATATACCTTTCATCAGTACAACTAACGTATTTAACTGCTTGTTTATAAATTAAAGTATTAACCATTAACCTTAAATAAGGTGAAAACCCAGTTCGTTTTTCTGTCCTCATAAAAAGTTTATTTCCTGTCAAAGGAAAGATATAATTGTCTTCAAAAACTTTTGGAGATGATTTTTTTTTAAACAAAATCGGATTATCCGAACATAAAAAAGGAAATTCATCTGTAGTCTCAATAATAGTGTAAGGAGTTCTACAGTTCCCTCCTCTGACTGAATCCATAAGTGAGTTATAAAATTTATATGATTTTAAAAACTCGGGATTATTTTTAAATTTATCTTCTAATTCTCTATTGGGCGTTTTATCCTTATTAAAAATGGATAATCCTAAACTATTTAAATCATTATTACTAATAATCGTTTTTAATTCGCTTTGTTTATGTGGTAATCGCCAATACATAAGACTCACAAAATGATTTAGCTTTTGTATATCTAAATCATTTATACCATATTGATTAGAATGATTTGAGGTATTAATTTTAGTTATTATTTTTGAAGCCTCACTATCAAAAAAACTATAGTAGTCTGTCTCTAAAAAATCGCTAGTAAAGTTATTATATGAAATAGTATTTGAATCTTTCTCAAAAAAATATGATTCAGGAGAAAATTCCTTACCCTTTTTAATAAACTCTTTCCTTTGAACATCAAATATTTTAAATTTATTATTAGCCTTAACAAAACCTTTAAGATAGAAAACTGGTAAATAATGATGCCTCCATGATTGATTATTCATAATTTATTAAATGGTTACAATGAAAAATATTTAACTGAAAAACCTTTTTTTTCTTCAAATACTTGCATTTCATAATAATTGTTATCCTTTTTATTTATAGAAGTTAAAAGTTTATTTAAAACACTAGATGAAAGAGCCAAACCAAAGCCTAATTCATCTGGTTTTTTAATATCATAAGGATCTACCAAAGTATTGGTGACAATTCCAACTACATATCCAAACTTATTAATAACTGGACTACCACTACTACCACCTTTAACTCTCGAACTTATTAATATTTGCTCTTCATTGTGCCAATAAGTTTTGGTTATAGCAGTTATCTCCCCAGTTGAAGCTATTTGAATGGCGTCAGCGACTCCTTGAATAGGTGGAAATCCAACAGTCATAACTTTATCAAGTGTATATGGTCTATCTATTTCAAAAAAACTATTACTCAATGCTAACTTATCAGAAAATTCAAGAATTGCAATGTCTACTTTATCATCTATCGGATAATATATATTTTCAGGAATAGTATTTTGAGTTACCGATAAAAAAGGTTTAAATTTAATAACTGTATCTTCTGGTAAACAGTGTTTTGCAGTAACTAAGAATTGTTTATTGTCGTGTAAAATCGAAAAAGAAGTACCTATTTTGAACTCCCCAGTTTCAATATATTCCACTTCTAAAAATCTTACTGCTTCCTCAAATTCCTTTTTAATTACTGGAAATCCAAAGATCAAATAATCATAATAGCCATATTTTAATTTTAATCCATCAAGACCATTTACCATATATTGTTGATAAATACCTGTTTTTTCACCTATTGGAGTTATCAACCCTTCATTAACTAACTCTTGAGCCATTTTTAAAAGAGCATTATGATATTTTTGATTGTATTTTGGACTTAAGGAATACTTTTCAGGAATAGTTTTGAGATAATCATGTAAACTGTAATGGGTAAGCGGATAACTTACACCTGTTACAGTATCGATATTTTTCAAATATTTTAATGGCTCATGAAATAAGAACTCAAGTATATTACTTGGGTTGATATATGGAATTTTTTCTCTTAATGTTTCGTAATACGACAATTTTGAATAATTTTTAATTTAAAATTACCACACAAGAATATCTTATACTAGGGGAAATTCACCCTATTTTAAAAAATAAAATAGGGTGAGTAATTGTCTTTTAATAATGATTAAAAAAATCAGAAATAGATAAAAAAAGAAGTTGTGAATAATCTATTTCATTTTCTTTTTGAAGACACTCACACTGTATTTACAGACTACTATAATCCGTTTTTTCCGCAATCATGAATTGATACTCATCTGTTTGTTTAGTATCTTTATTCTCTTCCTCAATTAAGATTTTTAATTCGTTGCGCCATTTTACTAATTGAGAATACAAGTTTACAAAGTCTTGATAAGTTTGGTCACTTTCTATTTTATATAAAGTTATAAAGCTTTTTTTGTTCAAAGCAAATTTTTTGTAATCAGTGATCTTATTGTTTTTATTATCAATCAATCTTAAAATACCGTTATCGATTGTAACATATAAAACTTTGTTCTCTGTAAAATATGGTTTCAATTCTTCATATAATGTGTGAGGTGGACCTAACCCTTTTATTCTTCCATCAATATATTCATCTTCAACTTGGTAGTAAGGTAGTAATTGAATTCTCAAATATTTATCATTGGATGTCGATAATACGAATTTTTGATAAAACACTTTACGAAATTCATCAGTCAGTTTTTTAAATTCGGAATAGAGTATATCTTTGCCAAGTTGAAGTTTAATGGTAGCATGTTCATGAATCCTTCTATTATTCTTTTTCAAATCAAGAATTCTACCATGTAAGGTAGAATCGAGCTTAGAAATTAACGTATCCCTATATTCAATTTGATATTCGCCATTTTTCAAACGAATAACATTTACAAGATAGTCTGCATTATTATTTTCCAAATCAAAATTATTAACATTTGAAGTTGGAAAATCAATTTCATTTTTATCATTTATACATGAAATAATAAATAAAATTGGGAAAATTAATATGTAAAGTTTTATCTTCAACTGAGTTTATAATATTCTGTTTATTTTTTAATTTAAATAAAAGTAGGGATTTTCTAAAAGCTAACCAACTTACTACTTAATCATAAAAATGTTAGCTTATTGGTTCTAGTTACGTACTACGAGGTCAAAACATGTAGTGATTACACTATAGATCATTTATTTAATAATTAAAATCACCCTATTTTAAAAAATAAAATAGGGTGATTACTTGCCATTTGACAATGACTTTTTAAAGACTTAGAAGTAGTCCATTGAAGGGCTGTTTTTGGAAATATATAATTTCTATTAAGCCCACTTTCTTTAATATTTTTAAACAGATTAGAAGAAAGTAAGATATAATCTTGTTGTTTTAGATTAACTCCCATTTTATAGCCTTGCATGCTTCCATAACTTCCATCTTTTCCTTTATCTAAAGTTGCGCTAAAAGTTAAATGCTTTGTGATCTGTTTTAAATCTTTATGATCTATGAGTGGAACTATTGAACTATCATAAGAGGGTACATTAAAGCTTCCTAGAATAATTATATTTTGATGACCTTTTTTAATATGGTCGTTATATACTTCTATAATCTTTTCTACTTGTAGCTTTCTAATAAACTTCGATTTCTTTTCAGGTTTTAACTGTTCCCTAAGATGGGTATTAAGTACCCAAACTATGTTTCCTGAAGGCGCTGCAATTTCATATTCTTGTAAATCAAAATTAAAAAGGTATTTCCCTCTATGGTCTAAATCACTCGAATGTGATTTAATAGATAAAACAGTATAACCATCTTTTAAAAGCACTCCTAAATGTCTGCTCTGTTTGTCATTAGTTTCTATACAGTACCCTTGCGTATACTCATTATCTAAATACTGTTTATTAAAAGCTAGTAAAGATGCTCTGTTTTCTACTTCTTGTAAAAAAAGTACATCAGGATTTACTTCTAAAATGGCTTTTGTTTTATTTCTAATTACAGATTGATGAATGCCCCTAGTAGTATTTTGAGTATTGCTTAAACTATCTTTCTTTTCTGTTATTCTCTTACTCTCTTCTATATAGAAATCACCTATTTGTTTTTGCTTTTCTAAATAAGATATAGATAATCTATTATCGAAATCTAATAGCGGTGCAAGTTCTCTCATAGTTTCATATTCTGCTTCTGTTCTTCTTGCTTTGAGTCTTAATATTTCAAATTCTTTCATCCATGTTTTCATACTCTCCAGTAAGTGATTTTGTAACAGTCTTTTATCTCTTCTAAATATATTCTGTATGTTATAAGTGGCTATTTTCATGACGCTTTTTTTAAGTTTCTAAATCCGTTTACTTTTTTCTCTAGCATCATTCTATTGATCTCATCTACATCATAATAAATAATACCTCCTAACTTGGTGTAGGGTAATGTTCCATTAACACGAAAGTTTTGTAAAGTACCTTGACTTATACCAAGCTTTAGCATAACTTCACTAGACTTAATCCAGTTATCAATGGTAATCTTATCATAAGTGATAAGAAGCTCTTTAAATTCCCTTAAAATGTCTTCTTTGAATTTTTGTAAATCTTCTGTTGTAACAATATTTGCTGGCATAACTTTTCTTTTTGTAAAGAATGGTTATCGCCTCCGGAGTTGATATGCAATCTTTTGATTAAACTTCTTTTAAACAAATTTGCATAGAATTGATCTAATTACATCACAAGTTCCACCGAGTCGGGTCGTAATTTAACATTTGATTTATCTTATAGATCATCATTGTTCATTCTGGAAATTAGATGTACAGAAAGGTCATCTAAAAATTTAGTTCTACTTTTCTTTCTGGATTTTATGTCGGAATAGGTTTTGTAGAAATCCCCTAAATCAAAATCAAATACTTTACTAAGGGTGGCTGCTACTTCTTTAATATCAGTTTTACCATCATTAATAGCTTTATATTGATACAGCGCATAAATAAGTTCTGTGAATTCTGTTTTTGTACCCGTCCATTTTAACGACTGGCAAAGACTTTTAGAACTATAACCATTTTTCTTTCCTAAGTTTTGTAAACGATCTTTTAAATAGACCATACATTTTTTATGAGCTTTTAACTTAGCTAATAATTGGTCGTGTGAAGTATTAAACTCAGGGTCTCTAAAATGTTTTGAATGTGTAGTATTAAGTGGGTTAAAATAAGCTCTTGTAAAATATCTGTCATCCAAATAAGTACGATCTTGTTCTATATATTGTACAAAATCAATATTGTAAATATAGAAACGGTTAATCTTATCTATTTTCTTTTGAGTAAATACCTTTTGAGCTTCTTTATTTCCTTTTGGAAACCGAGTTTCAAAAGATCGTATGTCAGAGAAGAAAAGAAAGTTTGAGAGTGGTATTGATTTTATCTCTTTAAAGAACTCAATTTCTTTAGTAACATCTTTAAAAGTTCTTTGCGCTATCTCTTTTTTAAATTTAATAAGGGCATCTCTACAAAGTAAAATAGATAGATTACATTGTTTTACAATATCTAATGTAGTTATTTGAACTGCATCTAATTCTTTTATTAAATCTTTTGATAGTACTTTTAACCTTTCCATAATAATCCCTTTCTTTTTTACTCATTAAAAAGCATAAGTTATTATGGAGAAGTTGGGGGGATTACTTTATCCAATAAAAAGGTTTGATTGTTTACAGAAATACTAACAATAATTATACTTAAAATTAGTACCAATATTACCTTAAAGTACTAAAATTCTTTCAAAAATGCAAATCCTAGTGAGTTAATAGACTATTTGAGTGAGTGAACGTAATATTTGATTCGCTTCTAATCTTACTAAACTTCGCCATTTTTAATATAATTTGAAGTCAATTAGTAGTATTTCTGTTAAACTTTGTTAAATGTTACGAGAGATTTAAAAAGTATGCAAAAAGTATGCAAATTTTAAATAAAAAAAGCTTCCGATTTCTCGAAAGCTTATTATTGTTGGCGGTCTGGACGGGACTCGAACCCGCGACCCCCTGCGTGACAGGCAGGTATTCTAACCAGCTGAACTACCAGACCTCGACCTTAATGCGGATGCAAATATACATTGCATTTTCTTATCTGCAAATATTTTATTTAGTTTTTTGAAAAAGTATTTTTTTCATGCTAAGTATCAGCAATTATAATATATTTAACAATCGTTTTGTATACCATTAATTAGTCTGACGACTAAATTTTAACAACGCTCAATTAATATACTATGAAAACATCTATAAAAATTGCATCTTTAATTATTGCTCTTACCTTTTTATCAAATGGGAATGCTCAAGAGGGTCATGGACATGCTCGAAAAAAAATTAAAACAAAACCTGTTAATATCTCTAATCAGGAAAAATCCGTTGTTTCATTATATCAAAATGTGCTCCCTTCGGTAGTTACTATTTTTACATCTACAGAAGTATTTACAGAACAAGGAGCCAAAGCAAAAAAAGGATTGGGTTCTGGTGTTCTCATATCTGGTGAATGTCATATTTTAACAGCTGCTCATGTAGTTGATGGCTCTTCTAAAATAATGGTGAAAACACAAGATGGAAACGTTAGAGAAGCGCAATTACTTTTCAGTGAAAAAAATGCAGACATAGCACTTCTTAAACTTATAAATCCAGATCAAACTTTAGTACATGCAAAATTAGGAGATTCTGATCAATTGGCTATTGGTCAAAATATATATGCTATTGGAAGTCCTTATGGATTAGAAAATTCTTTCTCATCCGGAATTATTTCATCTTTCCGAGATTTTGATAGAATTTATGACGGTACTATAAATATTGAGTTTATACAAACAGATGCTGCTATTAATTCTGGAAATAGTGGAGGCCCTCTATTTAATTCTAATGGTGAAGTAGTTGGTATTGCTTCTAGAATACTAAGTGTTTCAGGTGGCTTTCAAGGAATAGGGTATGCTATATCTATCAATACAGCAAAACAGTTGTTAGCTTTTGAAGAACGCCCATGGATTGGTTTACAAAGTGTTTTTTTAAATAAAAATATTCTAAACAGTGTTTTTAATCTTAACGTGGCTGGTGGTCTTATTATACAATCTGTAGCAAAAGGAAGCCCTGCTGATAAAGCTGGATTAAAAGGAGGCTATATTCCTGCTAAAATAGGAGGTAAAGATATTTTATTAGGAGGTGATATTATTCTAGATTTTGCTTCACAAGAAGTTTGTCATGCAGATTGTGTTATTGGAAAACATGACGATATCAAAAATGCAAAAGAAGTTACAATAAAGTATATTAGAAATGGGAAATTATACACTGCCTCTATTGATGTCTCTGAGGCTAGAAAAAATTTCTTAAAAAGCTAATTACGAGAATTTTTGGCGCTCAATAAGATAGGTTAATAAAATTTTGTTTAAATCTTTATTACTATCTGCCTCAACATACTTGATCATATATTGCGCGCATTTTAATTTTAGCTTCTCAAAATATGTTTGTACAGCCTTCTCATATTGTTCTTTTACATTATGAGCATATAAATTTATATGCTCTCCTGTTTCGACATCAATAAATCGTTTTGGCTTGTTATCAAAATCAAAATGAAATTCTCTTTTTTTGTCTATAACATGAAATAAAATAACTTCATGTTTATTATGTTTTAAATGACGAAGTGCTTCAAATAATTTCTCTTGATCCGTTTCGGTTTGAAACATATCTGTAAATAAGAAAATCATACTTCTCCGATGAATCTTCTCAGCAATTAAATGAAGGTAGGTATATGTTTTAGTTTGCTTCTTTTTTTGTGTAGATTCTAATGTTTGACTCAACCCATTGAGTAGCATTCTATGATGTCGTTCACTTCCTTTTTCTGGTGCATAAAAATCATATCCATCTGAGTACACACTTAGACCCACAGCATCTCTTTGTCGTTTTAATAAATTCATCATAGAAGCAGCAGCTAATACAGAAAAGCCTATTTTATTAAGCGTACTGATGGTTTGCGTTTTTACTAAAGGGAAATGCATCGATGATGAATTATCAATAATTAAATGGCATCGAAGGTTTGTTTCTTCTTCATATGTTTTGGTATAAAGACGATCTGTTTTTGCAAAAAGTTTCCAATCTATATGTTTGGTACTCTCTCCTTGATTATAAATTTTATGCTCTGCAAATTCTGAAGAAAAACCATGAAAAGGGCTTTTGTGCATCCCGCTAATAAAGCCTTCTACAGCTTGTTTGGCCAATAATTCCAGATTTTTAAACTTAAGTATATGTTCTTCTTTTAGCAAACTCATAAACAAGGTTGTTATTTAATTAGCTTTTATTTTTTGAGCCCTAAAAAGAGGATCTGCAGCTTGTAACAATTTCGCCTTTAAAACAGGATTAAAATTAGGGTTCTCGTCTAAAAAAGCTTTTACATATGCATATGCATTTTTAGAATTAAAGCTTCCAATGGTACTTGTTAACCAACGTTTAGGGAAAAATATATCTCCTGTTAACTGTATCTCTTCTAATAATTCTAAACTCGAAGTTATATATTTTTCTGAAGCCTTTGCTCGTAAAGGGTGATTTAAATACCCTAACGCAGTTAAAACCCACGCTTCTTTTTCTCTATTTTTTGCCTCTTTTAAAGATTCAAAAAAAACATCTCTTATTTTATAATTATTTGATAAGGAAGCTCTTAAAAAATTAAAACGTTTTTTTCTGTCTGTATTCGTAATGTCTTCTGTAGCTTTATCTAAAATCGCTTCGCTTTTAGAGTGATTGAATAACGATAACGTAGCTGCTAATTGCGTATAATCATTGCGCGATAGATTTAGATTAGCTATAGTTTGTTTTTCATTCCATAATGCATATAGTTTTTGTTTTCCCTTCTCATTATATGCTAAATTTCGATATAAGTTATAGATGGTTCTCTTTATATTAGGAGCCGTATCCTTGTTTAACTCTTTCCACAAGAATTTTTCTATTTCATCAACAAGTTGATTTTGCTTTTCTTCTACAATATAGGTCCAGAAGATTGTTTGCATTTGTCTTGCAATTAGAGATAAAACCAATTCTTCCTTTTCTTGTATCAATCCTTTTTCTAAAACAGTAATTACTTCTATGGGATTGACAGCTCCGTCTAGCATGTTTTCATATAGGTTTAAATAACTCTGTGCTCTGGCTACTGGGTCTTTTATAGAAGGAATAGTCGCGATATTTTTCTTTTTAAGAGGGAATATTCCATAACCAATACCATTATAATTAAATATAATATCTTTAGGTATACTCAACCCTTTTACTGCTTCAACTTTAGTTTCTTTTCCTTTTATATCAATTGGAATAATTTTTATATCATCATCATAAACTAAAGCAATATCAAATAATTGTGTCCATAGTTTATCTGTTCCATCTTCAGCTTCTTGAGTGATCTTTAAGGAAGTGATGTTTCCTCCATCGGTAATTATGTTATAGTTAAATTTCGGTCTTCCTGATTTATTTACCCAGACATCACTCCAATCATTCAATTTTGTTGGAGTTTTTGCATCTAAAATGGCTATTAGTTCTGGCCAATCTGCATTTTGATGCGCATAAGTAGCAATGTATTCTTGAATTCCTTCTTTAAATTTCTCTTCCCCAATAAGTGTTTCTAATTGACGCATCATAATAGGTGCCTTATTATAAATAATACGCCCATATAATGTTCCCGCATTTTTTAGATTATCTAAATATTGACGAATAGGTGTTGCTCCTTGCGTTCTATCTTCGCTGTAGGCACTAGGATAATGAGCTGTTAAAAATTGTAATTTATGATTGATGTTAGGAAAAGTAGGGTTTACTATTTTATCTGCCATGAAATTTGCAAAAACCTCTTTCATCCAGACATCATTAAACCATTTCATGGTCACTAGATCTCCAAACCACATATGTGCTGTTTCATGAGCTAATAAACGAGCACGCCCTAGTTTTTGACTTTGAGTAGCACTTTTATTTAAAAATAAAGATGATTGTCTATATTGAATTGCCCCAACATGTTCCATTCCTCCATATTGAAATCCTGGGATGGCAGCAAAATCTAATTTTTGAAATGGAAACTTATAATTTGTATACGTTTCTAAAAAAGAAAGTGATCTTTCATGAATTTTAAATATCTCGTCTGTACTCTCTTCCAGTCGTTCTTTATTATCTTCTCTATGGAGCATTCTCATATCGAAATGCCCTGGGTTTTGTGTTACTTCATTAAAAACACCCGCTACAAAAGAAAAAAGATACGTACTTATACTGTCTGAAGTATTAAAATAATAAACAGTTTTATCGCCTTCTTCCTCTTGTTTTTTTAATGTCCCATTTGCTAATGTTTTCCATGTATTAGGTACTTTTAAACTTAATAGGTAAGTACTTTTTAAATCGGGTTGATCAAAACAAGGAAATACAGTACTTGCCCTATCGGGAACTAACAACGTATATAAAAAATCATCATTTCGATTAAGTGACAATTCTCCTGCTTCAAAAATAATTTCAATACTATTATTCCCTTTTTTTAAATATTTTTTATCAATAATTATATGTTCATTTTCATGAACTATATCAATATTTTCTTTATTCGCTTTTATTTCTTTTAAATGCGTTTTGTCTACATTAAAATCAATAATTAAAGGTTGAGATATCTCATTTATTGTTACTGTAATCGTTTGTTTTGAATGTACTTTCTCTTTTATATTTTCAGGAATATCAAATAACAACTCATAACTTACATTTGTATAATGTTGCTTCCTGTAAGTGGCTATTTTTAATGGAATTCCTTTTACTATCTCAAGAGTTTCAATTCTTTGATTTTGTTTGCATGAGCTTAAAATAATGGCAATTATTATTGCTAAAAGAGAGATTCTATTCATTGAAAATTACTTTTTATTTAAAAATAAAAAAGGTTTGACCAATAGCCAAACCTTTTTTAAGTTTTTATTGAAGAATACTCTTAGTTCAATAATGAATCTAAAGCTTCTGTATATGTATTTTTAGGAGCAACACCTACTTGTCTACCTACTACTTCCCCATTTTGAAAAACCAAAACAGTTGGTATGTTTCTAACACCATATTTAGCAGCAAATTCTTGGTTAGCATCTACATCTACTTTTCCAACAACTGCTTTACCGTCATAATCATTACTTATTTGTTCTATAACCGGACCAACCATTCTACAAGGACCGCACCAAGCTGCCCAAAAATCTACTAATACCGGTTTATCACTTTTTAAAACTACATTTTCAAATGTAGCATCTGTTATTTCTAAAGCCATTCTATTTAATATTTAATTTTATTATTACCATTCTATCTGCAAAATTAGTCATTTATTTTTTTAAACCTTACAAATGCTTGTATCACTTTTAATTATGATTATATCAATAAATAACATAATTACATTATTTTAAATTATGTTTTAAAAAAAAGAGAGCGTATTAACTTATTTGTATATCATATTTATTAAGCAAACCAATAACATTATCTTTCGAAAATTTTGCGTTTTTTATACTATTCTTTTCGGGATCAAAAGAATAATTATAAGAAGTTCTAAAATCTGCTTTATTCAATATTGTTTTTTCAAATATCACATCACTACAATTACAATTATCAAATATTGCCCCTTCTAGATTTGCTTCAGAAAAATCTGTTTCCTCAAGTTTACAAGATTCAAACCTGGTATTCTTTAATTTTAATTGGTAAAAAGAGGAAAAGTTTAATTTACAGCCAATAAAAGAAATGGATAATAAAAAATCATCACTTTTATCGAATTGTATTCCTATTAATTTACATTCTTTAAAAAACACTTCTTTCCATCCTGTATTAACAATATTGGCTCCACTCAAATCACAATTTTCAAATTGGCATTCTATAAACTGGATATTGGACATGTCTACATTTGAAAATGTACAATTTATAAAAGTACATTCATCATATTCTCCTTTTACTAATAAGTTTGTGGTAAAATCTATGTTTCGATATTCTTTTTGACTAATAACCGCTTTATTTGCCATTTGTAGTTTATAGTAAGTTACATCATAAAAGTAGTTTCTTCATCTAGCAACTCTTTATCTTTTCGCTTTTTGAGTGTTTTTGCAGGATTTCCTACAACAATTGTATTTGCAGCAATATCATTTACAACCACACTTCCGGCTCCTATAAGCGCATTATCATAAATGTTAATGGCTCCACTTTTAATAGTAGCTCCCATTCCTACAATTACTCTTTCTCCTATAGTCACATAAGCTCCTATGCTAACTCCTGCAGAGATTAAACTTCCCTGTCCAATAGTGGCATGGTGTGAAATAGCACTTCCAACACTAATAATTGAAAAATCTTCAACTTTGGTATAAGGCATTAAGGTACTATTAGGAAATATATAACACCCTTTTCCTATGGTATTGCTTTTTGTTATTTGAACAGAATGATGTACAAAACTAGGAGTTTCATACCCTAGCATTTGTAATCCAGCAAGGTAACTCACTCTAATTTCATTATTCCCAATAGGGCAGAAAGCTACTTCAAAATCAATATAAAATGCATGATTGACAAGTGCTTCAAATGATCCTAAAACAGGAACCTCTTGAAGTTTTTTGCCAATTTTATGCACATCATCATCTATAAAGCCAACAACTTCATAACCTGCTTCTTCTAGATAGGAAAACATTACCTCTCCATAACTTCCAGCTCCAATAATGAGTGCTTTTTTCAGCATTTTAATTTTTAATTATTTTTTTAATTATAGGATGTTTTATATATCCTCCATAAGCAATATCAGCTACGAATAGACTGAAGTTATCATTTACTTCAATTAAAATAGGTTCTTTTTCATCAATTGCAATATCCCATCCCAGCATTTTAATGGGTACCAAAGGGGCTGCTTTTTGAATCAATAAACAAGCTTCATCAAAAAAAGGAATCTTAAAGTTACTAAAATTAAACTTAGTATCAGGATGTTTATAGAATACATTCCCTCCAAACCTCATTAATTGCTTTCCTTCATTTTTTAGTATCCCTCTTTCCAAATCAACAGGCACGTAAAAACCTCCAGAGCTTCCATTATCTACCGCATTTCCATTACGGCCAAAGCGCATAAAGGCTGATATGATTTGTGTATTCCCAAACGCATCCATATAAGTATTAAAGCGAATAGAATTTACAGTATCTGAATTTATTTCATTTATAGCTACATGTTGCTCTATGCATTCTTGAAAAAGAAAAGCTCCTGAGGTGATTTTCTCTAAATATCCCTTTGCTGATGCTTCTAGCATTGTCTCGTTTATTATAAAACAATCTTTTCCTCCTTGTTCTGAAACAGGTTTTACAAAAAGTCTAGGTTTCTTTGCTCTTTTTAAAACTATTTCTAAAAAATGATGCAGATCACTTTCTGTATATATTTTAAATTTTTCTTCTTTAATTTGAAAGTTATTCTTTTGATTAAAACCTAGAATAACAGCCGTATTAATACCATTAATTTCTAATAGATTTCCAAAATCTAGTTTGTTTCTTATTAACTTTATATGAGTGTTTCTCTCAGGTTTAATATGGTTGACAATTTTTCTAGTTTCTTTTTGACTTAAATAAGCCTTATAATCAATTATTTCTTTTCGATATAAAAATTTAGCGAAATAGTATAACGGAAGCTCTTTTTTTATAAAAACTAAAGAGCATACTTCTTTTAAGATACGGAAGTAGTTTTTTTTGTTTTTATCTTTTAAAAAAACAAATACTCTTGTTTTTATGTTTTTTAATTTATTCAAGCTTTCTAATATCTATTTAATACTTCTTTCATTCCTTTCTTGTACGCTTTTTGCCAATGTGTTTTATCCCAATTATGATTCCCTTCAATTAATATTGGTCCATTTATACCAATAGCTATATCCCAGCCTATAGTTTTTGCTTCTGGTACTACTAAAACTAGTTTTTCTATCAGCTTTATTAGTTCGTTCCAAAAAGGAAGTTGCACTCCTAAAACCTGAGCGTCTGTTGTAGGATGCTTTCCATCCTTTTTTAACTTCATCCTTGGGTCTTTAAAAACCAAAGGCCCTTCTATAATACCAGAACTCTTGTTTACTACAGCTGAAATTCCTCCAGCATCAAAATTATCTATAAAATTATGATTAACTCCCATTCGCAAAATTGTGCCCAAAATATTGACTTTTTTATTTTTATCAATCAATGTAATAACTCTTATAGTATTTAGAGAATTTGAATGAAACGATGCTAATAAAGGATGCTGCTTAATGTTTACATCTATGATGTCTGTTTTTTGTGTTAAAAGTATTTTATAATACTCATCATAACGATTATCATTCAAATAACACACCTCGTTTTTGTATTTGACTTGAATTTTCTGAATACCTTTACCTACCTGTCCTTTGCTATTTTTAGTAATTATTGCTTCTGGACAATTTGTATCTAACCAAGTTTTAAAATCTGTAGTTGACCTAGATTTTGGTAAAAAATACTCGTGACTTATATAGCTTCTAAATTTTTTATAAAATGCTTTCTTATCCTTAAAATAGTGTACAAAATCTTTATTGTTTTTTTTTCTTTGAAACCTAAACATGTATAATGTATCTAGATAAGTTGCTATTTCACTTTGAGGTTTTTTATAAAGTTCTAAATAAAAATAATCTATAAATGCTGTATTGTATTTAAAAAACATATGAAGCATTCGAAAAAGTACCAGAAAGCTGTTTTTACTTTGAAGTTTCCCTACATATTTAGCAAGCTCAAAGAGGGTAGTCCATTTGGTTTTTTTTACTAAGTAAATGAAGTAAACAAGCTTCATTAATAAAAAATTATAGTTGGTTTGTTGTTTAATAACAAAGGTAAAGTTAAAAAACACTAAGCATACATTCAGATAGCAAACTTATCAACTAAAAAGTTCGAAAAACAAAGTTATTTAATGCGCCTATTTTACTAATTCATAAATTCAAATGATTCCATAAATAAGAGTGACTCTTCGTTTACAAGCCCCGAATGAGTTACGATAAATAATCTATCATCTTTTAAGAATATTTTACCTTCAATAAAATTATCCCCAAGAGGAATAGGATGTGTTCTAGTAATTGTAAAATATTTTCCACTTATATTACTTTCTTTTATGTCAATAAAACGATCTTGTTTTAGATTTCCACCAATTGCTTGAATTATAGCTTGAATCTCCTCTGTATATAGATCTTCTTTATTCAAATTTATCATTTTCTCTTTAGGGTAATCAATATAGGTAACTCTAAATTTCTTATTAGTTCCAACAGCTGTTTTAAACATATTTACAAAATACGTGCCTGAACCTTCTTTAATTTTCGCCACACTCACATCTGGTTTTAAAGGAAATTTTATACTAAATCCTCCTTCTTTTGAAGTATAACTGCCATTTGCTGTTCTATAGATATCTGGCTTTTTAGAAGTACAAGATGTAAAAAATAATATGCTAAAAATAAAAAATAAAAAAACAGGTTTCATCAGCTATTAATTTTTAATCAAAAGGCAATAAATCTGGTTGCATATAAGTATTCTTTGCTTTTTCATTATTAAAAATATCATGCTCATAATGGGACGCGATTAATTGTCTAAAATTAAATTTTAAATGATGATATCCTAATATAAAGCTATTAAAATCATTACGTTTATTTATTGTTTCATTAGTTCTTTTACAGATTCTTCTAGTTGTTGATCTCTACCAGATGCCATTTTATCTGGCTCATTATACACTCTAATATCTGGTTCTAATTGATTGTTTTCTAAAAATGGTTGCCCTAAAGGTTTCCATCCTCCCATTGGTATTCCAAAGAAAATAGTTGGGTCTATTTGTGTTTCCCACCAAACAAAAGTTCCTGTTCCGGGAACTGGCATCCCTAATGTTTTACCTACTCCTTTTATTTTATAAGCTACAGGAAATAAGTGTGCATCAGAATAATTACCCTCCCCCATAATTACAATAGATGGTTTGATCCATTTACTCCAAGGTTGTGATCCTATATTTTGCCCATGTGGTATAATATCCATATATTTTTTTCCATTTAAAAAATCGGCTAATACATCATGAAGATTTCCTCCTCCATTAAATCTAGTATCAACAATAAGAGCATCTGCAGAAACATGCTTCCCCAATGCGTCCTCAAATACTGTTCTCATACTTGGATCATTCATTCCTCTTACATGCACATACCCTAACTTACCATTAGAAAGTTTTTCTACATCAGCACGTCTGGTTTCTACCCATCTTTCATATAAAAGCTCATTTTCTGCTCCTAATGATATAGGCTTTACTTGTTCTTCCCAGCGTTTATTTGTTTTGGAATCAAAAACAGATAATAATATTTTTTTTCCTGCTTTTCTATTTAATAGCTTATAAAAATCTATTTCTGGAGTAATACTTATCCCATCTATTTTTTCTATAATAACTCCTCCTTTAATCTTTGATGTTGCTTTATAAAGAGGTCCTTCTTTTAATACCTCAGCAATCTTTACACCTTGTCCCGCATAGTCATAGTCATATAGAACTCCTATTGATGATGTTTGATCTGGGTTTTCTGGTCTAAATCTATAGCCACTTCCTGTATGTGAAGCATTCATCTCTCCAAGCATTTCGCTTAACATTTCGGCAAAATCATAATTGTTATTAATTTCTGGCAGGAACTTTTTATAGGCTGCGTAATAGAAATCCCAATCCACCCCTTGCAAATCAACAACATAAAATTTCTCTCTTAATTGCCTCCAGCTATGATCAAAAATATATGCGCGTTCTGCTGCCTGTTTTAAAAGCATTTCTCCATTGGTTCTAATACGTTTTATGGTTCCTTTGGTTGCATCTACTTTAATAGGACTTCCATCTGCCAACACTAAAATAAACTTACCATCTTTAGAAAGTTGCATACTGTTATTTCTAGCACCTATTTTAGCAAATAACTTTATTTCTCTAGTTCTTAAATTAGTTGTCCAGATATCATTATTCCCCTCAAAACTAGTTAGGTAAAATAGTTTCTCTCCGTCTTTAGAAAGTAGCCAATCTGTTAAGTTAGAATTATGAATAGTAAGTCGTTCTTTTCTATTCTTTAAATTCTCCCAATCAAATTGCAATATGTTTTCATTAGGTTCTGTTTCTTTTTTACTTTTTGATTTTTTAGATGTACTTTCTTTCTCAGGAGTTTTCTCTTTTTCGCTTTCTTTCAAAAGCGCTAAATCTTCATCAGTTAAATTAAAAGTATCATATACTTTTTGTGTGAAGAACATTCCGTATACGTCTGCACTATTGATAAATCCGTTTTCGATTCGATTCCCTTCTCGCGTAGATCCCCAAATCATCATTTTTCCATCCATTGCCCATTTTGGTACCATATCTGCATATCCGCTTTGAGTAAGGTTAATAATCGCTTCCTTTCCTGATGCATTAACCAGCCCTACTTCTCCCCAAAATATTCTTTCTTTAGATCCAAAACTCACCAAAAACCATTTACTATCTGGAGACCACTGATACCATTGATCTCCATCTGAATATGAGTAATTATACTCTGCAGGCATTATGGTACGTGTTTTTTTTGAAGCGAGGTTAATTACCTTTAAAGTAGTCCTATTCTCTAAATAAGCAATTTCTTTACCATTAGGAGCATATTGAGGTTGAAACTCTTCTTGATCGGTCGCTATTATCGTCTCTTCTTTTAAGATGGTCGCTGTGTAAAAATAAGGTTCTTCACTTCGCACAATAGACTTTGTATATATATTCCAACTATTGTTCACCTCTGCTGCATATAATAATGACTTTCCATCTGGGCTAAAACTTACACTTCGTTCCTGCCAGGGCGTATCTGTTATCTGTTTGGTTGTTCCTTTTTCTATACTACTTACAAAAATCTCTCCTCGAAATACATAGGCGAATTCTTTTCCAGATGGGGAAAGGTTTGTTTCTGTAAAGCCTCTATTTACTTTTACTATTTTTTCCAATGTGCTTCTTCCATCGTATCCAATTTGAATTGATACTTTTTGAGGTATTCCCTCTGAAGTTATTGTATATATTTCACCATCATAACTAAAACAAAGAACATTGTCATTTGAACTACTTAAAAAACGTATTGGGTGTTTTTCAAAATTTGTGATTGCAGTGTTTTGTGTTGAATTGCTCAATGAGCTTTTATGCACATTAAATGATCCTTTTTCTTCAGACAAATAATAAAAATCATCATCATTACTATGAAAAACTGGATTCCTATTCTCTCCTTTAAATCGAGAGAATTATTGATATTCTTTTTTAGCAAAATCATATACCCATAGATCTCTAGTCACAGAAGATGTATGATGTTTTCTCCATTCATTTTCATATCCTTTTCTATCATGAAATATTAATTTATTTCCATTAGAGTTATAGGTAGCATTATGTGCTGGAGTAGTTAGTATTTGATCTACTCGACCTCCTTGAGAGGGTACGCTGTATAATTCTGCCATTACCCCAGAAGGAAATTGCACATTTGTATATGCATCTTGCCTACTTCCGGAAAATATAACATGTTTGTCATCTATAGTAAAAGCACTTGGTATTTCTCCAGATGAATGATACGTTAATCGTTTAGCCTCTCCACCTTCAGAAGGCATTATAAAAACATCAAGGTTTCCATACCTATCTGAAGCAAAAGCTATATTTTTTCCATCATTACTCCATACGGCGTTATAATCATAACTATCGCCAAGTGTTAACGGAATTGCCGTTCCTCCGGTGGCGGGCACTTTATAAATATCGCCTTTATAATTAAAAAGAATTGTTTTTCCATCTGGAGATATTGTAGGGTACCGCAACCATAGAGGATTATGTTGAGCTATTGTATAACTCATTAAAGACAGAAAAAAAAGTACAGTTAGAAAGGTTGATTTTTTGATCATGATTTATTTTTTGATTCAATGAACTGCTTTAGTATTAAAAATTCACTATGATTATGGCGAAATTACATAAAATTTCAAAATGAAAAAGGAGGGGTTATCCTGTGTTTTTAAAAAAATTATTCTTTAAAATCTACAATTAAGGGAGTATGATCACTATAATTCATCCACTTCTTATAACTCCCAACACTAACGTTTTTTAGCTTATTAATAAAGTTATTAGAAGCAAAACAAAAGTCAAGATGATACGGCTTGTTTTTGTTTTTATAAAGATAAAATGTAGGGGAGGTTTCTTTTCCTTGCGCTTCTTTATTAAAAAAATGATATGCGCTTACAATTCCTGATTCATAAAGTTTTTTTACAATATTGGTATGATTTGCGACTCTATTTGGTTTATCCCAAAACGAATTGCTGTTTAAATCTCCAGCTATGATGATATTGTCATTCTTTAGCAATTCCGCATAATAATTTATAGCATTCCATGTTTGTGACCCATAATTATGCCCTTTATCTGGTTTTTGACCCCAAATTGCTAATAGTATAAATTTAATTTTTCCATTTTTAATTAATAGCGGCAAAACATATCTAAATGCAGGATTATGATTTTTTATTTTTGAAATTTTAAAGTCATTATAAACATATATTCCAATCCCTTTATTAGGATTGTCACCATACCAAAATATATCTGTAGGAAGCTTAACTTCTTCTTTAAATTTTAATTTACCAGGGCTTTCACTCTCTGGAACTATCAATATATCTGGTTTTTCTTTCAGAATAAATGCTGCTTTTTTCCGAAATGCCATATTACAGTTCCAAATAATTATCTTCATAAACAAAAATCTAATCTATTAGCTTTCTGCTGCTATTTTCTCTAGCAACAAAACGCATTTTGCAATATACCCATAATCACTTGAAGTATTTGCTTTAGCTGAGGTCAAACATTTTTCTGTCAAGGCTTTTGCTACTTTAAAATCTTTTAAAGAATAGGCCAACTCTGCCCTGTAATAAACATACCAAAACGCATTAGGTCGCATTTTTATAGCCTTATCATACCATTCTTTTGCCTTCCCTAATTTCACTCCTTTAAGGTAGTAAAACTGAGCGGCATCAAAATAGGTTTGCGCTTTAATTTCCTCTTTTGTTTTTATAATTTTACGATCAATTTCATCAAAAATAAGAGCATCAGAATCTACAAATACTGGGATGTTAATTTTTGTATGTTCCCACGCAATTACCAAATTACCCCCATTTGTATTAAACCCTTCAAAATGTATCGTTAAGGTTTCAATAGTATCTTGTAAAGATTGCACAGGTACTTTAAAACGAATTAAATCATTTGCCTTATCATATCTTCCTGCCCCCCAGAGCTTGTTATTCTTATGAAGAATGATAGTCCATTCTTTCTCTCCCGGAATACTATACAATCCATAAGTTCCTGCTGAAACTTTATTATTTGCTAATAAAACATCTGTATCTATTGTAATTTTTGTAGATGCATTGGCTCCGGTTCTCCAGATTTTATTAAAAGGAATTAACCCGCCAAATATTTGTCTATCCAACTTACTAGGCTGCCCATATTCTAAAGTTATAGATGCTAAACCCACTTTTTGCTGTGTAACAACTTTGGGGCTTAGACTTGGTTTATTAATTTGAGCATTTGAAAAAAAAGAAATCGTTAAAAAAATAAGAGTGATATAAGTATTTTGTAATCTCATTTTGTTTTTAATTATAATTGATTATAAATAGGACACAAAAATATCATTCTTTATCTGTAATGCAGCATTCAAAAAAGCTAGTTGTTATTATTGAATTTCATTTTACTTCCTGCATTTTGCTAACTTGTCGTAACACTAGTTTTTTAGGTGTAAATGCAATCATAGAAGTCATAATTTTTTGAGAAAACGTCAATCCGGAAATTACATCTAGTTTTCCTGCTAGCATTCCTTTATATCCATCTAAAGCAACACTTCTTGCACTTGCCGTTTTTTTAAATAATGGTGTTTTGTTCATTCCTGAAACTTGTGCGAATGCCGTTTTTGTTGCTCCAGGCATTAAATTTGTCACTGTAACATTTGTTTTTCTTAACTCTTCTGCTATTGCATTGCTAAAAGATGTCACATAGGCTTTTGTAGCAAAATAAACTGCCTGCATAGGCCCTGGCATTAAACTAGCTGTAGAAGACACATTTAAAATTTTACCTTCATTCCGTTGCACAAAATCTGATAAAAACAAATGTGTTAGTGAGGTAAGTGCAGATATATTTAAATGAATCATTGACAACCCTAATTCCAATTTTCTTTCTTGAAACTTCCCTAAACCGCCAAAGCCAGCATTGTTAATTAAATAATCTACTTGTATTCCTTGTTTTTTTATTTCATTATAAACTTCTTTTGGAGCATTAGAATGTGTTAAATCTTTAGCAATAATAAGCGCATTGATGTTATACGTATCTTCCAATTCTTTTTTCAACACATCTAGTTTGTCTTCACTTCTGGCTACTATAATTAAATCTCCTCCATTTTCTGCATGAATACGTGCAAACTCTTCTCCTATTCCACTACTAGCTCCAGTTATTAATGCTGTTTTCTTCATATTGTTCTTTTGTAAGTTCGTATCTATTGACAATTTGATTGAAATTTATCCATCCAGGAATAGTTTCGTATGCTTTTATAAATTCAAACCCTATTTTTTTCAGCAACTTATTGGGGCCATAGTTTTCTGAATAGGGTTCACAAATTAAAACTTTCAATTTAAAATTATGGAAATAAAAAGGAATTGATTTTTTTAAAAATTCAAACCCTAACCCGCTTTGTCTTTCACTTTTTTTCCATAAGTGTAAATGCATTTTTGCGGTCTTACCATACTGGATATTATTTATATTAGAATGCCCAATAGGCTCTCCATTTAACAACCAGATAACATAATAGAATTCTTTTATTTTAAATGGTTTTTTTAACTCTGATATCAATTTATCAATCCAAGTGGTGCGGCTTGGTAATTTATCTTTGTCAGCCCCCATTGCCTTAAGAAATTCTGGAGGAGATTGAAGAAAATAGTCCACAACTAATGCAATATCACTTTCCTTCATTTCTCTAGTAGTTATAATAGGTTTATTTCTACTTATAAAAACAGACTATTATTTATGCAGATAATGCAAGTGCACTAATGCCTGCAAAAATAAGAACTAGCAAGATAATTCCTAAAAATGAAATTATTAACCCTGCAATGGCCATGCCTCTAGGAGGTTTAAAAACTCCTATAAAAGAAAAAACAAGGCCTAAAATCCACATCAGCCAACCAAATAAAGGTACCCATCCAACAAACAATGCTATCAAAGCTATTACAAAACCAGCTGTTCCTATTCCATTTGATTTTTTCTGTACTTGATTAACAACAATTGTGTGTTTATTGGGATCTTGCTCTTTTTTTGAGCTTCTTTCATACATCTATATTTTATTAATTCAACTTATAATATACTTCTTCTTTATCTAGTTCTTCTAACAATTCATTAGAAATTTTCACTTTTTGTTTTCTACTAGACATGTTTAATTTAATTTCGTTCTCCATTTCATAAACCACAAAGTTTAATATGTGATCGCCTGAATGATCTTTAATTACAGATTTTAAATTAGCAATACGCGCTTCCTGTAATTTATTTATATCTAATTGAATAGTAAGTTTTTTTGCTTGTACACCCATCACATCTTGCAGTAATTGGATACCATTAAATTGAATTCTAGGATCTCCTTTTTTACCCGTATCTCTATTTATCCAACCTTCTTTAATAAATGCTCTTATATATGCAAAAGAGTTGATCATTAAAAAATGTCGAAATTTCAAGTATTCTTCTCCAAAAATTCTAAATTCATAGGAATCTGTATAATCTTCTACAATAAAAGAGGCCCAACCTTTCCCATTTTTGGAAACTCTATGCTGTACATCAGAAATCACACCTCCAAGAGTAATTTCTCTATTTACATAATTCTCCATTTCATTAAACAAGGAAACATTTCCATTACAGAAATATTTCAATTCGATTTTAAAATCATCTAATGGATGACCCGAAAGATAGATTCCTACTACTTCTTTCTCTCTACGTAGTTTCTCCATAGTACCCCACTCTTCACATGGTGGCACTTCAGGTTCTGGAATTTGCGCTTCACTAATGCCTCCAAACATATCCATTTGCGATGAATTCTTATTTTCTTGATACTTTGCCGCAGATTTAATCACTTTTTCTAAAAAAGTAATACTATCTCCTTCTGCATGAAAATATTGAGCGCGATGTGTAGTAGCACTAAAAGAATCAAAACCTCCTGCAACCGCTAAGTTTTCAAATGCCTTTTTGTTAGCAGCACGTAAATCTATACGTTTTGCTAAATCAAAAACAGATTGAAATGCTCCTTCTTTCTTACGGTGTTCTACAATAGTTTCTACAGCAGCACGACCCACACCTTTAATTGCTCCCATTCCAAAACGAACGGCTCCATCTTTATTTACGGCAAATTTGTAATACGACTCATTAACATCTGGCCCCAGTACCTCTAAGCCCATACGTTTACATTCTTCCATAAAGAAAGTTACTTGCTTAATATCATTCATATTATTACTCAACACAGCCGCCATATATTCTGCTGGATAGTGTGCTTTTAGATAAGCTGTTTGATAAGCTATGTAAGCATAACAGGTGGAGTGACTCTTATTGAAAGCATAGGCTGCAAAAGCTTCCCAATCTTTCCATATTTTTTCTAAAACTTCTCTAGGATGTCCATTTTTCTCTCCTCCATCTAAAAACTGGGGTTTTAATTTTTGCAGTAATGCAAATATCTTCTTCCCCATCGCTTTTCTCAAAACATCTGCATCACCTTTAGAAAAGCTTGCTAATTTTTGAGAGAGTAACATCACTTGCTCTTGATATACTGTAATACCATAGGTTTCTTTTAAATACTCTTCCATGTCCGGAAGGTCATATGCAATCTCTTCATCACCATGTTTACGAGCAATAAAACTTGGTATGTATTCCATTGGACCTGGTCGATACAGAGCATTCATCGCAATTAAATCATCAAAAACTGAAGGTTTTAAATCCTTCATATGTTTTTGCATCCCGGGAGATTCATATTGAAATATTCCTACCGTATCTCCTTTTTGAAAAAGCTGATACGTTTTTTCATCATCTAATGGAAAATCATCTGGCACCAATTCAATACCGTGTTTGGCTTTTACAATTTTAACGGTATCCTTAATTAAGGTTAGCGTTTTTAACCCCAAGAAATCCATTTTTAATAACCCTGCACTTTCTACTACAGAGTTATCAAATTGAGTGACATATAAATCTGAATCTTTAGCAGTGGCCACAGGAACAAAATTGGTAATGTCATCTGGAGTAATAATTACCCCACAAGCATGAATACCAGTATTTCGAACCGATCCTTCAAGCGTTCGCGCCATCTTTAAGGTTTGCCCTTCCAAATCATCTCCTTCAGAAATGTTTAATAATTGATGGACTTTCTCTAAATCATCGGCACGAAATTTCTTTTTCAAATCTGATTCAGACTGCCCAAAAATCTTTCCTAATTTAGACATCGTTGGAATCAACTTTGCAATACGATCTGCATCTCCTAAAGGCAAATCCAGCACTCTTGCTGTATCTCGAATGGAAGATTTTGCAGCCATAGTACCATAAGTAATAATTTGCGCTACTTGATTGGCTCCATATTTATCAATCACATAATCCATGACACGGCCCCGACCTTCATCATCAAAATCAATATCAATATCTGGCATTGATACTCTATCCGGATTTAAGAAACGCTCAAAAAGCAAGTCATATTTTAAAGGGTCTATATTGGTAATTGTCAAACAATACGCTACCACCGAACCTGCAGCAGAACCTCTACCTGGCCCTACAGAAACATCCATTTTTCTAGCTTCACGAATAAAGTCTTCTACGATTAAAAAGTAGCCCGGATATCCTGAATTTTCAATAGTTTTTAATTCAAAATCAATGCGTTCTTCTATTTCTGGGGTAATTTCACCATACCGCACTTTCGCACCTTCATAAGTTATATGTCTTAGGTATCCATTCTCACCTCGTTTTCCACCATCAATCTCATCTTCACTTACTTTAAATGTTTCAGGAATATCAAACGCTGGCAAGAGCACATCTCTTGCCAATTCAAAAGGCTCTATTTTATCTACAATTTCTTGAACATTTAAAATTGATTCTGGCAAATCCTTGAACAACTCTTTCATCTCCTCTTGTGATTTGAAATAGTATTCTTGATTTGGCAATCCATAACGGTATCCTCTCCCTCTACCTATAGGTGTTGCTTGTTTTTCACCATCTTTTACACAAAGCAATATATCATGCGCATCTGCATCTTCTTTTGAGCAGTAATAGGTATTATTGGTAGCCACCATTTTTACCTGGTGCTTTTTTGCAAACTGAATTAATACTGGATTTACACGATTTTCATCTTCTTGATTATGTCGCATAATTTCCAGATACAAGTCTTCTCCAAATTGGTTTTTCCACCATAACAAAGCTTCTTCTGCTTGATTCTCTCCAACATTTAAAACTTTACCTGGTACTTCTCCATAGAGATTCCCTGTTAAAACAATAATATCTTCTTTGTACTTTTCTATCACTTTTCTATCAATACGTGGCACATAGTAGAACCCATTTGTATAGGCAATAGAAGACATTTTTGCTAGATTGTGATATCCGTTTTTATTCTTAGCTAATAACACAATTTGATAACCGTAGTCTTTTATATTTTTATTGGTATGATCATCACAAACAAAAAACTCACAACCTATAATGGGCTTGATTTCAGTTTCAGTGACTACTTCTCCTTTTTCTTCAGCTTCTGCATTTCGTTGTTTAACACCTCC
The DNA here is from genome assembly GCA_964389205.1 of uncultured Flavobacteriaceae bacterium. Lineage (GTDB taxonomy): Bacteria > Bacteroidota > Bacteroidia > Flavobacteriales > Flavobacteriaceae > Leptobacterium. The sequence continues at coordinate 51,467 of CAYMDH010000018.1, forward strand.
ATTATGTGCTTTTATTTCTTTTACAAAATGAAAAGCGCCCATCATATTGGCGTGATCTGTAATCGCAACAGCACTCATTTGAGTCTCGCCTGCTACTCTCACCAAATCTTTAACAGCAATTGTAGATTGTAATACTGAAAATTGTGAATGATTATGCAAATGAGCAAACTTAGCATCAGCTAAACTCTCTATATTATCGGAAATTTCGGCTGCTGAAACTCCTCCTGTATCTTTTTCCCATAAAGCATCAGCTATCTTTTTTGATGCTTTTTTTAAGTTAATATGCTTTAAACCAATTAAAGATATTGTGGCTGGGTTTGCTTCTGAGAAGTTTTCAAAATAATCCTGTGGTACGCCTAGTTCTTCTTTTGTAAAAACCTTTTTTCTAATCAACTCAAAAAAACATCGCGCAGTGGCTTCTACATCAGCTGTAGCATTATGAGCTTCTCCAAATTTATCGCCAAATAAAAATTCATGTAATTCTGTTAATGTTGGTAGTTTAAATTTGCCTCCCCTCCCTCCAGGGATTTGACATAATAACGCAGTAGTTTCTGTACATGTATCTAAAACCGGTAGGTTTTCCAGTTCATTTGTTATGCCTTCTCTAAAAAACTCGGCTCCCATTATATTAACATCAAAGCCTACATTTTGCCCTACTACAAATTTAGTTTTTGACAATGCTTCGTTAAATTTCTCTAAAACTTCAACAAGTGATATTCCTTGTTCTGCTGCTAATTCTGTAGAAATGCCATGAATTTTTTCGGCATCATATGGGATATTAAAACCATCTGGCTTTACTAGATAATCTTGATGTTCTATAACTGCTCCTTTATCATCATGCAGTTGCCAAGCTATTTGAATACAACGAGGCCAATTATCAGAATCTGAAATAGGTGCATTCCATCGTTTAGGCAATCCAGTAGTTTCCGTATCAAATATCAGGTACATATTTATGGCGATTTAAGCTTTAAAATAGTAAACATCAATGCATTATCTAATTGATGCAAAAACAATAAAAATAAGAATATTTTTAAGGTAGTTATGATGAATTTATCAGGAGTTATTAACGATATAAAGAAGCATGTATATATTATTTTTGCGACTTCTTTAATTTTTTGCATTCTCTTAAAAATACTATTATAAGTCTTCAAAAAGATTTTAAAAAGAGTAGGCAAAAAGAAATGTCCTGAAAATGAGAAAATAAGGGTTGACTTTTTATATAATTTTTCAAAATAAATGTATATTTGCACCCGCTTAATCCGAAAGGAAAGCAATTTATTATTAATAATCAAGGTCGAGAACCTTACTAATTAATGTTTTATGCCAGTTAAAATTAGATTACAAAGACATGGTAAAAAAGGGAAACCTTTTTATTGGATCGTAGCAGCAGATGCTCGTTCAAAAAGAGATGGTAAATTCTTAGAAAAACTAGGAACATACAATCCAAACACTAATCCTGCTCAGATAGATTTAGATGTAGATAGTTCTGTACAGTGGTTAACAAATGGTGCGCAACCAACCGATACAGCTAGAAGAATTTTATCTTACAAAGGTGTTTTGTTAAAGCATCATTTATTAGGTGGTGTTGCTAAAGGAGCTTTAACTGAAGAGCAAGCTGAGAAAAAATTCCAAGCTTGGTTAGAAGATAAAGGAAAAACAGTAGCATCTAAAGAAAGTGATTTGGCAAAAGCGAAAGCTGATGCTAAAGCAAAAGCTTTAGAAGCTGAAAAAGAAATAAGCGACAAGCGTAAAGCAGATGCAGAAGCTGCTGCTGCTCCAGCTGTAGAAGAAGCTACTGAAGAAGTTATTGAGGCTACTAAAGAAGTAGTTGCAGAAGCTACAGAAGAAACGCCTGCTGAAGAGGCAGCTCCTGAAGCTACAGAAAACAAAGAAGAAGCTGCAGAATAAATAGTTGACTAAGATGAAGAAAGAAAATTGCTTCTATCTTGGTAAAATTGTTAAAAAATATAGCTTTAAGGGTGAAGTACTAGCTAAGTTAGATACCGATGAACCCGAACTTTACGATAAAATGGAATCAGTATTTATTGACATAGGCAATAATCTGGTTCCATTTTTTATTGAAGCTTCTTCACTACACAAATCGAAGCTTCTCAGATTAAAACTAGAAGATGTTACCAGTGAAGAAGATGCCGATGCTTTATTAAAAAGCGATTTATATCTTCCGTTAACATTACTTCCTAAACTAAGTGGAAATCAATTTTATTTCCATGAAATTATCGACTTTGAAATAGAGGATATTAATTTTGGAAAGGTGGGTGTTATTAAAGGAGTAAATGATAGTACTGCGCAATCTTTATTTGAAATAGAAAGAGAAGGAAAAGAGATCTTAATTCCTATGAACGATCATTTCATAAAAAAAGTAGATAGAGGCCTTAAAAAAGTATTTGTAGAGACACCTGAAGGTTTGATTGATCTCTACTTATAATATAAAATCTCAAATTCCAAATTCCAAATTCCAAATTCTAAATTCCAAATTCCAAACTCCAAATTCCAAACTCCAAACTCCAAACTCCAAACTCCAAACTCCAAACTCCAAACTCCAAACTC
>CAYMDH010000018.1:54134-59859 GCA_964389205.1 uncultured Flavobacteriaceae bacterium
AAACTCCAAACTCCAAACTCCAAACTCCAAACTCCAAACTCCAAACTCCAAACTCTAAATTCTAAATTCTAAATTCTAAATTCCAAACTCTAAACTCTAAACTCTAAACTCTAAACTCCAAACTCCAAACTCCAAACTCCAAACTCCAAACTCCAAACTCCAAACTCTAAACTCTAAACTCTAAACTCTAAACTCTAAATTCTAAATTCTAAAGCTTAATTGTCATTTAGATTTTAATAAAATAACAGATAAAATCTTTCTTAGTTCAATAGATTCTTGAATAAGTCTTTCAAAATCCATATAACGATCTGGGTTTAGCTCTTTTAAAAGTCTTAACCAATACTGAGATTCTTTTGCTTCTTTTAAAGAAATCTTAATTCTATATTTAAAATCTTTATTTCCTAATTTTTCATTTGCTTCTATATAATTTGCTCCAACTGAACCTGATGATCTTACGAGTTGTTTTCCATCTTCTATGTTAGAAACAGTATTATGTAAACTTTTAATTAAAAAACGACAATCTCTAGCAAAAAAATATGTTCTTTGTTCTAAATCATAAACCATATTTTTAACTTTTTTATTATAAAAATAAGAATTTTCATACAATTTATTGTTTGGAATTTGAGATTTGGGTTTTAAAATTTTAATTAACAATGTCTAAGCCTTTTGAATTTAAACAATTTACAATTCATCAAGATAAATGTGCGATGAAAGTGGGTACTGATGGAGTACTACTTGGTGCTTGGGCTACTATTCCAAAGGATTCTTTTAGCTGTTTAGATATTGGAGCAGGTACAGGCTTACTTTCTTTAATGATAGCACAAAGAAGCGCTATTGAAGTTATAGACGCCATAGAGATTGATAACAATGCTTATGAACAATGTGTTCAGAATTTTGAAAATTCTGATTGGAATGATCGATTGTTTTGTTACCACGCTGGCTTTGATGAATTTGTAGAAGAAATAGAAGATAGGTACGATTTAATCATCTCAAACCCTCCTTTTTATAGCGAAGCCATTTCTAGTGGTGATAATGCTAGAGATTTAGCACGTTCAAACACATCTTTACCTTTTGATGAATTAATAAATGGTGTTTCACATTTACTTTCAGATTCAGGTAGTTTTCAGCTTATTATTCCTTATAAAGAAGAAAGAAGTTTTATAAAACTGGCCAACCAAAAGAGATTATTTTTACATAGAGTGACCAGAGTTAAAGGCACTGCAGAAAGTGACATAAAGCGTAGTTTACTAGAATTTACACGCATAAAGACTAAGGTCATAGAAGAGCAAATACTCACCATCGAAAAAAGTCGACACGACTACACAAATGAATACATTAATGTTACAAAAGATTTTTATTTAAAAATGTAATCCGCAATCGTTGTAGAGTTATAAGGCATTGGTTATTTTTACGTCTTATTACATAAATTGAACATATGAAACCAGATTTGTTTGAAGCACCTGATTATTACAATCTAGATGAATTATTGACTGAAGAGCATAAATTAGTAAGAGATGCTGCACGTCAATGGGTAAAACGCGGAGTATCTCCTATTATTGAAGAATATGCACAACGCGCTGAATTTCCTGAACAAATTATTGATGGATTGGCAGAAATAGGAGCTTTTGGACCTTATATTCCTGTAGAATATGGAGGTGCTGGATTGGATCAAATAAGTTATGGATTGATCATGCAAGAAATTGAAAGAGGTGATAGTGGGGTTCGTTCTACAGCTTCGGTACAATCATCTTTGGTTATGTATCCTATTTGGAAATATGGAAATGAAGAACAGCGCAAAAAATACTTACCCAAATTAGCCTCTGGTGAATGGATGGGATGCTTTGGACTAACAGAACCTGATCATGGATCAAACCCCGGTGGAATGATTACTAATTTTAAAGATATGGGAGATCATTATCTTTTAAATGGTGCAAAAATGTGGATTTCTAATGCTCCTTTTGCACAGGTGGCTGTTGTTTGGGCAAAAGATGAAAACGGCCGTATACATGGTTTAATTGTAGAGCGCGGTATGGAAGGTTTTTCCACTCCAGAAACACATAATAAATGGTCGCTTCGTGCAAGTGCAACAGGTGAATTAATTTTCGATAATGTAAAAGTGCCTAAAGAAAACCTGCTTCCTAATAAAAGTGGTTTAGGAGCACCTTTAGGATGTTTAGATTCTGCTCGTTTTGGTATTGCTTGGGGAGCTATTGGGGCTGCTATGGATTGTTATGACACTGCTCTTAGATACAGTAAAGAACGTATACAGTTTGACAAACCTATTGGGCAGTTTCAGTTGCAACAAAAGAAACTAGCAGAAATGATCACTGAAATTACCAAAGCACAATTATTAGCTTGGAAATTGGGTGTAATGCGTAACAATGGTACTGCCACTTCTGCACAAATTTCTATGGCAAAGCGAAACAATGTTGATATGGCGATTACTATTGCACGAGAAGCTCGTCAAATGTTAGGTGGTATGGGTATTTCTGGTGAATATTCTATTATGAGACATATGATGAATTTAGAAAGTGTTATTACCTATGAAGGAACTCACGATATTCATTTGTTAATTACAGGGCTTGATGTTACTGGGTTAAATGGGTTTAAATAGTATTTCTTTTATTTATTCTTTTTTATTCACGTGTTTGTTATTATAATTCTTTTCATCCTTTTTGCTTGCCCAAAAAGGAATATAAAAAGGGCACTTTCTCTTAGGTATTCTTGTTTTTCTTTTTTCCATTGATGAAAAAAGAAACAAAAAAATCTAGCGTGCTTTTTCACTTTTTGAAATCTACGCTATTTTAAGGCCACACCACCCAGGTCGCTTTTGCTTTGCAAAATGCTTTATGGATGGCTTTCATCTACCATCATTAAAATAGCTTGATTTACTACAAAGCTAAAAAGAGAGCAAAAAAACTTCGTCCATTCTAAATTTAGGAACAGACCTATTTTATAGTTTTGTTAGAAATTTTCTTAGAAAATAGACGGCTTCGATAAAAACCTTAAAAATCAAGGCAGCAGAAGAGATGTTAAATGAAAAGCTGTTTGAGCAAAGCGAGTTCTTTTCATTGTAGAGCGCTTGCCGTAGCATTTTCTTAGATTTTTATCGCTTGCCTTGACTTTTTTGGTTCGTTTTTGTGTCAAGACAAAAATGAATGAATGAGTTTTGCAAACGCAGTAGTTCAAAATGCGGAAGCGAAAAACCATTTATAGTATTTCAAAAAAAATACGTTTGGAAGGATTTATGTATCTTTGTTTATATACACCAGAATACAATGGGAGCATTAGAATTAAGAAATAAATTAATAGAACAATTTAATCTATTTATACAAGATGATTCAAAACTTGTAACCTTAGATGGTATTTTTGATTCTATAAATACTCCTACAGAAGCTCCTTCAATTGTTCCTGAAGAACACTATAAAATAGTTGAAGAACGACGCCGTAAATATCATGCTAGAGAAACTATTGGCTCTACATGGGAAGAAGTAAAACAGGAATTGAAAAATAAATATGGGTTCTAAATTAATTATTGAACCTGAAGCTCAAGAAGAGATTGACAATGCAATAGAATGGTACGAATCTAAACAAGTTGGATTAGGTGCAGATTTTTTTAATTATTTAGATGGGTATTTTCAAACGCTAAAAAACGGAAATGTTTTATTTGAATTAAAAAGAAAGCCTTTCTTTAGAGAACTACCTTTAAAAAGATTCCCATTTATAACTATCTACGAGAAATATAAAAATTAGATCGTTGTATATTCTGTATTTAACACCTTACAAAATCCATTCAAAAAGAAGGAGTAATTTATCTATCAGAATTAGTAATTGTATTTCAACTTAAAATCTGGTCACATAACGTAAATTCTTTAACTCCAAAGCCAAACATCTTATTTTTAAAAAATGTTTAATACAGTAAAATCTTACTTTTTATTTACGCTTATTATATTTATTTTTTGGAATACTGAATGTATATCTCAAAGACCTTCAGATAGTATTATTAATACTCTTAAAGAAAAAAAATTAACAGAAATTATTGATCTTTTCTATCAAGAAGAAGACACTACCATTTCTGAAGTATATGCAAAGTACTATATCAAAAAAGCAAAAACTCTAAAAGATACTTTTGAAATTTGTAGAGGATATGAATTAATGGCATCTAACTATGAACAAGATTATAGAATCATTCCTTATTTAGATAGCATCATATCAATTACGAAAACAAAAAGTTATGGACTTTATCCATCAGTAGCACATTACTTCAAAGGCAATCTATATTATCGAAAACGAAATTTTAAAAAAGCTTTAGATAACTATTTATTTGCAGATAGTATAGCTACTAAACAAGAATTTGAGGTATTATCTTATGAAATAAAACATGGGTTAGCCTTGCTTAAAAGTAGGCTGGGTTATATAGAAGAAGCTTTAGAATTATGTAAAGAATGTAAAATATACTACGACAAGAATAATTACTTAAAAAATTACAATGAAACTTATCTATGGGGGTTATTTTGTATTTCTGATTCTTATAGTAGATTACATCTATTAGATTCAGCCAGCATTGTAAATAAAACGGGAATGTTAGAGGCTATTAAATCAGAAGACAGTGTCATGCAAAATTATTTTCGATTTAATGAAGGTATGAATCATTATCTTAAAAAGAATTATACAATAGCTATTGATAGTCTTAACAAAGCCCTTCCAGAGCTTATTGAGGCAGATGATAAACCTAATATAGCCGAATCTTACTTTTTTCTAGGTAAAAAATCTTATTATTATAATAATAAAAGGGATAAAGGCATTTTATATTTTAAAAAAATAGATTCTTTATTTACAATATTAAAAGACCTTCATCCAGAGATTAGAGAAGCTTATGAAATTTTAATTAGGCATTATAAAAAAAATAAAGACACTAAATCTGAGCTTTATTATATTAATAGATTATTAAAAGTAGATAGCATTCTTCATGGCAATTATAAATACTTAAGTAAAAATATTGCCTATAAATATGACAGGCCTAAATTAATTAATCAAAAAGAGGTTATCATTGAAAAACTCACTAATGAAAAAACAGCTTCCATAAAATACAATTGGGCATTAGGCATTGTTAGTTTATTAACTTCTATAGGACTTATAACTTATTATTATAAACAGAAAAAATATAAAAAACGATTTAATAATATTGTTTTAGAAGGAAAAGAAAATACAAATGCTTCCTTAAAATTTAAAAAATCACCTATAACAAAAAGCAATACTTTAGAAGGACTTTCTATTGAAGTGATTAACTCAGTAAGATATAAGTTAAAGGGTTTTGAGAATAATAAAGAATTTTTAGATAGCTCAATTACACTTTCAAGTTTGGCGAAGTTATTAAATACCAATACTAATTATTTATCTAAAATAATTAACCATGACAAAGGAAAGAACTTCAGTTCCTATCTAAATGATTTAAGAATTAAGTATACTATTGAAAAACTAAAAAAGGATACGAAATTTATGCGCTATTCTATTAAAGGAATAGCTTATGAAGTAGGTTTTAATAATGAAACTTCTTTTGCCAAAGCATTTTATAAAAACACAGGACTATATCCATCGTATTTTATAAAACAATTAAAAAGTTTTTCTAAAGAAAATTAATTTAAATTCCATTTACAACCTCCTTAAAAATGTAGGCTTCCCCTAATTAGAACTGCTTAAATTTCTAATATTTCTATAAAATTAT
>CAYMDH010000019.1:0-52595 GCA_964389205.1 uncultured Flavobacteriaceae bacterium
TCAATCTATTAAAACTAATCAACTCGCTTTTTATTAATCGAACTCAGGTTAATAGCATAGGTTCCTTCAGATACGTTAGTAAATGTAATTTCTATTTTCCCATCTTTTATTTTACTTGAAAGATTCTGTATACCCTTTCCTTTCATAAAAGTTTCAGAAGTATGTAATGCTAATAAAACATTCCCGTCATTATTGCCAATATTTTCTATGGTTACAGTAATGTCTATCCCTGTATTTTTTTCTTGTGCATTGGTAAGAAAAGTAAAAAGTGAAAAGATTAAAAAGGTGATTAGTGTTTTCATAATGATTTGATTTTTATTGTTGTTGCTTATTTCTGAAACAAAGATGTATCAAATCAATCAAGTACTATAGAGATACTTACTGAACTGTTGTTTTATAGTGATGAATTGTCGTAAATGAGTTTTTGCTTATTTATGAAACTTAAAGAAGTCCTCGAGATTTTATTTCTAAATATTTATTAATTGTATCGATAGTTAGATTTTCAGGAGTAGTTAGTATAGAATAAATTCCATATTTTTTTAATTCATTTACAATAAGTCTTTTCTCAAAGGCAAATTTTTCAGCTATCACTTTATCATATACATCTTTTACAGTATGAGCTTTGGTAGTAATGATATCTTGAATTTTTGTATTCTTAAAAAAGACAACTACGAGCAAGTGATTTTTTGTAATAGCTTTCAAATAGGGGAGTTGTCTATTTAAACCATCCATGGTTTCAAAATTTGTGTATAAAATAATAAGACTTCTATGAGTAATATTTCTTCTTATTTCTGCGTACAAACGACTAAAGTCTGATTCATAAAAATCAGTTTTAATATTGTATAAAGCTTCGAGTATTAGTTGCATTTGAGAAGAACGCCTTTGCGCAACAATCATATTATCTACGCGTTTTGAAAATGAAAAAACCCCTGCTTTATCTTGTTTTCTTAATATAACATTGCTAATAACTAAACTTGAATTAATAGCATGATCTAACAAACTTAAACCATCAAAAGGCATTTTCATAACCCTTCCTTTGTCTATTACCGTATAAACAGATTGAGATCTTTCATCTTGAAACTGATTGACCATCAATTGGTTCTTTTTTGCTGTGGCTTTCCAATTTATAGTACGAATATCGTCTCCAGAGACATACTCTTTAATTTGTTCAAACTCCATGGTATGGCCTATCCTTCTAATTTTTTTAATACCGTATTCTTGTAAATTATTACTAATAGATAGCAGTTCAAATTTTCTAAGTTGAAGAAAAGAGGGGTAGGTAGGGACCATAGCATTTGTGTTGTACTTATATCTTCTAGCTATAAGTCCTATTATAGAAGAGGCATAGATGTTAAGACTTCCAAAGTGATATTCTCCTCTGGAGGTTGGTTGCAATTGATACATTGTTTTGATAGTGCTTTTAGGAGCAATTTTTTTATAAATTTTAAAATTTCTTAATTGAAATTGCTCAGGGATTTCATCAATAATTTGAATCCAAACAGAAAAAGAGTACTTGTTTTCCAGATATATTTTTATGGTATTTAAATCACCATTAGAAAATTTTTCTGGAACTTTTCGAACCCCGTGAATTTTTGAAACACCGATAAAGAGAACTAATATATCTAAAAAGAAAAAAATGAATAAACCCAATAAAATAAGACGAGCTCCATTAAATAAAAAAGGTAAAAAATAACTGATAGCAAAAAGCGCTACAATGCTAATACCAATGTAGAAAAACCTAGGTTGTATATAGAAAGATTTAAAAAATGTTCTCATTACCTAGGAACTTCTAAAGTCTCAATAATTTGATTAATAATATCTTTGCTACTGATGCCTTCCATTTCACGTTCTGGAGTTACAATAACACGATGATGAAGTACCGGAACAGCCACTCTTTTAATATCTTCTGGAGTTACAAAATCACGTCCATTCATTGCAGCAATAGCTTTACTAGCCTTAAGAATGGATATAGAAGCTCTAGGAGATGCGCCTAAATATAAAAATTGATTAGATCGTGTTGCAACGATTAGTTGTGCTATATATTTCAATAAGTTCTCTTCAATTAAAACCTCACTTACTAAATTTTGATAGTTTGTTATTTGTTTAGCAGAAAGAAGTGGTTTAACAGTAGTTATTTTGTCTTTTCCTTTTAGTAAATGCTCTCTGTTTATAATTTCTATCTCTTCTTCTAAATTAGGATACAACACATTAATTTTGAAAAGAAAGCGATCGAGTTGAGCTTCAGGTAATCGATAGGTACCTTCTTGTTCTATAGGGTTTTGAGTAGCTAAAACCATAAATGGAGTGTCTAATTTGTACGCTATACCATCAATAGTAATTTGTTGCTCTTCCATTACTTCAAATAAAGCGGCCTGTGTTTTGGCAGGAGCTCTATTAATTTCGTCAATCAAAATCATATTTGAAAAAACAGGTCCTTTTTTAAATTCAAATTCAGATTTTTTTATATCAAATACGGAGGTACCTAAAATGTCACTTGGCATTAAATCTGGGGTAAATTGAATTCTACTAAAACCTATATCCAAAGATTTTGCCATAAGTTTGGCTGCTACTGTTTTTGCAACACCTGGAACTCCTTCTATTAAAGAATGTCCTTTTGCCAATAATGAAGCTATGAGCATTTCTATCATATCTTTTTGCCCAACAATCACTTTCCCTAGCTCTTCTTTAATTTTTTGTACGTTTTGTTGTAACTCCCTTAAGTCCAATCTATTTTCAAATGCTAACTGGCCACCTTGTTTTTCTTGTTGAAGCTCAGAAACAATTGGTTTTTCTTCTTGTTTATTGTTATTTCCTTTAGATAAAGAATTCTCGTTTGGCGTATTTTCATTATTTTCCATATGCTATTTTTTATAAAAATCTTCAATAAGCTTATTAAGCGTTATTAGATTGTTTTCAAAAAGTTCTTCTTTTGTTTGTAGCCACTTTATGTATTTAACTAATTGGGCAACAATTTCTTTCTTTTTACCTGATTTTAAAACTAAAGTATTTACAAAATTATCATCCAATGTAGTTGTCTCTAAATTAAAATCTGATCTAATTTTTTCTAAAAAATAAGCGATCTTTTTTTGAATTAAATTTTTATGATCATTTGTTTCTATATATAAATTTGAAATGGTATTGACAAAAGCTATAGATGTATTTTCAAGTGGTTTAATTGTGGTAATAATACGTTGCCTTCTTTTAGCATTAAAAATCATAAAAAGGAATAACAAAAAAACGGCTAAATACCAAGCCCATTTAAATTGAAGTTGTTCTAGAAACCAACTCAAATTAGAATCTCGACTACTATTACTATCATAAGACGTAGTGTAGGTAGTGTACGAATCAAAATAAAGATCTGTACCTGGGAGTAATGATAAAATTCCATCTACATATGTATAACGATCATCTTTTAATAGATGATAATTAGTAAAAGCTTTTGGCTCTAGATGAATATAGAAATAACCATCGTAATAAGGTATTTTTATGAAATTTGGATATTCTTCATCTTCGTTTTTAACAAAACCTAGAAGGTGTGTGTGATTTGTATTGTAATTTTTAATATAAGAATCAGAATGACTTTTATCGAGCTCAATTTTAATTTTTTCTGAAGAAATATTTTTGACATTTAATTTCGAAATACTATCGTTATTCAAAACAATATCAATATCAATTTCTAGAGAATCTTTAATCAATTGAGGAATTGTATAATCTGAAATGAATACATCATTTCCTTCTGAAGCAAAAATCAATAATTCTTCTTGAGAATAATAATCCATATCTTCTGTATTTCCAATAATCATATACATTCCTTCTGCTATATAATCTCCATCTCCATATTCTGAATTAGCAGATAAATAATTATAAGGCGTAAAGTATACTGTGCGAACATTCCAGTCATTATAAATATTGAACAATTCTTTATAGAAAACTTTAGTACCATACGGCTTGGTACTATGTTCATTAAATGATTCTGTCCAATCTATTTTTTTGTGTAGTGCAGGACTAAAAATGATAACCACAACAAAGAGAAGAACAATGACTCCTACCAAAATAATAAGTTTTTTGTTCATCGTTATATTTTTTGAAGTAATTGCGCAAAATTATTTTTTGCTTGAAAATATTGCGATTGATCTACGTAAAACTCACCATACCAGATGTAATTATATAAATAGGAAACATATGAGAATTTAGAATTTAAATTTTGATTTTCAATTTCTTGTTGGTATTCTCCATTTGTTTTTTCATCCTCGTATTTTATGATGCCTTTTAAAGAAAGAGATTTTAATACAGAAAGATAATTATATCGAATAGCCAAACGATAATCTTCTGCTTTTTCTGCCTTTTTAATCAAACTATCTAAATCTGTATTTTCAATTGTTTCTGCAGTAATTTCATTAGTCGAGTCTAATTTCTTTGTTCTTTTTGAACTAAATAAACCACTGCTGCCTTCATTTAAAAGAATATATGCCAAATATGCTATTGCTAATACAAATATGATAATGGCGATGTATAAGAAGTTTCCACCTATAGTAAAACTACGTTTATTATTATCTTCTACCTCTCTTGGGGTTTTATTAGAATAAGGAGCATCTCCATTTTTAGAATTTGTAGCAGTCGTTTTAAAACCTTTTCCCTCGTAATTATACTTATTGTTATTATAACGTTCTTTAAAATCTTTGTCAAAATTATTTAACCCTCCTTTAGTATCTTGAAGTAATGAATTAGCACCTATATAGAGATGAGAAAAAGAAAAAAAAATAAAGAGTATATAAATTTTTCTATTCATAAGATACAGCAGTCTTTACTATTTGTTCTTTTAATTTTTTTTGAACTTTAAAAGGGTAAATGAGATAATAGAAACTAATTAAACTCAATGTAATACCTATAATTAAAACAGACATAGCATTGGGCATTATATTAGAGTAACGAGTTATAAAACCTTCTAAAAATCCAGCTGAAAATGTAAAAGGAAACGTACTGATTAAAATTTTCACACCGTCTTTTGCTCCTTTTTTAAAAGAATCAAAACGAGAAAAAGTATCGGGGAATAAAATACTAGCTCCCATAATAATACCAGCAGCTGCTTCTATAACAATGGCAAAAACTTCCATTGCTCCATGAATCCAGATACCACGAACACTTTCCCATAAAACTCCTCGTTCATGAAAAAAGTATTGAAAAGATCCTAACATAATAGAATTATTAAATAAAACATATATAGTGCCTAAACCTAAGAAAACCCCTAGAAGAAAGGCAATGACACCTACTCTTAAATTATTTACTGTAATGCCTATAAAACTTCCCCAATTACTTCCAGATTTATAAACAGCTACGGGATCTCCGTTCTCTATATTTTCGATAGTCATATCTACATAAGAATCACCAAGAATGGCTCGAACAAAACTATCGTCATTTGATGCAGAAACTACTCCAATAGCAACAAAGGCAAAGAAAATTATGAAGGCAAATAGCACATATTTTCTATACTGATATATAAGTAAAGGAACTTCACTTTTCCAAAAACGAATGATCCTACTGGTATCTTCTTTTTTTGTTTTATATATTTTTTGAAATGCTTTGGCCGCTAATTGATTTAAATAGACAATTACCTTACTTTTTGGATAAAAGGTTTGTGCGTACGATAAATCATTAATAATATGAATATATTGCGATGCTAAAGTATCTGGGTTATCAAACTCATTATTAAAAATGGCCTTTTCAAAACTTAACCATTTTTCTTTATTTTGTTTGATAAAAGCAACCTCTCTCATATACTTGCTAAAATAAAATAAAATGTCTGAGTTACAAATTAACACTACTCAAAATGTAAAAATAACCTTTAATGCTGCAGGTGTTGGAGAACGCATTCTTGCTTTTATAATGGATGCAGCAATTAAATGGGGGTATTTAGCAGTTGCTAATTTTTTTATGCAAATGCTAGGGCTAAATAGCGTCTTCAGTAATTTAGATCAGTGGTCTGAGATTGCTATTAGTGTTATTGTAGGTTTGCCAGTTATGTTTTATACATTAACGTTAGAGTCTTTTATGGAAGGGCAAACATTGGGGAAAAAAATAATGAAAATAAAAGTGGTGAAAATAGACGGATATCAAGCTACTTTTGCAGATTATTTAGTACGATGGTTTTTTAGAATCGTAGACGTGTATTTTTTAGCACTTGGTTTGTTTGTTATGATTTTTAATAAAAGAACACAACGCATAGGAGATATGGCTACTGGAACAGCAGTAATACTTTTAAAAGATAAAGTAAAAATCAGTCATACTATTCTTGAAAATATTTCTGAAAATTATATTCCTATGTATCCCTCTGTTATAAAACTTTCAGATAATGATGCACGTATAATTAAGGAGGCTTTTATCATAGCTAAAAAAAATAGTGATCATGCTACGCTCTTAAAATTAAAAGCAAAAATAGAATCTGTAATAGGAACCAAATCTAAACAAAAAGATACGCATAGTTATATAGATAAGGTTTTAAAAGATTATAATTACTATACACAAGACATGTAATGATTTTTTATTCACTAGATTTAATAGGAACTTTTGCTTTTGCTATTTCAGGCTTTTTAATAGCTTTTAATAAACGCCTTGATTTATTTGGAATTCTTATAATTGCCTTTGTTACTGCTTTAGGCGGTGGTACATTAAGAGACTTACTTATTGGAAGAATGCCAGTAGGATGGATGCTAGATTTAAATTACCTATATATTGTATTTGGAGGTGTTCTTTTTGGAGTACTGTTTAAAAGAAAATTAAATTATTTGCGAACCTCTCTTTTCTTATTTGATACTGTTGGGTTGGGAGTATTTACTATTATAGGTATTGAAAAGGGTATTGAGGCTAATCTACACCCAATTATAAGCATTATTTTAGGAACTATGAGTGCTTCTTTTGGAGGTGTGATCAGAGATATTTTATGTAATGAAATCCCTGTGATTTTTAGAAAAGAAATATATGCCACGGCCTGTATTTTAGGTGGCATTGTTTTCTTTATTTTAAGATATTTTTCGACCCCCAAAGAGAGTATCTATATCATTACAATTATTATGATCATTATCATTAGATTATTAGCTGTCAAATACAAATTAAAATTGCCGCAAATAACGCATTAACTATTCTAATACTTCTACTTTTTCTATGATTACGTTTTGCAAAGGCCACTCATCTGAACCAGCAGGAACAGCATTAATTTTATCTACGACACTCATTCCTTTAATCACTCTTCCAAAAGCAGTGTATTTGTTATCTAAATGATAGGCACCAGGTTTTTGAACTACAATAAAAAACTCAAAGGGAGAAGCTAATAAATGAGGGTTTCTAATTTCACTACTAGGCATTGAAATAGTCCCTCTGTGATGTTTAAACCCTTTGCGAGTATCTGGTGGTAATAAATAGCGTCCTATTTTTGCTTTTTTTCTACCTGTTTCTCTATTGTCAGAATTTCCTCCTTGAATGATAAAATCTTTGACTACTCTATGAAAGTAAGTTCCGTTAAAGTATTCTTTTTTTGCTAAGTATATAAAATTAGCTCTATGATAAGGAGTTTCGTCATATAATTTAATTGTAAAACTCCCGTATTGAGTAGTAACTTTTATTTTATTCTCTTTATTTTCTTTTGCATATTTAAAGAAAAAAGGAATTGCATTATCTTCTGTTATAACAAATGGTTTTTCTTTTTTTACAGTATCATTTTTTACAGTATCAATGATAGACTTTGTATTGATAGTATCTTTTTTAGAGACAACTGTATTCTGTGTCTTTTGTTGATTACATCCAATTAAAAATATAAATAGTATTATTGCAAACGCACTTGTAGATTTTGATAACATGAATTTTGATATTTTTCTAAAAACTGTACCAAAAATAGCAAATCTGTCACTTCCTGGAAGAGAATCTCATTATAAAATGGCTCCCTTATTAAGGATAAAAGAATTGAAAAACCCACAAAGGATTGATGCTAATTCTAGAAAGGCTGGAGTTTTGATGCTTTTTTACCCTGATGAGTTATTGCAAACTAGATTTGTATTGATACATAGAAAGACGTACAAAGGAGTTCATTCTAATCAAGTTGGTTTTCCAGGAGGGAAAGTTGAAAAAGAAGATGAAAATCTTAAAGAAACTGCCTTAAGAGAAACTCATGAAGAAGTAGGAATAGCTCCAGAGAATATTAAGATAATTAGATCAATTTCAGAAGTTTACATTCCGCCAAGTAATTTTTTAGTTTCCCCTTTTTTAGGTACGATAAATGAGAAACCGTTGTTTATACCTGAAGAAAGCGAAGTAGAAAGTGTAATTGAAGTATTGTTATCAGATTTTATGAGCGAAGAAGCAGTATTTCATAAAAAATTGACAACATCATATGCTAAAGAAATAGAAGTCCCAGCTTTTAAATTAAATGAATATACAGTTTGGGGAGCAACAGCAATGATGTTAAGTGAAGTTAAAGAGCTATTAAAGCATATCTATTAGTCACTATTATTTGTACATTAGTAATTCGTTTTAATTAACTATTTATGACATTCTTAAAAAGAAATCCTTTTGGACACCTATTATTTCTTAAAAAATGGCTTATCAGGGTTGCTGGAACAATGACGCATAGACGTTATAGAGGATTTAATGAACTTCAGATAGAAGGATCTGAAATTATTAAAGATTTGCCTCAAAACAATGTCATTTTTGTATCAAATCATCAAACGTATTTTGCAGATGTAGTTGCCATGTTTCATGTTTTTAATGCTAGCCTATGCGGTAGAGTAGATTCAATTAAAAATGTAGGATACTTGTGGAGACCAAAACTTAACATTTATTATGTAGCGGCTAAAGAAACAATGCGTTCAGGCTTACTTCCAAAAATCTTTGCTTATGCTGGTGCAATAACTGTAGAACGTACTTGGAGAGAAAAAGGAAAAGATATTAAGCGAGAAGTAAATTATAATGATACTGAAAATATTGGATTGGCATTAGGCGATGGTTGGGTGATTACCTTTCCTCAAGGAACTACAAAGCCATGGAAGCCTATTAGAAAAGGAACAGCGCATATTATTAAAGAATATAAACCTACGGTAGTGCCTATAGTGATAGATGGGTTTAGACGCTCTTTTGATAAAAAAGGACTTCGTGTTAAAAAGAAAGGAATTTTACAATCAATGGTTATTAAAGAACCCCTAGAAATTGATTATGAAACAGATTCTGTAGAAGATATTGTAGAAAAAATAGAATATGCTATAGAACAACATCCATCTTTTCTTAAAGTGATTCCTCAAGAAGAAATGCTAGCCATGGAAGAATTGGATAAACAAAGAGAATGGAATTATTAAAGATCCATCTTTTCTAATTCTTTATAATTTTTATTCAACCTTCTAAGCAAGAGTCCATAAATTAATTGATATAATAACCATGAAATAAGCAATACTGCTGCGCCTATAACTAAAACAAGTATAATTATTAATATCCAAATTAAGGTTGAAGGTTCGCCACTAGAGACTTCAGCAATACTTTCTCTAAAATTTTCATCGTACAAAACCATCGCGATCACTGTTATCACTGTAGTAACAACACCAAAAGAAATACCTATTTTTATGTATGTTTTTACAGTTTTTCTAGTATTGAGAATATTTTCCATCAATGTTTTTGTATCATCAGTACTAGATATTGTTTTGTAGTTTTTATAGAATTTAAACACAAAATAACCAATAAGAATAAAGGTCAATATATTTGTAAAAATAGTAAAGTTGGTTAATTTGATATCTTCAGTTAATTGCCAATATTCTTTATCGTAAATTGAATATATACTCAGTGCAATAACAATCAGTAACTCAAATATACTGATATAAAAAATCCATTTTACAATAGAAGATGATTTTTTCCAGATCATCTTGGAAAGTTCATCATATGATAATTTTGGCATTGAATCATGTTTACGCTGCCAATCTTTTTTTAATAATTCTAATTCATCCATAGCATTATGGGTTCAATACAGTTCTTAATTTTGTTTTAATTCTATTCATTTTTACTCTGGCATTTACCTCAGAAATACCTAAAGTTTCTGAAATTTCAGAATAATCTTTGTCTTCCAGATATAAAAACATTAATGCTTTTTCAATATCATTCAATTGTTTAATTGCTTGATACATAAGTTTTAATTGTTGTTCTTCAGTGTCATCATAATCAATAGCTTTTATTTTAAAAATAACACTATCAAAATCTTGAGTTTTAATACGTCTTTTAGATTTTCTATACAGCGTAATTGCAGTATTTAAAGCAACTCGATACATCCACGTACTCAATTTTGAATCTCCTCTAAATTTTGGAAACGCTTTCCATAATTGTATAGAGATCTCTTGAAATAAGTCATTGTGTGAGTCACGATCGTTTGTATAAATACGACACACCTTATGAACAATATTTTGATGGCGTTCTAATTCTGTAATAAAATTATGTTCAAGTTCTTTGGTCACTAATTTTGATGGTTTATTTTTATATAAGTAGCTGTAAAAACAAATATGTTACAAAAGATACAAAATTAATTAAGTGAACCGTTTAAAAAGCGGTAAGATGCATTATTTTTGAACGACAAACTATAGATGATGAATATCCCATTAACAAGTAACCCTAGAGTAATTATTATAGGCGGAGGTTTTGCAGGGCTATCACTAGCAAAAAAATTAGCAAGACAAGAGTTACAAGTAGTAATGTTAGACAAACATAACTACCATACTTTTCAACCGCTACTATATCAGGTGTCTACAGGAGGTTTAGAACCAGATTCTATTGCGTATCCTATTCGTAAAGTGTTAAAGGATTATTCTAATTTTTTCTTTAGACTTACGAAAGTAAAAGAGATTATACCTAAAGAAAAAATAATTAACACCAGTATAGGAGAGCTAAAATATGATTATCTCATTTTGGCTACAGGATCAAAAACTAATTTCTTTGGAAACACTTCTATTAAAGAAAATAGCATGGTGATGAAAACAATTCCTCAATCTTTAAATTTGAGAAGTTTAATACTTCAAAATTTTGAAGAAGCATTGTTAAAATCTGATCTCAATGAACGAAATGCGTTAATGAATTTTGTTATAGTTGGAGCGGGTCCAACGGGAGTAGAATTGGCAGGGGCATTGGCAGAAATTAAAAAAGGAATATTACCTAAGGATTATCCAGATTTAGACATACGTCAAATGCAAATAAATTTGATACAAGCCTCTGATAGAGTTCTGCCGGCAATGAGTGAGATTTCTTCTAAAAAAGCTGAGCAGTTTTTAGAAAAATTAGGCGTTATCGTGTGGAAAAATGTTAGAGTGACAAACTATGATGGAGACAGTGTAGCTACAGAAACAGAGTTGCATTTTAAAACAAAAACACTCGTGTGGACAGCAGGTGTAGAAGGCGCTACTATAAAAGGATTAGATACAGACGATATTATAGTAAGAGGCAATAGAATTAAAGTGAATAGATTTAATCAAATAGAAAAATTTGAAGACATTTTTGCTGTTGGAGACATAGCATGGATGACTGAAGAAGCATTTCCTACAGGACACCCTATGATGGCACAGCCAGCTATTCAACAAGGAAAACGATTAGGAGACAATTTGTTACGTTTAATAAATGGAAAAAAAATGATTCCGTTTTCGTATTATGATAAAGGATCTATGGCAACAATAGGTCGTAATAAAGCGGTAGTAGATTTACCCAAATTAAAATTCCAAGGTGTATTCGCTTGGTTTGTATGGATGTTTATACATCTTTTTTTCTTGATAGGGTTTAGAAATCGCTTGGTGGTTTTTATTAATTGGGTGTATAATTATATTCGATTTGATAGAGAAGCAAGGTTAATTATTAGGCCTTATAAAAGGAAAGAAACAATTAAAAACGCCTAAACTTTTTTTGTTGTATAAGAATACCTTGTATCATAAGTAATTGTCCTATACCATAAAACAGCATGATAAATATATTCTTATAAGGAATGGGTTTGTAAAACATGTTTAAAGCAATTATGCTTCCTGCGACAGTAAAGAACAAAGCTCCAATAAAAACAAAATAAAAACTTCTGTTATTTACAATTCGATACCTTAAAAAAGCAGATTGTGTCATATTTAATATTACAAAAAAATATACAAGAACCAGAATAAAATACTCTTGTAAATTATCGTAAATCAAATAATAAATAATGATTAAATAAATTGAGGTTACAATAAGAAATGGCAATGATTTATTGATTTCAAATTGAGCGCTTCTATATAATAGATAACTATAAGCAATATTAGTTAAAAAAAATGCGAAGAGACCAATATGAAAAGAATAAAAATCAAATCCTTCTAACAAAAAAAGATCTCCAATTAATGCAAAAACTAAAGCTAATATAGTAACCCTTTTTTCTTTCTTTGATTTAGTAACATTATTTAAAACATAAAAAAGCATCAACGATATAGAAATAAGAGGTTTGCTTATTATTCTATAATTGTAGAGATTGTCAAAATTATTGAAAACAATATCTATTGTCAATAGTATTAAAAAAAAGAAACTAAACCAGTATTCTTTTGCTTTCAAATTTTTGAATTAAAGTGAATAAGTTATTACCTAATAACCTACTAAAGGTCTTACAAAATAACCTTTTTTTAACTCTAAAACAATTACTCTTATGCATAATATCAATATACCTTAAATAATTATGCTAATTTATAGATGCATGCTTGATAGGGTTTTAATAAAAAGCTAGTATCATACTTTATACTTTCAGAATCATCATTAGAAATTACTATAGTTGCTTTTTTGTAATTTAATTCTGTAGCATTAAATACTGTTTCTTTTGTACTAAAACTTAACAAGATGAGTAACTGTTCTTCAGCCAGTGTTCTTGTATATGCATAGACTTGCTCATTAGTAGCATCTATAAGTTGATAGGATCCATATACCAATGCCAAATGATCTTTTCTAACTTTAGTAATCTTTCTAAAATAATTTAATACAGATGCATTATCAGTATCTTGAGAATTAACATTAATTCCTTTTTTATAATTTTCATTAACCTTAATCCATGACTTACCAGTTGTAAAACCTGCATTGTTAGATTCGTCCCATTGCATAGGGATTCGAGCATTATCTCTGGATGCATCTTTTTCATTTTCTATAAATGCATCTAAATCATCATCTCTTAATTTTGCTGCTTCATAGGCATTTAGGGTATTGATATCTTTATAATCTTCAATACGATCAAATCTAATATTAGTCATCCCAATTTCATCACCAAAATAAAAATATGGAGTGCCACGCATTGTTAAAAGAAAGGTATGTAACATGGTTGCAGAATGATGCCAGTACTGCTCAGAATCATTCCCCCAGCGACTTACAGTACGAGGAAAATCATGATTTCCTAAAAATAAACTTCCCCACCCTTTTTTAGAGAAAACAGTATCCCAATCTGAAAATATTTTTTTAAACTCGGAAAGCTTCCAGGCATCTTCTCGCATCCAAAAAACCTTTCCAGGTGCTCTATCCAATGACATGAGTTCAAAATGGAAAAACATATTAAGCTCGTTTCTATCTTCATCTACAAAATTAAGAGCATCCTCTTGTTTTATACCAGGAGCTTCTCCAACGGTCATAACGTCATATTTGCTAAGTACTTCACGATTCATTTCATTCAAGAATTCATGCAACCTAGGACCATTTGAATAGTAGGTGATAAAATCACCATCATAAGATGCTGGTAGTTCTGGATAATCAATATCTTTAGAAATAAAAGGGATGACATCCATTCTAAAACCATCAACTCCTTTTTCAAACCAAAAGGCCATCATATCATAAATTTCTCTTCTTAGTTTTGGGTTTTCCCATTTTAAATCGGGTTGTTTGACAGAGAAATAATGTAGATAATATGCGTCAGTAGCTTCGTCGTATTTCCAAGCGTTTCCATCTACATCAAAATAACTCCATCTTTTAGGAGGTGTTCCTTTTTCTGCTGGCCACCAATGGTAATAATCTCGATAAGGATTTTCTCTAGAACTTTTAGATTGTTTAAACCACTGATGTTCATCACTACTGTGATTTACTACTAAATCCATCAGTAATTTAATGCCCCTTTGATGCATCCCTTCCAGCAATTCATCAAAATCTTCCATAGAACCAAATTCATCCATAATGTTTTGATAATCACTAATATCATATCCATTATCGTCATTTGGAGAACTATATACAGGATTTAACCATATAATATCAATTCCCAAACTTTTAATATAATCTAGCCGATTAATAATACCTCTTAAATCTCCTACGCCATTACCTGTACTATCTTGAAAACTTCTTGGATAAATTTGATATACAATTCCCTCTTTCCACCAATTTCTATGTACTATATTGCTCATGCTCTATTATTTAAAATCAATTTTTTACAATAACTCCACTTTTCATAACAAATGGAATTTTCCTCAATAATGAAATATCTTCAGACGGATCTCCTTCAACAGCAATAATATCTGCGATATAACCTCTTTTTAATTGCCCTAAACTGTCTAATTGAAAGAGAGATGCATTTACTGAAGTGGCAGATTTTAATGCCTCTAAAATAGGCATTCCATAAGAAGTCATAAGTTCTAACTCCATTACATTTTCTCCATGAGGAAAAACACCTACATCACCACCAAAACTAATAGTCACTCCTCTTTCTAATGCTAATTTAAAACTCTTTCTTTTATTTAAAACTCTTTCTGGTTCGGGATCGATTCCTTTTTTCCAACCTTGATATTGTGAAATAGATAAGCCGGCAGCTATAGTAGGACATAAGGCAACTCCTTTTTGTACCATAAGATCAAAAACCTCTTGTGTTGCTCCATCACCATGTTCAATAGTAGTAACACCTCCATTAATGGCTCTTTTCATTGCTTCAGCAGTAGATGCATGGGCTACAGTAAAGCGTCCACTACTTTTGGCTGTTTCTACAATGGTTCTTATTTCTTCTTCTGAAAAAGTAGGTTGTGCTGTTTTATTAGGGCCCCAACGATAATCTGCATATACTTTTATAAAATCTACACCATTACCAATTTGTCTTCTTGTTACTGTTATAAGATTATTACCGTCTGCTTCTTCTGCGCCTAAAGGAACTTTTACAAAATCATGAAATTCTTTAGGACCATAGCTTCCAGTAGCAACAATGGCTGGACCAGCTACTAATAAATTAGGACCTAGTATAACTCCTTTTTCAACCGCAGCTTTAATACCAACATCTAAATAACCGGCTCCTTCACTTCCTAAATCTCTCATGGTAGTAATACCTGCCATTAAAGATGTTTTTAAATGATTCGTAGCTCTAGCAGCACGTTCCCCATACGATTCTTTTAAAACTTGATCGTTCCATGATGTTTCATTATATGGATGTAGAAGAATATGAGAGTGCCCTTCTATTAAACCAGGCATTAAGGTTTTGCTGCCAAAATCAATAAGCTTACTATTCTTAAATTTTTTGGATGGCCCTGCATACACTATAATTTCTCCTTCAATATGGATGCTCCAGTTTTGATGTATTTGATTTCCATCAAATACGCGTTCTGCCTTTAAATGATATCGATTTTGTGCATTTAATGTAACATTAATTAATAACGTTGAAATAATAATTAATAAGTACTTCATTCTTTGGATTTATTTTTTCTTGGGTGATAATTTTCAATAACTTTTTTTAAATGACTCCTATCTACGTGCATATATACTTCTGTAGTAGTAATACTCTCATGGCCTAACATTTGTTGAATTGCTCTTAAATCTGCTCCATTTTCTAATAAATGAGTAGCAAAAGAATGTCGAAAAGTATGAGGGCTTACTTTTTTTTCTAGCCCCACTTTTTCTACTAACTTTTTGACAATAGTAAATACCATTGCTCTGGTTAATTTTTTACCTCGTCTGTTGAGATATAATATATCCTCATGTCCTTTTTGAATAGAAACATCGATTCTAATATGTGACTTATAGAGGTTGATATATTTTTTTGTCAAATTACTTATAGGTACAAGCCTTTGTTTGTCTCCTTTTCCTGTAACTTTAATAAAACCTTCGTCAAAGTAAAGATCTGAAAGTTTTAGATTAATTAATTCAGAAACTCGTAAACCACAACCGTATAAAGTTTCGATGATTGATCTATTACGTTCTCCTTCTGGAGTAGATAAATCAATTTGATTTATAATAGCGTCAATATCTTCAAGCGACAAAGTATCTGGGAGTTTTCTTCCAACCTTAGGAGCTTCTATAAGCTCTAACGGATTGTCTTTTCTATAATCTTCAAAAATGAGGTAGTTAAAAAAACTTTTGAGACCAGAAATAATTCTTGCTTGCGATCTAGAATTGATTTCTTTTGCTATTTCATAAATAAATTTCTGAATTATTTCTTTTTCAATTTTTAAAGGAGTAGTGATAATGGTATTTTTTTCTAGAAAAGAATGTAGTTTTTGAACATCCATCATGTAATTCATAATAGAATTTTCAGACAACCCTCTTTCTATGCGTAGGTAATGTTGATAATCGGTAATAGCGTTTTTCCATTTCACAAAGGTAAATATACTCAATACACTTAGCTTTTCGGTTTTTATATGTGTTCTTTTTCCCTTTTTCTATATTAAAATTTGAAACTATAACGAAGGCTATATTTGAAAAATTTATGTCTTGATAAAAAATAATCACCTCTAAATTCCCAAAGCCATAAGCGCATTGAGTATATAAACAAAAAATTACCTTTTATAAATGACTTTAAAGAATTAAGGACAACAAATTTAACTAACGATTTATAGTATACTATTTGTAAGAATTTAACGTTATTGAATGTGCAGAAGTTTAAAAGCTTCTGTCATAATAAATGACAGCCTAAATAAATAAAATGAAAAAAATAGCTATTACATTATGCATTGCATTAGGATTTATTTCTTTCAATAATGCGCAAAGTATTAATTTTGGTATAACTGCTGGATATGTAAATGTTTCTAATAGAGTAGATGCTGGTCAAGGTACTTTTGCCAGTGAAGATGTATCAGGTTTATGGGGGTATCTTATTAGACATAGGTGTTATTAATAAGCTTCATATTCAACCAGAAGTTCTTTATGTTAATGCAGACGAAACTAATTTTTTATATGTACCTGTATTAGTAAAATACTATGTAGCACCAAAGTTTAATCTACAAGGAGGGTCACAGGCAAACTTTGTTCTTGATGAAACTTTTGATGAATTTAATACTTTTGGTTTAGACCTTACATTTGGAGCAGGTTTTGATATTACTAAAAGTTTTTTTGTTGAAGCAAGATATTCTTTTGAAGTTACCAATAGAGTAGATCAAGCCTTGGCTTTTGGAGATATTTTAGTAGATAATATTACTAGCAGATTTAATAGTTTAACTGTAGGGATAGGGTACAAATTTTAAATAATGCATCCTATTTTTTATAATGATACAAAAAGCAGAAGTTTATCTTCTGCTTTTTTTTGCTCTCATATTTTGATACTTTTACCAAAACAATTCTATGCGACTCATTATTATTAATGGACCTAATCTAAATCTTTTAGGAAAAAGAGAACCAGAAATTTATGGGAATAATTCTTTTGACGATTTCTTTAAAAAACTTCAAGAAAAATTTAACACTATAGAGCTTGAGTATTTCCAATCAAATATTGAGGGAGTGTTAATAGACAAAATTCAAGAAGTTGGGTTTTCTTATGATGGCATTATTTTAAATGCAGCAGCATATACGCATACCTCAGTAGGTATTGGAGATGCAATAAAGGCTATAGAATCCCCTTTGATTGAGATACATATCTCTAATACTTTTAATAGAGAAGAATTTCGTCATGTCTCCTATATTTCTCCAGTAGCAAAGGGAGTTATTTTAGGATTTGGATTTCAAAGTTATGAATTGGCTATCCAAAGTTTTTTATAAACCCATATAGTGTGAAAAGTGCTTATTTTAATTGGAGTAGTGGAAAAGATAGTGCATTTGCACTGTATAAAATGTTTCAAAGTAAAACATATACTATTTCAAAGCTTGTTACTACAGTAAATACAGAGCATAACCGTGTTTCTATGCATGGTTTACGTAATGAATTATTAGAAACGCAAGCCAACTCAATAGGTTTGCCTTTATATAAAATTGAACTTTCGGGAGCTATTACTATGACTGCCTATGATAAAGTTATGAAAAAGGAAATGCTTTTTTTTAAAGAAGATAATGAGTATGCCGTTTTTGGAGATATTTTTTTAGAAGATTTAAAAAAATACAGAGAAGAACGTTTATCTGAGGTTGGAATAAAAGCGATATTTCCACTTTGGAAAACAGACACGAAAGAATTGATGAATGAATTTCTGGATTTGGGATTTAAAGCAATTACAGTATGCGTAAATGCTCAGTTTTTAAATAATGATTTTGTAGGTAGAATAATAGATCACGATTTTATTAAAGAGTTACCAAACGATGTAGATGTGTGCGGTGAAAATGGAGAATTTCACACCTTTGTTTTTGACGGCCCGATCTTTAATTATCCAATACTTTTTACTATAGGGGAAAAAGTTTATAGAACGTATGAGCCAATAAAAGATGAAGATAATTGTTTTTCAGATACAACTAAATCCTGGGATACAGGCTTTTGGTATTGTGATCTTATTCCTAAATAACTATCAAGGAATTATTCTTCTTTTTTTAAATATTTTTTGTCTACATAAAAAGTTCCAAAGGGAAGTAAAGAAGCGATGAATAAAATTATAAAACGCTTAAAAGACCAAGATTTCTTTACGCAAACCCATATGGCAAGAACAACATATACCATAAATAAAAAGCCATGTGCATATCCTATATAAATATTAGGTTCAGGAATATCTAAAAGGTATTTTAAGGGCATGCTTACAACAAATAATAATAAGTATGAGATACCTTCTAAAATTGCTGTAATTCTAAATGTTTTTAAAAGAGACATAATTATATGATGTATAGATAAAAGACCTTTCAGTGTTATTATTTGCTGAAAGGCCTGAGAAACAATAATTATATTTTGATTTACTTACAAATGAATTACTTCATCATAAGCATCAGCAACAGCTTCCATAACCGCTTCACTCATTGTTGGATGAGGATGAACAGCTTTTAAAACTTCATGCCCAGTAGTTTCTAATTTCCGCGCTACAACTGCTTCTGCTACCATATCTGTGACACCAGCACCTATCATATGACATCCAAGCCATTCTCCATATTTAGCATCAAAAATTACTTTTACAAAACCATCTGCATTTCCTCCCGATTTTGCTTTACCAGAAGCAGAAAATGGAAACTTACCAACTTTAATTTCATATCCTTTTTCTTTGGCTTGCGCTTCAGTAAGCCCAACAGAAGCTATTTCAGGAGAACAGTATGTACATCCAGGAATATTGCCATAATCTAATGCGTCAACATGCATTCCTGCTATTTTTTCTACGCATAGAATACCTTCTGCAGAAGCAACATGAGCAAGTGCTTGCCCTGGTGTAACATCTCCGATAGCATAATAGCCTGGAATATTAGTTTGATAATAATCATTAACTAATATTTTATCACGGTCTACAGCAATTCCAACATCTTCCAAACCGATGTTTTCAATATTTGTTTTTATTCCAACTGCAGAAAGTACAATATCAGCTTCTAATACTTCTTCTCCTTTTTTAGTTTTTACATATGCTTTAACTCCATCTCCAGAAGTGTCTACTTTAGTAACTTCAGAAGAAGTCATTATTTTTATACCATTCTTTTTAAAGCTACGTCCTAATTGTTTAGAAACGTCTATATCTTCAACAGGTACAATATTTGGTAAAAATTCTACAATGGTTACTTCGGTTCCCATAGAGTTATAGAAATACGCAAATTCTACTCCAATAGCTCCACTTCCAACAACAATAAGTTTTTTAGGTTGTTTAGGTAATGTCATTGCTTCTCTGTATCCAATTACTTTTTTACCATCTTGAGGTAAACTTGGCAATTCTCTAGAGCGTGCCCCAGTAGCTATGATAATATGATCAGCACTATATTCTGTAGTAGCTCCTTCTTTATTGGTAACATCAATCTTTTTTCCAGCTTTTACTTTTCCAAAACCTTCAAGAACATCGATTTTGTTTTTCTTCATTAAAAATTGAACACCCTTACTCATTCCATCTGCTACACTACGACTTCTGTTTACTACGGCATCAAAATCTTTATCATACTCTTTTATTTTTAAACCATAGTCTTCTGCATGCTTTAAATATTCAAATACTTGTGCAGATTTTAATAAAGCTTTTGTTGGAATACACCCCCAGTTTAAACAAACACCCCCGAGGCTTTCTTTTTCAACAATAGCCGTTTTTAAACCTAATTGAGAAGCCCGTATAGCAGTAACATAGCCACCTGGGCCACTTCCCAAAACGATCACATCATATTTACTCATATCTTAGAAATTTGTTGTCAAAATTTTTGAAGTCACGAAGTTACGTAATAAGTTTTTAAAGATTAAATTTTTTGATGCTCTTTGAAAGAATTCAGCCTTTTTGTTTAATATAATATTGATATAAAAAATAAAGACTTTCTAAAAAGAAAGTCTTTATTAATAATTTATTATTTTTCAAAATCAATACTGGCAGAATTAACGCAGTATCGTTGTCTTGTTTTAGTAGGGCCATCATTAAATACATGCCCTAAGTGACTACCACAGTTTGTGCATACAATCTCTGTGCGTATCATACCATGGCTTTTATCTCTAATGTATTCTACAGTACCCTCTATAGATTCATCAAAACTTGGCCAACCGCACCCACTATCAAATTTGCTATTGCTTTCAAAAAGCTTGGCGTTGCATGCTTTGCAGTTGTATGAACCTTCTTCATAATGAAGGTTATATTGACCAGTATGAGGACGTTCAGTACCTTTTTTTCTAAGCACAAGATATTCCTCAGGCGATAACTGAGCTTTCCATTCTTCGTCAGTTTTTGTAATCGGATATTTATTCTTTTGGTGCATTGGAAGCTACAAATTGTAATGAAACTGAATTAATACAATGACGTTTGCCAGTTGTGTTTCTAGGGCCATCGTTAAATACATGACCTAAATGTCCACCACAATCTGAACATAAAATTTCTGTGCGAATAGTTCCAAATGATTTGTCTATCTCATATTCTAATTTCTCTTCATTTCCTCTATCAAAAGAAGGCCATCCTGTACCACTATTGAATTTATATTTTGATTCATATAATTTAGCGCCACATGCCGCACATGCATAAAAACCATCGCCATAATATTTATTGTATTTACCGGTAAATGGTCTTTCAGTACCTTTTTTTCTCAATACATAATATTCTTGAGGAGTTAATTGAGCTTTCCATTCCGCATCCGTTTTTGTAACTGGGTATTCTTTTTCTTGAATTGTTTCAACTTTTGATGAAACGGCTATCTCTTTTTTGTTTTGAGCATTTCCTCCACAACTTACTAAAAGTACTATAGTGGTTAAAAATAAAAACACTTTTTTCATAAATATATATTTTGCAATTTTTTATAAAATTATTGATTACAGATCTAAAAAAGTTTAAAATAAACCTAAAACTGTATCCTAAAATAATAGTCTAATTAATTAGACAACCCTTACGAATAATACCCTCAAAATATAAAAAGTCACTTTTAAATAAAGTAACTTTTTATAACAATATGTTTCGTAATGATTATTCTTAATTAGAAATTCTAATAATATCTTTATTACTTAAGTTTAAACTTTTCATTACAGCTTCAAGGTTATTTGTTTCTAGATTAGCACTTTGTGCAAATTGAGAAGGAACAATGACAACTCGAAAAACTTGATTGTCTGTAAACTGGGCAGTTAATGTATTTAAGTCAAAGTCTGCACTTAAAAGGACAGATACATCATTAAATGTATGATTAAAAGAATATTGTAGTGTTCCTTGATCTAAGAAAAAGTTTTGAGGAAGTGGCGTAAAAACATCTTGAGTCTCACCATTTCCATCATCTATTACATCTTCTAATAAAAAAACCAAAACGGCATCTGCTTCAAAAACCTCTACAGAAGATGGAAATACAAAAATATCTGAAAAATTATTTGCCTGATTAAAATCAACCTCAAATTCAAGTACTTGTGCTAATTCTGCATCAAGACCATCTATGCCTGGAGGTCCTGGTTCTCCTTCATCACAAGATACAATAAATAGAACTAGTGTTATTGGTAAAATAAGTTTGAAAAGTTTGTGCATGGTTATATTTTTTATAATTTATTATTGTTTTTATTTAACATTGCAATAACCGTTCCATTCCAATTTTTTATTATTAGTAATCTTCTTTAAAACTACTTTTTTTTTTGAAATATTGTTTTCAGACATTTTATTTGGTTTTCTTTTTTTAAGTCATTATTTATGGATTTAAAAAAAAGAGGATGAAATATAACGTTTTTACAAATTTAAAGGGGTAATAATTGAGAATATGATTCATTTACTTTAATTCCTTTTTTATATTTTTAACAGATAGACTAATAGCCTAAATATGTTAAATCAAAGAAGGGTTGTAATTGAGAATGTTTATCCTCAACTAGAAGGTGGAACTCATTTTATAAAGAGAGTGGTAGGTGAAAATATTTTGGTAACTGCCGATGTTTTTTCAGACGGGCATGATGTCATAGAATGTAGTGTGAAATACAAACATGCTAAAGAAAAAACGTTCAGAGAAATTAGAATGACCTCTAAAGAAAATGATCTTTGGGAAGCTGTTTTTGTAGTAGAAAAGCAGGGATATTATACTTATTTTATAGAAGGATGGGTAGATTATGCATTAAATTGGCAACATAGCATTGAGAAAAAAATAGAGGATAACCAACAAGTAAAATCAGAACTTTTAGAAGGGGCTCAATATATAGAAGAAATATTGCCTAGAGTTTCTAATAATGAAAAAAAATATTTAGAAAAAATAAAGAGTTGGTTTGTATTAGAAGGAGAGTATGAGCAAGCAATAAAGGAAGCTACATCAATAAAGCTAAAAGAAATTTTCAAAAAGTATCCTGAAAAGTTTTTAATGAATTCATCTAAAGAGTTAGAAGTGTATGTCGATAGGCAAAAAGCACGTTTCTCTACATGGTATGAATTTTTCCCAAGATCGGCGGCTAAAGTAGAAGGTAAACACGGTACTTTTAAAGATTGTGAAAAGCTTTTATCTAGAGTAGCAGATATGGGGTTTGACACACTTTATTTTCCGCCAATACATCCTATTGGAGAAGTTAATCGAAAAGGGAAAAATAATACAACAGAAGCATCAAAAGATGATGTAGGTTCTCCTTGGGGTATTGGATCTATTCATGGAGGACATCAAGCAATTCATCCAGAATTGGGAACGTTAACAGATTTTAAATCGTTGATTAGAAAAGCAAAAGCATTAGGAATAGAGATAGCAATGGATTATGCTTTACAGGCGGCACCAGACCATCCTTATGTAAAAACTCATCCAGAATGGTTTAAATGGAGGCCAGATGGAACGGTGCAATATGCAGAGAACCCTCCTAAAAAATATCAAGATATACTTCCAATTTATTTTGAAAGTGACGATTGGGAAAATTTATGGAATGAACTTTTTGAAGTAATGTTATTTTGGATTGAAGAATGTGATATTCGGATATTTCGTGTAGATAACCCTCATACAAAACCTTTTTATTTTTGGAAATGGTTACTACATAAGATTAAAAGCAAATACCCAGATGTATTATTTTTATCTGAGGCCTTTACCCGCCCCAAAGTTATGCAGCAATTAGCAAAGCAAGGATTTACACAATCGTATTCTTATTTTACTTGGCGTAATACAAAAGAAGAATTAATAGAGTATGTTACAGAGCTAACGCAAACTGATCAAAAAGAATATTTTCGAGCTAATTTTTGGCCTAATACACCTGATATTAACCCATATGCACTTCAAGGAGGTAATGAAGCGATGTATTTAATAAAATACTTCTTGGCTGCAACTTTAAGTTCTAATACAGGAGTTTATGGGCCAGTATTTGAGCAAATGTTTTCTAATGTAGTTCCAGGTAAAGAAGAATACTTAGATTCAGAAAAATATCAGATACGTCATTGGGATTGGGAACATGAAAATAAAATCACGACTGTTATAAAAAAAATTAACCTAGCAAGAAAAGCTCACCCATCATTACAACAAACAAACAACATAACATTTTGCGAGACAGATAATGATATGGTATTGGCATATTATAAATATGATGATACAAGAGAAAGCGAAACTTTAGTAGTTGTTAACTTAGATTCTTATTATGCAAAACAAGCATGGATGAAAGTACCAATGGAAGCGCTAGGAATTAGAGAAGGGCAGCAAATTCAGGTAAAAGACCTTATAACAGAGAGTAGTTATGTATGGGATAAAGAATGGTGTTTTGTAGAACTTCACCCAGCATTACCATTTCATTTGTTTGAGGTGAAAAAATAGAAAAACTATGTCTGATTCAATAAAACAAGAAGTTGCATTTAACACTCCATTTGTTTTCAAGGTCGATTGGAAAGACGCATTTAAAGATGAAGAATTTTTAAAAGCTTTTTCAGAAGACATTCTCGAAAACTATATCATTAAAAGGCGTTGGTATGCAGGAAAAGCAAGTAATTTAAAATATATAGAAGTAGTTGACTATTTTAGAATTGAATCAAAAACAGCACTCTATTTTGGAGTATTATTAGAAGTTAATTTTCAAGAAGCTTTTTTTCAAAATTATTTTATTCCATTAGCATTTATAAACGGAAAAGATTTAAAACCTGAAACTTCCATATCTGCAATAAGCTTTAATGGGAAGGAAGGATATTTAATGGATGCACTTCATAAAGAAGAGTTTAGAAAATTGCTGTTTGAAAAAATATTAGAATCGTCTAGTGATCAAGAAGATTCCAAAAATTCTCTAAGTGTAAAATTCCATAAAGGAGAAACTCTAGACGAAAAAGTATATAAATCTTCAAAATTTATGGGAGTAGAACAAAGTAATACTTCCATCATCTACAATGATAAATTTGTTTTAAAATTTTTCAGAAGAATTTATGCAAATACAAATCCAGATTATGAAATTAATAGATTTTTAACAGAGAGTAAGCGATTTAAAAATACACCAGCTTATACAGGTAGTATTAATTTACCTTATGGAAAGAATGATAATATTACGCTAGGACTCATGCAAGAGTTGGTGCCTAATCAAGGTGATGCTTGGCAATATATGTTGGGAGTTTTAGATAAGGTGTTTCTGAATTTAAAAGCTAAGGATATTAGAATAGAACGACTCCCAGAAGTTTCTCTATTTACACAGCTTAAAATAACAGATATAGCACCAGAAATTATAGATTGGGCAGGGCTTAATATTTTTGTTCGCATAAAACAATTGGCATTGAGAACTGCAGAAATGCATATTGCTTTAAGCAGTGATTTTCACGATACTTCTTTTACTCCTACAACCTATAATGGAGATTATACAGTATGGCTTAAGAATAGATTGATTTATCAATTTCAAAATAGATTGAATACTGTAGAAAATAACCTGCATAAATTAGATGGTTTGGCATTAGAACTGGCGAATCAATTTTTAGATAATAAAAAATTGATTCGAAAGCAGTTTTTAGATTTCGACTGGACGAAACTAAAAAGCGAACGTATTAGAATTCATGGTGATTACCATTTAGGACAGGTATTGGTAAATGAAGATGATTTTTATCTCTTAGATTTTGAAGGAGAACCGGAAAGCACCATTCGAGATCGAAAAGTAAAGCAACCTCCACTTAAAGATTTAGCAGGGATGTTTAGATCTTTTGATTATGCAATTTATTCAAACATATTTAATAATGCAGACCAATATTCTCTCGATAGAAACGATTTATTTAGAGCCGGAGAGATTCTATATAGATATATGATAGGAGTTTTTATGGAAACTTATATAGAAAAAGCACAAAGAGAGAATTTAAATATAGGATACAGTCAAGAAATAGAATTTATCTTACGATACTGTCTCTTAGAAAAAGCGGTGTATGAATTAGGTTATGAGCTTAACTCAAGGCCAAGATGGGCAGTTATTCCATTAGAAGGAATTGCTAGTATTATGAATTATCATTAACCAAGAATTTATGAGCAACGTTTTACCTCACAGTTTATTTACAGACTTTGATATTAATTTATTTAAATCTGGGAAGCACTATAGACTCTATGAAAAACTTGGAGCATATCTTATTGAAAAAGATGGTGTAAAAGGAACTTATTTTGCTGTATGGGCACCTTCTGCAAAAGCAGTTTCTGTTATTGGAGATTTTAATTATTGGTTAGAGGGTGATCATCCTTTAGAAGTTCGTTGGGATGGCAGTGGCATTTGGGAAGGATTCATTCCCAATGTAGATCAAGGTTCTTTATACAAGTACAAAATACATTCACATCAAAATGATATTAAAACAGAAAAGGCAGATCCATTTGCTTTAAGTTGTGAACATCCTCCAAATACTTCTTCTGTTGTATGGAAATTAGACCATCAATGGAATGACAAATCATGGATGAAATATCGGAAAGATAAAAATGGCTTAGACAAACCTTTTTCTGTTTATGAAGTACATTTAGGGTCTTGGAAACGAAAATTAGAAACCAATGATGTTTTAACTTATTTAGATTTAGCAGATGATTTGGTTTCTTATGTTAAAGAAATGGGATTTACTCATGTAGAGTTTATGCCTATTATGGAATATCCTTATGATCCTTCATGGGGATATCAACTTACAGGATATTTTGCACCTACCTCAAGATTTGGAAAATCTCAAGATTTCATGTTATTGGTAGATAAAATGCATCAAAACGATATTAGCGTTATTCTAGATTGGGTTCCTTCTCATTTTCCAGAAGATGCGCATGGATTAGGTTTTTTTGATGGTTCTCATTTATATGAACATCCAGATAGACGAAAAGGATATCATCCAGATTGGAAGAGTTTGATTTTTAATTATGGAAGAAACGAAGTACGATCTTTTTTAATAAGCAATGCTGTCTTTTGGATGGACAAGTATCATATAGATGGATTGCGAGTAGATGCAGTAGCTTCTATGTTGTATTTAGATTACTCTAGAGAAGCTGGAGAATGGGAGCCAAATATTTATGGAGGAAGAGAAAACTTAGATACTATTTCCTTTTTAAAAGAACTAAATGAAGAAATCTATAAAAGTTTTGAAGGTGTTCAAACCATTGCAGAAGAATCAACATCTTTTCCTATGGTATCAAAACCTACCTATATTGGAGGATTGGGTTTTGGAATGAAATGGATGATGGGTTGGATGCATGATACTTTAGAATATTTTAAAAAAGAACCTATTTATAGAAAACATCATCAAAATGATATAACTTTTAGCATGACGTATGCTTTTACTGAAAATTTCATGTTGCCCTTATCACATGATGAGGTTGTGTACGGTAAGCGATCTATATTAGGTAGAATGCCAGGAGATGAATGGCAACAATTTGCAAATATTAGAGCACTTTATAGTTATATGTATACACACCCTGGAAGTAAATTATTATTTATGGGAAGTGAATTTGGACAATCTGAAGAATGGAATTTTCAGCAGAGTTTAGATTGGCATTTATTAGAGTATAAATACCATAAAGGAGTTCAGAAACTGATTTCAGATTTGAATCAATTATATAAAAAACATCCTGCTTTGTATGAGAAACAATTTGATGCAGAAGGTTTTCAATGGATAGATTATAATGATTCTGAGAATTCTGTGTTGAGTTATTTGAGAAAAGGGCATAATGAAAAAAACGACCTAATCATAGTTTGTAACCTTACACCAGTAGTTAGAGATAACTATAGAATAGGAACTCCAAAAAAAGGAAAATTAAACCAAATATTTAACAGTGATTATAAGAAATATGGTGGTAGTGGTGTGAGTAACAAAAAGGAAATAGAAATAGAAAAAAAAGATTGGCAATTTAGAGAGTATTCTGCAGAAATTTCATTACCTCCTATGGCCGTTGTTGTTTTTCAAATTTTATAAACATTTGTTTCATATGTCCTATCAAAATATTTCATTTGTAACGTATTGAAAAAAAACCGCCATGATTACAAATACTGATTTAGAATACAAAGGGAATTTATACCCTTCAAAAGTAGTAGACTTTAAAAAAGAAGTTGATAAATTATATTTTTATTCCAAAAATGATGTAATACTTCAATTAACTGTCATTAGAGATAGCGTTCTCAGAATTCGCTATGCAACAGAAGGTGTTTTTGAGCCTGATTTTTCTTATGCCTTAGATGAGGAAGCTAGTGTAGGTTATAATCATTTGTCAGTTATAGATAATGATGAGATTTATATTGTAAAGACTAAAAAGTTAGAGATAATTATTCAAAAGGAAAACCTTCGATTAAGTATTTTTGATTTGGATGGAAACATTATTAATGAAGATGAACTTGGCTTTCACTGGGAAGAGAATTATGAGTATGGAGGTAATATAGTTAAGATGAGTAAAGGCATTCAAGAAGCAGAATGTTTTTATGGAATGGGAGATAAATCAACGCATTTAAACTTAAAAGAAAAAAGAGTACACAATTGGGGTACAGATCAATATGCCTATGGTAAAGATCAAGATCCTTTATATAAGGCTGTTCCTTTCTATATAGGTTTACATCATAAAATCGCTTATGGTGTTTTCTTTGACAATACATTTAAAACACATTTTGATTTTTGCCACGAACGAAGAAGTGTTACTAGTTTTTGGGCAGATGGAGGAGAAATGAATTATTACTTTTTTTATGGTCCTTCTGTTGCTGAAGTAGTAAGTGCATACACAGATTTAACAGGAAAACCAGAATTACCCCCTTTATGGACCTTAGGTTTTCATCAATGTAAATGGAGTTATTATCCTGAAAGTAAGGTAAAGGAAGTAACTAATAAGTTTAGAGAATTGAAAATTCCATGTGATGCTATTTATTTAGATATAGATTATATGGAAGGATTTAGATGCTTTACCTGGAATAATCAATATTTTCCTAACCCAAAGAGGATGGTTAAAGAATTGGCTGATGATGGTTTTAAAACAGTTGTTATTATTGATCCTGGAATTAAAGTAGATAAAGATTATTGGGTATATCAACAGGCAAAAGATAATGATTATTTCTGTAAAAGAGCAGATGGTCCTTATATGAGAGGAAAAGTTTGGCCAGGAGAATGTAATTTCCCAGATTATACAAATCCTGAAGTACGTGAATGGTGGGCAGGATTATACAAAGAATTAATTGGGGAAATTGGAGTAAGAGGAGTTTGGAATGATATGAATGAACCAGCTGTTATGGAAGTTCCAAACAAGACATTTCCTATGGATGTGCGTCATGATTATGATGGACATCCCTGTAGTCATAGAAAAGCTCATAATGTTTATGGTATGCAAATGGCACGCGCCACTTATGAAGGAGTGAAGCGTTTTGTTTATCCAAAACGACCCTTTATTATTACTCGGTCTGCATATTCTGGAGCACAACGATTTACTTCTTCATGGACTGGAGATAATGTAGCAACCTGGGAACACCTATGGATAGCTAATGTACAAGTACAGCGGATGTGTATGAGCGGGATGAGTTTTACAGGGTCTGATATTGGAGGTTTTGCAGAACATCCAACAGGTGAATTGTTTGCCCGATGGATTCAGTTAGGTGTATTTCATCCTTTTTGCAGAGTACATTCAAGTGGAGATCATGGAGATCAAGAACCGTGGGCTTTTGATGATGAAGTTGTAGATATTACCAGAAAATTTGTTGAATTACGATATCAACTTTTACCATACTTATATACCATGTTTTGGGAGTATATAAATGATGGTACACCGATGTTAAAGTCATTAGTTTATTATGATCAAGAAGATCAACAAACGCATTACAGAACTGACGAGTTTATTTTTGGAAACCAAATTCTAGTTTGCCCTATTTTAGAACCAAATGCAAAAGGTAGACGTATGTATATACCTAAAGGAGGATGGTATAATTATTGGAATGATGAAATAATAATAGGAGGTAAAGAACACTGGGTGGTGGCAGATATGGATAAAATTCCTCTTTTTGTAAAGAAAGGAGCAATTATTCCTAAATATCCAGTTCAACAATATGTTGGAGAGAAACGCATAGATGAATTAATCTTAGATGTCTATTATAAAAATGGGAAAGAAAAATCTGTGGTTTATGAAGATGATCAAGATGGGTATGATTATAAGAAAGGAAGATATAGTTTACGAATCTTTAAAATGACTGGAAAAGAAAATGAGTTAGCCATTCAACAGCATAAAGAAGGGAAATTTATTACTTCGTATCAAGATTTAAAATTAAAATTACATGGATTGCCATTCAAAATTGACCGAGTAGAATTAGATAATGAACAAATTCCATTTGAAAAAGTGAAACTTAACGGTGATAATAGTATGATTATCGACAAAAAATTTACAGTCTTGCGCATCATCGGAGAATAAAAAGAAAAGTTAGTAACTTTGAAAAACATTTAAAAAACTATATATCATGAAACGTTTTGTCATTCTTTTTTCATTTATATTCTTTGTTTTTTCATGTAAAACAAATCCATTTACAGGAAAGAAAACATTGAATTTCGTAAATAATAGTACATTATTTCCAAGCTCTTTCCAAGCATATAATCAAGTATTAGGAGAAAGTAAAGTGATAAAAGAATCTTCAGATGCTCAAATGATTACAAGAGTTGGACAACGAATAGCAGCTGCAGCCGAAAAGTGGTTAACAACCAATGGATACCCAGGATATTTAAAAGATTACCGATGGGAATATAATCTTATCGATTCTGATCAAGTAAATGCTTGGGCCATGCCAGGAGGTAAAATAGCTTTTTATACAGGTATTTTACCAATTACTAAAACAGAAACAGGTGTTGCAGTAGTAATGGGGCATGAGGTAGCACATGCACTAGCAGATCACGGAGCACAACGTCAAAGCGCAGGAACTTTACAACAAGTAGGTGCTGTTGGTGTAGCTGTAGCTACTAGTGGGAAAACTCCAGAAGCACAAAATGCGTGGATGCAAGCTTATGGTATAGGAACAAGTGTAGGAGGAATGTTGCCATTTAGTAGAAGTCATGAAAGTGAGGCAGATGCAATAGGAATTCAAATTATGGCCATTGCTGGCTACAACCCTTATGAAGCCTCAGAGTTATGGAAGCGTATGAAGGCTAATAGCGGAGGTCAAGCACCTCCAGAATTTTTAAGTACACATCCATCTAATGATACTCGTATTAATAAATTGGCAGAATTAGCTCCAGGAGCGGTAGAAGAAGCAAAAAAATATGGTATAACGAGTTTTCAAAAATAAAATTTTAAGGATACTATAAAATAAAGTTATATTTTAGAAGCTGCTCAATAAGAGCAGCTTTTTTTAATTTATTTTTATGGCAACACTAGCAAAAGGGAGCAAAAAATTATTAAACGCTTGGGCATTCTATGATTGGGCAAATTCTGTGTATAGTTTAACAATAGCGTCGGCTATTTTTCCATTATTTTATGGAGCATTATTTAGAGATGCTAATATTGAGAAAATTGAAATTTTCGGTTTTCTTATAGCAAGAGCTCCTCTTATTAGTTATGTCACTGCTATTGCATTTTTAATAGTGTCTATTTTGTCTCCTATACTTTCAGGTATTGCAGATTATACGGGTAACAAAAAAATCTTTTTAAAATTTTTCTGTTATTTAGGAGCATTGTCATGTATTGGATTGTATTTTTTCTCATTAGAACATATTTATTTTGGCTTATTGTGCTATTTGATGGGGCTTATTGGTTTTTGGTCTAGTTTGGTTTTTTATAATTCATATTTGCCAGATATAGCTTTTAAAGAACAACAAGATAGTATTAGTGCTAAGGGATATTCCTTAGGATATGTTGGAAGTGTTTTACTTCTTATTATTAATCTGATAATGATTTTAAAGTATGAATGGTTTGGTTTTGAAGGCGCAGGAGAACCCACTAAAATTTCTTTTATAATGGTAGGTATTTGGTGGATAGCTTTTAGTCAGTATAGTTTTTATTATTTACCTAAAGGACATAATAAGGGTAAGGAAGTAAAAAAAGATGTTTTTTTTAAAGGATTTCGTGAGTTGAAAAATGTTTGGTATAAACTATCGGATTCTCCTAGGCTAAAAAAATATTTAAGCGCATTTTTTGTATATAGTATGGCAGTGCAAACAGTAATGTTAATTGCAGCTTACTTTGGAGAAGAAGAAATTGCTTGGGGTACAGATGATGAAAGAACCATAGGTCTAATTGTAAGTATATTATTAATCCAGTTGGTAGCTGTTGTTGGGGCGACCGTAACCTCAAAAGCATCTGCAAGATTTGGGAATATAAAAACACTTATAGGTATTAATATTCTTTGGAGTATTATTTGTGTATTTGCTTATTTTGTAAAAACTCCTAATGAGTTTTATATAACCGCTGGTTTTGTTGGTTTGGTGATGGGGGGAATACAATCATTGTCTCGTTCTACTTATTCTAAATTTTTACCAAAAACAGAAGATACTGCATCTTTCTTTAGTTTTTATGATGTTGCAGAAAAGATAGGAATTGTTATAGGGATGGTTATTTTTGGTTTTATAGCACAATTAACAGGAAGCATGAGAGCTTCAATACTCTCCATAGTAATCTTCTTTGTCATTGGTTTAATAATGCTTCTTTTTGTCCCTAAAAAGGGAGATTTATCAGAAGAATAATAGCGTACTAATTGTAATAATCTAATTATTAAACAGTTGGGTTTTTTTATTCGGTTTCTGAAAAACAACGTTAAAAAATGAGATGTTTTTTAACGTTGTTTTTAACTTTTTAACGAACTTAAAATTTCGTGTGAATTGAATAGTATATATTCGTTTCATAATAAAAAGGGAGTATGAAATTAAAAAAAATATTCCTACTATGCTGCCTAACCCCAACACTATTTTTTTTCAATTCTTGCTCAATTAGCGAAGATATCGATGAACTAGAAACCGATATCGCAATCACTTCCAATCTCTTAACTGTAGATATCGACGGTGCCGATTTTGAGACTAACAAAGTTAGTGTAAACCGAGAAAATTCACTCATCAATATTGTAAGTACAGACACCGATACCAATCGATCTGTTTTTCTAACCTTTGTTATTAAAGGAGATGTATCTATTTTAGGAGATGATAAATCAAATCCAGATGGAAATGTAGCAGGCTATCTTTTGAATGATACTAATGAAGGATATGTAACTAATACGATTGATGGAATTTTAGGAGAAATTAGA
Organism: uncultured Flavobacteriaceae bacterium; assembly: GCA_964389205.1. GTDB lineage: Bacteria > Bacteroidota > Bacteroidia > Flavobacteriales > Flavobacteriaceae > Leptobacterium. Next base: position 33,317 of record CAYMDH010000019.1, read on the forward strand.
ATTACAAACTTAGATAGAGTGAATAATACTATCTCAGGAACGTTTTTCTTTACAGCTTTTAATCAAGATTCTATTCCAATTCAATTGCAAAATGGAGTTTTTGAAAATGTTTCACTAGGAAATTAAACAATTATAAATGTGTTAATAAAAAAGGCCTGGTATTATTATCAAGCCTTTTTTTATTGATTTATAGAATACAACTCATCTACAGATATGTTCATTTTAAAGAAAGAAAAGGGTTAATTATCTAAAAAATAAAAATAAATAGGTTTTTGAAAATAGATTTGTACCTAACTAACCCCAAAAAAGTTATTTATGAAAACCTCTAGATTATTAATTATGGTACTAATTGCTACAGTATTTATATCCTGTACCTCTGAAGAAATTGATGTTAATAATGTGTATTCATCAGAAATATATACTATTGGAAATGTTCAAATGAATATTGGTGATTATACACAATATTTTATTCAAGGAAATGATTCTGTTGTCTTTGAAGTTGATATTAATGGAGAAAAATTTGAAGCAGATGAAGTGCGAGTAGTTAAACAAGATTCAATTATTAGTATAATAGGAAGAGATTTGCTTTTAGATAGAACCGTTTTTTTAAATTTTATGATAAAGCAAGATGATATAATGTATTTAGGAAAATCAAATGATAATCCTTTTAATAATGTAGCAGGCTATTTATTAAACTCTGAAAACATAGGATATGTTACAAGTGAGGTATACAATACATGTGGATCTATTATAATTGAAGGTATGAATAATACGAAGAATACTGTTTCTGGAAAATTTAATTTTTCGGCTTGTGACAGAGAAAATCACTTTTTAGAATTAACTAATGGAATATTTAAAAATATTGTTTTTGATTAGGAGTAAATGATTTGTTTTAAGACTAAATAACCTCAAAAACTATATGTTTTCGAGGTTATTTTGATTTATGGAATAAAGAGATTTATTCTATCCTTTAGAAATCTCTCCAGACCCTGTTACTTTAGAATCTTCTTTAGATGGATTTCCTTTATATGTGATATCTCCAGATCCAGTAACACGAGCTTTTAGTTTTTCTTTGCAATATACTCTAACATCTCCAGATCCAGTTACATATGCTTCTACATTATCTGATACCAAATCAAAAGCATGTATATCTCCAGATCCAGCAACTTTACCACTAAAATCAGAAGAATCTCCATAGAATCTTAAATCTCCAGATCCAGCAACTTTGCCACTAACGGTAGCTGCGCTAACCTTTAAATTTACATCTCCAGACCCAGCCACACTAGCTTTAAAATCAGAAGTCTTAATAGTCAAATCTTTTGTGTTTACATCCCCAGAACCCGCTAATGCAACACTAGAAATTTCTTTTACAGGAACTATAATTAAAATTTTCCCTTGTTCTGCTTTGCGAGATGCTTGTATACTGTATCCCTTTTTTATATAGATCTTTAAAGTGCCGTCCTTAATTTCAGTTTTTACATACTCTAAAAGATTTTCATCCATTATTAGTGTTAAATCACCTTCGTTACCAGAAATAAGATCTACATCTAAATTCCCTGCAACTTTTACAGCATCATAATCACTTAGGCTACGTTCTTTTGTTACAATATTTCCGTTTCCTTTAATTTTTTTATTTCCCCACCATTGCTGTGCATTTGCAGAAGTGAAAAACAATAAACTTAGTCCTAATGTTATTAATTTTTTCATTTGTTTACTATTTAATTGTTGTTTTAATTTCTATTGAAAGTCACACTTCCGTAATCTGTAGAAATAGAGATTGTATTTCCACTATTTTGACTTTCGTAAAATCCTTTATAATATTTATCATTTGATTGTATTCTTTTAATGGTGTATTCAAATCCATCGCCTCCTCTTAATCCTGCATACTCTAGTTTTAATTCAAAATTAAAACTGTAATCAGAATGATATCCTAATTTAATACCTGTATAATCTGATCGAATATTTACATTTCCTGCTTCTGGTGTAAGCTCTTCAATTTTGATAGAACCATAATCAGCATTAATATCTACATTACCAGATATTTTCCCTAAACGAGTTGTTATATAATCTCCATTTCCTTTTATATTAGATACCTTATCAATGGTTAAGTTACCATAATCTGCAGAATACTCTACATTTTTTGCTTCTATAATTTTAGAAGTAGTATAATCTGCATTGATAAATAAATTTCCTGCTTTAGAAATTTCAAAACTAGAATAATCCGCACTAATTTTACCACTTTTCATATACTCGATACTAGATTTGGAAGTGTAGTCAAAAGATAAAAAATTATCATCTGCTAAAAGCTCTCCAATAATAATTTTACCATAATCGCATCGTATTTCAGCTCTTCCTTCAATTTTATCTAAATTAATAGCTCCGTAATCATTGTTTAAATTTACTCGATTAGATATCGGCACTTTAATAGTATAGTTAATTTTCATACTTACCCCCTTGCTTTTAGACCTATTCCACCATGATCTGGATTTATCGTTATTAAAAGTAGTCTTTGCAGAGACGTTAGCACTAGTGGCATTAAAAATGACATCGATATCATCTAATTTTCTTTGTACTTTATCTTCATTATTACCATTGGTTTTTATATGAACTTCTATCACAATTCTATTTTCGTTCCAAGAAGTTACATTTAGATTTCCATAACTATTGTTTATTTTTAAAAGTGCATCTGCGTTTACAGAAAACTCTTTATTTATTTTTCTCTCTTTTGTGTATTTTCCTTTCCAACCATTATTAGCAATCGCCAAAGCTGGAATAAAAAATAAAACGATGGCTGCTTTATATAATATTGTTTTCATTCGTTGTGTTTTTTTGTTGTTTAACTTCTTCAATTTGTTGAATGACATCTTTTAAAAGATTAATTCGGGTTTGAAAATTTGTGATCATGGCGTACAAAATTTGTTTATTGTTTCCATTTTCTAGAAGTATGAGTTCTAATTTTTTATAATCACTTTCTAATCGATCTAATTGTATCATCACATCGTTTATAATGCTTTTAGTATCTTCAGTTGCTGTGTCATTTAATTTTTCTATTTCTTCTTCTAACAGTGATGCAAAATAAAACTGAGTTTCTTGAATTTCAGGAGAAATTACTTCTTCAGTATTTTTATAATTATTAGCGATTCCAATTCCTAAAGAGATAATTAATAAACAACTAGCTGCTATTGAAAAAAGCTTCCATCCACTTTTTCTTTTAGGAGGCATTAAGTTTTTTACGCCTTTACTTTCATTTAATTTCTGTAAAAATCTATCTTGATGTCCTTTTTCAGGGGCTTCAAGATCAAAACTTCCTTCTGGTTGATCAAATAATTTATGTAATGTATCCTTTTTCATACGCATGCTTCTTTTAACTTTTTTCGCAAACTTTCTTTAGCTCTAGAAATTGTAGTTCTGCAATTTGCATAACTAATATTCATGATCTCACAAATTTCCTCATGATCATAGCCCTCAATTAAATGTAAGGTCAAAGAAATTCTGTAATTATCTTTCAGTTTTTTCATGGTTTCCAAAACTTTTCGAGCCTGAACATTTGTAAACTCATGATCTGAAACAACTCCATCATTATCTTCGACCTTGTGCATTATTTCATCCAATGAAGACTCATTTTTCTTTTGCTTTTTTCGATAATGATAAATACTGTTGTTTATTACAATTCGCTTTAACCAAGCTCCAAAGGTTACTTCTCCTTTAAATGTATGCAATTTCGTAAACGCGTTTAAAAACGATTCTTGCATTACATCTTCTGCTTCAAAGCTATCTTTAACAATTCGTAATGATACATTATACATAGCTTTATAATATCTATTGTATAATTCCATTTGAGCTGTTTGATTGCCCTTGGCACATGACTGTAATAGTACTTCAATATTTAACCTTTGTTGGCTCAAAAAGTTTTGATTTGTTATAATGATGAATTAAAGTTTAGATTGTTACAGTTATTCTGATTTTTTTTAAAAACAATAGTAATTATGTATTCTTAAAAAAATCAAACTTAAAGTTAGGAGGATATTTTTAATTGGCATAACTATTGAAGTTTAATGACAGGTAAAACGTAATTTTTTCGACTAAAAACCTAATAGTAAGCAGTTTGATAAATAAAGAATTAATTACGAACAATAGGCTTTATGCCTTAAATGACAGAATGACTTAAAAAAAATTATGGCGAAATCAAATTTTATAAATATTGACAGTTTGTCACTTCAGGAGATCGATGAAGATGCAGAATTAATTCCATTAATGACTCCTGAAGATGAAGAAGCAATTAATAATGAAAGTTTACCAGAAACATTAGCAGTATTGCCATTGAGAAATACAGTATTATTTCCGGGGGTAGTTATTCCGATAACAGCGGGTAGAGATAAATCTATTAAACTTATTAAGGATGCGAATAATGGAAGTAAAGTTATTGGAGTTGTTTCTCAAAAAGATGAAACAATAGAAAACCCTTCAATAGATGATATTAACCCAGTAGGTACTGTAGCCAGAATTCTAAGAGTACTTCAAATGCCTGATGGTAATACAACAGTAATTATACAAGGTAAAAAAAGGTTTAAAGTTAATGAGATTTTAACCTCAGAACCATATATGACTGCATCTGTTGAAGAAGTACCAGAGAAAAGACCAGATAATAACAGTAAAGAGTTTAAAGCTATTATAGATTCTATTAAAGAATTATCACTACAAATAATAAGAGACAACCCTAATATTCCTAGTGAGGCATCTTTTGCTATAAAAAATATTGAAAGTAATTCTTTCTTGATAAATTTTATTTCATCAAATATGAATTTATCTGTACTAGAAAAACAAGAATTATTATCAATAAATGATTTAAGTAAGCGAGCTTTAGCCACTCTTAAGTACATGAATGTAGAACTTCAAAAATTGGAGTTAAAAAATGATATTCAATCTAAAGTAAGGCATGATCTAGATCAACAACAAAGAGAATATTTTCTTCATCAGCAAATGAAAACTATCCAGGAAGAATTAGGAGGAGGTTCTGCAGAGGAAGAGGTAGAAGAAATGCTTCAACGATCAAAAGGAAAGAAATGGGATAAAAAAGTTAAAGAGCATTTTAAAAAGGAATTGGCGAAAATGCAGCGTATGAATCCTCAAGTTGCAGAATATTCTATTCAAAGGAATTATTTAGACCTTTTCTTAGAATTACCTTGGGGTGAATTCTCAAATGATAAGTTTGAACTAAAAAACGCGCAACGAATTCTGGATAGAGATCATTATGGCTTAGAAGATGTTAAACGTAGAATTATAGAGTACTTAGCAGTTTTAAAATTAAGAGGTGATATGAAATCACCTATACTCTGTTTATATGGACCTCCTGGTGTTGGAAAAACATCTTTAGGTAAATCTGTAGCAGAAGCTCTAGGAAGAGAATATGTTAGGGTGTCTCTAGGAGGATTAAGAGATGAGGCAGAAATACGAGGTCATAGAAAAACCTATATTGGAGCAATGCCTGGAAGAATTATTCAATCTGTAAAAAAAGCTGGAAAATCTAACCCAGTGTTTGTTTTAGATGAAATAGATAAATTATCAAGTAGTCATCAAGGAGATCCTTCATCTGCTATGCTAGAAGTACTAGATCCAGAGCAAAATACAGAGTTTTATGATAACTTCTTAGAAATGGGATATGATCTTTCTAAGGTAATGTTTATTGCAACAGCTAATAGTCTGAATACTATTCAACCCGCTCTTAGAGATAGGATGGAAATTATCAATGTAACTGGATATACCATTGAAGAAAAAGTAGAAATAGCAAAACGTCATTTACTGCCTAAACAATTAAAGGAACACGGGCTTACAAAAACAGATCTTAAAATAGGGAAGAAACAATTAGAGAAAATTGTAGAAGGATATACAAGAGAATCTGGAGTTCGATCTTTAGAAAAGCAAATTGCAAAAATGGTTCGTTATGCTGCCAAATCTATAGCTATGGAAGAACCATATACAATTGAGGTAAATAATGATATTATTACGGAAGTATTAGGGCCAGCAAGATTGGAACGTGATAAGTACGAAAATAATGATGTTGCTGGCGTTGTAACTGGTTTGGCTTGGACTAGCGTAGGAGGTGATATTTTATTCATAGAGTCAATTTTATCTAAGGGTAAAGGAACTTTAAATATTACAGGTAATCTAGGAAAAGTAATGAAAGAGTCTGCTACCATAGCAATGGAATTTATTAAAGCAAATGCTACAGACATTGGGATTAATCCAGATATATTTGAAAAATATAATGTTCATATACACGTTCCGGAAGGAGCGACTCCTAAAGATGGACCAAGTGCAGGTATTACCATGTTAACATCTCTGGTATCTTTATTTACTCAAAAGAGAGTCAAGAAAAGTTTAGCAATGACTGGAGAAATAACACTAAGAGGTAGAGTATTACCAGTTGGTGGTATTAAAGAAAAAATACTAGCAGCTAAAAGAGCCAAGATTAAGGAAATTATCTTGTGCAATGAGAATAGAAAAGACATAGAAGAAATAAAACCTGCATATTTAAAAGGGTTGACTTTTCATTTTGTAAGTGATATGAGTGAAGTTATAACGATAGCAATTACGAATCAGAAGGTGAAAAACGCAAAATCACTATAGAAAAAATAGAATGAAATTTGACAAAAACCTAGCTACATTAGCCAGGTTTTTGTATTTAAAAAATGAAAATCCTGAAAATATTTATATAAGATTTGTTTACTTTGCACTATGAGTGAAAAAATCACAATAGCTATTGATGGCTATTCTTCAACTGGAAAAAGCACCATTGCAAAAAAGTTAGCTAAATCACTTGGCTATATCTATGTAGATACAGGTGCTATGTATAGAGCAGTGACACTTTATGCGTTAGAAAATAAACTCATTGGAGAAGGTGTAGAAAATATGGAAGCTATTATCAAGGCTTTACCAAAGATAAAACTTCACTTCTTATTTAATAAAACAAGAGGATTTACAGAGATTTACTTGAATGACAAAAATGTAGAGAATGCTATTAGAACGCTTTATGTTTCCAGTTATGTTAGCAAAATAGCAGCAATTAAAGAAGTGAGAGTTAAACTGGTAGAAATGCAGCAAATTATGGGAAAGGATAAAGGAATTGTAATGGATGGCAGAGATATTGGTACAGTAGTTTTCCCAGATGCTGAGTTAAAGTTATTTATGACTGCTTCTCCTGAAAAAAGAGCAACTCGAAGATATAAAGAATTGTTAGATAGAGGTGATAAAGTAGTATATGAGGATGTGCTTAAGAATGTCATGGAGCGAGATCATATAGATTCTAATCGTAAAAACTCTCCTTTAAAAATTGCAGATAACGCAATTGAATTTGAAAATTCAGATATGGGAATAGAGGAACAATTTGAGAGAATATATAATTATGCAATGCGTATTATAAATAAAAATTCCTCACCTGTCACCTGTAGAAAAATGAGGAATTTCTAAATCTAACTATTTTAATCTGATGTTTAAAGATTAGGAATCACTAATTCTTGATCAGGATGAATCACATCAGGATTATTCAAAATATTTGTATTGGCTTGAAAGATAGCGTTGTACTTAGAAGCATTGCCATAATAATGTTTTGCTATTTTTCCTAGAGTATCACCACTTTGAACAATATGTCTATGGTAAACTGAATCATCAACCACACCTATATTTGCTTTTATATCAGAAGGGTTTTCTCCACCTACTTCTTTTATTTTGTCCCAAAGTGCATTTTTCTCATAAGGTGTATTCGCTTCCCCTTTTATTTTTAAAATTCCCCCTTCTTCAGAAACATCTCCATTTTTTATTTGAAATTTAGCTCCAAGATCTAGAACAGATTGGTATTTTGACTTTGCACTCATGATATTGTTTGATTTTAATGTTAAGTATTCAAATTTACATAATTCTTAATAAAAAAAGCTAAAAACGCGGAAGGAAACCAGAAAGGATAACGTTCAACGTGTTTTTTGTAATTTTAACAGTTAATTAGATGTATTTTCTTTCAATAAGATTACTGTTTACAAGTAATAGCACTTAGAGTATTAGTATCTGAAATAGCTTCTTGCATAGTAAAAGAAGCTTCTTGAAAGAGGATAAATCTATCAATGCCATGCCCAGAAGAGCGAGCAGATATTTCCATAGTATAATCTCCAGGATTATCAAAGCTTACAAAAACATTGTGAGCATCATTATCTGAAGTACTTGATTGCCATCTAAAGTCTAAATTACTTCCGCTTCTAAATATTTTAAACCAACCATCTTCAGAGGCACCTTCTGGATTTGGTGTTTTTCCTGTTCCTCTAGGGAATATTCTACTTCTTTCATTTTGCTGTCCAAAATAGTCATCTGCATCTGCAAACCGTAACCAAGTATCGTTATGATCAGTACCACTATCACCAATAGTAACAGCAGATCGCCAAATAAAACGATAAGTTCCGGGATTTTGTATGCGAATTGTATAAGTAGCTAGATCTGTACTTGGTTCTCTAAGATGTTGTTCGCCATTCCAGACCATATAACCTTCTCCTGTTACATTATTTGTAGAATTAACTAATTCCCAACCTTCATTGAAAATGGTATTTTCAAATTCTATATTAATGAAATTATTTTCTTCTAAGAATATAAAGTCAGCAAGATCGTTGCAAGGAATACTTGCATCTTCATCTTCAAGGATATCTCCAGAATCCGTATCTGAATCACATGATATATTTGCTATAAACAAAGTGAATAAAAGAAATGAAAAAGTAAACCGGAAAATTGATTTTTGTATAGTCATGGTAATTTTTTTGGGTTAAAGTTCAAACGGAAATATTAAAGAAATATTATTTTATGTAGAAAATAATACATGTAGAAAGAATAAAATTTTAAAAGACAAAATATTTAAGGATACATGATATATACAATTAATCATTTATTTTAATATTAAAAGCTAGCTACTTAGAATTGTATTTTATTTATGTATTCATTTGTAAATCAAATAATATAACACTATTTTTGCACTCCTTTTTTAGCAAAATTTATAGAGGAAGAAAGGAATAAAAATTTTATAAAAACTATTATTAACACTTCTATTATTTATAATGCAAACCTCTATTTATAAGTATAGAATACAAATTTTAATCAGCAATGGCTGAAGCAAAAGAAAAACCAGAAGTTAACCAAGTACAAGATCCTGAAAAGTTTTTGGCAGAATTTGATTGGCATAACTACGAAGAAGGAATTGAAAAAGTAGAAGACACAAAACTCCAAGAGTTTGAAGATCTTGTAAAAAAGAATTTTGTTGATACTGCAGATGAAGAAGTAGTTGAAGGAACTGTAGTATATATTACAGATAGAGAAGCTATCATTGATATTAACGCAAAATCTGAAGGTGTAATTTCTTTAAATGAATTTCGCTATAATCCTAACTTAACAGTTGGAGATAAAGTAGAGGTTTTAATTGATGTTAGAGAAGATAAAACAGGACAATTAGTATTATCGCACAGAAAAGCACGTACCATTAAAGCATGGGATCGTGTAAATGCAGCTCATGATAATGGAGAAATTGTAAACGGATATGTTAAGTGTAGAACTAAAGGAGGTATGATTGTCGATGTTTTTGGTATCGAAGCATTCTTACCAGGTTCACAAATTGACGTTAAACCAATTCGTGATTACGATCAATACGTAGGTAAAACTATGGAATTCAAGGTTGTAAAAATTAACCACGAATTTAAAAACGTTGTTGTTTCTCATAAAGCACTTATTGAGGCTGATATTGAAGAACAGAAGAAAGAAATCATAGGTCAACTTGAAAAAGGACAAGTATTAGAAGGTGTTGTTAAAAACATCACATCATACGGGGTATTTATTGATCTAGGTGGAGTAGACGGTTTGATTCATATTACAGATCTTTCTTGGAGTAGAATTAATCATCCAAATGAGGTTGTAGAATTAGATCAAAAACTAAATGTTGTTATTCTTGATTTTGACGATAATAAATCTAGAATTCAACTTGGATTAAAACAACTTCAAAAGCACCCATGGGAAGCTTTAGATGAAACTGTTAAGATTGGAGATAAAGTTAAAGGTAAGGTTGTTGTAATAGCAGATTACGGTGCGTTTATTGAAGTAGCAGAAGGTGTTGAAGGACTTATTCACGTATCTGAGATGTCATGGTCTACACATTTACGCTCTGCTCAAGACTTTGTTAAAGTTGGAGATGAGGTTGATGCAGTTGTATTAACTTTAGATAGAGAAGAACGTAAAATGTCTCTAGGTATTAAGCAATTAACACCAGATCCATGGACAGATATTACTTCTAAATACCCAGCTGGATCTAAGCATACAGGTATTGTTAGAAATTTCACTAATTTTGGTGTATTCGTTGAGCTTGAAGAAGGAATAGACGGATTAATTTATATTTCAGACCTATCTTGGACTAAGAAAGTTAAGCATCCTTCAGAATTTGTTGCAGTGGGTGATAAACTTGATGTTGTTGTTCTTGAATTAGATGTTGAAGGACGTAAATTAAGTTTAGGACATAAACAAACAACAGACAATCCTTGGGATAAATATGAAGAAGAGTTTGCATTAGAATCTGTACATGCGGGAGAAATTGAAGAGATAGTAGACAAAGGTGCTACTGTAGTATTCAATGAGGATATTGTTGCTTTCATTCCTTCACGTCATCTAGAAAAAGAAGATGGTAAGAAATTGAAAAAGGGTGAAAAATCAGAATTTAAAATCATCGAATTCAATAAAGAATTTAAAAGAGTTGTAGCTTCTCATACTGCTATATTTAAAGCAGAAGAGATCAAAAATGTAAAAACAGCTGCTAAGAAAGCCGCTAATGCAGAAAAAACTACAATAGGTGATATGAATGCAGATTTAGCAGCACTTAAAGAGAAGATGGAAAAAGGAAAATAATATCCTTTTTAAATACATTTTAAAATCCTCTTTCGTTTTTCGAAAGAGGATTTTAATTTTTAACTAAAACTATAAAAAGAAGAACATGAAAAACTTCAGAAATAATCCTTATTTTTGTAGACCAAACCCGTTTGGAATAGATTATGAGTCAAAAAGTGCTGCTTTCCTCTAAAGAAATCAATATCATACTACATCGCTTGGCTTGTCAATTAATTGAAAATCATTTGAATTTTGAAAATACAGTTCTTATAGGCATACAACCTAGAGGAATTTATTTGGCTGATCGTTTGTCAAAACTACTTATAGAAGAATATAAAATTAAGAATATTCTTCTTGGGCATTTAGATATTACATTTTACAGAGATGATTTTAGACGAGGTGAAAAACCTTTAGAGGCTAATAAAACTAGTATAGATTTTGCAGTTGATGATAAGAAGGTAGTTTTTATTGATGATGTATTGTACACTGGAAGAAGTATACGATCGGCATTAACTGCAATACAATCGTTTGGAAGGCCTTCAGAAATAGAATTGCTTACACTTATTGACAGGCGCTTTAGTAGGCATTTGCCTATTCAACCAGATTATAGTGGAAGGCAGGTAGATGCTATTAATAATGAAAAAGTAAAGGTAATGTGGGAAGAAAATGATGGACAGGATGTTGTGTATTTAATAAATAAATAAATCAAATATGAGTACGTTAAGTGTTGATCACTTACTAGGCATAAAATATCTCACTAAAGAAGATATACAACTTATTTTTGAAACGGCAGATCATTTCAAAGAAGTGATAAATCGTCCTATTAAAAAAGTTCCATCATTGAGAGATATCACTATAGCAAATCTATTTTTTGAAAACAGCACCCGTACCAAACTCTCTTTTGAACTTGCTGAAAAAAGACTTTCCGCAGATGTTATTAATTTTTCTGCTTCTCAATCTTCTGTAAAAAAAGGAGAAACTCTTATAGATACAGTAAATAATATCCTGTCTATGAAAGTAGATATGGTAGTTATGAGGCATCCTAACCCTGGAGCAGGTGTGTTTTTATCAAAACACATTTCTGCAAGTATAATTAATGCAGGAGACGGAGCTCATGAACATCCAACACAAGCACTTTTGGATTCCTATTCTATACGTGAACGCTTAGGAGATGTGGGAGGAAAAAATGTAGTTATTGTTGGAGACATATTACATTCTAGAGTAGCTTTATCTAATATATTCGCACTAAAACTACAAGGAGCCAACGTAAAAGTATGCGGTCCTAAAACACTACTGCCTAAACATATAGATTCTTTAGGTGTTACTGTAGAAACAAATCTGAAAAAAGCCTTAGAGTGGTGTGATATTGCCAATATGCTGCGCGTTCAAAATGAACGTATGGATATTAGTTATTTTCCATCTACCAGAGAATACACACAACAATTTGGATTGAATAAAGAATTATTAAATTCTTTAGATAAAGAAATTGTTGTAATGCATCCAGGCCCTATTAATAGAGGAGTAGAAATAACTAGTGATGTAGCAGACTCAAAACAAGCAATAATTCTCAATCAGGTTGAGAATGGTGTAGCCATTCGAATGGCAGTAATTTATTTATTAGCATCGAAAATTAAATAAGAATACTATGATTTTTGATAAACAAGGAAATATTACAATAATAACCCAAGAGTCAGTATCAATAAAAACTTTTATAGAACGATTTGATAAAGCATATTCTAAAATTAAAGAAGACAATATAATTATCAATTTGTTTTCGTTAGATGATGATATTACATTAAATGATGTGCTGGAATTTTATCAAATATCAAAAAATCATAAAAGCAGAAAAAAATCATTTGTGATAGTTACAGATAGTGTAAGTTATGATGATATACCAGATGACTTAGTTGTTGTTCCTACTTTTCAAGAAGCAGTGGATATTATTGAAATGGATGAAATAGAAAGGGATTTAGGAATTTAATGAAGTTAACTATTTTAGGTTGTTATTCAGCCACACCAAGAACATTCAATAACCCTACAGCTCAAGTATTAGATATACGAGGAAATCTTTTTTTAATAGATTGTGGAGAAGGTACACAGGTCCAATTAAGAAAACAAAAAATAAAGTTTGCAAGGATAAAGCATATTTTTATATCTCATTTGCACGGAGATCACTTTTTTGGATTACCAGGTCTTATCGCTACTTTTCATTTGTTGGGAAGGGAGAGTGAATTAAATATATATGGACCAAAAGGAATTAAAGAGGCTATTACAATACTTTTAAAGGTAAGTAATGCATGGACCAATTTTTCACTTATTTTTCATGAACTCTCTTCGAAAGAATCTGAACTTATTTTCGAGAATGAAAAAGTACTTGTAAAAACAATTCCTCTAAATCATAGGGTGTATACAAATGGATTTTTATTTAAAGAAAAAGAAGGAGAAAGAAAATTAAACATTGAAGAAGTACAAAAACGCAATATAGATCAGGCATATTATCAAAATATTAAAAATGGAAAAGATGTTGTATCTGAAGATGGGATATTAATTTCTAACAGCGACGTGACTTTTGATCCAGCAACTCCTAAGAGTTATGCTTTTTGTAGTGATACCATGTATAAACCAGATATTATACCTTTTATAAAAGAAGCATCTGCTTTGTATCATGAATCTACATTTTTAGAAGAACATAAGCACTTAACAATTCCTACCAAACATTCTACAGCCAAAGAAGCTGCTCTAATAGCTAAAGAAGCAGAAGTTGGGTTATTGATATTAGGACATTATTCAACGCGTTATGTAGGTATAGAAGGGTTTAAGCAAGAAGCAGAAGAAGTTTTTGATACTGTTGAACTTGCAAATGATGGGCGAGAGTTTAATTTTTAGAATGTCCTTTTTTTATCTTTTCATTATCTCGTAAATTGCAATCATTTTAAATGTGAATTATGGAAAATGATTTAGGAAGCTACAGAAGGTCTTATGAAAAGAAAGAACTAGAAGAAGCAAACATTCCTGAAAATCCCTTAGAATTATTTCAAAAGTGGTTTTATGAAGTAGAGAATTCTAATAGCTTAGACGAAACCAACGCAATGACCATTTCTACAATTGGAACAGATGGTTTTCCCAAGAGTAGAGTAGTGTTGTTGAAAAAGTATACTTACGAAGGGTTTATTTTCTATACAAATTATGATAGTGAAAAAGGAAAAGCTATTGAAGAGAATCCAAATGTTTGCTTATCCTTTTTTTGGCCTGGTATGGAACGACAAGTTATTATAAAGGGTACTACTAAAAAAGTATCAAAAAATTTATCTGACGGATATTTTGAATCAAGACCCTTAGGAAGTAAACTTGGAGCTATAATATCTAATCAAAGTGAAGTTATTGCTTCTCGAGAGGTTTTAGAAACGAAGTTAAAAGCCCTTGAAGGTGAATACAAAAACAAAGAAGTTTTAAGACCAAAAAATTGGGGAGGATATCTGGTAACCCCCATTTCTATAGAATTCTGGCAAGGCAGACCTAATAGATTACACGATAGAATACGATATAAGTTATCTGCTGATTTTGAATGGATTATAGATAGACTTTCTCCTTGATATTAACAAAATTTTAACATTTATTTTATAGGTTTCTTTTTTATGTAGCGTTATTCTTTTAATAAGACGCCCCAAATTATGAATACCTACACCTATAGAATAGTATCTATACTATTTGCTATGTTGCTTGTTTTTTCATGCAGTCAAGATAGTACCGACGACTCTATTTCTCTTGAAGCATCAGTAGATGTTACCTATTCCAATTTAGAAACTGAAGTTTTAACTATGATTAATGATCATAGAAATTCAATAAATCTAAACCCTCTTCAGGTTTCTGATATGGTATCGGCTGTAGCTCAGATTCACACAGAATACATGATTACTACTAGTGAAGTCTCTCATGATTTTTTCTTGAGAAGAGTTTCTCTTTTAAAAAATAACCCTGGAGCACTAACAACTTCAGAAAACGTAGCTTTTGGTTTTGCTACTAGTGGAGGAGTTGTTAGAGGATGGCTAAACAGCGATGAACATAGAGCAATAATAGAAACAAGTTCTTTCACGCATTTTGGAATTTCAATAGATAGAGATGATGAAGGCAGAAATTATTTCACTCATATTTTTATTGAATTATAGAGAATATTATTTATTTAGATAACTTATCGTAAAGAAATAATTAAAAATTCTGTTCTTCTGTTTAATTGATGTTCATGCTCTGTACAATGCTCACCATTTGGACACTGTGTAATCAACTTTTCTTCACCGTATCCTTTAGACTCAATAATTCTTTCTAAACCTATACCGTGATCTAATAAGTATTCTAGAGTAGCATTTGCACGACGTTGCGATAAAATCATATTATATTCTGAAGAACCTCTAGAATCGGTATGAGAACTAATCTTAATTTTCATTTTCGGATATTTTTCTGTCATTAGAGATACAACTCGATCTAAAATAGTTTGCGCGTCATCTCTAACATTAGATCTATCAAAATTAAAATAAATACTACTTATCACAGGAAATTCTTCTACGGTAAATGGAATTCTATTCAATAAGATATCTACTATAATTTCTGTAGTTTTAATAGAAACCCCATTGGATGAGAAAGAAGTTTTCTTTTCATAATATCCTTCTTTTAAAGTAGTTAAAGTATAATCTGTATCACGTTCTATGGCCATTTCGTAATATCCTTCTTCATCGGTTTCTACTTGAGCAATTAATTGATCGTTTGCATCTTTTAAAACAAGGATGGCATTGGTAATGGGTAATTTTGAAACACTATCTGTTACATGTCCTTTTACTTTTAACGGAGGTATTTTAGCAAATCTGTAAATATCATCATCATAAATGTTACAGCCTCTATTAGAAGTAAAATATCCACTAATTCCATCTTCTTTCTGGAAAAAAGAAAAATCGTCTTGGTTGCTGTTTATAGGTGCACCAATATTAACAACATCAATGTAATTACCTGTTTCATTTTTAGTAGCCGAAAAAATATCTAGAAGTCCTAAACCTATATGACCGTCTGATGAAAAGAATAAAATACCTTCGTTATTAACAAAAGGAAATACATCATCTCCAGTTGTGTTAATTATATCACCTAAAGATGTAACATTAGAGATAGTACCATTTGTTCCAATATTGGCTTTGTAGATATCCATTCCTCCATTACCACCTGGTTTATCTGATGCGAAAAACAAATATTTTCCATCTGGGCTAACTGCTGGATGCGTAACAGAATAATTAGTATTATTAATAGAAATACTTTTTATATTTCCCCACTCTCCATCTATTTTAGTAGCCTTATAAATTTCTAGATGTGTTATTCTTTTACCATCTCTACCTTTTTTATTGTTGTAATAGCTATTTCTTGAAAAATACATAGTATTTCCGTCTGGAGTTATGCTGGTAGATGCTTCGTGAAATTTAGTATTGATGGCCCTGTTTAATCTATTTTTATGGGTAATAGAATTTTCCCCTTCTGGGATCGCATATAGATCTAAAAAGGGTTGTTGATTCCAAGTATATTTTCTTTTAACAGAAACACCTTTTTCTCGAGTAGAAGCAAAATAGATAGTACCGTCTCTTTCATAAGCTCCAAAGTCACTATAATCTGAGTTAAATGCAACCGTATCTATAGTGTATTTTGGATTTACAGAAAAAATGACTCCTGTATAGGTATTCTCATCTATGGTAGGAATATGAGAAACATCTCCACCGTTCGCTTTAAACTTATTAAACCAAATTAATGCTTCTTCATATTTTTTTATACTCTTTAAAGCTTGTGCATATTTATAGTAATATTCAATAGGAACATTTGATTGAGTTACAACTTCTTTATAATAAATGACAGCATTTTCTGGATCTCTTAAATAGGTGTAAGAATCTGCCAATCGTCGTTTAGCGTGCTCTACATTATATTCTCTTTGCAGCAACCTTTTATAAACATCAATGGCTTTTACATATGCAAATTTATCAAACAAAGCATCTGCTCTTTTTTGAGTACCATACTGTGCATTTAGAGTAATACTAAATGATAATAGAACAAAAGGAATAAAATACTTTAAACGTTGCATTTAATAAGTGCTTTAAAAATATCTAGGCGATTTTAATTTTGAGCTATTAAATTTAAATTCATAGATCAATAAGATTTCATGTGTACCATTATTAAAAGGTCTAATGTCTGAAACAGAGTATTCATATGCATATCCTATTCTAAATTGCGGAGAAATTTGAAAATCTACAATTGCTCCTACAGAATCTGCAAATCGATAGGAGGCTCCGAGCCATAATTTCTCATTAAATAAAAAGGTAGCTGTTAAATCTACAGAAGCAGGAGCACCATTAGTATATTTTACTAAAAAAGAAGGTTTGAATACCACATTATATTTAATAGGAAATGCATATCCGCCTAAAAAATAATAACTATTTCTATCCAATGCCCTGAAAGCGTCACCACTAACTTCATTATTATCATAATTAATAATTCTTGGAGAAGAAGCACCTATGTACCATTGATCACTATGAAAAAATAAACCTAATCCAAAGTTAGGATTAAACCTAGTTACTGATTGTTGAAAAAAGGGATCGTTAGCCACATCAGGGTCTAAAAATAATTCATCATCTAAAGAGAAACTGGTAAATCCACCTTTTAAGCCAAATGCAAGTTTTGTTTTTTCACCAGTTTTAATAGTATATGAAAAATCAGCATATAAAAATGTAAAGTTCTCAAAACCTAGTTCGTCGTTAATAAAAGAAAAGCCAATACCTATTTTATCATTTCTTAAGGGAGAATGAATAGAAAGCGTACTAGTTTCAGGGCCTCCATCAAACCCAGTCCATTGATTCCTATATAAACCTATAGCACTCAATGCATTTCTACTTCCTGCATAAGCAGGATTGATAGAAATGGTATTATATTGATACTGCGTAAACTGAGGTAATTGTTGAGAAAACCCAATAGAAACAGTACAAAATAAAGTAATATAGAGTAATTTTTCCTTCATTAATTTAACGAGAATTTGTTCCAACATAAATGAACCCTGTTATAGGTTCTATTCCACTATTTCTTAAAGTAACTACATAATAATAGGTTCCAGAGGGTACAAATCCAGAACCAGATCTAGAAGATCCGTTCCAGTTATTTCCATAATCATTAGATTCAAAAATTTTAGTTCCCCATCTATTAAAAATAATAAGATCTACAACAAAACCACATCCGTCTATTCCGGTAACTTCAAAAAATTCGTTATAAATATCTCCATTAGGCGTCAGTACTTTAGATATGACAACGTCATTTTCAGTACATGGCAATACAACACAGTCATCATTAACAGTTACTAGAAATTCTACAATCGTTGGGCATTCATTAGCTGGATTTGTAGTATAAGAAATTATATATTGAGTTAATGGTAGCCCTATTGGATCAAAAAAAGTACCATCTAATGTTACATCTCCAGAAGTGACTTCAAAAGTACCATCACTATTTACACCATTGGGTAAAAGATTTAATAAATTTATAGGATTATCTTCAATACAAATCTGAACTTCTATAGAAGAAGTACTATTTTCAACAATAGCGTTTATTATTTGTGTATGGGTAGTGGTATTTTGACAAGAATCGGTAGCTGTCCATGTACGGATAACTAAAAAGTCATTTGTTCCTTCAACTGCTTCTCTAGTTTCTTCAAACACTATTTCTACATCAGGATCACAATTATCTGTAGCAGTTAGTACAGGTGCATCAGGTATTTCAGTACATTCAAAAGTAGCATCTTGTGGAAGCTCTTCAACAAAAACAGGAGCATCAGTATCTCTAACTTCAATAGTTTGTGTATGCGAA
Source organism: uncultured Flavobacteriaceae bacterium (assembly GCA_964389205.1). Taxonomy (GTDB): domain Bacteria; phylum Bacteroidota; class Bacteroidia; order Flavobacteriales; family Flavobacteriaceae; genus Leptobacterium. The sequence continues at coordinate 52,085 of CAYMDH010000019.1, forward strand.
ACTGAATTTCCAGAACAATCTGTAGCGGTCCAAGTTCTAGTAATTGTTCTATCAAAAGGACAAGAATCATTAGTTTGTTCAGTAGTTTCTTCAAATACTACTTCTATATCAGGATCGCAATTATCCATAGCTGTTAGTACAAATGCGTCAGGCACTTCATTACAAGAAACGGTTGTATCTAGAGGAAGTTCTTCAACAAAAACAGGAGCATCAGTATCACGAACTTCAATAGTTTGTGTATGTGAAACTGAATTTCCAGAACAATCTGTAGCAGTCCATATTCTAGTAATGGTAATATTGGTATTACACTGTGAATCTTCAGTTCTAATCTCTTCAAATACGACCTCTACTTCAGAATCACAATTGTCTGTAGCAGTTAGTAGAGGTGCATTAGGCACTTCATTGCAAGAAACGGTTGCATCCTCTGGAAGTTCTTCAACAAAAACAGGAGCATCGGTATCACGAACTTCAATAGTTTGTGTATGTGAAACTGAATTTCCAGAACAATCTG
>CAYMDH010000019.1:52695-57905 GCA_964389205.1 uncultured Flavobacteriaceae bacterium
TTGTCTGTAGCAGTTAGTAGAGGTGCATTAGGCACTTCATTGCAAGAAACGGTTGTATCTTGAGGAAGTTCTTCTACAAAGTAAGGCGCTTTTGTATCCCAGAAAGTAATTGTTTGTTTATCAGAATCAATATCACCGTATGGATCATAAGCATACCATGTTCTTATAATTTTTACAATACCACATTCATTAAATACAACTTCATCTGTATGATCAATTTTAAAAGTAGTATGTAAATGGCTTGTTAGCGTAACTTTAGGAGTTCCAAAATTAATTCCTTGATCCCCAAAACATATAGCAGCAATAGCTCCTGAGCCATCTAAAACTATCTTTATTGAGTAGACATCGTTATAATTTGATAATGATACAGTAGAAACTCCATTATCTCCAACTGTTTCAATAGGCACATTTCCTATTAAACTATTACTAGCATCAAACAATTCTATACGTGCATTAGTTTGATCTGAATCAATATCAATAAGGTCAATTTCAGAAATGGTTACTCCATCAAATTCTGAGAAATCAAATACTATAAAAGACTCTTTTATATCTAATGCTTTAGGAGTATTTACAGAAGGATCTTGTATGATAAGTACATTATTTTGCGGAATAGCATTCGCTCCTTCACTAGATGAATTTCCACCACTTCCTTCTCCTAGCCCACCAAAACTATTATTTGGAGTTCTAAGATCTACCTCTAAAATAGAAGAAGTACTATTAAAAATCGCTAATTGCTCTGTTTTATTAGGAGACCCGCCAAAAACTCTAACATTTTTACCAATCAATTCAATAGTTGAAGCATCAGTTGTCGTTTCAAAATCTATACATGGAATATAATCAACACATTCTGTACATTGAAATTCTCTGTCATAGGGAGCTTTTATTTCAATAACTTTTTGAGGAGGAGTATAATTGCGATTAGTAGAATGCTCCAAACCCTTTTGTCCAAGTATAGGTGTTACTTGTCCAAAACCTCCAATTAATAAAAAAAGAATTATAAATTGTAAAAATTTCCCCATTTATAACTTTAAAATGTTTTATAAAAGCTAAGTATGGGTTAAGTTTGTTCTGTTGCTTTAGTAATAGAACAATAATATAGATCAAAGATGATGAGGTTGTTTATTTATTTTTAATAAAAAAATATTTCGCTAATGTAAATGAGTTTTTTTTTCTGACAAAGAAATTAAGTTAAAAAAACATAATTACACGATAAATTGTAAATTTTAGAAGTTTTGAATAAGATAATAACTTTTGTTAGACATGCAAAATCCTCTTGGAATTATGAAGTAAGTGATAAAGATAGGCCACTGTTAGAGAGAGGAATAAGTGACGCTTATTTGGTGTCAACGTATTTGAAAGATGTGCCTTTGCAACCTGATGTTATTTTTTCAAGCCCAGCAAATAGAGCATTGCATACTTGTATGATTTTTCTTAGAACATTAGACATTCCATTATCTAATGTTACTATTACAGAACAACTTTATGATTTTAGTGGTAGTGAGGTCGTTTCTTTTTTGAAAGCATTAAGCGATGATTATAAAGAAATTATGATCTTTGGTCATAATTATGCATTTACTTCTTTGGTTAATATGTTTGGAAATAAATATATAGAGAACGTGACTACAAGTGGAACGGTTAGTATTCAATTTAATACAAATCAGTGGAAAGCTATTGATAGTGGAAATACAGAATTAATTATTTTTCCCAAACAACTACGATAATGGAAGAAATTAAAAACCGATATATAAATAGGGAGATTAGCTGGTTGCAATTTAATGAAAGAGTTTTACAAGAAGCTGCAGATAATACAGTACCCTTAATAGAACGATTGCGTTTTTTAGGCATTTTTTCAAATAACTTAGATGAATTTTTTAAAGTTAGATATGCAACTGTTAAACGAATTGCATTGTCTGGAAAAAAAGGAAAAAGTGCTTTAGGAGGAACAAATGCAAATGATCTTTTAGAAGAGATTACAAAGATTGTTATAAAGTTACAGACTAAAAGCCTTAAAATTCTTAATGAAATAGGTGAAGAATTAAAAAAAGAAAACATCTTTATAATTAATGAAAAAGAAGTAAGCCCATCGCAAAGTGAATTTATAAGAGATTATTTTTTGCAGGAAGTAAGCCCTGCTTTAATGACAATTATACTAAATGAACTTGAAGAATTTCCAGCATTAAAAGACAGTGCAGCTTATTTAGCAATAAAATTTGTACTAAAAGAAGAAGAAGAATCAAATAGGATTAAAAAAATATTTAGAGCACAGTCTAGAACTAACATAAAATATGCATTAATAGAGATTCCAAAATCTATAGATCGATTTGTAGTGCTTCCTAGGGAGGGAGACAAACAATATGTTATTTTACTAGACGATTTAATTCGTCATTGTCAAGGAATTATTTTTAGCATTTTTGATTATAAATCACTCTCTGCTCATATGATTAAAATTACCAGAGATGCAGAATTAGATATAGATAATGATCTAAGTAAGAGTTTTATAGAGAAAATATCAACAAGTGTAAAAGGGAGGCTGGATAGTGAACCTGTTCGTTTTGTTTATGATAAAGAAATAGGAAAAGATACCTTAAAGTTTTTAATGGATAAAATGGGAATAACATCTACAGATAGTGTTATACCTGGCGGACGTTATCATAATAGACGAGATTATACGGCTTTTCCAAGTTTAGGAAGAAAAGATTTATTATATAAAAAATTTCCCCCTCTACCTATTAAAGGATTTGGTTTAAAAGGAGATCTTTTTTATGAAATTGCTAAAAAAGACTATCTACAATATGCACCCTATCACACTTTTTCTAATGTTGTTAAGTTTCTAAGAGAAGCTGCTTTAGATCCACAGGTACGATCAATTAAAATAACAGTATACAGATTAGCAAAAGTATCTCATATTACCAGTTCCTTAATTAATGCTGTCAAAAATGGAAAAAAAGTAACTGTTCAAATAGAATTACAAGCTCGTTTTGACGAAGAAGCTAATATAAAATATGCAGAACAACTTCAATCAGAAGGCGTTAATCTTATTTTTGGAATTCCAGGGCTTAAAGTACATTGCAAAATGTGCATAGTTGAGCGTATTGAAGACGAGAAAATTAAACGTTATGGCTTTATAAGTACAGGTAACTTTAATGAATCTACAGCTAAAATTTATACAGACTATACTTTGTTTACTGCTAATCAAGAAATATTAAAAGAAGTTAATAAAGTTTTTAATTTCTTCGAAACCAGTTATAAAGTAAATAAATATAAACACTTAATAGTATCTCCTCATTATACGCAAGAGATGTTTGCAAAATTGATAGATAAAGAGATAAATAATGCGAAAGAAGGAAAAGAAGCGTTTATAAAACTAAAAATGAATAGCATTACCAGTTATAAAATGGTAGATAAACTTTACGAAGCAAGTAGAGCAGGAGTAAAGGTTCAAATGATTGTTAGAGGTACCTGCTGCTTAATACCAGGTGTAAAAGGAATGAGTGAAAATATAGAAGTAATTAGTATTGTCGATAAGTTTTTAGAGCATACTAGAATTTATATTTTTGGAAATAGTAATTCTCCTAAAATATATATATCATCTGCAGATTGGATGACTCGAAATATAGATCATAGAGTAGAAGTAAGTTGCCCTATTTATGATGAAGATATTAAAGAAGAATTGATGCACACATTTAATATTGCTTGGCAAGATAATGTAAAGGCAAGAATACTATCTGAAAAGCAAGACAATGCATACAGAAAAAATGAACTACAAAAAGTAAGATCTCAAGAGGTAATGTATGAATACTATCTAAATAAAACAGCTATCAATTAAAATAAATATAAATTGAAAATAAGAAAATTTGCAGCAATAGATATAGGATCTAATGCTATACGGTTACTTATAAATAATGTTATTGAAGAAAAAGGGAAAGAGCCTCAGTTTAGAAAAAGTTCTTTAGTGCGTGTTCCTATACGTTTAGGAGAAGATTCATTTAAAATTGGAAAGGTTTCTGATACTAATAAAATAAGAGTAATAGATGCTATGAAAGCATTTAAGCTCTTAATGAGTGTTCATGGAATAGAAAACTATATGGCTTGTGCTACATCTGCGATGCGTGAAGCTTCTAATGGAATACAAGTTGTTAATGAAATAAAAGAACAATCAGAGATAAATATTGAAATTATAGATGGAAGAAAAGAAGCAGCTATTATTGCTTCTACAAATTTGCATCAGTTTATTGAAAAAAACCAATCGTATCTGTATGTAGACGTAGGGGGCGGAAGTACAGAACTCACTATTTTTAATAGAGGATCAATTGTAAATTCTAAATCATTTAAAATAGGAACGGTACGACTATTAAATAAGATAATTAATGAACCTATATGGGATCAAATAGAAGAGTGGATTAAGGTTAATACAAAAGGCTTAAGTAAAATTTCTATTATAGGATCTGGAGGTAACATTAATAAATTACATAAAATATCAGGTAGAAAGATAGGAGAACCATTATCATATATATGGTTAAATGCTCAATATCAATTTTTAAAGAGTTTGAGTTATGAAGACAGGGTATCTGAGTTGGGATTAAACCCTGATCGTGCAGATGTAATTATACCTGCTACCAGAATATATTTATCTGCAGCTAAATGGTGTGGAGCTAAAAAAATACATGTTCCTAAAATTGGACTACCAGATGGTATGATAAAAATGCTATATCAGAAAAATAAATAAATATCCCCATACATTTTTATATGGGGATATGTAAATTGCTTTAACACAAATCAACAGTGTTAGGAGCAGTTGGAATACAGATATGCTCTTTCTGAATAGATGCACATACGCCTATGGTTCCTTTTCCTTTTATTTCTTCAAGGTTTTTAGCAGACTTTAATGATGCGATCGATTTTTTTCCTAATTCTAATTTTAATGATTGTTTTTTCATAATACTTAAAATAATATTAATTGGCCTACTCTATAAGGTTTTCAGCTTCCCCTTGTTGAGTCAAAATGCTTCCCCTTGTTGAGTCAAAATTAAAAGGAAGATGTATGAAAAAAAAGAAGTATCATCATAGATACTTTAATCTATGATGATACTTTTAAAGAAATGTAATTAATTTAAAATTATGCAGTTTAACTATCTAATTTAATAAAGATAAATGCTATAAACCTGAGTTCGATTAATAAAAAGCGAGTTGATTAGTTTTAATAGATTGAT
>CAYMDH010000020.1:0-57446 GCA_964389205.1 uncultured Flavobacteriaceae bacterium
TATAAAAAAACGAGATAATTTTCTTGATTTTAAAGCAAATTATATAGATTATGATCAGCTATTTCCTTCCAATACAACGACAAAAGCATCTACAACAGTTGCAGTATCGAAAACAGCAGATGTCAAAGAGCATGCAGAAGCTTTTAATCTCTATGAGCTACCATTTACCGATATGAAATTTAATGTAGATGTAGATTATTTTATGTATAACCGAATTATTTTAGAAAAAATTTATGCAAATTTGCGTATTACACAAAATCATTATATCTACGTAGATACCCTTACTATGAATGCCGCGGGGGGGAATTTTAAAATGTCAGGCTATTTTAATGGGAGTGATCCAAAGCATATCTATTTAGAACCCGACTTAACTGTTGAACATGTGAATCTTGATGAACTGCTGTTTAAGTTTGAGAATTTTGGGCAAGATCAAATATTATCTGAAAACCTACACGGTCTCATTTCTACGCGTATTAATGGAAAAATCAGAGTATACCCGGATTTAGTTCCCGATCTGGATCAATCAGAAATTCATATGGATGTAGAAGTATTTAACGGGAGATTAGAAAACTACGAACCTATGGCTATGCTCTCCAATTATATGGGAGATAAAAACCTTAAAAAAATCAAATTTGACACCCTTCAAAATCATCTAGACATCAGCAATGGACTCATAACCATACCTAATATGACTATTGCATCAACACTTGGGCATATACAATTATCAGGTACACAGGACATCAATCACAATCTTGAGTATTTCCTAAAAATTCCTTGGAAAACTGTCAAACAAGCAGTTCGTTACAAGCTATTTGCCAATAAAAAAAATAAAGGAAACACTGTAGAAGATGACGAGATTATAGAAATCGACCCTGATAAAAAAGTACGCTATCTCAATCTAAAAATACATGGAAATATAGACGATTATGATGTATCTCTGGGGAAGGCAAAAAAACGTAAAAACAAATAAGGCGTTTTATACTATTTTACATAACGACTAATTATAGCTACAAAATTTTAGCAGGATGTTTCTTAGAATCTAAAAGCCCAATACAAATGTTTAATGACCCCAGCAATACAGTTTCTTTAGAAGACCGTGCATTGTGGGATATTTTATATACTATTCAAATGGAAGGATCCAGTAGATGGTTTCATTTGAATACAAAAAAGAAAAGCAATAATTTTCAATTATAAATCGTTTCCAAAGCAATTTTACATAATGGCAAATTATAGTTTACACTTTACATAGTTACTTTAATTGTTTTAATATTGAATCATCCACAGGATAAATCTATTTATAAAAATGTACTATAATTTATAAAAAGTAAAACAAAAAACACAACAAATACGGTTTTCTCGTAATAAAAGAGTAGTTCTTCGCCTACAGAATAAAATAAGAATATTTTTATATTAATAAATTAATTTAAAAATGTTTTTATGGCAAAATCAAAAACCTATCGAATTAAGATTCATGGTTTGGATAAGGAAAAGCTTCCAAATCAAAAAAAAGAATACGTAATATTAACAGAAATAGGAGGTAAGCGTTACACTTTTTCTAATTTAAAACAAGCTAATTCTTTTAAAACTTCATTAGAATTACAAGTATCTAAAATTTTAAGCCTATATAGTTTAGAAATTTGTAAATGCTTATCGTATTCCCATTTTGTACTGGAAAATTCATCTTATGTTACATTTTCTAGAACAATGGACGGTCTTTTGTATTCTCATAAGAGAATATCTAATGTAATTAGCACCGACTCGGAACATCAATCTATAATGCATACTATTAATCTGGCTTCTGATTCAATAGCTTCTTTTTATTCTCAACTATTAGCTAAAGTTAGATCATCTGGTAGAAATAAGTTTTTATATCAAAACTTACAATTTTCGTATCAATCCTATACATTCTTTTATGAGTCCTCAACTTTTTTGATCAACAATTTTGATAGAGTAAAAACTATTAAAAAGGCTTCTAAATTTATTAATCAAACTTTAAATATAGCCTCGTGATTAAGAAAATGTCTTTAATAGCAAAATCAGAAATGAAGCTTAGATACTACAAAAAAAGATGTAATGACGTAAGTCAACAATCAATTTATGTACAAGCCAAAATTTTTGATTTAGAAAACTACATTAACCTTTTAAATATCGAAGTTGATGCAACCCTTTAAAGTAGTTCCATATAGTAAATTTTCACATGACTTATTTGTACATGTAAATCCTGTACAATTTAGCAATTTAAAAGATGTAGGCGATAAAGTTACTTTTTTAGAATATCCTACTGATAAACTAATTACAAGAGGTAAAATAGTACATAAAGAACTATTTACTTATGACACTTTTACCGATGCTATAGCCTATATGGATAAAGAAGTCAACTTGGAACTCTATAAAGAGATTCTAAGAGACAAATTCGATAGATTCAATGTAGTTGAATTCTACGCCTTTTACATTGAAAATCTACTTTTAAACAATTTACAAAAACATTCAATTTTAAAAGAAAAGTTCAAACCTTTTCCAGTTGAAAAAATACCAAACACATTATGAAATCAAAATATTATAAAACAGAACTAGCATATTATAAAATTTGGAATGATGGATTTATTTCAATCGTACCAAAATCAGAATCAAATGAAGAAATAGTAATTATTTCAAATGATCCTATTGATCCCTTAACAGATGAATTTCTTGTTGAAGTACCTCACAATGTATTTCATAAGCAACTTACAGATGTCATAGCCAGTATGGGTATTAGCATTGGTAGAAAATGATTATTCTCCCTAAACCATATAAGCAGCTTTATTATGAAGCATTTAAAGATGAAAATTTTAAAGCTGCTTTAAAATCATGTAACGAATCTTATATACTTGATTCCTGGAATGAAAACCAAGATTTACAATATAAAATAGCTTATATGTATTATGGATTTCTTATTTCTGAATCAAAATTTAAACTTAAAAACTACTTATAATGATAGCACAATTAATAGATAATATATTTTGGGATTCTATAGCAACAAAAGCTAATTTATCCAGAGAAAATGCAAAGTTGACAATACCACATCTAGAAGGTTCCTTAAATTCTGGTAAAACAATACCTTCTGACTTAAGCGAAGGAGTAAAAGAAGCACTACTTTTTTACATGGAAAATAGACATTTACTAGCTCCTCTTAAATAATTTATGCTCGACACTATTAAGTTAAGGTTATTTGGAATAAATGACACCTATACTGAAAATATTGACATTATATCAGCTAAAAATGAAGGTAGAACACAATTTGTTCTACCTGCCCATTATGATCTTTATAAAGCTATGCTGAAACATAAGCATAAGAATTTTAGTATGCATAGAATGTACAATAAAGAAACACATTCTTTAGAGCCTATTAGTGAAGATGAATTTTTAATTTTAGAGAATACCCCTAAAATAAATGAACATTGGCAGACGCGTAATGTAATGCGTTTTGAAGATGCTAAAACCGTTAAAGAAAGAACTTTTGCTATTAAAGGAAATTACAATATTTCTTCTTCCGATTCTAATGTAAATTTTAGTATTAACGAAAATGGTGGTTTTATTGATTTTGAATTTTCTATACCTAAATATTTATACGGTCATTCTTTAGCTCAATTCATACCTCAATCACAATCTAACCTTTATTTTAAATATCAAGACAAACTAAAAACATGGAATTACAATAAAAAAAATCTTCATAAAAGAATGATGCTTTTTATTGATAAATTTTTCAATGATCTCATTGTTTTTTTTAACCTTGATGAATGCATTGACTTAAACTATGTTGAAATTAGAAGAGTTGATTTGTGTTATAATCAGTTTTTTGAATCAAAGGAAGACTCTCTTTTATTCCTTGAATATCAAAAAAAGATAAATATGAAGAGAGTTCGTAAGACCTCTAATATTTACAAAGATTATAAAACATCAATCAACTATCATTCGAGTTCAGGTAGTTACTTTAAAATCTACCACAAAGGTTCTGAGTACTCAGGTTCTGAAGGGGATTTAAAAAAACACATGGATATCAATAAAGAATACTTTGACAAAAGGTCTAAAATGTTATTTGAAAAATATTTGGATGCTTACCAATATGAACTTTATAAAGATCATAAGAAACTTCTTTTTACACTATTTGAATCAAAAGCAAAAGATAAGCCATTTGTAATTGATGAAGACTTAAAGCATAAACTTAAGAACATAATTAAGTTGATGTATAGAAAAATGCCTATTAAGGTATATTTTCTTAAACAGGAAATGGATAAAGTTTTGAGATATGAAATATCGTTAACACCTTCTTTTTTCAAATACGCTTATAAAAGAAAACCAACTGAGAAAGATGTTAAGAATAACATACACAAAGTATTTAGGAGAAACGACACTATACATCAACGCTTTTACGATAAATACCAAGAAACTAAGAATAATTTAGACAACAGATCATATAGTAATAGAATATCTAAATCAGATATGAAAAACTATAAAATGTTTAATAAATGGCTTAATTGTTCTGTTTCTCTTTTACTTTCAAATTCTAATGGATTTAAAAGACATGAATATTTGTCTTCAATGGATTATAATTCCTTAACAGATACGTATAATATAACATCTTTCAAATATAAAAAATCACTTATTTCAACTAAAAATATAGGTCTTTTTACTTCTTCATTTTTATGTGACTGTGTGGATCATTTTAGGGATTTCATTAATTATTATCAAGTTAAAAAAGTTGATTCAAGCGATGACATATTATCTAGAATGAAGGAATATAATATTCAAGCTAAAATCAATTTAGACCGCTATAATGCAATGAACATTCATACTATAATGGGTACAACTGGCATGCTCATTAGAAACGGTAAAAAGGTAAAAAAACCTAGCGACTTATTGACACAAACAGAAAAAAGAAAGATGAACTTAAAAAAGGTTAATGTAAATATGCTTATGACATTAATTTCAAATATGAAACCCCCTTTTAATTTATCATTACATGAAATAAAAGATAAGTTTGAAATAGCTGACGCAACCTTTTACAGATATAAAAAAGACTTAGAATTATTTCATATTTATGAATCAACTGTTGAAACAGAAAAAACATTTAATGTCAAAACTGATTTTTCAGAGTACTATTTTAAAACAGGAGGTTTTTTGTATTCAGAAAAATTCTTTATAGACCCACTAATGAATAAATATAATTAATATGCAAAATAAACCTATTACAATCCGTCTACGTTCAAAAATTATAAAATCACATTTTATAATTAAGAAAAAAGAATTTTCTGAGTGTAATACAAATACAGATTTTATTTATTCTTTATTGAAATCTCATTCTATTTTACTAGAAGAAAATAAACAATTGAAATCTAAGATAAAAGATTTTGAATTTCTTCAAACTTTAAAATCTCTAAAATAAATGTGTGCCCATTTCAATTAACCTTTAAAACCCATATTACATTTGTTTCAATATTGATTAATACAATTATTTATGAAACGCAAAATGTCATTAATGGGAATTCTTAAAATAGTAGGTGTGCTTATCATCGGGGCTATTTTTTCTGTTAAAATTCTCGATTTAACAAAGAAAGTTCCTGTTGTTGGGGATGTAGTCGATAAAGCTAAAAACATTACATAAGATGCAAGATACTTTTAAATTTAGAACTCATAGAACTACTACAGTTCAAAATGAAAAAATAAAGGGTTTTGTAATGCATGTTGGTGCTTATGCCACTGATGATGTAGACGGGAATCCTGTTATTGCTAACATAGCAAACTTAAATGAAATTCAAATTGATTTATTAGTTAAGCGTAAGGTTAACGGTCAATATAAAGAAATCGTTATTTTTAATGGTTATCTTTTAGACTTATTAATTGGTATGTATGCTCAAACAGTTTCATATCAATTACAACTTGTAAAAAGAGAGGGTTATGGTTACTTAATAACTATTGGTTTTGGTGGTGCAACTCTTGACATTCAAGGTGAAGACGAATTTATTATTAGAACTCGTTTTCAGTCAACTGCATTTACATCTTTAGTTTTAGCGAATTCTAACATCACTATTGAGACAGTTCCTTCAACTTCTCCGGCAACGGATTTAATTCCATGTTATCAATATAAAAATGTTGGTAATGGTGAGGCAAACTTTGATCATCACTTAAGCGGTGCAGTTGATAAAATTGTAGTTGCTGTTGATCCTTCTAATCCTTATTTAACTTCTAATAAATCTAAGGTTACCACCTTTGATATTAAAGAAGGTAGAGGCGTTTTTTCCAAAAATGTTACTGATGCAATTCTGGTTGCTGAAAACATTAATATGTTTGACAACAACCCTGAAAGTGACGTTATGGATTTAGTTGTTTTTGCTGAGAGTACACCAATTAATGGTGCTAATCTCAAAATGACTTTACAGCCACCAGCTGATGACTTCACTAAAGTTATATGGAGATCAATTAAACCTGCTTACTAAGTAGGTTTGATTGACTTCTATTTAAATTATATACAAAAAACAAATAAAACAAAATAAATGAAATTAGCTCACATACCTTTAAAACTACAGCGTGAATTAGGTTTGATTCATGAAGCCGAATATATGATGCTTAAAAAAGATGTAGAAGAGTTTGAATCTAAATGTACTTTGGATTCAAAGAATAAATTTCACTCTCTTTATGCAAAAGCTCATCAGGGAATTTTATTTGAATTAGTTGCACCTTTTATTTATGTTTATTTAATGAGTTGGGTTAAAGATGTTTTAAGTAACAAAGAAGAAGATAAAATTTTTCAAGATTAATATATATTAATAATGACTTTCGGATTAAATACTTTTGATTTTTCAAATTTCGGCTCAAACTCGGGTTTACAACCCGCTTCATCAGCTGTTCCAACGTCTGGTGCTTTTGGTATCGGCTCAATACTTCCTTTAGTCGATGGACTTTTAAAAGGTATTTTTAAAGATGGACTAGGTTGTATTGGTTCTTCTGCCACTCCTAGTAAATTTAATTCATGGAGACCTATTTTAGAAGGTATTATGAATTCACACTTGCAGGGTGCAGTTAATACAACCAATAACGCTGAGATTTCGAATGCACTAACTAATGCAGATAGATTTCTAGCATATATGCGTGAACATCAATCTTTCCATGAAGGTCAGAGTAAATCTAATTGTAGCAAAAAAACTAATGCTGCAATGAGTCAGTTCGCTGAAGCTCATAGGCAAAACCTTAGCCGATACGTTGATGTATTAAAGTCAAAAGGTTTGTCTGTTTCTAAATCCTTAGCTTCTGGCACAAGCAAGACTTTACCCCAACCCAATGGAATAAGTGTTAATTGGAAAGGTAGAGACATAAATATTTCTTATAGAAAATATTCTGTTTCTGGCACACAAAATAGCACTCCCCTACAGATTGATTCTGATGGTAACCCTGTAACACAATCAATTTCAGGTTTTGGAACTGTTGGAATTGTTGCTTTGATTGCTTTAGCTTTTGGAAGTCCACAATTAAGAAAATTATTAAGATTAAAAAAATAGAAAATATGTTCAATGTTTTTACTAAAAAAAAGAGACCAAAAAAATATAGATATGCTCTTTATTTTAAAGGTATTAGAATTTCAAAGCATTATACAAAGAAAAATGCAATTAAAGCTTCTAAAAAAATTAGAGGCTCTAGAATAAGAAAAATTGGTTAGGTTCTTATAGTAGGTTAATTTAAAAAACGCTTGAACTGCCATATTCAGGCGTTTTTTTTAAAATTCAAATTATGAAAGACATTTTTTATATATTAGGCATTATTTTACTTTTTCTTTTTTGTAAAAAAAAGACAGGTACCTCAACTTTAGATTTAGATTTAGATGATTTTAAGCATCCTGTTGACCCTGTTGATGATTCTTTTTTAGATAAAATCCCATTTGGTGACCCAATAAAACCGCCTCCATTTAATGGTAATGGAGTTTCGAGATTAGACCCTAATAAAGATGTCCGTCTTGGTCTTGGTCTTCCTCCTAGTGGTATTTTTGTTTCTGAGGTTTCAGAATTTGAACAAAGAAGAACTGATACAGGTTTACACTCTTTGTCAGCTTTTCAAAGTTCACCTAATCCATCATTTAATATTTTTTAATATGCTTCCTATTTTACCTATAAATAAGAAACGTTTAAATCCTTTTTTAATATTAGGTTTTCTGTTTTTTCTGTATTTTCTTATTAAATCTTTTTTTAAAGAAAAACTTCATTCTTTAAAATTAGAAAAAGACTCGATACAGTCTAATTTAACAGATACTCAAGCTGCTGCTAAAAGTATAGCTTTATTTGGTGCAATGGATAGGGTTTTTGGCACAACTGAAAGAGTCATATATGAAGAACTTACTGATATAAATAAATTCGATTATGCTAAAATTTCAAAACATTTTGGTTTAAAGCCATATAATCAAATTACTGGTAATTCATCCATATCTATACTTGATAAAAAATTAGATTTAACTGGTTGGCTTTCTAGTGAATTAAACTCAGATGAAAAAGACAAGGTTAATTCCTTACTAGATAGTGGCTTTGTTCTTTTTTAGCTCTTTTAATTGTGAGGTTATGTTATTTAATTTTTTATTTAAACTATACCGTCTTATTTCTCCTTTTACAGTGAAAATAAGCATGATTATTAAGGCTCCTATTATTGTTGTTGTATTAGATTCTATTTGTATTTGATGAATATAATCTACTTTTTCAGTTAATAGATTTAATTTTTCAATAATCTCACTTGACTTAAACATAATATAAATTTTTAGATAAATATAAAACAAAAACAAATGTCAGAAGAAAAAAAAGAAAATTCATTAAAAACACCAAATTTTGATTTATCTGGTTTTGGTTTTGGTAAGCTTTTTTTACTGATTTCAGTTCTTTTTTTATTAGTGTTAATTATTTTAATATCTGCTATAATAACTAGTCCTTTTTTGACTATTGCATATTTTATTAATTCTCATTTTAGTCATAAGAAATACAAATTTAAAGTATCAAAAAAGATAGAGTTTGAAAAACAGAAAAATATCATATAAAATATTAATCCCTTTAATTATAGCTCTTTTTTATACTATGAAAACAAAAGGAAAATCAAGTTTAACGAAAACTAATACAATTAGACCTGACGACGATTTCGGTTCTGGTTTATTTGGTGCAAGTAGAGGTACAAGAATTCATAATGGCTTAGACTTTTTCGCTGAGGTCGGAGAAGCTGTTTATGCTCCTTTTGATATGGAGCTTAAAAGACATGGTGTTCCTTATGAAATTTCTAGAGGTTTGACTCTCCAAGAATATAAAGGACTTGGCATTTATTCTGATTATTTAGTAAAAGTTTTATATGTAAAAAATACTGATCCTATAGGGACAATTTATAACAAAGGTGAAGTTTTTGCATATGTACAAGATGTTTCAGAATATCACTCTACAGCAGAGAAACACATGAACAATCATGCTCATGTAGAGATTTATAAAAATGGAAAATTGATTGACCCCCAAACTGTTTTATTATGAAACCTTTTTTTATTGATATGCTTAGAGTTTATGCTGCTGGAGTTTCTAGCTTTTTATTTTATTTTTATGAATGGTTAAATGAATCATTAACTTTTTTGTTATTGGTTCTAACTGTAATATATACAGCTTTTAAAGCTGCTAAGGCTTACAAGGATTTAAAGAAGTAGTTATGAAAACAGATACCCGCAGATTATTAGAGTTAGTTGCATTGCTTCTAACAGTTTACTTAACATTATCAAAACCAAAGTAATGAAAAAAATATTGCAATGGCTTTCAGGTTCTTTCTTTAACGATGTTAAAGGAGTTTTGGATGAAGTTATAACAACTAAAGAAGAAAAAGAACTTATTAAGTTAAAGTTAATGGAGCTTATATTGACTCATACAAATAAATCAGATGAGTTAAGAGCTGGAATAATAGAGGTGGAAGCAAAGGGCAATTGGCTACAGAGATCGTGGAGACCAATTTTAATGTTGGCTTTCGGTTCTGTTGTTTTATTTCATTATTTCTTATATCCAACTATTAGAGCTTTTAGTCCAGAATTACCAGACTTAGCACCATTAGTTCCTGACTTTTGGAACTTGTTAAGTATAGGTATTGGTGGTTATGTTGTTGGTCGTTCTATTGAGAAGATAGTACCAAATCTTAAAATAAATTCAAAGTAATGCATGTATATAGATCATATAAAAGTATTGGTTCATCTATACCACAAATATCTGGTAATTTTCAGCCGTTATTTAGTCCTTCAAATAATTTAGCAATAAATTATAATGAAGATTTAACCATATTGAATGCTACATATTCAAAGGTTGGTAATTTATGTACTATAAATGTTACCGTTGATCAAATGAATTTTAATTTTAATGCTCAACTCACTTTACATAATTTGCCATTTCCTTGTATTTCTAGGTCTGTGTCTCCATTAATATTACAAGGTTTTTCGAGTAATTTTTATTCTGCAACCGTTGTATCTAATATCGAGGACGATCCTATACAAGGTTTGTTTTTTCAGTATCAAAATTCTTTTGATGCTACCAATAGGACTACTTTTTTTAACGGATCGTTTGTAAATGGCTTTTTACAGTTTTCACTTACTTATGAAACTAATGATGTTGTTATTCCAAATAATGGTTTAAACAATTTAATTCCCCAACAAGGCTACAT
The DNA here is from genome assembly GCA_964389205.1 of uncultured Flavobacteriaceae bacterium. Taxonomy (GTDB): domain Bacteria; phylum Bacteroidota; class Bacteroidia; order Flavobacteriales; family Flavobacteriaceae; genus Leptobacterium. The sequence goes on from CAYMDH010000020.1 coordinate 10,684, forward strand.
AAAAAAATTCAATGGTAATACTTCCACCCAACTAGAAATTAATGATACTGTTTTTTATAAGCCTGTTTTAGATGGATTAGATACTGTTGTTTTAGTTGGTCATAGATATAATGGAGGTGATCAAAACGATTATAATAATTATGAAAAAATAAACGATATAGAATTTTAAAAAATGAAAACACTTATTAAATTATTTATAGTATTAACTTTTATTCCTCTTTTTTCTTATGGTCAAATACGATCTAGAAGAAATGGAAAAACTGTTATAAAACAATTAGAAAAGAAGAACACAGCCACACAAATATTAGTTAGAGATTCAATTACAGGTGAGTTGGGTTATATTAATCTTTCTGATTTTTCAAATATTTCAAATTCTGAAACTGAAAATTCGCCAGGCGAAAATGAGGTTAATTCAGATGATGGTCTTTTTGCTTTTCCAACTGCTTATGGAGGTGGTGCAAATGCAACCGGTGGTCGTGGTGGTCAAGTAATTTACGTGTCAAATTTAAACGACTCAGGTACTGGAAGTCTAAGGGCAGCGTTACAAACTGAAGGCACAAGAACAATCGTTTTTTCTGTTGCTGGAATTATTAATTTAGCTGCTCCAATATTTGTTTTAAATCAACATGATAATTTTACATTAGCAGGGCAAACTTCTCCAGATGGCGGTATAACTATTACTGGTGATAGAATTATTCTAGACATAGGCCTTTCAAACTTTATAATTAGATATATACGTTTTAGAGGCGGCGAAGCTGGTGATAACGATTCTTTTACAGCTATAGGCGTTTCTAATGGAATTTTTGATCATACTTCTGTTTCTTTTGGTGATGATGAAGGTTTAAGTATAACTGCTTCTTCAGGAGAAGGAACTGTAAACAATCTTACTGTTCAATATTCAATTATAGCTGAAAATAACAGTGGAGGTGGTTTAACAGGAGGGTTACAAAACCCAGATGGTACCAACAATTATGATGGTAGTGGTAATTTAACCTACTATCATAATTTATTTTATAATTCTAGACAAAGATTTCCAAATGTAAGCGGAAATGGTAGAGTTGACATTTTAAATAATGTCGCTTATCCTGTTACTACTAGAGCAACTAGGGGTAATGGTTCTATACAGGTATTGCAGCTTAATAATTATTATACTTATAATACTCCTATACATGATGATATATTACATCATTATTCTTTTGAAACTGGATATTCTCCAAGCATTTATGCAGATGGAAACTTATTTGTTTCACAATTTGGAGTACGAACTGGAAGTTCTTATACTTTTGAAAGTTCTTTATCTGAAATAAATACAGACAACTTTCTTTCTTGGAAGTTTTTTATTAATGGTACTGATTCAGGTGTTTATGGAATTACAAATAGAGGTGATCAATTACCTGAAGCTTTTAGAGCTTCTACACAATTTACCCAAATTGGTCGTCATGTTCAATTGTTAACTGCTGAAGAAATATATAACACTATACATTTAAATGTTGGGAATAACAAGAGGCTTTTATCTGATGGATCTACCGCAGCTAACTTAGATTCTTTAGATTCTCAATGGTTGGCTGTTGTACCTACTGGCAATTTTGAAGATAGACTCAATTCTACTCAATATATAACTCCTTCTTTTACTGGTGGTACTCCTTATGTTGATTCTGATTTAGATGGTATGTCTGATGTTTGGGAACAAGCAACTTTTAATACTTTATCTAGAGACGGCACCGGTGATTTAGATGGAGATGGATATACAGATTTAGAAGAGTTTTTAAATTTAATTGATTTATAAAATAAAATATTATGCAATATACACTTGATTCAATAGTTCAGGTTCAACAAGCTTTAAAAGAAGGTGAATCCGGTTTTGATTACACGCCAATACCTATTTTATATACAAAGCTATCACAGATATTAGAGCTTACACAAAGTAGTCCTAATAACATTTACTTTGGTATATTAACTGTTGGTATTGGTAATTCTTGCACTATTTATTCATCTGAAAATGATAGTTTAATAAATGTAGATGAAAATTCTCAAATTGTAGAGTTGTTTGATCATCTTGTTTTTTTAGATAACCAAGGTCAATTAATTGACAATAATAATATTAAAGCCCAATTTAGAGGCTTTGTAATAACAGCTTCAACTTAGATTTTTTGTTTATTTTTTTTATTATTTATTTGTTTTAAAGAGCCTTTTACGAGGCTCTTTTTTGTTACTATACTTAAGTATCAAATCTTTTTTTTCTTTTATTAATTTACTTCTTACACACCTCTATTTTCCTAATTTTAACTACTCCTTGAAATGCACTTTTTTTTAGCGAGCGAAGCGCTGCAAGCCCCATTTTCTTACCCATAATCAAAATTCATTTTGATTATGAAATGAAACAACCTTTTTAGCCATTTCATTTAGCTACTTTTTTTAGTGTTCCGAAGGATAAGCGTAAAGGAAAAATAGCTAAAAGGCTATTTGCTTTTGGAAGAGATCTCTTTTTAAAAATTCACTCTAAGCCTTTTGAATTTTAATACCTTCACAATAGTATCTTATTTTTTTTTCTCTTCTTAGAACTCATCTTTTTACCTTTAAATTGAATTCTAATTCACTTTATTTAGTAAAAACCTATATATTCAATATTTTAAAGATTCAAGGGGTCTTCTAGTAACACCCCTTGACGTATTTCACTTGTGAAATACTTTTAACCCTTAAATAACTGAATTTCTGTTATTTAACTAAATTTCTTTTTTTTACTCAAATGTTAATAAAATGTTAAATTATTTTTGTTTGTATTTTACTAGAAATATTTTATATCTTTGAATAATTCTTATTTGTTCTTTGACAGGCTGGAAAAACTACATTTTTTTGAATTAAAATTACGTCGGGAAAGATGACGGTTTTAATTATCAAACTTGAAAATCGTAATTAATTTAAAAACTTAATTATGACTAGAAAAAAAGAAATAAAAAAACTAAAGCTACTATTAATTAAAAATTCTTGGGTAGCTGTTTTATATCATTTAAATATCGCACAGGATTTTATGTCATCAGACGATATTTTGTCTTTATCTAAAAATATTCAAAAATCATTTGACGATCATCCTAAACTTAGTAACCTACATATAGAATATTACAATGTTAGATACTCTAGTACAATAGAAATAAATCGTGTTGTATCTGACATACATGATATCATATCTCAATCTATAGCAGTTGAAATCTCTAAACGATTTTAACTTTTTTTTTAAAACACATTTGTACTATAATTTATATTATGTAAAATAGAATTTTTTAAAAGAAAAGAATATTTAAACAATACTCCTTTACGTATAGTTTGGTACAATTAGTTTTGTCTTGCTTCTTTTTTTGCTTCTTGCTTCATTTTGTCATTTGGTATCAAAACTATATTTACTCTACGGTTTTTAGAACGTCCTTCTGGAGTTGCGTTGGTTGCAATCGGGCTGCTTTCTCCAAACCAATTTGTTTTAAAACGGTAAGCATTTAATCCTTTATTTTTAAAGTAGCCATCTACAGATTGTGCACGTTGTTTTGAGAGTGTTAAATTATAATCTTCCGGACCCGTATTGTCTGTATGACCTACAATTAACACATTGGTATCTGGAAATTCTTTTAATAAACCAGACATCTTATCTAGTATTACCTGTGATGCAGAGTTTACATTGTATTTATTGGTATCAAAATAAATACCACTGTTCTCATCAAACGTAACTATTATATCATCGTCTACACGTTCTACTTTGGCGCCAGGTATTTCCTCTTCAATGCGTTGTGCATTTTTATCCATTTTATTACCAATAAGCACACCGGCAGCTCCTCCTACTACACCTCCAATAACGGCACCTAGCTCACCATTTCCACCTTTTCCTATATTATTTCCCAGGATGGCACCAAGCACAGCACCACCGGTTGCTCCGATGACTGCTCCTTTTTGTTTATTGTTAGCATTTTGAATTGCTGAACAGCCGCTAAAACTAATAACGATACAACCTGCCCATATAATTAATATTATTTTTTTTGTGATAGCCATTTTTATTGGTTTTTAATAAAATTCATTGTGATTGAAAAAGGTTCTCCTCCTTGGTTTACGGTTTGTTTCCATTGCATAGTACTTTCTGTAAGTTGTACTAATTGTAAACGAAAACCTGAAGTTTTTTGCTTATCTGCTCTCCCTAATTTTGTAGTGGGTTTTAGTAGGAAGTCATAGAGCCCGGTTTGAGGGTCTATCTCTTGTACAGTAAAAATAAAGTTGCGTTCTCCTACAGAGCAATTAGTATCATTAATTGCGTAAAGCCCTGAATTATTATTGGGTATAAACCGCCAGTTACTCCCTTCAAAACATTCTTTTGAGGTATCTTGTAATAATTCAACTTTATAAGTTCCTGATTTACTGTAGGTGATGTTATTGAGTAACCACTCTCCTTTCATAACTCTTTTAGCTTGGATAACTGTTTTAGGAGTTCCACAAGAAAGAGTAACAGTACCAATAATGACAAATAGTAATAGTTTTTTCATTTAATTAAGGTAAGTTTTCTAATATTTAATCTATATACGATAATCATTAAAAAAAAGATTATTTAAAATAAATCATAATAATATTAAATAGAATTCAAACAATTGTTAAATAGAAAAATATTGTAAGTTTATGTTATACCAATTGGTATGTCTATGGCTTAAATACTAGCTTAAATGACATTTACACTGTAAAATAACTTGTAGATCTATTAAGGTCAAATTTTAAAAAGAATGATTGTTATCTCTTAATCTAGGTATTTTTATCTAAGTGTTACCCCTTCTTCAAATGCTACGATTTTACCTCTGTATCTAATTGGTGTACGATGCGTGCTATTTATAGAAACACTACAGTTTTTATTATAAAATAAAAACATAGTAACTTGATATATTTCTGTACTGTTGCTAGAAGCTATTCCAAATGTGATTTTAAAGCGTTCTTTTTTATCATTCTTTACGATATTAAAGTTATTTGGTTTTCCTTCAAAACGTAAACTTATATCTTGAGAATTAAATACACCTCCTATTTGACGCTCTCCATAATACGGCAAAGAAGCCTCTACTATACTGTCATTTATTTTGAGATAGGCGTTTTTATCATATAAATTAATACTACCAACAGTAGTACCATTACGAAAAGCCAAGTTGCTAATAACAGAGTTCAGGCTGTTAGTGCCAAATGGCAATGCCCATTCTCCATTAAATTGAAATTCTTTTTGGTTAACTATTGCTTCAAAACTATCTTTATCTGAAGCACTAATACTTTGTTTAGAACCACTACAGCCAATTAACACAATACTAAATAGTACTAAAAATACTCTCATCTCTCTTATCTTTAAATGTTAACAATTACATCAAAAAAGAGTCAATTTTTATACCAAAATTGAAACTAATTAAAGTTACGTAAAAATTTCCTTTATGGTTTGGCAAAAATGACTTTATAGCAATCTTTAACAATTCATTGAGAGTTTATTATACAAAGTAGTGTATTAATATTGTCACTTTTTCTCTCTATGAAAGCTTTTATTTACAATATACCAACGACCTTCTATCTTTTGTAAAGTCATAAAATCATGGAAGATCTTTGTGTCGTCTTCTATCTTTAATCTTGCTATAGCTGTATCTACCGCAATATCAATACTTACAATAGTATTTTTTCTTTTTAGAGGATCTCCAGGTTTCATTCCCGAAAAAAACTTTCGGGCATTTACTTGTTCTAATTCATTTCCTTTTAAAATAGTCATAATTGCGTTTTCATGAAAAGCTTTTTTAAGGGTATTAAAGTCTCTGTTCATAGATCCGTTCAAGTAATAATTAAGGGTTGTTGTAATTGCTTCTTTTTCTATTTCAACAGGATTAGGATTGGTGATTAGAAGCATAAAAACACCTAAGATAATTGCTTTCATGTTTAATATTTATTGGTTTGTTTACTCTAATTTACAAAACTGAGGCATAAGATTTATTTAAAAAAAACATAAAATTACAGATGAATCAAAAACTATAATAATCATAGCTTGATTTTGATTTTCCTTAATAGTTTCTCTTTAAGTATCTGATTCTAATTTAGATAGTTTCTCTTTAAGTATCTGATTCTAATTTAGATAGTTTCTTTTTATAGTATTTATTGGTGAAGGGTTGTAGTATGAAAATGAGGATAAACAAAAAACGAGAAATTTCTAAAAACTTAAATGCTATAATTCCAGCTAAAAACCAACAAAAAAATGAAATAAAAGCTCTTGTTTTTTTCCACTTACCTATAAACAGCGTTAGGCCTGTTTTTTCTTTTTCCTTTTTAATTACATAGCGAACCATTAAATAATTAAACAATCCAATAGCCGACAAATTAAAGCAGTAAAACACAAAAGGACCAACCAGGTCAAAACCTTTTACATAAAAAGCGGTAGAAAAAGGCATTAAAACAATAAAGAGCAAAAGAAAAATATTGATCCACAGTAGTTTATTATCAACATCAGATACAAATTTCATGATACGCATATGTTCTATCCAGTACAATGCGGTTACTAAAAAACTAACAATAAACCCTATAAAACTAGGGATTCTGTAAGCTAATATTTCCCAAGTTCCTAAGTTATCTAAGGTCTTAAATGATGGGATATTAATTTCAAGAACTAACAAAGTCATGGCTATTGAAAAAATAGCGTCACTAAAACTAATTATTCGATTTTTGTCAAAGGTGATGATATCCATACATCGTTTTTAATTTATTCAAATATAATAAGAATGTATTCTAATAAAGAAGCTTCATATTTTTAAACAGAATTCTGGTTTTTAAACTACTTTTGCCAGATGCAAAAGACAAAGCAATCGCAGTTTGAATTTATTGCCTTAATGGCCTCGCTAATGTCTATTGTAGCATTAGCCCTAGATGCCTTATTACCTGCTTTAGATATTATAGGACTGGCTATAGGAACTTCAAAAAATACAGACAATCAACTATTAGTTACCATGTTCTTTTTAGGTTTGGGTGTTGGACCAATGTTTTTTGGACCTATTTCAGATAGTTTAGGAAGAAAGCCAATGGTGTATTTAGGTTTTGCCATTTTTATGGTAACTAGTTTTATTTGCATATACGCCAAAAGTCTTGAAGTAATGATTGTAGGGCGCATATTACAAGGTATCGGTCTATCTGCACCTCGTACTATTGCTATTGCAATTATTCGAGATAAGTTTAATGGTGATTATATGGCCCGTATTATGTCGTTTGTTACCGTAGTTTTTTTATTAATACCTGTAGTAGCACCTGCTTTAGGAAAATTAACCTTAGATCATTATAATTGGCAAGGCATCTTTTATATTCAGATGTTTATAGGCTTCTTAGTATGGATATGGTTCTGGAAAAGACAGCCCGAAACACTTTCAGAAAAAAATCGAACTTCTTTTACTCGTCAAGTTTTCATCAATGGGTTTACAGAAATTATTAAACATAAAATTACGATGGGATACACTATTATCTCTGGACTAATTGTTGGCTCTTTTTTAGTATATTTAAGTGGTTCGCAACAGATTTTTCAAGAACAATACCAATTAAAAGATGAATTCCCCTATATTTTTGCAGGATTGGCTATTGCCTTAGGAGCTGCCATATTTTCTAATGCAAGTCTGGTTATTAAATTTGGTATGAAAAAACTTGTAACCCTTGCTCTGGTAGCCTATTTTGTTTCTTCTTTAATTTATGTGATTCTTTTTTATAGCGGGCACAACCCACCCATACAAATTTTGATTGTGTTTTTTGCATTGCAATTTTTTGCTATTGGTTTTCTATTTGGTAATCTTCGAGCTTTAGCTATGGAACCCGTAGGGCATATAGCTGGTATTGGCGCTGCCATTACTGGATTTATATCTACTTTAATGGCGGTAGGCATTAGCACCTATATTGGCAAATTTATAATAAACTCCTCCTTCCCTATTTTTGTAGGTTTTTCGATATGTTCTGCAGTATCATTGGGGATTCTTATCTATATAAACAAAACATCTAAAACCCCCACTAATTAATGCATTAATTACTCATTCCTTCAAACCAACGTTTAAAATCTTGTACTTTCTCTCTGCTTACTATTACTTCTTTATCATAGTTAACATTAAGTATCAATTTTAATCGTCTATTTGAAAATACTAATACATCCTTTATTGCATTGATATTAATAATGAAGCTTCGATTCACTCTAAAAAAATGTTTTTTATCTAAAAGTGCCTCTAATTCTTCTAATTTATATTCTATAATGTACTTTTTAGTGGTATTGGTTATTAAATACGTATCTCTTCCTTCTGCATTAAAAAAGCTAATATCTTCTGTTTTTATAGAATTTAAATGATTTCCTAATCGAACCAAAAACCGATCTTTACTCGATGTCGTTGCGATTTTTTTAATTACTGTTTGCATTTGATTGTCTTTAGAAAACATAGACTTCAAAGCTGCTAATTTTTTCATAGCTCCAGATAAGTCTGTAAACGTAACGGGTTTTAATAAATAATCAATTCCATTCATTTTAAAAGCGTCAATAGCAAATTCATCGAAAGCAGTAGTAAATATAACTGGTTTACTTAGTCTAAGCTCATTAAAAATTTCAAAACTAAGGCCATCTGTTAATTGAATATCCATAAAAAACAAATCTACTTCTTCTTGGTTATTTTTAATCCATGGCACAGCTTCTTGTATAGAACCAAGGGTATGAACTATCGTTATTTCCTCATTGTATTTAAGCAAATAACGTGTTAGCTTTTCTATTGCTAATAATTCATCTTCAATGATGGCTACTCTCATTAAGGCTCAGTTTAGGTATTTTGATCGTTTTATAAATAGTATCTTGTTTTATTGTAATATCATCTATTGTATAGATACTATATGTTTTTTTAATATCATTAATCTTGCTAAGGTCTAATGCATTTATAAGCTTTTCTTCTGGTTGGTACTTTATTAAAAAACTACTCTCCTCCTCTACTAATTCTATAGTTAATGTTATCTCGGTAGATACTATGGTACTACGTATAATCTCTTCTATAATGGCTATAATTGATCCAGGAATTACTAATGTGTTTATAGTTGTATTTCCTGTAAGTTTTATAGCCCTATATGGCAATTCTTTAAATAATAAAAGAAATTCATTTAACACCTTTACTTCTTCATTAAAAGCAATTAGTTCTTGTGTTTTTTTAGTAAGTATATATCGATATACAGAAGAAAAATGGTCCAGTAATAATTCTGCCTTTTCTACATCTTTTTTCATTATTACGAGAAGAGATTCTAAGCTTTCAAATAACAAGTTTGGATTTATTCCTTTTTTAAACTGAAAGAAGTCTTTTTCTATAGCTTCTTTATTAAGTAATTCTTGATCTATTTTCTCCGTATTTACCTTATATAAAAACTGATGACTTATATACAATACCAGATACACTAAAGTAAATACTGAAAAAATACTATTGATAACTACAAAATCTGATACATTAGGAGTAAAACCTAGTACTACTTTATAATAAACATACATTGCTGTTGAAACAATAGCAATACATACAATTACCGATAAAATTGCTTGGAATACTATTTTAAATAGAAAGGGAACCGATTCTTTTATATTTCTAAAAAACGATAACGATACACGTGAATATTCTTGTATAAGGTAGGCTAACCCAATGCATACATATAATTCTTGCCCCAAAAATGTATCTTTTAATTGACTAACATTATTGTTAATCAATAAAATAAGCATATAAATCAAGGTTCCGCTGCATAGCGGGCTTATCATTCTAAATAACGGATGATGTATAAAAAGTTTATTCATTTTATGTATGGTAAACGAACCGTAAATTGATCGTCATCTATTATTTCTATCTTTTTATTTACTAATAATCGATACCTAGAAGCAATGTTATTTAATCCTATTTTAAATGATTCTACTCGATTAGCCGTGGTTGTTTTATTATTTGATACGTTTATTTTTTCTTCTAAAGCATTAATTTTTACCGTTAATTTTTGAGATTCAGATATTTGATTATGCTTTATTGCATTCTCTACCAAGATCTGAAGCGTTAAAGGAGGTATTTTTGTGTTCAAAACATCTTTCGGTAATTCTACATCAAATGATAAATGATTTCCAAACCTGGTTTTTATCAGAAATACATATGAATGTACAAAATTGAGTTCTTCTGCTACAGTAACTAGTTTATTTTTATAATTGTTTAATGTATACTGATATAAATATGCCAATTTCCTGATAAAATATTCTGCCGTCAGTATGTCCTTGAATAAAAGAGAGGATACAGTATTAATGCTATTAAATAGAAAATGAGGGTTTAATTGTGACTTTAATGCGGTAAGTTGTAATGCAGTTTGCTTACGCTCTAATTGTATCTCATGCAATTGACCTTTTGCATATTGATAATACGAATAAATAGCAAAATAGATGACATTATAAATCAATGACATAGAGAATATTAAAATAAGTAACTTAAGAAGGCTTTCCCAGTAGTTCTGCCAGAAATGATTCTGTTCTTTTTTTAGAAATTCAAATATGTAAGCGACTAAAAACCATATTAAAAAAGCAATGATTGTAACAAAACAAGTACCTAAAAACAACCGCAATCCTGTCTGTGTTTTCCAGGAAATACTTTTATTTAACCACTTTGAAAATAAAATAACTAGGTATGCAATAATGATTCCTAAAAACCCTGATAAAACAAGTGCTACTTCACTTCTTTCTTCATTATATATAATAAAGAGATACGTTAGAAGCCCTATAAGGAATCCTGTGAAAATAATGGTTAGTGTTTTTTTCACTTTAGGTTGGTCTAAAAAATAATAAAGCTTCATCCTACCAAAATAATCATTAAAATATTAAGATGGTAAGATGAAACTCGTTGGTTGTTTATCGAATGGCTTTTAGTGCTTTTCCTAGATACGTATCTGAAGCAATGCTTTTAGTCGCATCTCTATAAGCTTCTATAGCAGATCCTCCTTCTTTTTTAGCATAGGGTGCTAATACTATTAGTGCCTGTGATAAGTAATGGTCTGAAGCAATATTATTAGAGGAAGCTTCTAACACCTTTATTAATTGGTCTTTATTTTTAATTCTATTCGCAAAATATTTTACAGTTTCAGTAAGATAATGATCAGATTTAATATTTCCCAACGCATTTATAAAAACACTCAATCTTTCCCCGCTTAGATTATGTTCTTTTATAATTCTTTTAAAAATTTCTGTTTTGTAGTGATCAGATTTAACCTCCTTTAAAGTACCAATAAGTGTATTGTAATTATTATCGGAAAGATTAGGTATATTCAATGCCTTTTTTAATACTTCTGTTTTATAATGATCAGATTTAATAGCTTTAGAAGTTTCTAATAATAAATTAAGATTTTTACTATTTAATTCTCTTTCTTTTAATACTTTTTGAAGCACTTGTGCATTGTAATGGTCAGATTTTATACTTTTTGTTATCTTGAATAATTCTCTTATTTGATTGTCTGATAGGTCTGAATCGTTAATAGCCGTTTTCAGAACTTCTGCCTTATAATGATCTGAATTAATCTTCCCAGAAGTTTTTATAAAAGTAGAAGTCAATGCGCTAGATACAAAGAATTTTTGTTGGTTTTTTCTTAGTAATTCTGACAAATAATAATCAGACTTAATAATACTTCCTGCTTTATTTAATAATGAAGTAAGTTCTGTTTCATTTAAATCTTTTTCAAGTAATAACTTTAAATAGGCTGTTTTTACATAGTCTCCTTCTAAAGATCCTGTTTCCTGTAATACAGCTGTAGCTCCTCCTTTTCTATAAAATCTGTTTACTCGTTGTTTGGCTGCAATTGTAGTCGTTTTAACTATTTCAGGAAGAATCTCTGCTAACCATTTTCTACCTTCAGGTTGAAATCCTTTATCAGAAGAACTTACATAGTATTTTTTTATGAGTCTACCACTTCCATCAGATTCAATTAAGATGCGTCTTCTGCTTCCAAAAACAGCCTTTTTAATTTCTAAAAAGCCTCCATCTGATATCGCAATAACATCTTTGTCATCATCAGACAATGTGATATCTCCTTCAAATTCAATAGTAAAGTTTTTATTTAATCCCTTTTTTACACTAATAGAAGTGGTACCTGTTTTTGTATTCTTAACTACAGAATATGAAGATTTCTTTTTTTGAGCTTCTAACCCTGATGGTAAAATCAAAAGAAAAGCTAAAATTGATTTAATTAAGAACGGAATGAATATTTTTATTAATTGATTCATAAGTGTGCGTTTTTTGTTGATTTAAATTGATAGGACAAATATGTCACACTATTTCAAGTTTATAAAACGAAATGTATTGAGTTGTACACTTACTGTATTGAATTGTACAATTGAATTAAATACAAACAAATATGAGGTTTCATTTTATGAGGTAAGATTGTTGATTGGAAAATTAAAAACAGTATTTTTAGTTGCTTTAAATTAAAATAACACTTCTGTAATGACATATATAACAAAAAAGATTGTTGTGCTCCTACTTCTAGGTTTTTCAATATTAATGAGCTGTGATACTAAAAAAGATAAAAATCAAGAAACTCCAGAAAAAAAACAAATAGTTTCAGAAGGTTATATTACAGCTTCAGATAGTTTAGATATCTTCTATCAGGTTAAAGGCAACGACAACGATACACTGGTAATTGTCCATGGAGGCCCAGGTATGGATAGCGAGTATATGGTTGCAGATTTTGAACCTTTATCCAAAAAATATACCTTGATATATTATGATCAAAGAGGTGGAGGACGTTCTAGCCTGCCTAAAGACATCGATAAGTTACATATAGACAAACATGTATCAGATTTAGAAATGCTTCGAAATTATTTTGGATTAGATCAACTAACATTAATTGGTCATTCTTTTGGCCCTATGGTGCTAGCAAAATACGCTATCGCACATCCTGATAATGTGTCTAAAATGGTGTTTTTAGGTCCTGTCCCTCCTATGCAAGAAGATTTTGGAGCCCGATATGGTAGTAATCTCACTAGCAAACTCAACGAGGAAGAACTTCAGAAAATGGGAAAAGCGTACCAAGAACTTATAGAAGGAAACAACCCTAAGGCAGGTTGCCAAGCTTATTGGAACATCGCTTTAAAACCAAGATTAGCTGTTGGGTTACCAGTGTCTATTGTAAAAGGAGATTGTTGCGCTGCTTCTGGAGAAGCAATTAGGTATGGAATGCAAGTTACCAATCCAACTACTTTTGGTTCTTTAGGAAATTGGGATCTCCGATCACAATTAAGCAATGTAACGGCGCCCACATTAATTTTACATGGGATACAAGAAGCTATCCCTATGGATATGGTAGAAGAATGGTCTGTAGCATTACCAAATGCAGCTCTTATTAAAGTACCAGATGCAGGGCATTTTACATATGCAGAACGCCCGGATATTGTTTGGCCTGCTATTGAAAAATTTCTAGCAAAATAATGGATTAGTAATTATATTTCTTTAGTGATACTTATGTTTATACCACAAATTGATAAGGAGTCCTCCAATAATCATTGCCATTCCTATAAAACTCCATATAGAATACGTTTCTCCAAGAAACCCTACTCCTACTATAATCGCAAAAATAACTTCAACATACTTTAAGGGAGCAATAACATTGGTTTCTCCTAATTGAAAAGCTTTTGTCATAAACAATTGTCCAAAAAAACCAAAAACCCCCAAACTTAATAATAACAAAGTATCTACCAAACCTGGTGTTTTCCAATAGAAAATAGATAATACAGCTCCTATAATAGTAGCAACACACATAAAGTAATTTACGATTACTACAGGGTGTTCCGTTTTTCCTATTTTACGTATAATAATATAAACAAAGCCGCTAGAAACAGAAGCCAATAAAACAAAGACTAGCCCAATAACTGGAATTGAGTTATCAAACCCTTTAAGCACCAATACTCCTGCAAACGCAATTGCAAAAAATAGCCATTGAACAGGGTGCACTTTCTCTTTTAATAATAAAATAGCAAAAATAGCAGCAAATATTGGTGAAATATAACGCAATGCTACCGCAGAACCTATAGACATATAGTGGATCCCTAAAAAGAATAGAATCATTGACAATGCCCCAATAAACGCCCTAAGTAGCAATAATTTTTTATTCGTACCTAAAACAGGGATACGATACCTCCATAAATAACCAAAGGTAAAAAACAAAGACCCTAAAGATCTAAAAAATACCAATTGGTATGCATTATAATGTGTAAGATATTTTATGAGCCCATTCATGCCTGTAAAGGCTAATGTGCTTAATATCATTAAGTAAATGGCTCTTTTTAAATCCATTAATAGGTATTAGCCAGGTTTACGAATTCTTAGAGAGTTTCTTTTGATATTTACTTTGAATAACATCTACAATTACCAATACTGCTATCACAAAATAGAAGGTAGTTTTACTCATTGGAGTAATTTCGTTTCCAAATAATTTTAAATGAGCCAAATGTCCTCCTTCAGACAATAACATAATACCAACTATAAAAAGAATAAAGAGCCCTAGTACTTCATACATCCTGTTCTTTTTCAGAAAATCAGTAACTCTTCCTGATAACCAAATCATTAAGAGTCCTCCAATAATAATAGCAGTTGCCATTACCCAAAATACTTTGGTTAGCGCCATTGCGCTTAAAATAGAGTCAAATGAGAAAACAATATTCATGATTACTATTGAAAAGATAATTGAATTAATAGATTTTGGTTTCTTTTCTATTTTTGCATGATCATCTTCTAATTTTAGCATGTGCCAGATCTCCTTTACTGCAGTATACATGATAAAAGCACCTCCAAGCAGTACAATAAGACTGTGGATGTTAAAATGCCCTTCTATTATATCTTGTAAATCAAAACCAAAAATAGGGTCTTGAAAATATGAGATAAGCCGTATGAGTACAAATAACAATACTATTCTAAGCACTATGGCCAATCCAATACCAATAGCTCTTACTCTTGGCTGCTTATCTTCTGGAGCTCTTTTAGATTCTAAAGAAATATATAATAGGTTGTCTAATCCTAAAACTGCTTGCAATAACGTTAGCATTCCTAGCGCTATAAGGTTGTCAAGTGTGAAGATTCCTTCCATTGCTGTATCTGGTTATTTATTGTAAATCCAAATATAACTGAAATACATAAACTCCAAAAAGAATTAATCGTGCATTTTATATTAATTAATAAATAGAATTCCTTTGGCATCACTATTGATTTAATATTCATATCATTAAAACCATTTATTATGAAATTTTCAAGAAACCAAAACGATGTAAATGCAGGTTCTATGGCAGACATTGCATTTCTACTACTCATCTTTTTTTTAGTAACAACAACAATTCCTAATGATGAAGGAATCCCTCAAAAACTTCCTAGAGAATGCACAAATCCTCCTTGTCAAGTAGATTTGCATGAAAATGATATTCTTCGAGTTGTTATTAATTTTAACAACGACTTATTAGTTGAAGGAGATCTATTAGAATTAAATAAATTAAAAGATGTTACAAAAGCATTTATAAATAATAATTTATCTAAAGAATGTAATTATTGTACAGGATTACAATTAAAAGACGCTTCAGATAGTCCTCAAAAAGCAGTTATTTCTCTAACTACAGATAGAGATACCAGCTATGACCGCTTTATAGCCGTTCAGAATGAATTAATATCAGCATATACAGAATTACGCACTGCCTATGCTATAAAAGAGTTCGGAGTATCTTTAGAAATGCTTACTAGAGATCAGCTTATTAAAGTTAAAAAGGCATATCCGCAAATAATTTCAGAAGCAGAAACCAATTAAAATATTTTCAAATAATAGTACTAAATGATCTAGCGGAAAGTAATTCATTTATTTTTCGTTAGACCAAGTTTTATAAGCTACTTATGGAAAACATCATTAGTTAAAATGTGTATTTTATCGATGTTTTTGGTTGATAATCAGAATTTTAGTATATTTACATTGCCTTAAATTTTAAAAAACCATGATACTTGGAAAAAAATTACTTCTAGTTATAGGAGCTGGACTCCTTAGTTTTACCACAACAAAACAATACAATATTAAAGTTGTAGAAGCAGAATCTACAATAAACCTTCATCTTGCATCAAAAGATATTACAGGTTCAATTAACGGGCTTACTACGAGCACTAATTTTGATCCTGAAAACCTTCATACTTCTTGGATAAAAGCAGAAGTTTCAACAGAAACATTCTCTACTGGAAATGTTATTAGAGACTTAAAGCTCTTGTCTAAAAAATACCTCAATAAGAAAAAGCATGAAAAAATAACTTTTAAAAGTACCAAGATTGTTGAAATGGATCATGGATACATCGTTACCGGTATGTTAACTATTAAAGAGGTAACCAAATCCATGTCTTTTGATCTAGTTTATTCTGAAGGGATTGTAGCTGGAATTGGATCCATTAATTTAATGGATTTTAAAATCAATATGTCTGAAAAGCGTAACGAGAATAAATTGGATATTTATTTAAACATTAGAGTTATCAAAGAAGAAAACAGTGTCGTTGAAAATTAAATTAAAATTGCGCTTCTTTTCATTTTAAATATAAAGTTCACAATAAGCACAATCGTTTATTCATTATTAGTTTAATATGATATTAATGCTAATAATTCGTCTTCAAATCTTTTCTTAGCTAAAAACTGATCTTCCAATGCTTTTGCAAAAGGGACAGGAGTATCGATGCTTGCTACTCTTTTTACAGGGGCATCTAAGCTTTCAAAACAATGTTCCATTATAGATGCAGCGATATCACTGGAAATACCCCCAAACAAAGTATCTTCTTGAAGAAGTATGGCCCTTCCTGTTTTTTGTACCGATTGGTATATAGATTCATAATCAATAGGTTGCAAGCTTCTAAGATCTATAAGATCTGCATTTATATCAGGATGCTGTTCTAAAACTTCTAACCCCCAATGCACTCCTGCGCCATAGGTAACTATGGTAACTTGAGTTCCTTCTTTTAAAACAGATGCCTTACCCAAAGGAAGTGTATAATAATTAGAAGGTACATCTCCATACACATTTCTATATAATGCTTTATGTTCAAAAAAGAGTACTGGATTAGGGTCGTTAATAGCTGTTATAAGAAGCCCTTTAGCATCTATTGGAAATGCAGGGTACACAACTTTTAAACCGGGAGTTTTAGTAAACCATGCTTCATTCGTTTGCGAATGAAAAGGCCCTGCTTGTACTCCAGCCCCGCAAGGCATCCTAATCACAACGTCTGCATTTTCACCCCATCTATAATGTGCCTTTGCCAAATAATTAACTATAGAGTTAAATCCACTAGAAACAAAATCTGCAAATTGCATTTCTACAACAGCCTTTTGCCCATTTATTGACAAGCCCATTGCCGCAGACACAATAGCAGATTCACAGATTGGCGTGTTCCTAACCCTCTCTTTTCCAAAAGTTTCTACAAACCCTTCTGTAATTTTAAAAACACCTCCGTACTCTGCCACATCTTGTCCCATAATCACTAGATTATCATGTTGTTCCATCGATTGCTTTAATCCTTGTGAAATAGCATCTACAACTCTAATGTTTTGCTTATCATTATTTATTTCAATGGGCTGATAATCAAAATACTTATAAACATCATTTAATTCTTTACTTACAGTAGATTCTATAGGATTTTCATCATGGGCTTTTTGCAAATTACTATCAATTTCTTTCTTAATTTGCACGCGTATTTCTTCATCTTCTTTATCTGTTATAAGCCCTTCTTCTTTTAAAAAATTGTAATAATTGACTATTGGATCTTTCAATGCCCAAGCCTCCATTAGTTCTTTAGGGACATATTTTGTACCACTAGCTTCTTCATGCCCTCGCATTCTAAAAGTTTTGAATTCTAAAAGCACAGGTCTTGGGTTTGTACGTATGTCATCTGCTAAAGCTGCTACTTTAGTATATACTTCTATAATATTATTTCCATCAATGATGTGTGATTCCATTCCATACCCCACCCCTTTGTCTGCAATATTTTCGCATCGGTATTGCTCTTTTGTAGGTGTAGAAAGGCCGTAACCATTGTTTTCTACACAAAAAATTACAGGAAGCTCCCACACAGCAGCCACATTAAGCGCTTCATGAAAATCTCCTTCACTGGTAGCTCCCTCTCCTGTAAAGACAGCACAAACGTTTGCTTCTCCTTTTAATTTGTGAGCTAATGCAATACCATCTGCAACTCCCAACTGAGGCCCCAGGTGTGAAATCATTCCCACAATATTAAATTCCTGAGTTCCAAAATGAAAACTTCTATCTCTTCCTTTTGTAAAACCATTAGCCTTTCCTTGCCATTGAGAAAAAAGACGGTATAATGGGATTTCTCTTGTAGTAAAAACTCCTAAATTTCTGTGCATTGGAAGTATGTATTCGCTTTTCAATAGGGATGCCGTTACGCCCACAGATATAGCCTCTTGCCCTATTCCACTAAACCATTTAGATATTTTACCTTGTCTTAATAAAATGAGCATTTTCTCTTCAATCATACGAGGTTTTAGCATCATTTTATAAAGATGTAGTAACATTTCGTTATCGATCTCTTTTCTATTATAAACAATCGGTGTCTCTGCCGATATAGGATTTTCCATTATTCTTTTTTTGATAAGTGTAAAATTAGAAAAATAAAAACTTGATATATCATAAAAGATTTTATAAAATCGGAAAATATATCAGCAAATATTTTCGTTACCTTTGTTTATACATGCGCTAATAGCATCTACACAAAAAATAAACTATTAATCTTTTAACACTTTTAGGATTATGAATAGCATTCCAAGTATTAATCTTAAAGATTTTTTGAGCGATAATCCAGCTCAAAAAGAAAAGTTTGTATCAGAAATAGGACAAGCATATGAAACCATTGGTTTTGTTGCTTTAAAAGGGCATTTCCTAAGTGACGAATTAGTGACAGCTTTGTACGGCCAAGTAAAAGCCTTTTTTGATCTACCTGAAACAACAAAAGCCAAGTATGAAATAGAAGGTATTGGAGGGCAAAGAGGGTATACTTCTTTTGGAAAAGAGCATGCGAAAGGAAAAAAAGAAGGAGATTTAAAAGAGTTTTGGCATTTTGGTCAATATGTTGAAGATGATCCAAAACTGGAAGCTGCCTACCCTTCAAATGTTATTGTTGATGAGCTTGCTACTTTTAACAAGGTAGGTGAAGAAACCTATAAAATGTTAGAAAAAACAGCAAAGTATGTACTAAGAGCTCTCGCATTACACTTAAATTTAGAAGAAGGGTATTTTGACAAGTATATAAAAAATGGGAATTCTATTTTACGCCCTATCCACTACCCCCCTATCAAAAATGAACCAAAAAATGCAGTACGTGCAGCAGCACATGGAGATATCAATCTTATCACATTATTAATGGGAGCGCAAGGAAAAGGACTTCAAGTACAAAATCATGATGGAGAGTGGATCGATGCTATAGCAGCACCTGATGAAATTATGATTAATGTGGGAGATATGTTATCCAGACATACAAACAATAAACTTAAATCTACCATTCATCAAGTAGTAAACCCTCCTAAAGAGCTTTGGGGTACTTCTAGGTACTCAATACCTTTTTTCATGCATCCAATTAGTGAGATGCCCTTAAATTGTCTTGAAAATTGTGTTACTAAAGATCGCCCAAAACAATTTGAGGATATATCTGCTGGAGATTTTTTATATGAACGCCTTGTAGAATTAGGGTTGGTAAAAAAATAATTTGACAGTATTCAAATGGGAAAAAAGAAATTGAGCAGTTTAGAAGATTTAGGTGGTTTTGTATTTTCAACTAATGAAGATTTTAAACCGGAAAATAACACAAATACTAATGCTTCTGGAATTTCCAATTCAGAACAACGTTTGGAAGCTCACTTTAGCAATAAGGGTCGAGGAGGAAAAACTGTTACTGTTATAAAAGGCTTTGTAGGAACAGATGAAGCGCTAAAAGAATTGGCTAAAACCTTAAAGACAAAATGTGGCGTTGGGGGCTCTATAAAAGATAGAGAAATTATTATTCAAGGAAATTATCGAGATAAAATAATTACCCTATTAGAAGCGTTATCTTATAAAGTAAAACGCGTTGGCGGATAAATTTAACACTTAATCGTGTTTTTTTAGTATTAAATTTATATTTTTACTCAACCATAACTAACTAAAACTAATGAGTAACATTCTTCATATTACTAACGGAGATAGTTTTACCTCTGTTCTTCAAACATTAAAACTCAAAGGAGAAATAATAACATGGCGAGAAATGCTTTGCGAAGGAAAAACTGTTACCGATGTTGGTAGCGAGAATTTCTGGAAAATTCGTTATGAATATTTGAGTAAAACATATAAAGTAACCAAAAAACGTTTTATAGATTTCACACTCAAAGAGTATAGAGATTTATGTAATCATAAAAAGCAACAAGAAATTGTACTTTGGTTTGAATATGATCTTTTTTGTCAAATTAATATGATTGCTGTATTAAGTTGGCTCAAAAAACATAGAAAAGGCGTAGAAATATCACTCGTATGCAGTGGTAAAGAAGATAATACTAAACGCTTATATAGCCTATCAGAGCTTAGCAAAGCTGCTTTACAAAAATTATACAAGAATAGACTTGTATTATCACAAGATGATATAGAATATGCAGATTATATCTGGCAACTATATTGCAGTGACAACCCGCTTCGACTCGAAACGTTTACTAAGTTTAATGCTTCTCAGCTAAAATACTTACCCAATGCTATCGAGGCACATATCCAACGTTTTCCTTCAGTAAAAAATGGTTTAAATGCTTTAGAAAACAGTATTATAGATGCTGCGATGATTCAAAAATTTGAATCAAAAGAAAAAATGGTTGGACATATTCTTAAAAATCAAGGGTTTTATGGCCTAGGTGATTCTCAATTTTTCAAAATGGTAAGCGATTTAAAACCGCTTTTTAGAACATTTAACCCTGTAACTATTAGTCGTTTAGGGAAAGATGTTCAAGGTAAAAAAGAGAATTTTTATGCTCAAATAAAAGATGAAAATGCTTTTTTAGGAGGTACAAATAAATATGATTTCCTATATCATGAAGAATCAGAAAGACTGTTAAAGCTCTAAAATGATTGCTGAATCTGAATTGATTTTAAACTCAGACGGAAGTATTTATCATCTTAATTTGCTTCCTGAAGACATTGCAAATACCATTATTTTTGTTGGAGACCCCGAACGGGTACCTAGTGTTTCTAAGTATTTTGATTCTATTGAGCTTATAAAGAAAAAAAGAGAATTTGTTACCCATACAGGTTTTTTAAATAAAAAACGTATTACTGTACTCTCTACAGGAATGGGTACAGACAATATAGATATTGTTTTAAACGAATTAGATGCACTGGTAAATATCGACTTTAAAACAAGAACTGTAAAAAAACAACTTACATCTTTAGATATTATTCGTATTGGCAGTACAGGATCATTACAATCTGCAATAAAAGTAGATAATTTTTTAATTAGCAAAAGTGCTATTGGCTTTGACAATCTCCCATATTTTTACAAAAATCAAATATCTGATAATCAGAATTTTGAGTTAGATTTCATAAAAAAAACCAATTGGTATGATAAAAAATCTACTCCTTATATTATTCATGCAAACAAAAGACTTTTCAAGCTTTTGCATTCTGAACATACACACATAGGATTAACAGCTACTTCCATTGGTTTTTATGGGCCACAATCTAGAGTATTGCGCCTTGAACCTCAAAATGCTTCATTAAATGAAGAATTAGCTACTTTTGAATATAACGGATTAAAAGTTACGAATCTAGAAATGGAAACTGCTGGAATTTATGTAATGAGTGCACTCTTGGGGCACTGTGCTGTTTCGATGAATTGTGTACTTGCAAATCGTCCTAATCAAACGTTTTCAAAAAACCCTTCTTCTTCTGTAGACAAGCTTATACAATATACTTTAGGCAAATTAGCGTAAGCTTTATTTCTCTTATATTTAACACTAAATTGAAATACATCGTAAATTCTATTTTTACATTTGATAAAACTTATATAACGTGTCAAAAACCAAACAAACACTAATTTCTAGAGATCTAAGTTGGTTATCTTTTAATGAACGTGTATTACAAGAGGCTGCAGATAAAAGAAACCCACTATTTGAACGCATTAAATTTCTTGCTATTTACTCTTCTAATTTAGATGAGCTTTTCAAGGTTAAAGTATCTCAGCTTAGACAGATAAAAAAGATAGAAAAACCTTTGCGCAAACGATTGTTTTTAAAACCAAACAAAACTTTAAAAACAATTCATCAGGTTGTGAAGCAACAACAAGAATTATTTGGAACTATCTTTTTTAAAGAAATTGTCCCAGAATTAGCCACTAATAATATTGTACTATTAAATAAAGATTTATTCTCTGAGAAACAACAAGAGTTTTCTTCTCATTTTTTCGATGAATATTTAATTAAAAAAGTAACCTTATTAAAGGCTTTAAATCAAGACGAAGTTTTTCTAGAAGATGGTTTATTATATTTAGTAGCTAGTATCAATGAGAATGATGTGATCTTTATTTCTATCCCAACAGAAGAATTTGGAAGGTTTGTAAAATTCCCTACTCATAATAATACACATTATTACGCGCCTCTAGATGAGATTATAAAGGCCAATATCAATAAAGTAATTGCAACAGATACTATTTCTGAAGCTTTTAGTATAAAATTATCTCGAGATGCAGAATTGTATTTAGACGATGATTATGATGGTACGCTGGCAAAGCAAATCTATGAGCGTCTTTCGCAAAGAAAAATTGGACAGGCTACTCGGTTACTGTACGATCTCGAAATGCCAAAAAAAATAAAGCGATTAATGAAAAACGCGCTAGGCTTAGGAAAGGCAGATTTAGTACCTGGCGGTAGGTTTCATAATTTTAGTGATTTTTTTGCATTTGATGATCCTACAAAAAACGCTGAACTTCATTTTGAAGAGAAAAAACCCATCCCGCATAAACATTTAGAAACAGCTACAGATTATTTTGATCTCATTGCTAAAAAAGATCAATTAGTCCATTTTCCCTATCAATCATTTGAATATGTACAACGTTTTATAGAACAGGCAGCCAATGATCCTCTTGTAACAACAATTAAAATCTCTTTGTACAGAG
The DNA here is from genome assembly GCA_964389205.1 of uncultured Flavobacteriaceae bacterium. Taxonomy (GTDB): domain Bacteria; phylum Bacteroidota; class Bacteroidia; order Flavobacteriales; family Flavobacteriaceae; genus Leptobacterium. The sequence continues at coordinate 33,864 of CAYMDH010000020.1, forward strand.
TAGCTAAAAAATCTGAATTGACAGATGCGCTATTAAAAGCATTATCATTAGGTAAAAAAGTAATTGTATTTATTGAAGCTCAAGCGCGTTTTGATGAAAAAAATAATATTCTATGGGGGAAAACCTTTGAAGTTAAAGGAGCAACTGTTTACTATAGTTTCCCTAATATTAAGGTACATTCTAAAATACTAATAGTAGAACGTAAAGAAACAGATAAGAGCAAGCGATATGCCTATATTGGAACAGGAAACTTTAATGCCAAGACTTCTAAAATCTATTGTGATCATGGTCTTTTTACTGCACATGATAAAATAACAACTGAATTGGCAGGAGTATTTCAGTTTCTTGAAAGAAAAACAAAATTAATAGCAGCAAATACGTTATTAGTTTCTCCTTTTACCAATAGAGCTACTTTTACTTCTTTGATTGATAATGAAATAAAAAACGCTCAAAAAGGAATTAAAGCAGGTATTACTGCTAAAATGAATTCACTCCAAGATCCAAAAATGATTGCAAAGCTCTATGAAGCTTCTCAGGCTGGAGTTGCTATACGATTAATAATACGAGGCATTTGCTGCTTAAAACCTGGTGTAGAAGGCTTAAGTGATCATATAATGGTAACTAGTATAGTAGATCGCTATCTAGAACATGGCAGAATCTTTCATTTTGAAAACAATGGCAATGAACGGCTGTTTATCGGATCTGCAGATTGGATGACTCGAAATTTAGATCGTAGAATAGAGGTCATTACACCAATATTAGATCCAGATATCTTTAAAGAGCTTAAGCATTTTCTAGATATTCAATTGAAGGACACTTTTAAATCCCGAATTATTGATGAACATGGAAGTAATAACTATCTTGCCCCTAAAGATGGGGGAATAGCATTGCGTTCTCAATATGAAATTTTCAATTATTTAAGCAAGTAGTTTATATGATATCAGTTAAAATAGCAGGAGTTCCTGAGCATTTTAATTTTCCCTGGCATCTTGCCATAGAAGATAATGCTTTTTCAGAACGAGGTATTAATTTACAATGGACAGATGTTCCTGAAGGAACAGGTAGAATGTGTGAAATGTTACGCAAAGAAGAAACAGATCTCGCCATTATACTTACAGAAGGCGTGATAAAAGATATTATTGGTGGGAATCCATCTAAAATTGTACAACTATATGTGAAATCGCCTTTAGTCTGGGGAATTCATGTAGCAGCAAATTCTATTTATAAATCAATTACAGAACTTGAAGAAAAAAAAGCGGCTATTAGTCGTTTTGGTAGCGGAAGTCATTTAATGTCATATGTAAACGCTCAACAACAAAATTGGGATTTAGAAAAATTAAATTTTGAAGTCATTAATAATTTAGGAGGCGCTGTAACTGCATTGCAAAATAATACTGCAGATTATTTTATGTGGGAGCGTTTTACTACCAAACCATTAGTAGATGACGGTACTTTTAGAAAAATTGGAGAATGCCCTACTCCATGGCCATGCTTTGTTATAGCAGCAAGTGATCGGTTTATAAAAGATCACAAAAATATTTTAAAGCATATTTTAGAAGTCATCAATCTTTATACAAATGAATTTAAAAGCATTCCTAGTATTGATCGATCACTTGCAAATACCTATGATCAAAAATTAGAAGATATAAGGGAATGGTTAAAAATTACACATTGGGGGCAAGACACAATTTCATTGTCAGAAATAGATAAAATTCAAAAATATTTAAATCAGTTAAATTTAATTGAACAGCCTGTAGATTTTAATTCTCTTGTTATAAAATTGTGACTTTATTGTTAAAAGAATTAACAGGTATTACCTTTAACGTTAAAACAGCTTCCTTTGTCGAGTATTTTAGTCATTTAACCTCCACTTTTCTTAGATTTACCTCGCTATTAATCAATGTACTTATACAAAAAGCAGCGTAACATTATGGTAAAACCGTGATTTATTGCTGCTTTTTTTACCACTTAATCTCTTCTAAATCACTCGTTTTCAAAATCTCATTACACTGACTAAAGTGCTGATTACCAAACCATAAACCTCTATTCGCGCTCAATGGAGAGGGGTGTCCTGAGGTTAAAATATGATGTTTTTTTGCATCAATAATATTTCCTTTTTTCTTAGCATAGCCTCCCCATAACAAAAAGACGATATTTTCCTTCTTTTCAGAGATAATTTTTATCACAGTATCTGTGAATATCTCCCAACCTTTTTTCTGATGACTCCCAGCCGTGTTAGCTCTTACAGTTAATGTCGCATTAAGTAACAAAATACCTTGATCTGCCCATCGTTCTAGATTTCCACTTTTTGGGTAAGGAAGTTGTAAATCTGTTTTAATTTCTTTAAAAATATTAATTAGAGATGGTGGATGTGACACTCCTTCATTTACAGAAAAGCACAATCCATTTGCTTGTCCAGGTCCATGGTATGGGTCTTGTCCAATAATTACTACTTTTAATTCATTAAAAGGACAATGATCAAAAGCTGAAAAAATATGATTGCCTTTAGGAAAGCATTTATGATTTGCATACTCGCTCTTCACAAATTCTATTAACGATTTAAAATAGGGTTTCTCAAATTCTTCTGTTAAATGTTCTTTCCAAGTAGGATGTATCTTGACGTTCATTGAAAAAGCATTATTTTTGTTGTGCTTAAAATTTAGAATGAACAAGATACATGAAAAAACCCTAAAAGACCTCGAATTTTCTACAGTTCTTGAGCAAATATCTGGATTGTGTAATACAGAGTTAGGGAAAGAAAAAGCAGTACAAATAACTCCATTTTCAAAGAGAGATGAAATGATGACAGCTGTAAAGCAAACGTCAGAATATCTTTCATCTTTTGAAAACAATAACCATATTCCAAATCATGGATTTGATAGCATAAGCAATGAGATTAAGCTTTTAAATATTGAAAATACATTTGTAGAAATAGGTGGTTTTCGTAAAATAGCAACAGTTTCCTCCATAGCAAATACCCAAATTTTATTTTATAAGAAATTTAAAGAATACTATCCAGAACTTCACAAAACAGCATCTGAAATAGAATTTACAAAGGAGATCATTGAAAGTGTGAATGCTGTAATAGATCGTTTTGGAGAAGTTAAAGATGATGCTTCTGAAACATTGTATGCAATTCGTAAAGCTATAAGTGCTATAAAAGGAAAAATAAATCAAAGTTTTGCAAGTGCACTTAATCGATACCAAACATCGGAGTATTTAGATGATATTCGAGAATCGGTTGTAGAAAACAAGCGCGTATTAGCTGTTAAAGCAATGTATAGGAGAAAGGTGAAAGGAGCTGTTATGGGGAGTTCTAAAACAGGTAGTATCGTTTATATAGAACCAGAAATTACATTGCAATTTACCAGAGAGCTTAACAATCTTGAATTTGAAGAACAAGAAGAGATTAATAAAATATTAAAACAACTCACAGAGTTTTTAAGACCTTACACACCACTTTTAAATGAGTATCAAGAATTTCTAAGCCTGATAGACATTGTAGCTGCAAAAGCAAAATATGCGAATGAAATGGATGCAATACTTCCTGAAATAACAGAAGAACGCATTCTCAACCTTAAAGATGCGTATCATCCACTACTCTATCTAACTAATAAAAGAAAAAAAGAAAAAACATTTCCGCAAGACATCTCATTACACCCCGAGAATAGAATTATTGTTATTTCTGGACCCAATGCTGGAGGTAAAAGTATTACCTTAAAAACTATTGGCTTATTGCAATTAATGCTTCAAAGCGGTATGTTGATTCCTGTACATCCAAGAAGTAAAATATGTTTATTTAATCGTGTTTTAACTGATATTGGTGATAATCAGTCTATTGAAAATCATTTAAGCACTTATAGTTATCGTCTTAAAAACATGAATTACTTTTTAAGAAAATGTAATGATAAAACATTGTTTTTAATTGATGAGTTTGGCACAGGTAGTGATCCTGAATTAGGAGGTGCACTGGCAGAAACGTTTTTGGAAGAATTTTATAATAGAGAAGCCTTTGGGATTATTACCACACATTACTCTAACCTTAAAATGTTAGCGAACGAATTGCCCTATGCCACCAATGCCAATATGTTATTTGATGGAAGAACGTTAGAGCCAGTCTTTAAATTAGTCTTAGGGCAAGCTGGTAGCTCTTTTACTTTTGAAGTCGCTCAAAAGAATGGAATCCCCTATAGTTTAATAAACAGATCTAAAAAGAAAATAGAACGCGGAAAGGTTCGTTTTGACGCTACCATAGCAAAACTACAGAAAGAACGTAGCAAAATGGAAAAAACTACCACCTCGCTTAAAGATAATGAAACTAAAGCTAGGGAAGAAGCTGTTAAATTAGAATCGTTAAATGAACGTATTAAAAAGAAGTTAGAAAATTATCAGCAGCTTTTTGATAACAATCAACGAATGATTTATCTTGGTAATAAGATAAATGATATTGCTGAAAGGTATTTTACTGATAAGAAAAAACGCCCACTAATCTCTGAGTTTCTTAGAATTGTAGAAACTGAAAATAGCAAACGAAAAAAGAAAACAACCGCAGAGAAGAAGAAAGATAGGCAATTGAAACAAGAAGTTACTAAAGAAGTAGCGAAAGAGGTAGCCGTAATTAGAAAGAAAAAAAATATAGAAAAAAAGAAAGCTGTTATTGCAGAAAAAAATAAGCCTAAGCCTATTTTTAAAATAGGTGATCGTGTTCGAATACAAGACGGAAAAGCCGTAGGAAGTATTGATAATTTAGAAAAGAACAAGGCAGTAGTAAATTATGGTTTATTTATAACCAATGTAAGTGTAGATCAATTAGAACTGGTACAAGCAAAAAAATAGTATGATTCCAGAAGGAAAAAAATTAATCTTATTTGATGGCGTTTGTAATCTATGCAATAGCGCTATACAATACATTATAAAAAAAGATAAAAATAACATCTATGTTTTTGCTGCACTACAAAGTACTGTGGGAGAGAAATTTATACAAGAACGAAATATAAACACTCAAGATATAGATTCTATTATATTGGTAGATCCCGATGTTGCCTATTATATTAAATCATCTGCTGCGCTACATATTGCTTATGAATTTGGAAAATCATGGAAATTTCTTAAAATTTTTGAATTTATTCCTTCTAAAATAAGAGACTTAATTTATGACTTTGTTGCCAAAAACAGGTATAAGTGGTATGGTAAAAAAGATGCTTGCATGATTCCTACTCCAGAATTAAAATCAAAATTTATAGACTAACTCACCTAAATACGAGCTTCTCTTTTTATAACAGCATACTCCCTCATTGGCATTTTTCAAAAATGATGTTTGGCCCTAAGTTTACTTTATAATCGTAAACACCTAAACAAATGAAAAAGCTAATCTTATTATTTTTTATATCTAGTTTCCTTTCATACGGGAATGATAAAAAGGCAAAATCAACTATTAAAAAAGTAACTGTTTATCTACAAGGCGCTCAGGTAACTAGAGATGCTTATATACATTTGTTACCAGGTAGTAATAAGTATAATTTAAGTAATTTATCGCCTTTTATCGATGAGAATAGCATTCAAGTTTCTGGGCTTAAAAGCGCTTCTGTTGTTTCCTTAAATTACAAAGTAGATTATTTAAAAAAAGAAGAAGACACCGAAGAAATTATAGTATTATCTGAAAAACAAAAACTACTATTAAAACAAATATCACTGTTACGAAATAAAATAAAAGGATTGGAAGAAGAAGAATTACTACTTACTACTAATCGAAAATTAAATGTTGAAAATACTAGTACAGATTTAGCAAAAATAAAAGAATTTGCTCTTTATTATGGAAACAGAATAACCGTATTAAGAAATGATATTTATGACGCCTTACAAGAGGTAAATAATTTAAATAGAGAAAACAACAAAGTAAGTTTGCGGCTTAAAAATTTAAGTGATCATACAGGGCCTGAAAGAGGTGAAATTGTTCTAAAATTAGAGAGCGATCTGCCTCTTAGCCTATCTTTAAAAGTTTCTTATACAGTATCAAACGCTGATTGGTTTCCTGTATATGATATCAAAGCGAAAGACATACAAAGCCCGCTTTCATTTTATTACAAAGCCCATGTATATCAACAAACAGGTATTGATTGGGATAATGCTCAAATAACATTGTCTACTAATGACCCGTCTATAGATTCAGACAAACCAGAAGTAACTCCTTATTATCTCAATTTTGTAAATAGTTATGCTTATAAAAATAGTGCACCAAAAAAGAAAAGCCGTTATAAGTATAATCCATTAATAAAAAGAGTGAATGGCACTGTGGTAGATCAAAGCGGCTTACCATTGCCAGGTGTTAATGTCGTTATAAAAGGAACCACTATAGGTACACAGACAGATTTTGATGGAAATTATTCTTTAGATATTAGTGAAGGGCAAGAACTAGTATTTTCATATATAGGGCAAAAAGCAGAAGAAGTGCCTGTATATGCTTCTTTAATTAATATGCGTTTACAAGAAGATGCTAGTTCATTAGAAGAAGTTGTTGTTACTGCTTATGGAACTAGTGCTATTCAAGGTAGAAGTGCTGACGTTCTTATTCGTGGTAATAGTTCTATAAAATCTACTCAGTCTACTTTATATATTGTAGATGGGGTTCCTCAAGATGATATTAGCAGTATTGATCAAAGTGAGATTAAAAATATTGAAACTTTAAAGGGATCTTCTGCTACTGCAATTTATGGAAGCAGAGGTGCCAATGGAGTTGTTATTGTTACCACAAGAACTTCTGCAGCAACAGAAAACATAACCTCAAAAGAATTTAAAATTAAAAAAACATATAGCATTCCTTCTATTAATGATATTACAGCCATTCATATTGATGATTTTATTATTGATGCTTCTTACGAGTATTTTGCTGCGCCCATACTCAATGAAAATGTATTCTTAACTGCCAAATTAGCTTCGTGGGAACAATTTGATTTATTGCCTGGAGAAGCAAATATTTATTTTGTAGGTAGTTACGCCGGAAAAACATTTATTGATCCCTTTAAAACAGAGAAAAACTTAACTATTTCACTAGGTGTAGAACCATTGAAAGAAAACAAATTAATAATCTAAAAGGTTCTTCTTTTATTGGGAATAATCGCATTGTAAACAAAACCTATGAAATTAACATAAAAAGCAACGGCGCTAAAAAAATAAAATTAGTTTTATTAGACAGAATTCCTATTTCCCAAAATAAAGAAATAAAAGTAGATGATATTGAATACAATGATGCTACTTATAATACTAAAAAACGTTTATTGACTTGGGAATTTGATGCGTTAACTCAAGAAACGATCACAAAACAATTTTCATATAAAATTAAATTTCCAAAAGGGAAAAACATTAATCTTTAAAAAGATCTTTTATACAAAGAAAGCCGAATTAAATAATTCGGCTTTCTTATTATTTTGAGATAAATATAAATTATCTTTAAAACAATGGTTCTGTATCTCCATTAACACTACCCGTACCTCTTATTCTTACATTAATAGGAGCTCCTAAAGCCCCACTTGTAGTGTTTACTCCTACTCTAGTTTCTCTTGTTCCTCCATTAATATGGGGCAACGTTTTTTCATTAACTCTTTTTTCTCCTAGAAATCTATTCTTTTTCATAAAATGAATTTTTTAAATAATTATTTAGGTGCTTTTTCATCTTGAATAACCAGGCCATCAACTACATATAAGGGTCTAGAATCATTATAACTACTACCTCCATCTGCTCCATTCCCTGCCTTGATTTGGGCTATAATCGTTTTATTAATACGTTTGTCTTCAAAGAATTTGCATTTTTTCATATTACATCATTTTTATTTTAAAATAATGGGCGAGCATTGGAGCCTATACTACTAACCCCTCGTACTCGTACCTCAGGGGCTGAGCCTAGCAGACCGCTAGATCCTCCTTTACAGTTTTTTAAAATAGCTGGCTTTACAGCTTTTAAAGTAATTTTTTTTGAAATCTTTTTCATAACATTTTTAAATTAAAAATTTTAAAAAAGATACGAAATTACTTTAAATGACTCAAGATAAAATCTAACTTTTTATTTTCATTATCATTCTCAAGAAAACTATCTGTATAGTATTTAGAGATTTCGGCCAATCCTAATGCTTGAAGTTTATGAATTGCATTGATATTTTTTAATGTGACTTTACCTGTTAGCAATTTTGAAAGGTCTTGACCAGAATGATAATAATCGTAAATCTTTTTTAATCCTGTTAAGTAAAGATGATCTTTTGTAAAACCACCCCCTCTATGCACTCGAAGTGTAATAGTAAATGCGTCTTCTTTATTTAACTTGTATTGATTATGAATTAAATCGAAGGTATCAGAAAAACAATAGCCTTTAATCAAACTATCAGCAGCAATAACTCTATAGGCCAGTTCTTTTAGGCGTTTTAATGTTAACGAACCGCTCATATATTCACTAAAAACTGCCAACCCTTCTTGTGTTTCTACATTTTTTGGAAACCCGTTAGAAAATATTTTTAAAGGTTGCGATAATCCATTATACGTAGTTACAAGATGTACACCAATTTCATGATTGGCTAATGTTTTTAATTGATTTTTACTAAATTTACAATTCTTCTTAATTAGTAGTGATTGCGTACTATTACTAACCATTGCTTCGGCAGCAATATTAGTAGAGAATTTTACTCGTAACGGAAAATCATAACGCTGTACAAAATCTTCAAAATAGGCCTTAGCCTCTTGAGAACTATGTACTTTCTCCATATCAGGCCCTAAAAGCTCATTTTCTATATGCAAAATAAATTGCGCATTTTGAACATCACGCTCTCTTGGGGTTCCATATACCCGTAAACTATTGTAATAAAATTTCTTATCCTTACCAATAGTTTCAATACATTGAATCATATTAGAATAATAATAAATGATATCCTGATACAATTGGCGTATCTCATCATCTTCAATTCTCTCCAATCGTTGTGAAAAAAATAAACGATGTAATTTATAAGGGTTAAACTTTAATTTGGGATAGTTAAATTGAGGATCTTCTGTATATTTTGATGCAAAAAAACGATGTTTTTCTTTTTCAATGTTAAGAGGGTTCACATAATTCAACAACTCTATCTTCTTTATCAACCGATCTAAATTAGCATCAATTTCAAATAAAGCTGAATATTTTTCTACAGCATCTGCAATAATCATTTTTTTATTTTTTTGTATGATGTCAAAACGTGTTCTTTGATTCTAACTGTCAATTCGTTTTCTACAGCTTTTACAACTTCTGGATAAATAATATACTCATACTCATCACAATACACTTTGGCTATTTCGGTAGCGAGTACTAAGGTGTTTTTAAAATTTTTAGTAATGTATTTTAAAAAATACCCATTTCCTTCAAATGTATTGTTAATTTTTGAACTAGAGACAATATCATTTGGAAGTTGCATTTCTCCAAGGCTTTTTCGCCAGTTTTCTATAATAACTTCAAATCTATCTGTGTCTAAGTTTTTTGTTCCTAAATTCCAGGTAGGCACATCTCTATCCCATCGTTTCCAGTTATAACTATGCATATCATACACAAGAACACTATCAAAATCAACTTCTAATTTTTGTATGAGTGTGTAAACTACTTTATAGAAATTTGCATGTTTTTGAAGGCTTAATTCAATTTCTTCTTCTTCTAAAGGTTTTTTCCATAACTGCTTTCCCCATGCATCTTTATAAATAGCATTGGATGAATCTCTATTTAAATCATATTCAAAACGAGAATCACAACTGGCTATAACTATGGGGTGATTATTGATCATTTGTTTTGTACAAGGATCTTCTTCATACCAACGCTCATACTCTGTATGTAAACAATTGTTCCATAATGATTTTCTAAATTGATGCCCATCATGAATTGCAGCACATACATAAGGAACATATTTATCTATTTTGATAGTAAATGAATAATCATCAGTGACAGCCTCAAAAATAGTATTGCTTTGAATATTAGAAATTATCTCTTCTATCGATAATTTAAGCATCTTCTACTTCTTTTCTCAACTTCGCTATTCTATCAAAAGCATTAGTTCGTTCTAAAACTCTACTTTCCATAAAGTCTATTACCTTTTCTTGCAATCTAACTTTTTGAACCTTATTTATATAAGTAATACCTCCAGGACTCATTACATTAACTTCTACTAACTTCCCTCCTATAACATCAATTCCAACAAAGTAAAGTCCATCTTTCACTAATTTTCTACCAATAAGCTTACATAGCTCTTTTTCTTTCTTCGACAATGAATGCCTTTGCACAGTGCCTCCCGCTGTAACATTAGATCTGTGATCATCAGAGCCTGGAACACGTTTCATAGCCCCTATTGGTTCCCCATTTAATATCAATATGCGTATATCTCCTTGATCTGCACCTTCTATATATTCTTGAAGAATAACATAATTAGAAGAACCATCCGAATTTGTGATATAAAAATCTAACAAAGAAGTAATACTAGACATTGCCGATTTTTCAATAAGAATCACTCCCGAACCTCCAAAACCATTTAAAGGCTTAAGAATCATATTATTAGCCTTTGATTCTTTAATCTGTTTAATTAAATATCGTTTGTTTTTAGATACATGAGTAACAGGGATAATTTTATTTTCAGGGTCTACAAAAGCAGCTGTATATAGTTTATTATTTGCTTCCCGTAGCCCGTTTAAAGAATTCATAATAAATACATCATCCTTCACAGAATCTAAAAAGTTAAGCATAATGGGGTCTAATGGCGGGTTTCCTCTCATAAAAATCACATCAAACCCTGCCAATGGTAACATCTCTTCTCTCAAAGTAGCTTTCTTATAAAAACTCTTTAAAGAATTAGGAATTTTTTCCATTTTATTAATCACGGTACAGAATGCACTTGTGATACTATTACGTATGGTAAGGTTAGAAGGTGTGCATATGGTTACCCCATGCCCTCTTTTAATACATTCATGTATTAAAGCTAAAGATGTATCACTATCTGGTTCTATTTCTTCCCAAGGATACATAAGGAAACAAACATTCATAGGAATCTTATATTATTTTGATTGTAAGTTAAAAAAAAGTCTTTAAAAAAAGTAGCTTGAAAAATAAAAAATACGAACGATATTAATCTGCTAAAAATAAGAACTCTAATTAAAAATACGTGTTTGTATTATTTCCATGTCTTTTTCCCGGTACTGTATATTTTTAATAAAGCTTCATCTCTATAACTTCTACCTATGGGTATTGTATAATCTTTTATGATTAATACATTACCTTCAATACTTTGTATACGGCGAAAATTCATGATAAAAGATTTATGAACCTGTACAAATTGAGAGAACTAAAAAATTTAAGGAAGAGAATACTAAAAAATAAGTGTCATTTTTGTTTTTCAGTTAAACGTTTGTCCCTGGTTAACAGCTCCTCTTGTAGCCTGAATATTTACATTCCAAGTAAAATCAATAAACCGATTCCCTGTACCTTGCAGTTGCAATGAGGTTCCTGCAGGAATCATTTCTGTTTCTATAACTCCTATATCCATAGAAACAAGACCATTAGCTGCGCCCCCATTGGCTGTAATAATACCTCCGTAACTTAAAAACTGTACTACTCTCCCCAAATTATCTATGAATGCAATACCGTCTGGATCTCCGTTTTGAATATTAGGGATTAAAAAATTGAGGGTTCCCAGTTCATTCGATTGATTTGGGATTATTCCATTTAAGCTTACTGTGCTATATACGCTATTATTAGAACCATTATAAAGTTCTATACTATAATTTTCTAAGTTAACTCCAGCTAAACCTGCAATTTCTATTCCTTCATTTAAATCTCCATCTATATTGTTATAATGTATTTCATTAATCCATAAAATAATTTCTGGTTCTATTCTCGATGTATTATAAAAAACAACTTCTTCTCCTGGGCTAATTCCTCTTAAAGCAATGGGAGTTATTCCTAAACCTATAAATCTATTCTCTTCTAAAGCACCTATTGTATATGTGTTGCTAGTAGCGCCAATGATTGCGGTTTGATTGGTGCCTAATGAGTCATCTGCTACATACCACTGAAATGTTGACATCCCTTCAGGATCTCCATCTGCATCAAAAAAAGAATAATTACCTTCTAATAATTCTCCAACACGCGATATTCCAGATATAGAAATAGAATTGGTCAATGGAGTACTGTTGTTAAAAGTAAATAAGGTTTGCCATTGAAGTAGCATTCCATTCCATATTTTCACTTCTCTGTTATCCAAGTCATAAATAAGCATGCCTTCATCATTGGCTGTCAAATTAACTGTTAAAAGAGCTAGATTAGCTGAAGAAATTCTAGGCATCATAAAACCGCCAAAAGAACCATTTCCAAATTCGCTTTCCAATTCAAGAACTGCTGTACTTCTAGGGGTTCTTGTATTAATCCCTACTTGTGCATTGCTGTATTGAAAATAAAGCAAAATGAATAAAATGACAAATGATTTAAATAAGTGCATTATTATATTTTCTTACAAAAATATAATAATATTCTTACAAATAAAATTATTTATTTCACCTCATCTAAATGATCATCCCAGTTTTGAACTTTTGGCTTTCCTAATTTCCCAACAGCTTTAGCAACCAACATAGATACAGTAGCATCTCCTGTTACATTAACTGTGGTTCTGCACATATCTAATGGTCGATCTACAGCAAAAATTAGTGCTAAGCCTACTGCCAATTTATCAGCTGGAAAACCAACAGCTTCCAGTACAATAACTAACATTACCATTCCTGCTCCTGGTACCGCTGCAGAGCCTATAGATGCTAGTAAGGCCGTAACTACAATCACCAGTTGATCTGAAAAAGCAAGATCATGTCCTAATGCTTGTGATATAAATACTGCCGCTACTCCTTGATATAAGCTAGTTCCATCCATATTGATAGTAGCTCCTACTGGTAAAACAAAACTAGAGACTTCTTTGTCTACCCCTATATGTTCTTCTACGCGTTCCATTGTAACAGGTAATGTTGCTGCACTAGAACTTGTTGAAAATGCCAGTAATTGAGCTGGACTAATTTGTTTAAGAAACCAAAAAGGATTCTTTTTTGCTATAACTGCTACTATCAAACTGTAAACAACAATCATTATAAAAAGTCCAAATACTACCAACCCTGCATATTTTAATAATGCCAACAATAAATCTGGATCACTGGAAGTGGCCACAACATTTGCTAATAAAGCAAATACAGCTATGGGAGCAATAAGCATTATAAGATCAACTATTTTTAAAACAACATCGTTTAGAGCATCAAAAAAAGATTTTAAAGGTTTTGCTCTTTCTTCTCCAATTAATAGCATTGAAATTCCAAAAAGAATAGTAAAGAAAATAACTTGTAGCATTAAGCCATTATTACTCATTGCTTTAAATGCATTATCTGGAACCATGTCTATCAAAAACTGTAAAGGGCCACTTTGTTTTTGAATAGATGCCTGCGCTATTTTAGACTGTACACCACTATCTTGTGCATAGGTATTTGTTAATTTAGTAATTGTTGCTTCAGAGATACCATCTCCTGGCTTAAACAAATTAACCAATACTAATCCTATGGTTATGGCAATAACTGTTGTTACTATATAAGTTACTACAGTACGTAAACCTATACTTCTAAATTTTGAAATATCTTTTAAATCTGAAATCCCTTTTATTAGAGATGCTAATATTAAAGGAATGGCAATAAGTTTTAGAAGTTTTACAAAAATAGTTCCTATTGGATTGATCCAACTAACTACAAATTTTGTTCCTCCTCCTACATAGGTCATCGCGACACCAAATAAGATCCCTAATATCATACCTATTAATATTTGCCAATGCAATGCCAATTTTTTCATTTAATACAAGATTATGTTTATACTATAAATGGTAATAATATCTTCAAGTTTACAAAAATTACTTGAGACATTCTTCAATTTCTTTTTTTTAACAATTTATACTTTTAAGGGTATCTCAATTAGATTTTAGAAGTTTTATCTAGGAGATAATAATCTGCCAAAACTAAAGCAGCCATTGCTTCCACAATAGGGACTGCTCTAGGAACAACACATGGATCATGGCGTCCTTTTCCTTGCATTTCTACATATTCTCCTTTTTTATTAATCGTTTCTTGCTTTTGAATTAAGGTTGCTACCGGTTTAAATGCTACCTTAAAATAGATATCCATCCCATTGCTTATCCCTCCTTGAATACCGCCAGAGAAATTTGTTTTTGTGCTCCCGTCCTCATTATATAAATCATTATGTTCACTTCCTCTCATGGCAGCTCCTTCAAATCCACTTCCGTATTCAAAACCCTTTACTGCGTTGATAGAGAGCATTGCTTTTCCCAATGTTGCATGTAATTTGTCAAACACTGGTTCTCCTAAACCAAGTGGAACATTTTGAATAACACAACTAATCACTCCTCCTATTGTATCTCCTTCTTTTCGAATCTCTTTTATATATGATTCCATTTGTGCAGCCATAGCTGCATCTGGGCATCTAACAATGTTCTTTTCTGTTTGCGATAAATCTAAGGCTGTATATGGCTTATCTAAAATAATTTCACCTACTGCAGAAACATAAGCATTTATTTTGATACTATTTAATAGCTGCTTTGCCACAGCTCCAGCCACTACTCTACTCGCTGTTTCTCTTGCCGAACTTCTTCCTCCTCCTCTATAATCTCTATTTCCATATTTTTTATCATACACATAATCTGCATGACTTGGTCTATAGCTATTTTGGATATGAGCGTAATCTTTAGATTTTTGATCTTCATTTCTGATTATAAAACCAATAGGAGTTCCCGTTGTTTTCCCTTCAAAAACACCACTTAAGAGTTCTACTGTATCACTCTCTTTTCGTTGTGTTACAATAGCAGACTGTCCTGGTTTTCTTCTATCTAATTCTAATTGAATCGCTTCTAAATTAATAGCTACTCCTGCCGGACAACCGTCTATTACTCCTCCTATTGCTTTACCATGAGATTCGCCATAGGTTACCAGTTTAAACAATGTTCCAAATGTATTTCCAGCCATAAAACTTTTTAAAATAAAGGTTCTTATTATTGCCTGTATTCAATGACAATACAAAGAAAGCGAAGGTAAAAAAACTTATGCTAACAATAAAGAGCTCAATTCATTTATTCAGTGCTTTAATTTACAGTTTTTTAACCTTTCACTGATATAGAATTAATCCTCACTTAATTATTGCTTAATCTTAAAATTTTTACTTTGCACAAACGAATAAGGTTTGAAAAAACGAAAAATAGAAACTGTTGTTATTTCAGATGTACATTTAGGAACTTATGGATGTCATGCTGAAGAACTATTATCTTATTTAAATAGCATAAAACCAGCAACACTTATCTTAAATGGAGATATCATAGATATATGGCAATTTAGAAAAAGATACTTTCCAAAAGCACATTTAATGGTTATTAAAAAAATTATTGATATGTCTACCAAGGGAACAAATGTCTATTATATTACTGGAAATCATGATGAAATGCTTCGTAAATTTAGTGACACAAGTATGGGTAATATCCATATAGTCAATAAATTAGTTTTAAAACTTGATGGGAAAAAAGCTTGGTTTTTTCATGGAGATGTCTTTGATGCTTCTATACAACACACAAAATGGATAGCTAAGTTAGGAGGTTGGGGATACGATCTTCTTATTTTACTTAACAGATACTGCAATTGGATATTAAATAAATTTGGAAAAGAGAAATATTCACTTTCTAAGAAAATAAAAAATAGTGTAAAAAAAGCAATAAAACACATTAACGATTTTGAGCAAACTGCAGCAGATCTGGCTATAGAAAACAGGTATAAGTATGTTGTTTGCGGTCATATTCATCAACCCAAAACTGTAATTAAAACCAATAAAAATGGAATGTGTTTATATTTAAACAGTGGTGATTGGGTAGAAAATCTTACTTCTTTAGAATATCACAACAAACGATGGAAACTTTATCGATATTCTGAAGACAAACTAAGTCCATTTTACTGTGATGAAGTTCTAAAAACAATGGGGCATAAAGAGCTTCTGGCGGCAATCACGATTATTGGGAAAAACAATGCTTATTAACTCTTAATTCAATTCATAAATATTGTATAATATCCTATAAATAAGGGCATTCTCTTTTTATTATTAGAAGTTAATCTATATTTTTACGAAAAAATAAAGTTGTGGTTAATTTTAAAATACAGAAAGTAGGGTTCTTTATCCTATCGTTATTATTGTTTTCTTGTTCATCAAATGATGATGATCCAATTGGTGTAGATATTACAGGAAATTCGTTACAATTCCCTTTAAATGAAAATAACTCATGGAATTATAGAACCTCTATTACCAATCAAAATACGGGGTTAATATTTGTAAATAATGATATCTTATCGGTTTCTAATGTTGAAATAGATAATATGATTGGCGATATAGTTGCATCTGATGGAAGTCTAGGTTTTATGAGTCAATTATTTAACAATTCAACATTAACCTTTGATCAAGAAAGGTTGGTTATAGATGGTAGTATTCCTGTGCCTATAGAAGGTTTAGAAGATTTTTCTATTGATTTTGATGATATTGGACTTTATGACAATTCTTTAGGAGAAAGAGAAGTGTTTTTAACAAGACGTTTAGGAAGTTCTACAGGAGAAATCAATGGAAATACAATAACGGTATCTTATGTGATACAAACCTTAAACGATGAAGCTTTTGATACCTTTCAATTTACCTTATTAGATGAGCTACCTCGTTTTGGTAACTTCTTTAGATCAACCATTACTATTGGTTTTGGGGTTGCTTTAGAAACAATGATAGACGGACAACCAGCTGTAGTTCCTATTATCCCTTTTGGCGAAGCTTTTACTGTAGAAAACGTTTATGCTGCTAATTTAGGGTTGGTAGAATCAAGAACAAATGTTTCATATACTATAAATGATATATCACAACTTGGTTTAGATTTGCCCTTTCCTTCTGAAGGAGCTAATGTAAACACTGTTTCGATTCAAGAATTAGAAGAATTTGATTTTAATTAATTATCAAGGCTTCTTTTAAAATTGTAATTGGATGCAAAGCGACGCGTCCAGTACCATCTATTATCTGATGCCTACAACTTGTTCCATTGGCTGCAATTATTGTAGTTTCTTTACTTTTTCTGATAGCTGGAAATAATTTTAATTCTCCTATTTGCATGCTTATCTCATAATGTTCTTTTTCGTATCCAAAAGACCCTGCCATTCCGCAACATCCTGAACTGATAATAGTGGGGGTATAATTAGCAGGTAAATTTAAAATTTTAAAAGTATTTTCTTGATTAGACAATGCCTTTTCATGGCAATGATTATGAATTTTAATCTTTCTTTTTTCATTCGTAAACCTAGAGACTTCTATACTACCACTATCTATTTCTCCAGCTATAAATTCTTCTATTAAAAAACATCTATCTGAAATATACTTAGCGGTATTTTTATTTTCACACATCCTAAGATACTCATCCTTAAAGCTTAACAATGCAGATGGTTCTATACCTATTATTTTAGTGTGATCAAAAACTAGCTCGTTTAATTTATTAATATTTTTGATTGCAAGTTCTTTAGCTTCCTCTAAAAATCCTTTAGAAATAAAAGCTCTCCCGCTTTCTGCATAAAAAACTGTCACCTTATATCCTAGCTTAGAAAGCAATTCATAAGCATCATTTCCTACATTTCCATCCAGATATTTGGTAAATTCATCAATATAAAGAACAATCGTTTGTTTATCTATGTTTTCTATCGGTGAGACATTAAAATCAAATCTTTGCAATCTTGGCAATGATCGTTTTGGATGAATTCCTATCATATATTTAAAAAAACCACTTGTAATCGTATTTTTAAATAAGAAATTGCTCATCCTAGGTATTTTGCTTGCACAATCGTTTAAAAATGTAGCATTGGCAAAAATTTTATCCCTTAATTTTGTTCCGTTTTCTTTTTTATACTGATATAAAAATTCTGCTTTTAACACCGCTACATCTACATTACTAGGGCATTCACTTGCACATGCCTTACAACTAATACAAAGGTCAAAGGTTTCTTTTAGCGCCTCATTATCAAATTTATTTGCTTTGATAGGATTTGTTAGAAATTCTCTTAATGCATTGGCTCGAGCTCTAGTGGTATCTTTTTCATTCTTAGTTGCATGATAGCTAGGGCACATTCCTCCTTTTGCAGATTCAGTTTTACGGCAATCACCACTCCCATTACATTTTTCTGTTGCTCTAAGAATTCCCAGAGAATCTGAGAAATCTAATAGTGTATTTATTTTAGGCTCTTCTCTATTTACTTTATATCGAAGAGAAACATCCATTGCTGGGGCATTGACAATTTTATCACTATTAAAAATATTTTTAGGATCAAAAGCACTTTTAATTTCTTTAAGAATTTGATAATTTCTTTTTCCCACTAATAATTCTATAAATTCACTACGTACAATTCCATCTCCATGCTCTCCACTAAATGTTCCTTTATATTTTTTTACCAGATTTGCAACTTCCGTCGTAATTGTTCTAAAAAGCGCTACATCTTCAGATTGTTTTAAATCAAGAATAGGCCTTAAATGAAGTTCTCCTGCGCCTGCATGTGCATAGTATACAGCTTCTTGTTTATACCTTGCCATAATGTCACTAAACTCGTCTATATATGCAGATAAATCTTCTAAGGCAACAGCGGTATCTTCTATACAAGCTACAGCTTTCTTATCGCCTACAATATTTCCTAGCAATCCTAAGCCTGCTTTTCTAAGTTCCATTGCTTTATCTATATCTGCCGCATATAATGATGGAAACGCATAGCTTAATCCTGTCTTTTCTATAGTTTTTATTAATTCTT
The DNA here is from genome assembly GCA_964389205.1 of uncultured Flavobacteriaceae bacterium. Lineage (GTDB taxonomy): Bacteria > Bacteroidota > Bacteroidia > Flavobacteriales > Flavobacteriaceae > Leptobacterium. Next base: position 52,743 of record CAYMDH010000020.1, read on the forward strand.
TCCTTCTAATCTCTAAATTAGCAGGGTCTTCATCTGCCAACGCTATCATTAAAATTGCTTTGGGATCTTCATCTATGAAAAATCTATTAGGTGCCTGAGTTTTATTATTTTTTGTACAATCTAATATTACTTTATCTATCATCTCACAAGTAGATAAATCGTGTTTCATAATAGGTGCTACCATTTTACAGCAATTACTAATACTATCAAAATGAGCAACAATCATTACTGTATGCTTAGGAGGTATTTTATCTAACTTTAATTTAATTTTAGTGGTAATCCCTAAAGTTCCTTCGCTTCCTGCTAAGAGTTTATTCATATTAAAAGCTGGTCCTTTTTGATTAAAGGGTTGCATTTTAATTAATTCATCAATTGCATAACCAGTATTTCTTCTGTGAATTTCAGGTTTTGGATAGTTTCTTTCTATCTCGCTTAATACACCTTCTACAGATAATTGATTGTAAATCTTTTTATAAATGGATGCTTCTAATGTAGATGTTTCCATTTTCTCAAAAAAACCAGCAGTATCTAGGTCTTTAAAAACAGTTTCGCTTTCATCACTTAGCAATATCGTAGATTCTATCACTTTATCTCTTGTTACTCCATATTTTATAGAAGTAGTCCCGCTAGAATTATTTCCAAACATCCCCCCTATCATGCATCTATTTGAAGTAGAGGTATTAGGTCCAAAAAACAAATCAAAAGGAGCTAAAAAAGCATTGAGTTCATCACGTATCACTCCTGGTTCTACAATAACCGTTTGTTCTTTCTCATTGATCTCTAATATTTTTGTAAAGTGTTTAGAAACATCTATAATAATACCTTCACCTACACATTGGCCAGCTAATGAAGTTCCCGCTGTTCTAGGTATTAATGTTATTTTATGAAGGTTTGCAAAACGTATGAGTTTTTTTAAATCTAAAACATCTTTAGGATACGCAACTGCTAAAGGTATTTTTCTATATACGGAAGCATCTGTTGCATAAATTGCTTTATGTAATGAATCTGTAAATAAATCACCTTCAAGGCTTTCTGATAAATCTAAAAGTAATTCTTCGAGAATCATAGACTTCTTTTTGTAAAAATAGCAATTAAATGTAGGCTTTAACGTTATACGTTTGAACAATTATTTAAACAACTTGATTTATATTTAAACAACTGTAATTTATGAAAAAACTATTTTTATTTGGGGTAATAGCTATGGGCATGACGTTGTTTACGCATGCACAAGAGATTTCAAAAAATGCAGTAGGGCTTCGTTTAGGGGATAGCGATGGCTTTGGTGCAGAGATATCATATCAAAGAGCGATTTCAGAAAGTAATAGATTAGAATTTGGTCTTGGATGGAGAGATGGAGACGATGACGATGCCTTTAAGTTAAGCGGATTGTATCAATGGGTTTTTCCTTTAGATGGAGGCTTTAATTGGTATGCAGGAGCTGGAGGCGGTATTGGAAGTAATGATGATCTTGTAGTTTTTGCTGCAGGAGATATTGGCATCGAATATAATTTTGAAATTCCATTATTATTATCATTAGATTTTAGACCTGAATTAGGATTAATTAATGATTTTGATGACGACTTAAACTTTGATATCGCATTAGGAATTCGATATCAATTTTAAATAGTATTCTTGGTTGATTAAAAAAAGGGGTGGTTAAAATTATTTAATCGCCTTTTTTTGTTTTGTTAAAACCTATTGTTGTTTATAATGAATTAGTACCTTTGTTCTTGTTAAAAAAAAATTTATTTGATGAAACAAATTACAATGTTATTCTTAGGGCTTCTTGTATTGGCTTCTTGTGAACAAAGAAAAGAAAATGAATACCTCATTAAAGCTTCTATAAGTGAAGAATTAAATGGAAGAAATGTAGTTTTAAGAAAAGTAGAAAACAATCAATATGTTGAAGTAGATACTTCAGAAATATCAAATGGGAAATTTAATTTTAAAGGTTTTTCAGAAGTTCCTGAACTTCATTATTTATTTATTGACGAAATAACAACTCCTATTGGAGTTGTACTAGAAGAGGGAACAATTAAAGTTTCTGCACATAAAGATAGTATTCCTCTGGCAAAAATGGGAGGTACTATTTCTAATGATGAATATTATGTTTTTGTTAAAGAACAACGAAAAATAAACTTTGAAATAAATCAAATTAGAACTGAATACCAAAAAGCAGCACAAGAGGGAGATTCTGTTACTATTCAAAGCTTATCTGAATTATATCAAGAAACCATAGCTGAGGCCCAAAGATTTGAACCTCGCTTTATGGATGATAATCCTTCTTCTTATGTTACTTTATTGTTATTAGAACGTATGTATGCTGGGCAACTTAAAACGGCTACAGAATCCAAAAATATTTTTGATAAATTTCCAGAAAATATAAAAAATACTTCTGTAGGTGTTAGTCTGGAAGTTGCTTTAACAGAAACTTTATCGGCAGAAAAAAATACTAGTGTAGGAAGCCTAGCTCCAGATTTTTCTGCTCCTACTCCTTCAGGAGAACTTTTAAAGTTAAGTGATGTAAAAGGAAAAATAACTATTATAGATTTCTGGGCTGCTTGGTGCAAACCATGTAGAGTAGAAAATCCAAATGTTGTAGCAATGTATAATAAGTATCATGATAAAGGATTAAATATTATAGGAGTATCGTTAGATAGAAAACAATCAGATTGGTTACAAGCTATTGAGGAAGATAAACTTCCTTGGAATCACGTTTCTAATCTTCAATCATGGCAAGATCCAATAGCAAAATCATATAATGTAAGAGCTATTCCTGCCACTTTCATTCTTGATGAAGAAGGTAAAATTGTAGCCAGAGACCTAAGAGGTCCTGCTTTAGAAGCTAAAGTTGGAGAGCTTTTAGGAGCATTATAAAAATATTAAAACTCATATCATAAAAAAAAGTCTCTGTAATAATAGAGGCTTTTTTTATTCATTTTAATGTGCTTCAGATCTTAAATACTTATAAATTACGGTTTTTACGTAATTCACTATGGGTACTTTTCCCCTTTTTTTATGTTATGCGCTAGAAGTATTAGGTAAAGTGTTGATTTTTAGCGAAATTTAAGAGAAATACTCCCTCTTTAACAACCAAAACAATCAATATGAAAACCAAAGTAATTACTTCATCTGAAGAAGCCATTGAAGTTTTAATCAAAGAGCTTGAAAACAATAAAGAACTAAAAGAGTTATTAATAATCTCTTTAAAACAGGCAAAAGAAGCAGCTGCAGAATACTTAGATAAAGCTTTATACGAAGCTCTATCATGGCCTTCACACATTAATGAATATATTACATATCTTAGAAAATTTGCGTAATGGATTCCTCAACAAAGCGGAGATGATGCCTGGTTAAAACCTAATACTCATCATCATCAAGAAGTATATGATAGACTTTGTCATTTTTATTGGTTAATTGATCAGAAAATAGGGGTTGATGAATCAATAATTATCGAAAATATTCCTTTTTTTAGAGAATGGCTCATTACCTATGCACAACTTTGGGGTAGTTTTTTAAATACTACAGCATCTTTTAATGACGAAGTTCTAAAATCTTTTCAAAAATATGCTCCTCAATACAAAGTAGATGATTCTATGATTAATGGCAAACCCAATAACCCTAGTGGATGGTTAACTTTTAATCAATTTTTTGCACGGGAGCTAAACCCTGGACTCCGTCCTATTACAGCGCCTGAAAACAACTTGGTGGTTACCTCTCCAACAGATTGTACTTTTAAAGCAAGATATGACATTGACAAGAACTCTCAATTACCTGATATTCCAATAAAAAAAACACATAAATATGCTAGTATCGAAGATTTATTAGAGGGAAGTAATTATAAAAGTGCTTATGCAAATGGAACTTTTGTACATTATTTTTTAGGCCCTTATTCATACCATCGCTTTCATGCACCAGTAGCTGGTATTGTTAAAGAGTGTTATCCTATTCATGGATTGGTATATTTGGATGTACACATAAATAATAAACAATTTGATGCTCCAGACAGTTCAGAAGATGCCTATGAATTTGCACAAGCCAGAGGCGTAATTACCATAGATACTACAAATTCTCCTTATGGAAGTGTTGGTGTAATCACTATAATACCAGTAGGTATGTGTCAGGTTTCTTCTGTAAATATGACTGCTACAGTAGGTAGTGAGTTATTAAAAGGGGATGAATTTGGATACTTCTTATTTGGTGGTTCAGATATAATTGTTCTATTTCAGAAAGGTGTTGAACCCGTTATTGGAGAAGAATTAGAATATCGTCTTTATGGCACTAAAATAGCTAACTGTCAACCTTTTGTAAAAAAATAAGTTTCTTCAAATAATAGTGCCTCATTTTTTGATCTCAAAAACGTATTCAATGCTAGATAATTAATTAGTAAAGGTTATGGATGCAAAAAAACTAAAAAAAGAATTAGCCAAGCGAGGTATTGATTTTGTTTGGGAAGGAGATAAGAACTATAATGAGAGTCGCAAAATATGCAATTCCAGATTTAATTATAAACCAACTGTAGTAGCATATTGTGAAAATGAAACAAATATTTCAGATTGCATAAAATTATCTAAACAATATAAAATTGAATTTAGAATACGTTCTGGAGGGCACCAACACGAAGGGATGTGTTCTGGTAATGGTATTATGGAGACCTTTGAAAAATGTCATAAATTTTAAGTTTCCCTTGAATTTTGCATTCTT
>CAYMDH010000021.1:0-55361 GCA_964389205.1 uncultured Flavobacteriaceae bacterium
CGGGTTTTAAAACCCGCCTTGTTTTCTATTTACACAGTTTTTTGGACACTACCTTTTTTATTTTATAAATGATATAAAAGACAATGTTTACTTAACAATTCAAAATATTTCTATTTTACTGTATCTAGTTTTATTATTTGTGATCTTGCTTTCTCAATTTGATTTTTATTCCCTATATAATAGATAGCAAATTTTAAACGCTCTTCACCTTTTTCATACTTTTTCAAAAAATTACCTACAGAAGGTCCATATCCTACAACAGTATCTTCTGGAATTTCATTATAAGGTTTATAATTGATGAGCGTTTTTTCGCTTATCCTCTTATAATAAAATAAAGGGAAATCTCCTATCCCGTTATTATCTGAAAATTGTGTTTTCAAAATTCCATTTTCTGGAATTACATAAACTCTTTTATTATCGTAATAATTAACTGGTTCTCCATCTTCTTGATTAAATATTACAATTACCCTACCAATGTAATTTTCATTAATAATAACTATTTCACTTTCACTCTTATTACAGCTTACTAAGGCCAGTAATATTAAAAATACTATTCCTGTTTTCTTAATCATCATAATTCACAAAAATTTAATTTTTATCACCCGAACCTTCTGTACTTCCTGTACTTCCTGTACTTCCTGTACTTCCTGTACTAATTAAACTATTCCATTCTTCTATACTATAGCTTTTACCTCCTGATAATATGCTTTTAAAATTATTTTCTTTATCAAATTTAATTTGTAAACTTACATCAAATAATTCATCCTCTTTATCTGGTCCAAAGAGAGTTAGCAGATTTCCAGTTTCTATAAAACCTCCAAGGAAAACATTTGTTCCTGATTCATCAGTTATAAATGCTTCAGTGCTTGGAAAATCTCCCCCTGTGAAAGTTCCTGTAATAGTTAATATTCCTGCTTCACTATCTTCGGTAACACTCAATTTAGCATATACATCTATTTCTGGTGTTATAAATCCAGGCGTTACAGGGTTTGCTCCTGAATGCTCAAATTCAAAAGTAGCTGTATTTCCTGAAAACCCTCTATTTGATATTTCTGAAAATGAATCTGTAGACGTCTTAGCTATAGTAGGAATAGGAGGATATCCACCTGGTGTCCCTAAAAATATAGACACATCACTAATGTTAGTGGCATCCGAAACACTCTTATTTATTGGATCAACTATAAATGATGAATCAATTCTTGATTCACCAGTGAAGGAAATACCTCTACCATCGCCTAATCCAGTTCCTAACGTCCCTGGTATGATCGGTGCAGAAATAAAAGATCTAATATGTATAGGCCATGGCATCATACCATCTGGGTCTATAAAATGTATAGGATTATTAAAAGCATAATTATATGGTGAATGTCTTCGCATTTGCTCAGCTAAAGGATCTAAATTCATCCATCTTCCAATAGTAGGATCATAATTACGTGCCATAATATCTACCCAACCTAATCCAACTCCATCTTGTTCTTCTTTCCCTCCAAAACCATATTTGTGATCTCTAGCTGCTCCTTGGATATTATTATGTTTTAAACCAAAAGGGAAATAATCATTTTCTTCTCGTATTTCAATTTTTGTTAACACACCGTCTTCATTATCATCACTATACGATAAACGAATATTATCCAAATGATCTTTATATTGATAGATATAATCATAAGAATTTTCATTAGGCTCTATATAACCTTCTGCCATATTAAAAAATTGCAATTGATTATTTTCATAAATGTAATTCCCAGCATAATCTGTAGTAATAATTACTCCACTATCATTATCATTTACAATTTTTTTCAATTTGCCTCCTAATGCATCATATACATAATCAATAATTCCATTATTTTCAGAATTAGCAATGGTAACTTTTGTAGGTAAGTTTAAATGATTGTACTCTATACCAGTGATTCCTTTATTTTTATCAACAATCATATTTCCATTGATATCATAATTATAATCATCTCCAGAAGTATTTCCATCTTTAAAGCCTTCATCTCCTTTACTAAAGTGAGCATAATTATCAGTAACATTCAATAATTTATTACCTGCATCATAGGTGTAATTTAAATTATCAATTTCATTAAAAAATGTGTTTTCTCCAAAAACTAGTGTGCGTTTAAGCCCTAATATGTTACCATTCTTATCATAAGTTACATCCTTTAATGCTCCTTTTCCTGTGCTTTCTATAATTCTATCTAAAGCATCATATTGATATAAAGAAAAGTTTGTGCTACTTGTTTCATTATTAATACTTGTCCAACGCGAACCACTAATATTACCATTAAATAATTCTTCTCCAGGCCCTTCTATTAAACTTGTATTATTATAATACAATTGAAAAGCAAAAAGATCTGTATCCAAATTATCTGTATTATTAATATTAGTCATCCAACCCCTTACATTATATTTATAATCTATTTCTTGTAATGGATTATTTATTGTATTTCCTGCTTTTTTCTTGATTAAAAACCCTAAATCATCATATTCATTAGCTACAATAAGTTCTGAATTCCCATTTAATTCTTGTATTTGAGTTTTTAACTTAGCTTGATTATCATATTTAAAACGTTCTATCACTACTATTGGAGAATTATCTCCTTTAATGTGACTAGTTTTAGTTTGAAGTGCTTTTCCTGAAAAATCCAACTGAGTTTCTAAAATATCTTCGGTATCTAAATACTCATTTTTAGTATGTATATAAATAACTCTTCCTTTGGCATCATAAGCTGTCAATGTAGTTACCCAATCATTAGTATCTAATACTCTTACTTTAATTATTGTAGGAAGTCCTTGAGTATTATTTGTAATAGCCTGTCCCAAAACAGTACCTACAGGTTTTGTCAAACCATCCCTAGCAGTATTATAATCATCATAATAATTAATAGTATGTATTTCATCTAAAAAACCTGGTTTAGACCTGTCCGTATAATAAATAGGTATTCCAGCTATCTCATTGAGATCATTTATTTGTTCTTCAAACTCATAAATATTGTTTGGATCACTAATTATATTTTGAAATACATCTCTAGAAGTATTAGCCTTTTTAATTCCAGTATAAGCAATACGCCCAAATGCATCATATTTGGTAAACAACCATTCATCTTTCTCTTTCTCCGTATTGTTTCTTCGTTGATTTGCGTGTTGAGTTAACAAAGATCTATTTGATTTATCATAAACTATATATTCCCAATCTTTTCCTGGAATCTTCTTTTCTATTAAACGATTTCTGTAATCATAAATATATTGATACATCAATTCTGTATACTCCACCGAGCTTATACCATCAATAGTATTAATTTTTGGAGTCAATACAAAAGAAAGGTTTTCAAAATCATTATATACATAATAAGTATCATGCGACTCTTCTCCATTGTATGTTCGCTTTAATACTACTCTACCTTGTTTATCTATAAATTCTTCAATGGTATGGTTTTTTGAAGAAGTTCCGTCATGATTTTCATCTCTAGTAATGTTTTTATATAATTCTCCCGCTTCATAATAACCTGCATTTATAAATGTTGGTTTATTAATTCCATCTATAAAGTTTGTTCTAGCATCAAAATAACGTACTTCCTCAAATACATTTGTTTTATATTCATATTCAATCTCATGACCTCCTCCAATGCGCCAATCATATCCTGGTGCAGATTCTCTCTTCAAACCTTTATTAAAAATAGCATCTCCATATTCTTTTTCTAAATAAGGATTTGGAAACGATGAATGTATATCTAAACTGTAGTTTTCAACATAATAATCATTTACTTTATCTAGTGCGTCTGATCGATATAAAGCATTATCTCCAATTGCCGGATAGGGTAAATATTCTTTGCTCAATCTTCCTAATGCATCATAGACCACTGGAGTAACTAAATCGTACAATTCTGATGTGAATTTTATAGAAACACTTTGTTTTAAACGCCCTAATCCATCATAATAGTCTACTTTTTCAATTACATCACTTGTATTTTCAATACCTTCTGGATTATTAAGTTCTGTTTGATAACTCCTCCTAAAAATATAATTATCTGTTGTTAGCATAGGAGGTGTATAAATACTTTTGTCTATTACAAAAAGTACTGTACTTCCTAGCTTAAAATGACTCTCTGGTTTGATAGTAATACTTCGGGTCGCATCTACAGTTATTGTATTAGATGAAGATTCTATAATATAGTTAGTCTCTTCTCTGTCTATTTGAACTTGTGAATGTGCCACAAGAACAAATGAAAACACAAAAACTATTGCTATGTATTTTATAAATATATGTTTTTTAGTATACATAATTGTTTCTTTTATTGTTGATTCTCCTGATCATCATTTCCGGTTCCGCCTCCATTGCCATCGCCACCTGTTCCACTACAAGGTCTATTATTACTTTGAATAATTCTAGTGGATGTCAACCCATTGCTAGTAGTTACTAATTTCATCCATTTTCGAGTATTACATGATACACTTAATCTAAATGTAGGTAACGACCCTGAAGAGCTACTCTCAAAATCAGAACTACTCGTTCCAATACCTCTAAACCATCTGTAGGTAAAATTACCGTTACCGCCACTCGCTGTCGCTATAAATTCTTGATGAGAATTACTTGAACTCCCGTAGTTTACATTTACTATAAGTTGATTAGGTGAACTACCATTTCCATTATTTTGTCTAACATATCGATATTGATTCTCGTTAATCAAATGTCTATTGTCATCCCTTATATATTGTAATCTATTAAAATCGTCATATTCATAATACATAGTATAATTTCTAGCATCCGTAATACTTGTAACTCCTATGATAGCATTATATGTATAAGTAGTTACTTGTGCATTAGACATCGTAAAATGAGATCGTATTTTATGAATTTCATTTCGCATTCCTGATGCACTAATTTTAGGACCAATATTGGTCTCGTTAATAGAAGCCATGTTTAACCCAATAACACTATTAGTTATTTGATCATAAGTAGCGTTGACAACCCTAGCTACTGGATACCTATTTCCATAACCCCAAAGAATACTTATTGGGACATTATCATTACCATGATACTCTAATATATTTCCATGAATATCATACCTATCTATTACTAAATTTGTGTATGTATTTAAATCTTTCTTTTTAAAGTTTGTTTGCTTTGGTAGAGGTGTTCCTCCGTTATTTATATAGCCTGAAGTATTATATCCAAAAATCTGTTCTTCGAAGTTTAATTGCTCTCCATTTAAATAATCTCTCTTTTGTATATAATTATTAATTTGATTTTTTTGGTCTAATACATTATTAATTGTTATTCCACTTTCAAAAGGATAGGTAAAAGTAGTTCTGGCAATATCTCCATTACTTAATGTAACTTCTTGTTCTTTAAGCATTGTAGGTTTAAGAACTGAATATTTATAATTGGTGATTATAGCATTTTCTTGATTTTCATCAAACGTTTTCTCTTCTGACTTTACTAATTGATAACTTCCATTGGTTTCTGTATACTTACCAATATTGAGCCTATATCCATTATGTGAAATAAGCGAAGTCCCAGAAAAAGGATCATATACATAACCAGGGAACCTATAAGTAACATAGATCCTATACCCAATGGTATAACGTATATTAGCATGTGTTTTTTCTTCATAAGTATTATTTAATTGATATGTTTTATTACCATTAACATCTTTCACTATTCTTTCTGATAATAAACCTCTTTGATGAGCCCGCTCCTGTGATGGAGGAGCAAAAGGGCTCTCATAAGGGTCTAAAACACTCAATATACTTCCCTCTTTAGTATTTAAAGGTTTATCTTGGAATGCAAACTCAAAATAATTATCAGATAGGCGTTCGTCAGGATTAGAATTTAAATTTTTATACTTACTAATTTCTTTGCTACCATCAGCGTATTCTTTAATTACTTCTTCATACCCAACATTAGAACCGTTTAAATCTAGAAGTTCATTTAATGAGCTTGAACGAGTATTCTCTCCTGACAAAAATTGAGGTAATGTATGTCCGTCTGGAAGAAAGATAGTATTTACAATAGTTCTATTTTGGGTATATATTGGTTTATTATATTCAATTCCGCTACTAATATTGGTTCCTTCTTTAATATACTTATATACAGTAATAATTGGGCTTTCATTATTGTCATTATCTTCTATAGATGATATTCTTAATCCACCTGTACTCATATTTGAGGTTCCAGATCGGTAAGTGTTCAAAGAATAATTAAATTTAGTAAATCCTCCTGTTGCATAGGAGATTTCTGTAAGGATATTAGCTTTTGTAGTGTTCTCATTTGGAGACCTATATGCATTTATATTTAAAGGATCGTTTCTTGGAATAAAATCTGTTAAACCATTTCCATTATAATATCCCCAATGGTCAATCTCTGGTGAATTTCGTTTTGGAAGCTCTGTAGTATTATATTCAAATCGATACTTTTCTATACTCTTTTCAAATTCATATTCCTCATCAATACTTTCTAATTTCAGGCGTTTACATTCTTGATCAATGCAATTTTCTTTTGAGTTAAAATATGATTGATTTAGTATAATCGTTTTAATCAAATCATCTCTGTGATTGTATAACTTTAATTCTGTTATTCTATTGGCTCCGCTTAAATCTTCTCGATCATTAACATTCGTAAGTGTTACATATCCAAATCTAGAATTGATTTTTTGAGGGGTCAATGGATTCATAACTACTCTTTCATTTTCGATTTTCATATATCCTGTTAAATCAGGTCCAAAAGAATTATACTCTTCAATAATATTTTTATATGTAATATCTGTTCCTTTTTTATATTCATAGGTGAAATTTTCCCCTGTAGGTGTTTCTATTTCACTTAAATACCAAGCTACATCATATTGTCTTTCTTCTTCTGGCAACTCAATGTTTGCAAAATTTATAATCTCAGATTGTTCTCGTTCATTTTCAGTTATTCCAAGCTTATATGCATTTCCATTTTTATCAATTACTGTCCAATAGTCATTTACGCTTCTTGGGCCAAAAGGAGGTAACATTTTAAAATCCTGCTCTGGAGTCATAATAACTTCTCCTTGAGCATCTATAGTAAATCTACCCGAAGCACCTAAAATATTAAAGTAGTATATATCTGGTTCTGAATCTACAATTCCAAGTGCGTATCCAGACAGAGATCCATTTGTAATATCTTCTAGAGAAGAAACATTATTAAGTATTAATCCTGATTCCACATAACCTTGAGGTAAGTCATCAGGTAAACTTCTCACTACTCTTGTAATTACACCTCCCGTATTCAATGTCCAACCAAGGCCAACTGCACTAGATACCTCATTTACCTTATTTCCTGCAGAGTGATAACTTAATGAGATCGGTATATTGATATCTTTTCCTTTTAATTCCAAAAGCGGTAAATTAATATTTGCGATACCTGTATATTCGTTAACAGGTATTTTAGCATACTCTGATAAAGCACTTGCTTCTGGTGAGGGCGGAAATATATTTTCTCCTATTCCTATTGATTGACTATTAATACTTTGAATACCAAAAAAGCTAATCAAAAATATTTTGAATATTAATCTCATTTTTTCACAGTATTAAGAAGTAATTGTTCTAGTTTTAATAATCGTTCTTCTTGTTCTTTGAGTTTTTGCTCTTGTTTTAAAATATAAAGCGTCAACTCCTCTATCTTTTCAAGAAGAAGTGCATTCATTTTTCCTAGTTCTACTCCATTTTCTTCTACTTCTTGTGCTGATGGAATATTGATAAGATGTCCTTTTTCTTTGATGTGTTTTGCTACTTCTGCAAGTGTTGGAAGTTTATAACCTTTTAAGAATACATAATCTGCCCAACCTGTTTCTACTTTTATTTCTTTAGCTCGTATTTTACCATTTACAGCCAATTTCCATTCACCTGGATTTGTGGTTCCAATACCTACATTTCCATTAACTGCCAAATGCGTTCCTATATCAATGTGCTGATTTGCACTATATCCTATTGCAATTCCTCTATATTGTGATTTATCTCCAGTATCTGGCTGTAAATGTAACGTGCTGTAATGCCTTCCATATGTACCACTTATATCGCTATGTCTAGATAAAATCCAAGAACGTCTGGTATTAGATGCTCCTCCAACGCCAATTTCAAATGAATTGTTCGCATTCGTATATAATTGAAATATATCTCCTCTGGAAGTTTGACTTGGGTAATTTGCTGTAGTTTGATACTTATTTAAATGTAATTGTGCATTTGGATTGATAGTTCCTATCCCTACATTTCCATCAGAATTTATAAGCATTCTGGTATTTTTATTGTTGGATCCTGTATTAAAATATACTCCATCAAAAGCATTAATACTCAAAGCATCTGGAGAACTTCCTTCATTGTTATTTGTTAAGATTGATAAATTGTACTTTTTAGTACTACTAAATCCTTCTCTAAAAAAGATTCCTTTTTCATTGCCTTGATTATACGCATCTAATAAAATATTTCCTTCAATATGTACTTTTTCAGTAGGGTTACTATTTCCTACTCCTACATTTCCATTAGCATAATGAATATTATTCCCAGATTGTGCCCAAACACTAGGGCCTGAACTTCCCTCAACAGTAAGGCCTATACCATCTCGTAATTCTTCAATGGTAGGAGCGTTACTTTCGTCATACATTGTTGGAGCATAATAAAATAGTTGATCGCCTACAGAAGTACTGCTATTTTTGGTATTTGCTTTATGAGCAATTTTTGTTGCTCCTGCAGGAAAAATATAATCGACAAGCGTACCAACCTGATTCCCAGAAGCATCCCATATTTTTCCTTCTGGTGTTGAAATATTTGAGCCTTCTGCATGAATATATGCTTCAAGAAGATACCATTCGTTTAAAGTAGGTAGATTACATCCAAAATAAGGATTTGTACGAGGCGTACTATTGACTCTAGGTACACTTAAAAAATTGTCATTACTGTCATAAGCTGTAAAGCCAAAAAATTCTGATGGAGTAAACGAATTCAATTGCTTGACCCATAAGGTAAATCTATAGGTTTTATTGGATTGTATATCAATTTTAGTCGTCGTCCAACCACCCGAATTTGTATTGCTTGTCGTATTATTTGTTATAGGGTCATGTATTGCTTTCCAAATGAGCACCTGTTCGGTTTGTGAGAAAGGACCATAATCAAGTTCACGGACATTTTCGTGTGAACTTCCATAGCGTCCAAATTCTGTAATATAACCTGTACCTTCGGTCCATAATGAAGTATCTAACAAATTGTTTTGCGCAAAAGTGATTGCTGTAAAAAAAATAAAGAATAGTACTATTGGCTTTTTCATTTTAATCGGTTTGTATTATTAAAAGAAGTTTGATTATTGTTTGAAATAAAATTATACTGTAACAACTATGTAATCAAATACTTACTGCCGATGTTTATAAATATAGACCCAAGATTTATAAATCTAGACACTCTTTTTGTAAGGAAATTTTAAAAGAGAAAAATGTATGAATTGTTGAGGGGCATTATTTTAAATCTAAAAAAAAGAAGTTTTTTTATTCTTAGTTCAACATTATATATATAATTTGAACTAACGGACGTAAGTAAAAACAAAATTTAAATAGATAATTCTAATTATTGACTTTTTTAAAGGCACTTTTAGGCTTTATGAGAAGAGAAAAACAATAATAAAATCGATTAGAAGCCCTATATTTACAGCAAAGTGAAGATGATCCCGGCATGAAAATAAAATTAAGAATTCCTTTTTTTTGTAATTATTTCAATTTGTTTTTTAAATATATATCAATTGCATTATTTAATAGCACAATAACCTCTATAAAATCCAAAACTGGTTTACTATTAATATTCTTACTATCTACAATATTAAATACCCAGGCACAAGAAGATTCTCTTAAAAATAAGAGCTATGAGTATTTGCTAAATAAAATTAATACTCTCTATAATTCAGATACTATTATAACTAATATATATACGCGAGCTTATTTAAAAAAAGCTAAAAAAAACAATGATAGTATAAGAATTACTGAGGGCTATTATTATCTCTCTCAAAACACTAGTAACAGCAAATCTTTACAGCTTATAGAATATGCTTTAAACTACAATAAAGGGAATGAAAGTTTAAGTAATAAACTCAATCTCTTATTATATTTTAGTCAAGGTAATTTATATTATAAAAATGATGACTATAAAAAAGCTTTAGAAAGTTATTTAAGAGCAAAAAAATATCAAGATAATACTACCCAAAAATATCTAGTCTATACCATTGAACATAATATTGGCTTAATTAAATTAAATATTGGAAGTTTTAAAGAAGCTCAAGAAAGTTTTAAAAAAAGCTATGATTATCTGATTGAAAATAGTCTTCAAGAAAAATATTCAAAAGATTATCTTAGTCATCTATTTACATTATCATTATCATATCTCCGAAATAATAAAATAGATTCTGCAGCTTTTTATAATAATATTGGGTTAATTAAAGCAAAAAAATATAAAAGTGAATATCACAATACTGAATTAAGAGTGATGGAAGCTATTATAAATTATAATAAAAAAGAATATCAAATAGCTTTAGACAGTATTTCGAAATATATTCCAATTATGGAAGAAAGTAATAGTTTATTAGATATGAGCATTCCATATTTATATCAAGGAAAAGCTTATAAAGATCTAGGAGATTGGGATAACGCTTTATTAATGTTTAAAAAAGTGGACACTATTATTCAAAGAAATAAAAATAAATATACTATAGATATTAGAGATAATTATCAAATTCTTTACGAGTATTATAAAAGTAAAGGAGATGCAAAAAATCATATCTTATATATTGAACGCTTACTCGATTTAGATAGCACTTTGTATGCAAACAACGCATATTTAAAAAGCACAATATTAAATAAATTTGATGCCCCCAAATTAATTGAAGAAAAAGAAGTATTAATTGCCAAACTAAAATCTAAAGATTACAGAAAATCAAGAACAGTCTATATTATGTCTATCGTTATTTTTATTCTGCTATCTCTATTATTATATTACTATAAGAAAAAACAAATTTATAAGAAGAGGTTTGAAAAAGTAATGGAAAACAAACCTATTAACTCTGTAAGCCTTCCAAATGTAACGATCACTAAAAAAGAATTAAAGGTTCCCAATGATATCATAGAAGAAGTTTTAAAAAAATTGAAAACTTTTGAAAGGGAACAACAATTTTTAAGCAATACAATTAATTTAAATAGTCTAGCAAAAAAATTAGGTACTAACAGCGCTTATCTATCTAAAATAGTTAACTTTCATAAAAACCAAAATTTCAGTACATATTTGTCAGATCTAAGAATAAACTATGTAGTTGATGCTCTAAAAACACAGCCAAAGCTCCGTGAGTATACTATAAAAGCTATTGCTTTTGAAGTAGGTTTTAAAAACTCAGAATCTTTTACGAATGCATTTTATAAAAAAACAAAATTGTATCCCTCTTATTTTATAAAGGAATTAGAAAAAAGAGATAAATAGGTCTAAATTTATAAAAGTAGACATCTCAAATAATTATCTGATATAAATCTTATTTATATTTACTACTGTACAGTTTAATCATTTAAAAATTATATCTACATGAAAAAGAAGAGTCGAAATTTAAAATTAAACAAAAAAAATATCGCCAAATTATCAAACCCTAATATAATTATTGGAGGTACTGGATCAGCAACTTGTCCTTCTGTGTTTACTTGTGAAACCATCGAATCAACCTGTAATACATCATTGCCTGACCCTGTTGATCCTACAGGTTCATCATGTGTAAGATGCGACGACCAACCTATTGTAGGATAGTACTAATTTTCAAAAAGAAAAAGACTCTCTATTAAGAGGATCTTTTTCTTTTTTTTGATAAATACTATTCTCCTTTCTCCAAAATTACAGTACCTTCTAGTTTTAGAATATTATTTAACGCTATTAATTAAAATTCTTTAGTTGATACGTCATGTATTCCTAACCGCTAAATTCTATCTAATCATTACACCTAATATAATACTATTCATCATTTGATTTTTCG
The DNA here is from genome assembly GCA_964389205.1 of uncultured Flavobacteriaceae bacterium. Lineage (GTDB taxonomy): Bacteria > Bacteroidota > Bacteroidia > Flavobacteriales > Flavobacteriaceae > Leptobacterium. The sequence continues at coordinate 12,005 of CAYMDH010000021.1, forward strand.
CTTCTAATAGTTTCCATATAGCTTAATTAAACTTTCTGTTTAGTTTTGGCATTTTTAAATAATTTATTTTCAATAAACTAACAACTCAAAAAAAAATTCAAATAGATAATTCTAATTATTGATTTTTTTAAAGGCACTTTTAGGCTTTATGAAAAGAGATAAATAATAAAATAATGATTAGAAGTTCTATATTTACATCAAAGTGAAGATGATCCCGGCATGAAAATAAAATCAATAATTTCCTTTTTTTGTAATTATTTCAATTTGTTTTTAAAATATAATTCAATCATATTACTCAATGACAAAATAACTTCAGTAAAACTCAAAAATTGGTTACTACCTATAGTTTTATTTTGTACGATATTAAATATACAGGGTCAAGAAGATTCTTTAAGGGATAAGAGCTATGAGTATTTGTTTAAAAAATTTAAAACGTACCAAAACACGTCTTTTGACAAGGCTACTATTTATGGAACTTCTTTTATAAATAAAGGTAAAAAAGAGAATGATCTATCCAGAGTATCTAGAGGATTCTTCTTTTTATCGTTAATTAATAAAAATGAAAAAGCCATACAGCTTATAGATAGCGCTTTATTTTATAATAAAAACACAAGTGATAAAAGATTAAATGTAATCTATGCATCTAAACAAGGGGATTTATTTTACAACATAGGAGCTTATAAAAATGCCTTAAATAGCTATATAGAAGCAAAAAAGCATATAGACGAAAAAACTTCTGCCTACAATGTGTATGATATTGATTATAGTATTGGTCTTATAAAATTAAGAATAGGAGATTTTAAAGAAGCAAAAAAAGCATTCAAAAAAAATTCTGATTTTCTATTAAAAAACAATGTAAATGATAAATATCTAGAAAACTACTTTATCAATTTAAATGGCTTATCATTTGCTCATCTGTATACTCATGAATTAGACTCTGCAGAGTTTTATAACAACTTAATCACAAAAAGCGCAAAAAAAGAAGCGTATTTAGACTATTATAATAAATCAAAAGTAGTTCAAGCAATTATAAATTATGATAAAGGAAATTACCAAAAAGGCCTAGATAGCATTATTAAATATTCGCCATTAATAGAAAATAACCAAGATAGTCTAGATTTAGCTTTAGTTTATTTATATAAAGGGAAAGGATATCAAAAATTAGGGAATTGGGAAAATGCATTGCCAATATTTAAAAAAGTAGATACTATTATCCAAAAAAAGAAAATCTTCAATTCTCAATTAAGAGAAAACTATACGATTCTATACGACTATTATAAAAAAAAGGGGGATGCTAAAAATCATATTAAATATATTGAACGATTGGTTAATTTTGATAGTATTCTATATAGTAACAATGCTTATTTAAAAAGTACGCTTCTCAAAAAATATGATGTCCCAAAATTAATTCAGGAAAAAGAAATACTTATCAAACAATTAGAAAACAAGGGCTCTAAAAGATTAAAAATTCTTTATGCTTTATTAGCTTTTGTTATTGTGTTGATACTGTTATTATACTATTATTACAGAAAAAAACAAACTTATAAAAGACGTTTTGAAGAATTAATAAAGACTAAAACGCTCAAAAATCAAGAAATTAAAACCGATCCCGTAGGTTTAAAAAAGAAATTGACAGTACCTGAAAGTATAATAAAAGGTATTTTAAATAATATCGAAATTTTTGAAAAGGAACAACAATTTTTAAGCAATACAATTACCTTAAATAGTTTGGCAAAAAAAATAGGGACTAATAGTGCTTATTTATCAAAAGTTGTGAATCATTACAAGAATAAAAATTTCAGTACGTATTTGTCTGATCTTAGAATAAATTATGTAGTTGAGGCTTTAAAAGAACAACCCAAACTTAGAGAATATACTATTAAAGCCATTGCTTTTGAGGTGGGTTTTAAAAATTCAGAATCTTTTACAAATGCTTTCTATAAACAAACAAAAATATATCCTTCTTACTTTATAAAACAACTCCAAAAAAGAAAAGAGATTGTCTAAATTTATAAATTTAGACAAATATTCTTGCTGTAGAGTCTTATATAAATTTAGCTTTACATATGATGAAATTTATTAACCTAACAATTTAAAATAAATGAAGAAACGTACTAAGAAGTTATCGCTTAACAAAGAACTTGTGTCTAAATTGATTATTAACACTGGCATAATTAATGGAGGAACGGGAATTTTTGATAGTTATCTTATCACATGCCCGCCGCCACCGCCAAATACAACGGACCTTACTAATTGTCTTGCTGATACTAAAGATAGCATCCCACAAAAAAACGATACAAAAGAGCTTGATTGTGTAAGTTTCTAATTCTTACTTAAACTATGTCAAAAAATAACCTAACCCTAATAGTTTATTAACAACAAAAACCCTCCATTAGGAGGGTTTTTATATTCTAAATATAAAACTGCATATTATTCCGGAACAATAGCACCTTCTGGTTTCACAAAAATTGTTGGATCTACTTTCTCATTAGAAACTACAACATTTGCAAACTCTACCGTATTTCTTGGTGCTACCAATTTAGCTCCCTCATTGGTAAACCATGTAATGCTATTAGGCAAAGCCAAACCATTAAATTCTTTCCAATCATTATATCTGATATAATGTACATTATCGTTAGATTTTCCGCTTCCAAAAGTTACAGTATACCCTAACCAAGCCATTTGTTTGGTTTCTGCATCAAAATAGATATAATAATTATCATCTGGCGCATCTCCTACATTTGCTTCATAAGAAACTTTATATCCTGGGTAACTAACCTCTTCGTATACTAAATCTTCTGCTTTTTCAAAATTTACTCCATTATCACCTAATACAAAAGGCATCGCATAGAAATAAAACATTAAGTTGTGATAAAATCTTGGGTTTCTATTATAATAAGCAGAATCTTGCTTTACCCATGAATCTTTTCCATCAAAACCAATAGTGTATTTTTCTGTTTCTACTAAATCATTTCTAGAGATTAAATCAATAGTTTGTTTTTCATTTCCATTAGGACGAACAATTTCATAACGAAGGCTTTTCATAGATTTCCATTCGCGAATACCTCCATGTTTTTCAAATATTGCTGCAATTTCTTCTGGATACTCTGGCAATACTATTTCTTTTTCTACTTCTGCAACCTCTACTTCCGCAGGTTTATTTTCTTTACAGGCTACTAACAAAATTGCTAATACTAAGAGTGCATTAATTTTTTTCATTTTATTTAAATTAGATTTTAAATTCTATTTTTACCGCAAAAATACATGAATTTTTTCATTTTAAAATTCACAAAAGGAAATGAAAAAATTACCTGAATTAACAAAGTGGTACCTGAAGTGAAACTAAATTTTGTATTTTTATCTTCTACAAAATTTAGTTTTTTACCGAAGAAATATATATGTTTTGAAAGAGATCTCTAGTCTTCAAAATCCTTTAATAAAACAAACACTCCTTTTAAAGGAGAAATCTCGTGAACGGAAAAGGAAAAATCAGTTTGTCATAGAAGGTATAAGAGAACTTACTTTAGCTATTAAAGGTTCTTATAGTATAGAAACCATTCTGTTTTATGATGAAATTATATCAGAAGATGAAATTATAAATTTAACATCTAATATCACTTCATCGCTTCAAATTGTTAAAATAACTAAAGATGTTTATCAAAAATTAGCATACAGAGAAACCACAGAAGGTATAATAGCCATAGCAAATGCAGAAGAACATACATTAGCTACAGTTAAATTAAAAAGTAAAAACCCATTATTATTAATTGCTGAAGCACCAGAAAAACCTGGTAATATTGGTGCTTTACTGCGTACTGCAGATGCAGCTAATGTAGATGCCGTATTTATTGCCAATCCTAAAACAGATCTTTACAATCCAAATATTGTACGTTCTAGCGTTGGCTGCATCTTTACAAATCAAATAGCAACCGGGAGCACTACAGAAATCATACAATTTTTAAAACAAAAAAATATAAATATCTACGCGGCTTCTTTAGATGCCGCTGTTAATTATGCAACAATTAATTTTCAAGAGGCTACAGCTATTGTGGTAGGAACAGAAGCTACCGGATTGAGTTCTGAATGGTTGACAGCTTCTACTGCTAATGTTATAATTCCTATGCAGGGAGAAATTGACTCAATGAATGTATCTGTTTCGGCGGCAATTCTTATTTTTGAAGCAAAGAGACAGCGCAATTTTAATTAACCTCTTTTATTTATTCTAAAATTAAAGCCCATGAATCCATCTATCTTATTTTATGTCATTATCGGTATTCTAATCCTTGAGTTTATTATAGATAAGGTGATTGATTATCTTAATGCAAAACATTTCGATAAAAAAATCCCTGAAGAATTGACAGATGTATACGATGAAAATGAATACAAAAAATCACAACAGTATAAGAAAACGAATTATCGTTTTGGTTTAATTACTTCTTCTTTTTCGTTAGTACTTATTCTTTCATTTCTTTTCTTCGGAGGCTTTGAACAAGTTGATTCTATCGCTAGAAATTATTCGGAAAACCCAATAATAATAGCTTTATTATTTTTTGGAATTATCATGATTGGAAGTGATATAGTTTCTACTCCATTCTCTTGGTATCAAACATTTGTTATTGAAGAAAAGTTTGGATTCAACAAAACAACAAAAAAAACATTCATTTTAGATAAAATAAAAGGATGGGGTATGATGGCTATTATTGGAGGGGGCGTATTGTCTCTAATAATATGGTTTTATCAAATAAGTGGTAAAGATTTTTGGATGTATGCATGGGGTCTCGTTGCCTTATTTTCTTTATTTGCAAATCTTTTCTACAGTAAATTAATAGTTCCTATTTTCAATAAACAAACGCCATTAGAAGAAGGCGATCTTAAAACAGAGATAGAATTATATGCTTCTAAAGTAGGATTTAATTTAAAAAACATTTTTGTTATTAATGGGTCTAAAAGATCTACTAAAGCTAATGCTTATTTTTCTGGTTTTGGAAAAGAAAAAAGAATTACACTATATGATACTTTAATTGATAAACTCGAAAAAGAAGAAATTGTAGCTGTATTAGCCCACGAAGTTGGTCATTATAAAAGAAAGCATATTATCTTTAATATGATTACTTCCATTCTTCTCACAGGATTTACATTATATGTTTTATCGCTTTTTATAAATACTCCAGAATTATCAAAAAGTATAGGAGTAACTATTCCTAGTTTTCATATTGGACTTATTGCATTTGGAATATTATATAGTCCTATCTCTGAAATTACTGGATTGATTATGAATTATTTTTCAAGGAAATTTGAATACGAAGCAGACGCTTATGCCAAAGATACATTTGCTTCTAAACCATTAATTTCTGCATTAAAAAAACTTTCTAAAAGCAGCCTTAGTAATTTAACGCCACATCCATTTTATGTTTTTATGCATTATTCACATCCAACTCTTTTTCAACGAATAAAGCAGCTAAAGGCACAGTAATTGTTGTATACTAAATAAGTTTACGTTATTTTTAAATTATGGCAGTGATAGATCTGGAACAAGAAAACAAAGCAATAGCTCAGCAATATAAAGAATTGCTAAAGATTAGCTATCAGACACTTTCGGATAACGATAAGAAGTTAATTCGATTAGCGTTTGACACTGCCGTTGATGCCCACAAAGATCAACGAAGAAAATCTGGAGAGGCTTATATTTTTCACCCCATAGCTGTCGCTAAAATAGTAGCATCAGAAATTGGTATGGATGCTACTTCTATTATAGCTGCTCTCTTACATGATGTAGTTGAAGATACTGAGTATACATTAGAAGACATCGAAAGAATGTTTGGTGAGACTGTTGCCAGGATCGTAGATGGGCTTACAAAAATATCACATTTAAAAAAGGATAAAGATGTTTCTATGCAAGCGGAAAATTTCCGAAAAATGCTCCTTACGTTAAATGATGATATACGGGTTATTATTATAAAAATAGCAGACCGACTTCACAATATGCAGACAATGGCTTCTATGCCAGAATACAAACAAGTTAAAATTGCATCTGAAACTCTTTATATCTATGCTCCTTTAGCACATAGAATAGGCTTATATAATATAAAAACAGAACTAGAAGACCTTGGATTAAAATATACAGAACCGAGAGTTTATAATGACATTTTAAGTAAAATTGAAGAAAGTAAAGAAGAGCAAGAAGCTTACATAAAGGCTTTCTCTTCTACTCTAGAAGAAAGTTTAGATAAAGAAACGCTTAACTATTTAGTAAAAGGACGATCTAAATCTATTTTTTCTATTAGAAGGAAAATGCAAACTCAAAACGTTAGTTATGATGAGGTTTATGATAAATTTGCTATTCGTATTATTTACAAATCTGATGCTAAAAATGAAAAATTTCTGGCTTGGAAGATATACTCTATAGTAACAGATCATTTTAGGCCAAACCCTACCCGATTACGAGATTGGATATCATCTCCTAAATCTACTGGATACGAAGCTTTACATATTACTGTTATGGGCCCAAAAGGGCGCTGGGTAGAAGTTCAGATTCGCAGCGATAGAATGAATGAAATTGCAGAAAAAGGATATGCTGCACATTTCAAATACAAACATGGCAAGGAAAAAAATAGTGAGCAAGGACTAGATATCTGGTTGAATCGTTTGCAAGATGCTCTTGAAAATCAAGATACCAATGCTGTAGATTTCGTAGAAGAATTTAAACTTAATCTATACGCAAAAGAGATTTTTGTGTTTACGCCCAAAGGTGATTTAAAATCACTCCCCAAAGATTCTACCCCTTTAGATTTTGCTTTTAATATTCATACAGAAGTAGGAATGCGAACTCGAGGTGCTAAAGTAAATGGTAAATTAGTTCCGTTAAATTTTCAATTGAGTAGTGGTGATCAGGTTGAAATCATTACTTCAGATAAATCGAAACCCAATTCTAATTGGTTAGACTATGCAACAACAGCTAGAGCAAGAACTAAAATAAAATCTTCTTTAAAAGAAGAGAAAAAAGCAATTGCCCTTGAAGGTAAAGAAATTTTAAGAAGAAAGTTAAAACAGCTAAAAATAACACTTGGAGAAAAAGTAATTAATGAACTTGTTATTCATTTTAAACTTAAAACGAGTTTAGACTTATTCTATAGAATAGGTGCTGGTACTATTGATAATCAATCCCTTAAAGATTATGCTAGTGCCCGAAACAATACGTTTATAAATTTCTTTAAAAACAAAATAAGAAAACCGAATACGCCAGATACAATTAATAAAGATGAAATTACTGCAAAGTATGATTCATTGGTTTTTGGCAAAGAAGAAGAAAAATTAGATTATAAATTTTCTAATTGTTGTAATCCAATACCAGGAGATGAAGTTTTCGGTTTTGTTACTGTAAATGAAGGCTTGAAAGTTCATAAAAAAGATTGCCCCAATGCAATTACATTACAATCTAACTTTGCTTATCGAATTATGCAGGCTAAATGGATGGATTCATCACAGGAAGGTTTTACTGCTCTTATAAAATTAAACGGTATTGATAATTTAGGATTAGTTAGTGATGTTACTAAAGTAATTTCTAATAATTTACATGTAAACATGAAAAACATCAGTTTTGATACCGATGGAGGCATTTTTAATGGTAAAATAACTGTAGAAGTTAAGAACAATACTATTCTTAAAAAGTTAATGGATCACCTTAAAAGAATAAACGGTATTGATAAAGTTTTCCGAATTTAATTTTTAATGTACCTTTGCAAAGAATCTTGATAATCGCATCATGACGAATGAAAAAAATCAGGAAATTGTAAAAAATGTTTTTACTAAATTCCTAGAGGATAATGCACATAGAAAAACTCCAGAACGCTATGCAATTCTTCATGAAATATATGTAAGTGAAGAACATTTTGATATTGAGTCTTTATACATCAAAATGAAAAATAAAAATTATAGAGTAAGCAGAGCTACTCTATACAATACTATTGAACTTCTTTTAGAATGTAGTCTCGTAAGAAAACATCAGTTTGGACAAAATCAAGCGCATTATGAAAAATCGTATTTTGACAAACAACACGATCATGTAATTCTTACAGATACAGGGGAAGTAATGGAATTCTGCGATCCTAGAATTCAAACTATCAAAAAAACTATAGAAGAAGTTTTTGATATTAAGATTCATAATCATTCACTTTATTTTTACGGTACCAAAGAAAAAAATAACTAATCACAACTAACATACTATAAGAATGGCAGTAGATTTACTACTAGGACTACAATGGGGAGATGAAGGAAAAGGTAAAATTGTAGATGTTCTCACCAAAAACTATGACATTATTGCTCGTTTTCAAGGAGGGCCTAATGCAGGACACACTTTAGAATTTGACGGCATAAAACATGTTTTACACACTATTCCTTCTGGGATTTTTCATGAGAATGCACTTAACATTGTGGGGAACGGTGTTGTAATTGATCCTGTCATATTTAAAAAAGAATTAGACAACCTTGATAAGTTTAATATTGATATTAAATCACGTTTATTAATCTCTAGAAAAGCGCATCTTATTCTTCCAACACATCGTTTATTGGATGCTGCTTCTGAAGCTTCTAAAGGGAAAGCTAAAATTGGCTCTACTTTAAAAGGAATAGGTCCCACATATATGGACAAAACAGGTAGAAATGGAATACGTGTTGGCGATCTTGAGTTAGAAGATTGGAAAGAACGGTACAGAGCATTAGCCAATAAACATGAGGCAATGATTAAATTCTATAATGTAGATGTACAATACGATCTTGAAGAATTAGAAGATGAATTTTGTAAAGCAGTTGATGTTCTCAAAAAATTGACATTTATTGATAGTGAAGAATATCTATATCAAGCACAAAAAGAAGGAAAAACTATTTTAGCTGAAGGTGCTCAAGGATCACTATTAGATATTGATTTTGGTACCTATCCATTTGTAACTTCATCAAATACAACAGCTGCCGGTGCCTGCACAGGTTTGGGAGTGGCTCCAAATAAAATTGGTGAAGTATTAGGTATTTTTAAAGCATATGCCACTCGTGTTGGCAGTGGTCCTTTTCCAACAGAGCTTTTTGACAAAGTTGGTGAAGACATGGGCCGTATTGGAAATGAATTCGGAGCTACCACAGGGCGCCCAAGAAGGTGTGGGTGGTTAGATCTTGTTGCCTTGAAATATGCTGTTCAGGTAAATGGCGTTACACAATTAATGATGATGAAAGGTGACGTTTTAAGTGGTTTTAAAACACTTAAAATATGTACCGCATATAAATACAAAGGTGAAACAATTTCGCACTTACCATACAATATTGAACCTGAGAATATTACTCCTATTTACCAAGAAATTGATGGATGGGATAAAGACCTAACCAAATTAACTAGCACTAAAGAATTTCCTAAAGCACTTATTAATTATATTGAATTTTTAGAAAAAGAACTGGAAGTGCCTATCAAAATAGTATCTGTAGGTCCTGATAGAAAGCAAACAATTTATAGATAGGGTGTATTTATTGTAGATTTTTATCTCTTAAAATCATCATAATAGTTCATCTTCTTACTCAAAAAACCTTATTTTTGAAGCAAAGTTAGACGTTTTAAATATGCGTAATCAAAGCTTTCTAATTCTCTTTTTAATTTTTTTTTCGTTCGCTGCATTTGGACAAAAAAATGCAATTAATAACGAAGAAAAAGAGAAAAAAAATATAGAAATTGTTCATGGAGGGAATTTTGACAAAGATGAAGTCAAATACCCTGGGAAGTCTATATTTAGTAGAGATAGAAGACAAGTGCAATTTCAACATCAGGGAGTAGATTTATGGTGTGATTTAGCAGTTCTAGATCAAAAAGAGAATATCGTAGAAGCTTATGGAAATGTTCGTTTCAATCAAGGAGATACGATTCAAATGAATAGTGAGTTTTTAAAATATGATGGAAATATCAAATTTGCATATGCTCAAGACAAAGTAAGGCTTACCAATGTTAAAACTACATTAACAACAGACACTCTCTATTTTGACAGGAATATTCAAGAAGCGTATTACAATAGTTTTGGTACTGTTAGAGATTCGGCAAATGTTCTTACCAGTAATAAAGGGCGTTATTTTTTAGAACAAAAAAAGTATCGTTTTTTAAGTGATGTAAAAATCACAAATCCTGAATATGTATTAAATTCAGCACAATTAGATTATTATACTTCTACGCAGCATGCATATATGTATGGTCCTTCTACGATAACAGGAAAAGAATATGTGGTGTATTGTGAGAGAGGGTTTTATGATACTAATAATGAAAATGGTTATTTCGTTAAAAACTCTAGAATTGACTATAATAATAGAATTATAAACGGAGATAGTCTATATTTTAATAAACTAAACGATTTTGCTTCTGCAACCAATAACATAAAAATTACAGATACTGTTAATAATGGAGTTGTTCGTGGGCATTATGCAGAAGTATATAAATTAAAAGACTCTGTCTTTATTACCAAAAGAGCTGTTGCCATAAGTTTACTTGAAAAAGATTCTCTCTACATACATGGAGATACACTCATGGTTACAGGGCCTGCTGAAGATCGTATTATTCGTGGTTTTAGAAATGTGAAAATTTTCAAAACCGATTTAAGAGGTAAATGCGATTCTATACATGTCAATCAAAAAACAGGACTTATTCAACTTATTGGAAAACCCATTCCCATTGGAAGTAATGTACGACTTTCTGAACGCAGATTATTAAACCCTATACTATGGTCTGGAGAAAATCAAATGACTGGAGATAGTATCCATTTGATTAATAATATAGAAACAGAAAAGCTCGATTCCTTAAAAATATTAAACAATACACTGGTTATGCAAAAGGACACCCTTAGTGATGGTGGTTTTAACCAAGTGGTTGGCATTAATTTATATGGAAAGTTTATTGAAAATGAATTAAAAATAGCGGATGTAGTAAAAAATACAGAAGTGATTTATTATATGTACAATGATTCGAATGAATTTATAGGAATTAATAAATCTGTTTGCAGTGCTATCAATATGGTTTTCAATAATAGTAAGATTGAAGACATTACTTTTTTCACTAATCCTGATGGAACCATATACCCTGAAGAAGAATTACCGGTAAACGCCAGAAAATTAAGAGGTGTTATATGGAGGGGTAACGAAATTATTAAAACTAAAGATGATATTTTTGATGAAGATGATAATACCATTGAACTAGTCAAAATAAGAGGTGTAGACAATCCTATAGATATTGATGCAGAAGAATTTGAAAAGCAAAAAAAGGAGGAGGAAGAAAAAAACCCTATTGATCCTACTCCTTATTTAAATAAAAAAGCTATAATAAATACAGATAAATCAAAAAAAGCAAAGAAATCGCAATAAGCATTCATTCGAAATGAAAAACGATTTTCTTAAATATCAGGCACAAACAACTCCACATCCATTAGCAATAGAAGTAACCAGCGCAGAAGGCTCTTATATCACAGATAAAGATGGGAATTCTTATCTTGATTTTATAGCAGGCGTATCTGCCAATAGTCTTGGTCATAGACACCCAAAAGTAGTAGAGGCGATCAAAAAACAGTTAGATAGCTATATGCATGTAATGGTGTATGGAGAATACATTCAATCTCCAGCAGTTACTCTTACTAAATTACTTGCGCAACACTTACCGCAACCTTTAGAAGTTACTTACTTAACAAATTCAGGCACTGAGGCCATAGAAGGGGCCATAAAGCTTGCAAAAAGGGTTACTGGAAAACATGAAATCATTGCTGCCAAAAATGGCTATCATGGAAACACTCAAGGAGCCATGAGTATTATGGGATATGAAAAAAACAAACAAGCATTTCGCCCTTTAATTCCAGGTACAAAATTTATTACTTTCAACAATGAAAATGACTTAAAGGCTATTAATTCAAAAACTGCAGCAGTTATTCTAGAAACCATTCAAGGAGGAGCTGGTTTTATTGAACCTAAGAAAGATTATCTTCAAAAAGTTAGAGAAAGATGTACTAAAGTAGGCGCTCTTTTTATTTTAGATGAAATTCAACCTGGTTTTGGAAGAACTGGAAAATTATTCGGTTTTCAAAATTATAATATCATTCCTGATGTTATTGTAATGGGAAAAGGTATGGGAGGTGGTATGCCAGTGGGGGCTTTTACTGCATCTAAAAAGATGATGGATACACTTAAAGAGCATCCCAAATTAGGTCATATCACAACTTTTGGAGGACATCCAGTAATTGCATCTGCATGTTTAGCTACTTTAGAAATTTTATGTAATACTAACCTTATAGAGGGAACATTAAAGAAAGAAATCTTATTTAAAAAATTATTAAAACATCCTCTAATCAAAGAAATAAGAGGAAAAGGCCTGATGCTCTGTTTATTATTTGAAAACGAAGATATCGCTAATCATGTCATTTTAAAATCTTTAGAATATAAATTGATTCTATTTTGGTTGCTTTTTGAGAAAAAAGCAGTTAGAATAACACCTCCCCTTACTATTTCAGAAAATGAAATTGAGAAAGGTTGTAACATTATATTGAAAGTGCTCAATAGTTACAAATCATAAAATGTTAACTATTTTGTTGATAAGAAAAAACGTTTTTCTTCTAATTTAGCCCTTCATCTTTTAATTTTAAATCCAGACAAATCTAAAAAAGCATGCCTATGCAATTTAGTGCTGGTGAAGGTAAAAACCTACCCATTTCAAAATTTGAATCAATGTTAAAAACAAATGAAGTTTACTTCTTTGATTCTACAGATTTCGAACAAATAATTCACCATTACTTAGATGAAGGAAAAATAGCTCTAGCTAAAAAAGCTATAAAGATAGGTTTAGAACAACATACTACTTCTATTAATTTAAGATTGCTAAATATTGAAGTTTTAGTTTTTGAAAACGAACTTGATCTTGCCGATAAATTACTAAACGAATTATTGGTAATAGAGAATTCTAATGAAGAAATATATATACAAAAGGCTAATATTTATTCAAAAAAAGACGATCATAAAAAAGCCATCGAACTTCTTAAAATAGCACTTACCTATGCAGAAGACATAACAGATATTTATTCCCTTATTGGAATGGAATATTTGTTTATGGATGATTACAATTCTGCTAAAAACTATTTTATCAAATGTTTAGATATAGATTTTGAAGATTACTCTTCTTTATATAATATTATTTATTGTTTTGAATTCTCAGAAGATCATGATGGAGCTATTGAGTTTTTAAATGGTTATTTAGATGTAAACCCTTATTGCGAAGTAGCCTGGCATCAATTAGGGAAACAGTTTTTTGCTAAAGAAATGTATAAAGAAGCTTTGGCCAGTTTTGATTTTGCTATTATTTCTGATGATATTTTTATTGGGGCTTATTTAGAAAAAGCTAAGGTTCTAGAAAAAATGGGGCGCATAAACGAAGCCATCGAAAATTATGAAATGACTGTCGCAATTGATGATCCTACTTCATTTGCTTATTTAAGAATTGGAAAGTGTCATGAAAAATTAGGAAATATAGAAATTGCCAGACAATATTATTTCAAAACAGTACAAGAAGATCCTTTATTAGACAAAGGGTGGATTGCGATTACAGATTTTTACTTTAAACAAACCAATTATAAAAAAGCATTATACTACATTAATAAAGCTATAAATATAGATAGTGAAAATGTTCTTTATTGGAAAAAATCTGCAGAAATTAGTATAAAACTATCTCAATACGAAGAAGCAGATCTTTCTTTCCAGAAAGCAGTAGAACTTGGTAATTATGAATTAGAAACTTGGCTTTCATGGAGTAATGTTCTTATTATATTAGGTGAATATGACAGTGCTATTCAAACCTTATTACAAGCATTTGATTTTTATCCTGATGATGTTTTAATAGAATATCGTTTGGCTGGTTGTTATTTTCTCTCTTCAGAGTATATAAAAGGAACCTATTATTTAAAAAATGCATTGAGAAACAATCATGATCAATTACATATTTTCAAAGAATTGTTTCCTTTAATTTTCGAAAGAAAAACTGTTAAGGATATTATAACAGAATTTAAAAATGCATCTACATAATAATTCCATACTTTTGTTTTTCTTAACATGCAAGTATGCCTAGATCATTTAAAGATTATGCATTAATTATACTAAAAGGAATATTCATGGGAGCTGCAGATGTAGTGCCTGGAGTATCTGGAGGAACTATTGCTTTTATTTCTGGAATTTATGAAGAACTCATTACAAGTATCGATAATTTTAGTATTGCAAATTTAAAAGGCATTCGTCGCGATGGTTTAGCAAGTACTTGGAAAAAGTTAAACGGAAATTTTCTTCTTTCCTTATTCACTGGTATTTTTATTAGTATTCTCTCGCTTGCGAAAGTAATTGAATGGCTTCTTGAAAACCAACCCTTAATTTTATGGTCATTTTTCTTCGGACTTGTTATTGCTAGTATAGTAATAATAAGTAAAAGTATTACGAAATGGAATTTGGCCGTGGTTATATTTTTAATTATTGGATCTGTACTATCTTATTATATCACTATCATGAAGCCTACAGATTCTCCTGATAGTTTTTATTATTTATTCCTATGTGGTTTTATAGCCATAATAGCTATGATCTTACCTGGTGTTTCGGGAGCTTTTATTCTTGTTCTTCTAGGCGCGTATAGTACTGCAATAGCTACTGTTAATTTATTTATAGAAAGTATTTTTGAATTGGATTTTGATAAATTCTCAGAAGCCTTTTTAAAATTTATCTCACTCGTATTAGGAGCTATTTTGGGTCTTAAAACTTTTTCTAAAATTTTAAATTGGATGTTTTCTAATCGAAAAAATATAACATTAGCTATTTTGGTAGGGTTTATGGTTGGTTCATTAAACAAAATTTGGCCTTGGAAAAAAACATTGAGTTGGTTTGAAAATTCACATGGAGAAAAAGAGCCTTTGCTGCAAAAAAGTATTTTACCTACTACTTTTGAAGGAGACCCTAAAATAAGTTGGGTACTAGGTTTTATGATTATAGGCTTTCTAACTATTTACTTACTAGAGAAAATAGCATCTAAATCTAGGAACTAATAACATGAATCATACAAGGACCATAAAAGACAGTACCTTTTTAGTCTTAAAAGGATTAGCTATGGGAGCAGCTAATAAAGTACCTGGTGTTTCAGGTGGTATTGTAGCTTTTGTTGCTGGGTTTTATGAAGAATTTATATATTCATTACAAAAAATAAACCTCAAAGCTTTAAAATTGTTATTCAGTGGCAGATTTAAAAGCTTTTTTCAATATACAAATGGTCGCTTTTTAGGGCTACTTCTTTTTGGAATGCTCGTTAGTTATTTTAGTGTGTCCAAAGTATTAGATTATTTTATTGAAAAAAAAGAACTCTTTGTATGGGCTTGGTTTTTTGGTCTCATTATTGGTTCTATTTATTATATCGCTAAAGATTTCAATCATTGGAATCGAAAAACCATTATTTCACTTTTCATAGGAATATTGACAGGCGTGTTGATTAGTTTTTTAAGTCCTGCTAAAGAAAATACGAATCTTCTTTTCATATACGCATGTGGTATCATTAGTGTTTCAGGAATGACACTTCCAGGGCTATCTGGGTCATTCATTCTTATTTTGTTAGGCAATTATGTGTTGCTTCTTGTAGATTCAGTAAATGCATTATACGATACATTAGGAGAAGTTTTTAGAGGTGATTTTAGCTTTTTAAGAAATGCAGAAAGAAAAGGGATATTAATTATTTTGACGGTATTCACATTAGGTTCTGCTACAGGTCTTGTTACTTTTTCTCATTTACTTTCTTATGTTCTAAAACATTTCAAAAATATAACCACGGCATTAATCATTGGTTTTATATCAGGATCTTTAGGGGTAGTTTGGCCCTGGAAAAAAGGCATGTTCATGACTAATGAATCAGGTAAGTTTATACTTGATAGTAATGGAGAAAGAATTATTCAAAATTACGAGCGGTATCTACCTAGCCTTAAAAACATAGAAACCTGGTACACCCTAGGGTTTACCATTTTTGGTATCTTAATTGTACTCGCATTAGATTGGTATGGAAAAAAAACAAGAAAAAATCATTAATTTATTTGGCTTAATTGGGAAAAACATAGCGTATTCTTTTTCTCAATCATATTTCAACTTAAAATTTAAGAATGAGAAATTACATAAAAACTCTTATGTCAATTTTGACATTCAAGATATTTTAACGTTTAAAGAAATTATTAAAAAAAATAAAAACCTAAAAGGGCTTAACGTTACTATTCCATATAAAGAAGTTATTATTCCTTTTCTTGATGAACTTAGTGAAGATGCTTCTAAAATTGGCGCGGTAAATACTATTAAAATTAGTTCATCTGGTTTAAAAGGATTTAATACTGATCATTACGGTTTTAAAAAGTCATTACTTCCATATTTAGATAGCACTCATAAAAAGGCATTAATTCTGGGCACAGGTGGAGCTTCTAAAGCCATTGCTTATGTACTTAAAGAATTACGCATTCCATATACATTTGTATCTCGAAATGCTTCTAAAAACACACTTCTTTATGAAAATTTAGATGCGGTTATATTAAAGGAACATACATTGTTGATCAATTGTACTCCATTAGGAACACATCCTAATATTGATAAAAAACCTGCAATCCCTTATGAATTCATAACTTCAAAACATCTTTTATATGACCTTATCTATAATCCTGAAGAAACATTATTCTTAAAATTAGGTAAAAAAAGAGGAGCTAAAACATGTAATGGTTTAGAAATGTTAAAATTACAGGCTGAAAAGGCATGGGAAATCTGGAATAATTAATTATTTTTTTCTTTTTCTTTTTTCTAGTAGAAAAGCTAAAATGCTTTGCTAGTTTAAGAGTTGTTAGTATCTTTCAGTTTTAAAGACACGATGAACCCTAAACATTGAGTAAAATGTTAGAAGAGAAAAAGGATAACCTGCCTGAGGCAGAAGGAAATAATGAATCAGAGACTGAAAATACACAATCTAAAGTTTCAGAAATACAAAATGAAGAAATAGAAGTTGTGGATAATCCCTCCCAGACTATAGATACAACAGATGTAGAATCATCTGATACAGAAAACCCTGTAAAAGTAGATGTTCCAAAAACTGAAGAAAATCAAGAAGATTCTATAGAGGAGATTGACAAATCCAATGCAGAAGATGCCGAAGATAAATCTAATGAAGATCGTCATGTTATACCTGTTCTCGATTATCATTCAATGAGTCTTGAAGAATTAAGTTCTGAACTAAAAAAACTAGTTCAAAATGAAAAGTTGCAAGCAATAAAAACACATGTAGATGGAATCAAATCTGAGTTTGATTTGAAATATCAAATGCTGGTGGAACAAAAGAAAGAAGATTTTATTTCAAATGGAGGAAATGAAATAGATTTTAAATATTCTATTCCTGTAAAATCAGATTTTACAAACATTTTTAATGAATACAGAGAAAAAAGAAATCAATATTATAAAAATCTAGAACAGACCTTAAAAGTAAATCTTGAAAATCGTTTAGAAATTATTGAAGAACTAAAAGGTCTTATAAATGTAGAAGAGAACATAAATACAACCTATCGTCATTTCAAAGAATTACAAGATAAATGGCGAAATGCTGGGCCTATTCCTAGAACAAATTATAATAACGTTTGGAAAACATACCATCACCACATTGAAATATTTTATGACTTCTTAGATTTAAATAGAGACCTTCGGGATTTAGATTTTAAACACAATCTTCAAGAGAAAGAAAAACTGATTACAAAAGCTATAGCATTAGGAGAAGAGAATGATATAGGGAAATCTTTCAGAGAGCTCCAAACCCTCCATAAAATATGGAAGGAAGAAATAGGACCTGTTGATAAAGAACATAGAGAAGATGTTTGGAACAGGTTTAGTCAAGCTACAAAAATCATTCATGATAAGCGTCAAGAATATTTTAAAAACATTGACAGTATTCATGAGCAAAACCTTGTAATTAAAAATGAAATTATTGCTAAAATAACTACTATAGCTAATCAAACTGTTAATTCTCATAGTAGTTGGCAAAAGCAAATTAAGCAAATAGATGAATTACGAGATCTCTTTTTTAAAGCTGGTAAAGTTCCTAGCAAATTAAATGAACCCACTTGGGCTTCCTTTAAACAAGCTGTACGAACTTTTAATCAGAATAAAAATAATTACTACAAGCAACTCAAAAAGGAGCAACAGCTTAATTATGAGAAAAAAATAGAATTAGTAAAACTAGCAGAATCTTTAAAAGACAGTACAGATTGGGCTAAAACAACACCTATTTTAAAGAAAGTTCAGGATGATTGGAAAAAAATAGGGCATGTCCCAAGGAAATTTTCAGACAAAATATGGAATGATTTTAAAACAGTATGTAATCATTACTTTGATCAATTACATGCACATAAGAATGAAGAAAATAAAGAAGAACTAGTTGCCTTCGAAGCTAAAAAAACATTCCTTGATACATTAAAAGATTTTGAACTGTCTGGAGATAAAGAAAAAGATTTAGCATCCATAAAAGAAAAGATTGCTGAATGGAAATCATTAGGTCGTGTACCCTATAATAAGAAAAGTATTGAGGGGAAGTTTAATAAAATCTTAGATGCCTTATTCAAAAAAATGGATATGAACAAGCAAGAAACAGAATTAATAAAATACGGAAACAAATTAGAGCAATTGGCCGGTGTAAAAGATGGTCGTCTAATAGAAAATGAACGTGTTTTTATTAAAAGAAAAATGGATGAACTCAAAGCTTCTATACGCCAATTAGAAAATAATCTTCAATTTTTTAGTAGCGCATCTGGAGATAATCCGTTAGTGAAAGATGTGATTAAAAATATAGAAATCCACAAATCTGATTTAACTATTTGGGAGGAAAAATTAAAAAAGATAAAGAGTTTAAATAAATAACGATATCATATCTCAATAAAAAAGCCAGCTATTAATAGCTGGCTTTTTTATTTTCCAATTAACTTTTTATACGTTATTTAGCAACGTTTACGGCTCTTGTTTCTCTAATTACAGTAATTTTCACCTGGCCCGGATAGGTCATATCTGTTTGTATTTTTTGAGAGATCTCAAAAGATAATTCAGCAGCTTTTTCGTCACTTACTTTTTCACTTTCTACAATTACTCTTAACTCTCTACCCGCTTGTATTGCATATGCTTTTTTTACACCATTAAAACCAAAAGCTATGTTTTCAAGATCTTTCAATCTTTGAATATATGAATCTAGTACTTGTCTTCGAGCTCCTGGCCTTGCTCCGCTTATTGCATCACATACTTGAACTATTGGAGATAAAAGCGATTTCATTTCTATCTCATCGTGGTGAGCTCCAATCGCATTACATACTTCTGCTTTTTCCCCATATTTTTCTGCCCACTGCATTCCCAAGATAGCATGAGGGGTTTCCACTTCTGTCTCTGGTACTTTCCCTATATCATGTAACAATCCTGCCCTTTTTGCCAATTTAGTATTCAATCCTAATTCTGCAGCCATTACACCACAAAGTTTAGCTACTTCCCTAGAGTGTTGTAACAAATTTTGCCCATAAGAAGATCTATATTTCATACGTCCAACCATTTTAATAAGTTCTGGATGTAAGCCGTGAATTCCTAGATCAATAACTGTACGCTTACCAACTTCTATAATTTCTTCTTCTATTTGTTTCTTTGTCTTTTGAACAATTTCTTCTATACGTGCAGGGTGAATTCTACCATCTGTTACTAATTTATGTAATGACAAACGAGCTACTTCTCTTCGCACCGAATCAAAACATGATAGTATAATTGCTTCTGGTGTATCATCTACAATAATCTCTACTCCAGTAGCAGCTTCTATAGCCCGTATATTTCTACCTTCTCGTCCTATGATTCTACCTTTCACATCATCAGATTCAAGATTAAAAACAGAAACACAGTTTTCAACAGCTTCTTCTGTACCTATACGTTGGATAGTATTAATTATAATTTTTTTAGCTTCTTGTTGTGCTGTTAATTTAGCCTCCTCTAACGTATTTTGAATATACGCCATTGCATCTGTTTTTGCCTCTCCTTTTAATGATTCTAGCAATTGTTCTTTTGCATCATCTGCAGACAATCCAGAAATAACTTCTAATTGTTCTACTTGATTTTTATGCAACTTGTCAATTTCTGATTTCTTTTTGTCTAAGAATTCAATTCTATAGTTATAATCTTTAGCTTTTTCTTCTATAGATTCATTTAACTTTTTATTTTTTGTAAGCTCGTTACTAACTTGAGATTCTTTGTCTCTTGTACGTTTTTCTGCTTCAGCTATTTTCTTGTTTTTTGAAACAATTACTTTTTCATGCTCTGCTTTTAATTCTAAGAATTTTTCTTTCGCCTGAAATATTTTATCCTTTTTTACACTATCTGCCTCTATAGAGGCATTTTTCAATATTAATGCTGCTTCTTTTTTAGCAGAAGAAGTCATTTTCGAAGCTCTTCCTTTTTCTAAAAATTTAGCAATTATAAATCCTAAAATTAAACCAACAACTACTGCAATAACTAATAATGTTGTATTATCCATCGTCTATATTATTTATATAAAAAAGCCTACATTGGAGTTGAGTTTTTGTACAAACTCCTAAAAATCAAGTTTAGGGCTAACAAGCTGATCAAGGATCCGTGACAAAGACGGCATGCTTTTACAACTTAAACTCACCCTTTTTAAATGAATAACGTTGAGTTTGTCAAAAATATAAACCAATGTAGGCAGTAACCTTTTGTTTATGTAAAGAACGTTTTATTTTAACTAAGTTTATCATGTAAGAGTTGATCTAACGCTTTTAAACGATCCTCCAACACTGTATGTTCATTTTCTTTATCAATTCCTTTTTGTTCTACTTGTGAAGCAAATTGTAAGGCGCACATTGCGAGTACATCTTGCTTATCTCTTACTGCATAACTCTGTTCAAATTGCTTTATTAACACTTCTATTTCTTTGGCTGCTTTTCGTAAGCCTTCTTCCCTACTGGGTTTTACAGTTAATGGATAAATCCTATCTGCTATAGAAATTTTAATCTTAAGCTTTTCATTCATATTGAAATAAGAATACTAATCTGATAGTTGAGCAATACAATAATCGATTTCCCTGATCAAAGTATTTATTTTTAACTTAGCTTCTGTTTTTGTTTCACTACTGCCAAGCATTGAATTTGCAAGCTTGAGTGCCTCATATTTTTCTTCCCATTCTAAAATAAACTTATTCTGATTTATCATTGTTTTTTCAGAAACAGCTAACTCTTGAGTTAACTTAAGATTTGTTTGCTTCAATACTTCGTATTTATGAAGAAGCTTACTTATCTTATTTTCTAGTGAATCAACAATTTGGGTGACATCACTCATTGAGCTATAATTCAATACATATATATAACAAAAATAAGATTCCTAAGAATACTTCGCAAAGGTTTACACGAAAATATTCTCTTCTTGTTAAAATATTAAATAATTCTAGTATTATTTCATCTATTATGTTACTTCGCTTTAGGAATTTAATACAATTAAGTTATTTTAGCGTAATAATGCGATCATCATGCGATTTTTAGTTATCTTATTATTTATTAGCGCTTCGGTATTTGCTCAAAAAAAGTATCCTAAAGATGCGTTTCGTTCTCCACTAGATATTCCTTTATTACTTTCAGGAACTTTTGGTGAACTTCGCTCTAATCACTTTCATTCTGGGATTGATATAAAAACACAACAACGTGAAGGAGTTTCTATTTTTTCTATTGGAGATGGTTATATTTCAAGGATTAAAGTTTCGCCATGGGGGTTTGGAAAAGCATTGTATATAACACATCCAAATGGATATTACACATCAGTATATGCGCATTTAAAAAAGTTTTCACCTGAAATTGAAGCATATATTAAAAAACTTCAATATAAACGAGAAACATATAATCTCGAGGTGTATCCAAAAATAAATCAATTTAAAGTTACCAAAAGCGAATTAATCGCATACAGTGGTAATACCGGAAGTAGTGGCGGACCTCATTTACATTTTGAAATAAGAGATGCTTCTCAACGTCCAACAAATCCATTATTTTTTGGAATGGATGTTATAGACACTCAAATACCCACAGTTAGAGGGCTTTATGGGTACTCTATGAACAATGACACTCAAATAAATCAAATAAACACTCCTGTTCAAATCAATATTAATCAAACAAAAGAAGGTGTTTTTGTAGCTGATAAAATTTTAGCAAATGGTAAAATTGGTTTTGGGATTCAGGCTTTTGACGGGCAAGATTACACCTCAAATAAAAATGGCATTTATACGGTAGAAATGTTTGTCAATGGAACTCCTTATTTTGGATATGATTTTGAAAAGTTTTCATTCAGTGAAACTAGATATATCAATACATTAATAGATTACGAAAATTATAAAACTACCAAACAACGTATTCAAAAATGCTTCATCTCTTCTGAAAACCCATTAAGTATATATCATTATAAAGTAGATAACGGAATTTTAGAAATAAAAGAAGGGTTAACTTATCAAGTAACTATAAAGATTAAAGACTTTAAGGGTAATGAAAGTAGTATCAATATTCCTATTGAAGGAAAAAAACAAGAAATAATTAAACCTACAGAAATAGAAATTACAGATCATTTTTTAAGGGCAGAAATTGATAATAATTACACAGTAAAAAAAGCATCTGTATTTTTTCCTAAAAATACTTTTTATGAAAATTTCTATATAGACATAAAACGAAATGATAGTATCTTAATAATTCACAATGATAAGGTACCTACTCATAAAAACTTTACCATTAATTTTGATACTTCTGAATATTCTGAAATAGAACGTAGAAAATTATTTATTGCACGTTTGAGTGAAAATGATGAATTAATTTATCAAAGAACTGCAAAAAAGGGAACTAATTTGAGTACTAAAACTCGTAATTTGGGAGTATTCACATTAGCTACAGATACGATTCCTCCAATAGTAACTCCTGTAAATTTTAAAGACAAACAAGAGTTAAAAAGTGATTATGAATACCTTCGCGTAAAAATGCATGATAACTTAAGTGGTATTTCTACTTATAGAGCCACTATTAACGATCGATGGATTCTAATGGAGTATGAGCCTAAAAAAGACATATTGACCTATAATCTAAATGATATAGTATTTAAAGATTCTGAATACAAACTAAAAATTATATTAACTGATAATGTTGGAAATACAAGTAAGTTCATGTATACCCTTTATCAAAAAAATAAATGATTGCTATTTTGAAATATCATCATTCGTTACTTATACTTTGTTTTCTATTATTAACACAATTTGCTAATTCGCAAACTGCTATAGTAAGAGGTGTTATATTAGACGAAAATAATGCTCCTATTGAAGATGTAAATATTACTTATAAACAAGGAGGTACGCAATCCAACAAAAACGGATTTTATAAGTTAAGTATTCCAGCAAATATCCCTGTAACCTTAACTTTTTCTCATATTTCTCACAAAAAAGTAGTTTTAAAATTAATTTTAACAGATGGTGAAGAGTATGAGTTTAATCCCGTATTAAAGGTAAATATTGAACAAATAGATGAAGTTGTTCTAACATTAAAAGGTCGGAAAAATGTAGAAGGCATTGTAAATATATCTCCTGAACAGATTCGACTAATTCCTGGCGCCAATGCTGGAGTTGAAAATATATTAAAATCATTACCGGGGGTAAATTCAAATAATGAACTAAGTACACAATATTCTGTAAGAGGTGGCAATTTTGATGACAATTTAGTTTATGTAAATGAAATTGAGGTATACCGCCCTTTTTTAATACGATCTGGACAACAAGAAGGGTTTAGTTTTGTTAATAGTGATTTGATTCAAAATGTATCATTTTCTGCTGGAGGATTTCAAGCAAAATATGGGGATAAATTATCTTCTGTTCTAGATGTTACCTATAAAACACCTGTTACTTTTGCTGCAAGTTTAAACCTAAGTTTGCTTGGGGGAAGTGCTTCTTTAGAAACTATTTCAAAAAATGGAAAATTTTCTACTATAACAGGACTTAGATATAGAGATAATAGTCTATTGGTAAACAGTCGTCAAACAGAAGCTATTTTCACTCCTGCTTTTGGTGACATTCAGAGTTTGCTAACATATAAATTTTCTAGCAAATTTCATCTTAGTGTATTAGGAAATTTTTCTATCAATGATTATGATTTTCAACCTTTAACAAGGCAAACAAATTTTGGAACAGTAGCAGATCCTATAGCACTTTTAGTTGAATTTGAAGGTCGAGAAGAAGATCAGTATAGAACCATTTTTGGAGCTTTTAAAGCAAATTATTTTATAAATGATGATTTAACACTAAAGCTAATTGGCTCTACATATCAAACCACCGAAGAGGAAAACTTTGATATTCTGGCAGAGTATAGCTTGGGGGCTGTAAATACAGATCTGGGAAGTGAAGATTTAGGAGATGTTGCTTTTGCTGAAGCTGCTGGTGCTCAATTAAGCAGTGCCAGAAATGAATACGATGCTTTAATATTTAATATTGAGCATAAAGGAAACTACACTAAAAAAGGGCATCAAATAGATTGGGGGCTAAAATACACTCATGAAGATATAAGAGATCGATTACAAGAGTTTGAAATTATTGACTCTGCAGGCTTTTCTATTCGCCCTCCTCTTGGCGATTTTGATAATGATGAACCGCTTATTCCTTTCGATGCACCTCTAGAAGCCTTTCAAAGTGTTAGGGCTACTAATTTTGTAAATATTGATCGAGTTTCTGCATTTTTACAGTGGAGTAAGCGAAGTTATATTGGCAAGCATGAAGTCTGGTTAAATGCAGGAGTAAGAGCTCAAAACTGGAATGTTAGCGGCGTTAATATAGAAAGTACTTCACAAACTGTTGTAAGCCCAAGAGTTCAGTTTGCTATTAAACCCAACTGGAATAAAGACATGGTTTTTAGGATTGCAGGAGGTTTCTATCATCAACCACCATCGTATAGGGAATTAAGAGATTCTATAGGGACCATACAGTCTGATGTAAAAGCGCAACAATCTATTGACATTGTACTAGGGAATGATTATAGCTTTAAATTATGGAATCGTCCATTCAAATTAACTTCTGAAGCGTATTATAAAAATTTAACTGATGTTAATATATATACCCTAGAAAATGTACGCATACGATATAGAGCGCGTAATAACGCAACTGCATTTGCGTATGGATTGGATCTTAGATTAAATGGTGAATTTGTTCCAGGTACAGAATCTTGGGTGAGTATAGGCTATCTTAAAACGGAAGAAAATGATAATAACAGTGGATTTATTGCGAGGCCAACGGATCAACGTTTAAAATTTGCTGTATTATTTCAAGATTATGTCCCAAAAATTCCAGACTTAAAATTGTATTTAAATTTAGTTTACAACACTGGCTTACCAACCGGATCTCCAGATTTTGCCAACCCTTCTGAATTTCAGAATAGATTGCGTGACTTTAGAAGAGTTGATTTAGGAGTTTCTTATGTATTGGCAGATCAGCAAAAACAATTTGGTAAAGGTCATTGGTTACATGCTTTTAAAGATTTGAGTTTTGGCTTTGAAATTTATAATCTTTTTGATAATCAAAACGCAATAACCAGTACCTTTGTACGAGATGTGAGATCTCAAAATCAATTTAGTGTCCCCAATTTTTTAACCGGAAGAGTATTTAATGTTAAATTAGGAATGCGTTTTTAAAATGAAAAAAGTTTTAGGGATTATTTTTTTGATGTTTGTTTTAAATAGTAATGCACAAAAAACAACTATTTATGAGCATCGCGAATTTAAAGAATTGAGTGGTGATCATGCTACTTTAGCGATCATTCCATTTCTTGCTTCACTAGAATTAGAAGATCAAGAAATCTCGAGAATTACTCTTATACAATTAGAAAAAAGAGAAGGAAAAGCAGTTCAAAATGCATTAGAAAATTATTTTTTAAGAAGAAAAGCAAAAAAAAGATTCTCTGTAGAATTTCAAGATATCAAAAACACAAATGCAATTCTTGCTAAAAACGGAATTTCTATTGATAATATTGACATTTATACTACTCAAGAATTATGTAAAATTCTTAACGTTGATGGTATTATTAGTGGCAATTTATCCTTAAATACTTTAATTTCTGAAAGTGTACCAGAACTAGGTTTATTATCAATCATCTTAGGGAAATCAAATTTTGGACGTATTGCTATTAAAATTAGTGATGGACAAACTGGGAAATTATTGTGGAAATATGAAAAAACCATTACTCGAAAGTCTGGTAAAAACACAAATTCTATTATAGAGGGGATGATGAAAAATGCTGCAAGAAAATTTCCCTACGATCGTGAAAGAGAACGAAGAGAAAAAAATCGAAAGAAAAATTAATTCTCTGAAAATTCTTTTAATACATTCATTACATAATCAATTTCATCTTTAGTATTAAATTTAGAAAATGAAAAACGAATTGCAGTTTTTTCAAGATCTTTAGCTGGTAAAATAGCATTTAAAACATGTGACCCCATATTACTTCCTGATTGGCAGGCACTTCCTTTAGAACATGCAATTCCGTTTATATCCATATGGAACAGTAAAATTTGCGTTTTTTGTTCATCAAATGGTAGTGTAACATTAATTAAAGTATAGGTACTTTTGATGGCATCTTCACAGCTTCCATTAAATTTAGCAACTGGAAAAGTTTTTTTTATCTTTTCTATAAAATACATCTTTAGTTCACTTATGTATTTTCGTTCTTCTATTAAATTATCATATGCCAAAACAAAAGAAGTTTCTAATCCTACTATATTATGAAATGATTCTGTCCCTGCTCGATATCCTCTTTCTTGTTCTCCACCATAGATCATTGGTTTCAATCCAGAATTTTTTCTAATAAATGCAAAACCCACTCCTTTGGGGCCGTGAAATTTATGAGCTGCTGCTGCTAAAAAATCTACTTTTGTTTTTTGAAGGTCCCATTCCCAGTGTCCTATTGATTGAACTGCATCAGAATGGAAAAAGGCATTATGTTTTTTACAGATAGCAACCACTCGCTCTATATCTATTATATTTCCAATTTCATTATTAACATGCATTAAACTCACTAACTTCTTTGAATTATCTGCTGCTAATAGATTAGACAAATCTTCTAAATCTGGGCTGCCTTCTTTATCAAGAGCTACATATTTTATAGCAATCTTATGGGTATTTGCCAATTGCTCTATAGTGTGTAATACAGCATGATGTTCTGTACGGGCTGTAACAATAGTTTTCACATTTAAATCTTTTACCGCACCCTGTAATATCATATTATCTGCTTCAGTTCCTCCAGAAGTAAAGATGATTTCTGATGGATGGGCATTTAAATATTTAGCAATGGTTTTTCTTGATTTTTCTATCAATGTTTTTGACGATCTTCCAAAACTATGACTAGATGAAGGGTTTCCATAAAACTCTTTAAGAGAGGTTTGCATTTTGTCTATTACCTCATCTCTGATCTGCGTTGTAGCTGCATTATCGAAATACACTTTTCTCATACGGTGTAAAAATAAATCAAATAAAATTATTCTTTATATTTTTCGTTATAAACTCACTTTTACATTACTTTTGTTACTATGAAGAAAGGTATTATAAAAAAATTATGGCCTGTTTTTTCCATGCTATTTCTATGCGGATGCGATGGAGATTTAATTGTTGATGAAATTGATTTTAGCTCTGCATCTATTGAGACCTGCACTACTAATAGTTCTCTATTATTTCAAATTAATGGTAGTGAAGCAATCATTTTAAATGTCCCTGATAATTTTATTCAAAATGAAGTCACTGATCAGGAAGGCATAACAAGTAGTATCCCTGGACAATCACAGTTTTTTTATCGTTTGTATTCTGCAAATGTATCTCAATCTTTTTTTTGCAGTGAATTAGTTCCTTCTTCTCCTACTGTTACAGATGAATTAGAAGCTACTAATGGCACAGTTACCTTAGTAACACAACAATTTGTAGAGAACAATGCAAGTATCCTTGTAAATACAATAAATATAAATAATCTCGTTTTGTTAAATGATAATGGAGAGCGTCTAATAGATTCTGATTTTAATTTTGGAGAAACAATTGTATCAAATGGAGCTGGTGCAGCATTTGACACAGGGAATCTTCAAATATGTCCTACAGATCCTTCATTGCTATTTAATATTAATGAAAATCAAGCCATAGTTGTAGATTTACCTGACGGCATTATCATGAATCAAGAAACTGCTCCGGAAGGTGTCGATGCAATTATAGAAAATGGTGCAACGTTACGCTATTTTATTTTTGAAGATCCCATTGCTTCAGACTTTTTTTGTACCAACCTTCAACCAGATACTGCTCAAGCAATTGCCTCTGCAGGTACTATTAATGTAGTTACTACAGAAACTATTATTGATGGAATCACCTCCTTTAGTCATTCAATAACCGTTAGCGATCTAGTTTTATTAAATGATAGAGATATGCCGTTACTAGGTACCAATATAAGCTTAGGAAATGTGAGTACTTCAAATTAATTATTTTGAAAAATATATACTTCAGTTGCTCCTAAACCATATCGTTGATAATCTGCATCGTAAAATTTAACTTGATCGTACCTTCCAAATAAATATTCAAGCTCTAATTTTAAAACACCCTCTCCTACTCCGTGAATAAAAACAACTTTTTGTATTCTATTTTTTATAGCAAATTCTAATTTATGCTTAGCGGTATCTAATTGCAATTGTAGCATATCATAATTACTCATTCTGTTAGAAGAAGCTGTCAATTGATGAATATGCAAATCTACCTCCATTTTAGGAGCCGAACGTTCTTTGGGTTTTATTTTTATGGAGGTTTTCTTTTTTTTGTCAATTTTCTCATCGAGAATTTTTGCAACGTCTAAATTTGATACTTTTAGTATTGAAGTATCTGTTATTTTCATTAATTCATTCGTGAAAACTTCGATTTCAAAACCATCTTCCAATAAAACAACAACTTTTGTCTTATTTAATGAAATAACTGCTCCCTTTAAGGCATCATCAATAATTTCTACAGAATCTCCTATTTTAAATTTTGTCATTGTTTGATTGCTAGTATTTTATCATGTATTTTCAGGAGGTTCTTCTTCATTTTTAATTTGCTTAGTCGAAATATTAAATAAACCGTACATAATCAACACGAAACCCGTAGTTTTTATAACTGTGTAATAGCCTTCATTTATAGGGTTTATCAAAAAAAGTAGTATAAAACCTGCTATTACACACAATAAATACAGTATTTTAACCGTATTATACTCCGATAATCGATTCATTCTAAAGAGTTTTGGATTAATTTTGTAAATTTACGAATGTATATTAAATTGCATTGAATTTAACCTCAAATACCATGAAAAAATTAGTACTTATTGCCCTATTAGTCACTAGTTTCAGTTACGGACAGCTTCATGTTAGTAATGGATCCTATTTATATGTAAATAACGAGCAAGTTTTTGTCGGCGATTTTGGAGATGCTGCTTCTGATATTAATTTAGAAGGAACTGCAACAGGACCACTTGCCTATTCTCAAGCTAATAATGGATATATTTTCCTTAGAAATCAAGGTCAATTATTCCAAACAACTACTGCTAACAGCACCTTAAATACTGGACTTGGTAAAATTTCTATCTATCAAGAAGGTACTGCTAATGAATATACATTTAATTATTGGTCCAGCCCTGTACAAGACCCAACAGCGAACTTAGGAACTGGCTTCAATACTACCATAGGGTTTTACGACCCAGATGTTGATGATTTAAATCCAACTGTTGCAGCTTTAATAGGTGGAGTAAATGGAAATGCTGCCCCTCTTCAGATAGCATCATTTTGGTTATTTACATTTACTGGTGATTCTGGTGGAAACGCAACTGCTAACTTTGAACAAGTTGGAAGTTCTGATATTACAGGAGAATTTATTCCTCCTGGTTTTGGTTTTACGATGAAAGGTACTAATGGTACTAGTAGTGCCAACCCTGGAGATGCCCAACAATATGATTTTAGAGGTAGACCAAACACAGGTACTATTAATGTTCCTGTATTTTTAGATCGTTTTACTTTTGTTGGAAACCCATATCCTTCGGCAATGGATGTTCAACAATTTTTATTAGATCCTGATAATTCAGAAATTGATGGAGCTGCTTACTTCTGGCAACAAGCACCAGCTACTACACATTTTATTACAGATTATGTTGGAGGATATGGAACGTATGTTCCTGCTCCTGCCGCAGGTCTTTTTACACCAGCTACTTTTACTACGTTTGATGTAGATGGAGTTTCTATTGGAGGTGCTCTAGGTATGGGAGCAGATTTGCCAAGACAGATTATAACTGTTGCACAAGGTTTTTTTGTTTTTACTACCACAGATACAACTATAGATGCTGGTGTTGATGAAAATGTTACTTTTAAAAATGATTATCGTGTTTTTGTACAAGAAAGCGCTTCTACATCTGTTTTTCAGGGAATTGAAAAAGAAGATGATGTTTTATTACTATCAGGAAGAACTCAACAAAATTCTCAAGCCACAATTGATGAAAACGAAGAAGCAATAGTAGATTATTCTATTTTACGTTTCGAAACTACTATAGGAAATGATGACTTAATTAAACCAATGGCGCTTTCCTTCTTTGATGGAGCAACAGACGGTTTTGATAGAACTGCAGATGGATTGGATATTTCTGGTTTAAGAAATACCGTTTATTGGCCTATAGAAGATAGAGAGTTTGTTATACAAGGAACGTTTTTTGATGTCGATAAAGAAATACCGCTTGCATTTAGAGCTCAAGATGAATCAGAATTCACAGTTCGAATTACTGAAAAAGAAAATTTTAGTCAAACTATTCTAATATTTTTACTTGACAGAGAAACAGGTGAATCTCATAATATCACCGATCTTCCATATTCATTTACATTAGAAGAAGGAACTTACGAAAATAGATTTGTCATTACTTTTAGACAAATTGAAGAAATAGATGATGATTCTAGTGATGATGATGTAATTGCTGAAAATTTTGGTCAAAACAATGTACCATCACTTCAAGCATTTCAAGATAATATTATAAAACAATTATCTATCCAAAACGTCGCTAGTTTAAATGTAAGTACTATCACAATGTATGATGTTACTGGTAAAATAATGTTTTCAGACAATCCTAATTCTATAAATCAAACATATACTTACGGAACAGGTCAATATAGTACAGGTATTTATATTGTAAATATCAGTGTAGAAGGCGGTGAAGATATTACTACAAAAATTGCTATAAATAATTAGATAACTCGATGCCTATATTGTTACAACTAGAAGATTATATGCTTCCTTGTCTTAACAAAAGACTCTTTGGTATAGAATGTCCTGGTTGTGGCATACAAAGATCTTTATCATTATTATTAAAAGGTGAGTTTACCGCTGCTTTTTATATGTACCCGGCTATCTATACGCTTTTATTACTTGCTAGCTTTTTAATTGTAAATTTATTTGTCAAGTTTAAGTATCAAAGTATTATAAAAATGAGTCTTATAATATTAAATGTTTTAATTATTTTAGTAAGCTATTTTATTAAACTAAACCACATAAACCACCAATAAGTATGGAAAAACAAAAATTACCTAATTCAACACTTATATTAGTATTTGGAATTATATCTATCATTACATGTTGTTGTTATGGTGTCATTGGATTAATTTTTGGAGTTATAGCACTTATTTTAGCTAATAAAGCAATTAAACTCTATAAAGAAGCTCCTGAAAGCTATGACGGATATAGCAATGTTAGTACAGGTAGAGTATTAGCCATTATAGGTATTATTCTTAATGTTATTTACCTAGGGACAACAATATACTTCTGGGTTACTTTAGGATCTGAAGGTATTCTAGAATGGCAACAAGAACTTCTTGAACAATACGGTGGGTAATACTACTGTATTAGTAAAATAAAAAAACCGCCAATTGGCGGTTTTTTTATTGTTTATTCAAACGTTTTTAATGTTTTTGTGATAATGGATATACAATCCAGCAATTGCTCTTTAGTCATCACTAGAGGTGGAGCAAATCTTATTATGTTTCCATGAGTTGGTTTTGCTAATAATCCATTCTCTTTTAAAGCAACACATATATCCCAAGCAGTTGAACTATCTTCAGAATCATTAATTACAATAGCATTTAATAATCCCTTTCCCCTTACTTGCTTTACAATAGTAGAATTCTCAATGTATTTATCTAATTCTGATCTAAAAAGCAATCCTAATGTTTCTGCCCTTTCTGCTAGTTCTTCTTCTTTAACAACATCCAATGCAGCCATGACAACTGCAGCTGCAACTGGGTTACCTCCAAAGGTACTTCCATGTTGTCCTGGTTTAATAACATTCATAACGGCATCATTAGCTAACACTGCAGAAACTGGGTAAACACCTCCAGAAATTGCCTTTCCTAATATTAATATATCCGGAGTAATTCTTTCATGATCTACTGCTAATAATTTCCCAGTTCTAGCGATACCAGTTTGTACTTCGTCTGCAATAAATAATACATTGTGTGCTTCACACAATGCTTTTGCCTTTGTTAAATATCCTTCAGAAGGAACATAGACTCCTGCTTCTCCTTGTATAGGCTCTACTAAGAAGCCTGCAATGTTTTTAGTGCTTTCTAAGGTGTTTTTTAAAGCTTCTATAGAATCGTATTCAATTTTAATAAAACCATCTGTGTAAGGGCCAAAATTTCTTCTGGCATCTTCATCATTTGAAAACGAAATAATAGTTGTTGTTCTTCCATGAAAGTTATTTTCACATACAATTATTTGAGCTTCATTTTCATCTATTCCTTTCTTTTCGTATGCCCATTTTCTACATAACTTAATTGCAGTTTCAACCGCTTCTGCTCCAGTATTCATTGGCAGCAATTTATCAAAGCCAAAATACGCTGTAGCATATTCTTCATATCTACCTAACATATCATTATAAAAAGCTCTTGATGTAAGTGTTAATTTTTGAGCTTGTGCTACCATAGCTCCAACGATTTTAGGATGACAATGTCCTTGGTTTACTGCAGAGTAGGCAGATAAAAAGTCATAATACTTTTCTCCTTCTACATCCCAAACATAAACACCTTCACCTTTGTTTAATACTACAGGTAATGGATGATAATTATGTGCTCCATACTTGTCTTCTAATGCAATGGCATCTTGCGAAGTTAATTGATTTAAAACAGCCATTTTAATTAAATTTTTAAAATTGATAAAATAACCATTCCTACTCTACCTTTATCCTTTCGAAAGGATTTCGAAAATTCAGCGTGGGAGAGAAATCACCCCTAGAGACCTGCAAATTACTAAATATTAGCTTATTTTAATAACATCAACTTTATATTTATTTTTCGGTTTTTTTATTAAGAATTGACAATTGAAGTTCCAGTCTTTTGAATTCTCGTAAAATATCATTCTTATTCATTTCCATCCAACCGTATAATTTAATCATACTTGTAAATAATGCTCCAAATAAGATTCCTAATGACCATTTAATCATTTCGTTTGTATTATCAGTTTTGAAAAATTCCACTACACAATACACGGTGAGTGCCGTAACTATTAAGCTAAAAATATTCATAATAAGTACTAACCAGCCTAATTTTCCTTTAAAAATACCTCCAATCTTGTCAAAAAGATTCTGTTCTTCCAATTCGTCATAAAAAGCAGCTTCTTCCTGAGTTAATGTTTCTTTAATTAGTTTGTCTATATCTTCCATATTTTTTTTCATGATAAAATCGTTTTTTATATTTCTCGTTTTAACAAGAAATTTGTTATTATACTATTTTTATTTCTTTTAAAATTGTTTTTAGTTTTTCTCTAGCGTAAAACAATCTAGATTTTGTTGTTCCCACAGAAATGTTTAAAATTTCACTCATCTCTTTTAATGAATACTCTTGAACGTAGAACAATTGAAGTACAGTTTGCTGATGAATCGGTAATGATTTTATTCCTTTTAATAACATCATCCTTTTCTTTTCATAAATATCATCTTCGCTAGTTTTAGTAATAGTTTTTATTTTATTTTCTTCATAAACACGCTCTTTTTTAATTCGTTCTTTAGCAGATTTTTTTATATAATCTATCGATTTATTATAAACAATTCGCAATGCCCAAGATTTAAAGCTTTTGGGGTCTTTTAATGTGTTTATTTTCTCAATAATTACTTTCCAACTGTCTTGAGCTATATCTTTGGCAATATCTGCATCTTTAATTACCCAATACGATGTACGACAAAATTCTCTGTGCCAATGTTTTACCAATACAGATAATGCTTCTTTATTTCCAGCTTGATAACTTATAACTAGTTCTGCATCTCGTATGTGGTTTTTTTTATTCATTATACCTTTATGACAGTAACTTTTTATAGAGGTTCAATTTAATAGGCAAGTTTTTTAAAGATAATTCAAATATCAGTACTGAAAATATCTTGCGATTCCTATTTTTGCGCTATGTCAAGAAAAAACAAAAGGCAGGTTTTTGAAAACCTTGAAGTTATAGATGCAGGAGCTAAAGGAAAAAGTATAGCAAAAGCACCTGATGGGCGTGTTATATTTCTTTCTAATGCTGTTCCTGGCGATATTGTTGATGTACAAACTACAAAAAAAAGAAAAGCCTATTTTGAAGGTCAGGCTACAAAATTTCATAAATATTCAGAAAAAAGGACCGAGCCTGTTTGCGAACATTTTGGTACCTGTGGTGGATGTAAATGGCAACACATGAGCTATGAACATCAATTGTACTATAAAGAAAAAGAGGTTCAAAATAATTTACAACGAATAGGGGGTGTTTCTCCTCTTACTACGCTTCCTATTTTAGGGTCTTCCAAACAATATTTCTATAGAAATAAAATGGAATTCTCCTTTTCCAATAATAGATGGTTAACACAAGAAGAAATAAATAATACAGAAGAAATTATTGATAAAAATGCCTTAGGATTTCATATTCCAGGCATGTGGGATAAAATATTAGATCTTAACAAATGTCATTTACAAGGCGACCCATCCAATCAAATTCGATCTGAAGTAAAAGCCTTTGCTTTAAAAAATGATATTTCCTTTTTTAATACAAGAAATCATGCTGGAATGCTTAGAACTTTATTGCTACGCACCAGTTCTATAGGTGAAGTGATGGTACTCATTCAATTTTATGATGACGATATTAAAAAGAGAGAGTTTTTATTAAATCATCTCAAAAATACATTCTCAAATATCACATCGCTTCAGTATGTTATTAATCAAAAACAAAATGATACCATTTATGACCAAAAAGTAATTTGCTTCCATGGGAAAGATCATATTTTTGAAGAAATGGAAGGTTTGCGCTTTAAGATAAATGCCAAATCCTTTTACCAAACAAATTCTGAGCAAGCCTATGAATTATATAAAATCACAAGAGATTTTGCTGATTTATCAGGAAATGAATTAGTTTATGATTTATATACAGGCACAGGAACTATTGCTCAATTTGTTGCCAAAAAATCAAAAAAAGTAATTGGTGTAGAAGCTGTTCCAGAAGCCATTGCAGATGCAAAAGAAAATGCACAATTAAACAATATACAAAATGCCGATTTTTTTGTTGGAGACATGAAAACTGTTTTCAATACTTCATTTATAGAAACGCATGGAATTCCAGATGTAGTTATTACAGATCCACCTAGAGATGGGATGCATAAAGATGTTGTACAACAAATAATAAATATCTTACCGCATAGAATTGTTTATGTAAGTTGTAATAGCGCGACTCAAGCACGCGATCTAGATTTATTAAAAGATTTTTACGAAATTAAAAAATCACAAGCAGTTGATATGTTTCCGCAGACTTTTCATGTAGAAAATGTTGTACTTTTGGAAAGAAAGCAAAATGAAAAATAATTAAAGTGAAAAAGTACATATCTCTCTTAATAATTACTGTATGTATTTCTGGTCTTTTTTACAATTGCCAAAGAGATGACCTTTGCCCAGAATTGACACCAACTACACCGCAACTAATTCTTCGGTTCTTTGATAATGACAATCAGCTAGAGTTTAGACAAGTAAATTCGCTAAGAATTATATCGCAAAGTTTAGGAACTATTATAGTTGATAGACAAACAACTGATTCTATAGCTATACCTTTAAGATCATTAGAAGATGTAACTACATTTATAATGATTACTGATTCTGAAGATGATAGTGAAGGGATGGAAACAGGAAATACAGATATATTGACTTTTAATTATAATACAAGAGAGGTTTTTTTGTCTAGAGCTTGTGGGTTTATTGCCAATTATGAAAATCTCATAGACAATCTTGAAATAGATCCTGATAACTGGATAGATTCTATTACCATACTAAATCCTATTGTAGATAATGAAAATGAAGCTCATGTTCAAATATTCCATTAGTCTTTTCATACTACTATTTTCTACTTCCTTACTATTTTCTCAGGAAGCAAAAAACAGTGCAGATACAATTGTTTATAAGCAGAAATACGGCTTAAGAATAGGAGCAGATCTAAGTAGAATTGCCAGAACATTTCTTGATGATAATTATGAAAATGGTTTCGAAGTAGTTGCAGATTATAGAGTAAGCAGGCGTTTTTTTATTGCAGCAGAAATTGGGAATGAACAAAATACAGTAGATGAAGAATTTTTCAATTTCACTTCTAATGGTAGTTATGTAAGATTAGGATTTGATTATAATACCTATGAAAATTGGCTGGGAGCTCAAGATGCTATTTTTATTGGTATGCGTTATGGGGTTAGTACATTTTCGCAAACCATAAATAGTTTTAGTATCAATAATCGAAATCAGTTTTTTAATGAAGGAGATGTTTTAGGTAGTAATGAAGATTTACTTCGTGAATTTAGTGGTTTAAGCGCACAATGGATAGAAGCTGTTGTAGGAATTAAGGCAGAGCTTTTCTCTAATTTATTTTTAAGCTTGAGTTTTCGCATCAACTTTTTAATAAGTGATCAAGCTGCTGATGAGTTTCCTAACTTATGGTCGCCTGGTTTTAATAGGATTTCTGATAATAGTAATGTTGGTATTGGATATAACTACACCCTTACCTACCTTATTCCTATTTTCAAGAAATAAGATTAGAGTTTATTAAATTTCTTTAATTTCTTTCATAAAAATCCACTTCATCATTATTTTTTTACCGTTTTGAGTATCTATAAGTCCAAACTTTGGAGCTAAAATGTTAGCTGCTACAGCTGCGATAATGGCTAATACCAAATTATTTGCATTTATATATACACTTAAGATAAGCTTAATGATAACAAACAAAGCACCAAAACACAAGAAATTATATAATAAGACTTTAAATTTTGGATTCATAATTTTATTTTCTAATAGTTATTAAATTTGGCTCTTTTGCTTCCAGCATACATTTCATACTTAATAAATTTTGATTCTTGAGGTCCATTAAAAAGTTTTATTTTTCTGGAAGGCCTTAATCCAACATGTTTTAGAGCTTCTAGATTAGAAGTAATAAACCATGCATTAGTATTTGAATATTGTTGCTTTAAAGTATCTCCTATTGACTTATAAAACGCTTCCATTTCTATAGGAAGTCGCTCTCCATAAGGTGGATTAAAAACCATATGCAATTTTTCTTCTGTAAATTTTTCAGTCTCGAAAAAATTATGGCTTTCAATTGCAATATAATCATCTAAATTGGCATTCTTAACATTATCCTTTGCTTTCCAAATTGCAGAAGGTGCTTTATCATAACCGTATATTTTATGATGAAACTCTCTTGTTTTCTTTAAACTACTTTCGATTATTTTTTCAAATAGATCTTCATCAAAATCTTTCCATTTTTCAAAAGCAAACTCCTTTCTATTAATATTAGCAGGAATATTACATGCAATCATAGCTGCTTCTATTGGAATAGTACCGCTTCCACACATTGGGTCTAAAAAATCACATTGACCCTCCCAACCACTCAATAAAAGCATTCCCGCTGCTAAAACTTCATTGATTGGAGCAATATTAGTTGCTGTCTTGTAACCTCTTTGGTGTAGCGATCTTCCTGAACTATCTAATGAAACCGTACATTGATTTCTTTGAATATGAATATGAATTCTTAAATCTGGAAATTTAATATCTACATTAGGTCTTCTTCCTTCTGTATTTCT
Source organism: uncultured Flavobacteriaceae bacterium (assembly GCA_964389205.1). GTDB lineage: Bacteria > Bacteroidota > Bacteroidia > Flavobacteriales > Flavobacteriaceae > Leptobacterium. The sequence goes on from CAYMDH010000021.1 coordinate 50,221, forward strand.
AAATTTATCAGCAATAGCATCTTTTGTTTTTAGAGCTATATATTTAGAATGCGTAAATGTCTCTGAATATACTGTAGCATCTATAGAAAAAGTATCTTCTGATGTTAGGTACTTTTTCCAATTCATTTTATAAATACGATCGTATAGATCTTCTTCATTTCTAACAACAAACTCTTTAATAGGTTTTAATATTTTAATGGCTGTACGAAGACATAGATTTGCTTTATACATAAATCCTTCGTCACCTTCAAAAGAAACACTACGAACTCCTTTTTCAACATGTGTGCCGCCAAGTCTCTTTAATTCATCTTCCAAAAGGTCTTCAAATCCAAATAATGTTTTGGCAACCATAGTGAAATTATTTCCCATATATAAAATTTATTGAGCGACAAAAATACGTTAATTTAGTAGCTTTAATTAAAAGCTTTTTAGAAAGCATTAAAAAATATTTTTGAAAACTTTTGTATTGATTTGAATGATTAATTATTTCCTCCCTATAGCAGCAGTCCTTATTGGTTTTTTAATTGTCTTAGTTTTAAAGCCAAAACAGAAAAATGGGTTCAAGCTTTTTTTAGCATTTAGCGGTGCTTTTTTATTATCACTTACTATTTTTGAATTACTCCCTGATGTCTTTTCTCAAGAAAACAGCAAACAAATAAGTGTTTTTATTATGCTGGGAATTCTGCTACAAATATTTTTAGAGTTTTTTTCTAAAGGAGCAGAACACGGTCATGTACATATACATAAACAGGAAAATATATTTCCTTGGTTGTTATTCTTCAGCCTTAGTTTACATTCGATATTAGAAGGTTTCCCAATTAATAGGCATGATACATTAATTTATGCCATTGTAATTCATAAGATACCTATAGCTATTATTCTAAGTTCTTTTTTTATTGAATCTTATATCAGTAAAACTAAGATTGTTATTTTTCTTATATTGTTTGCATTGATGACTCCTTTAGGAAGTTTAATAGCAGATACTTTTGATGGAATCGAAAATTATTATACGCAAATTTCTGCATTGGTAATTGGTATTTTTTTACATATTTCTACAACGATACTTTTTGAGAGTTCTGAAGGTCATAAATTCAACATAACTAAACTATTAGTTATTATCTTAGGAATTCTAACTGCATATATATTATAAGTATGTTTAGTAAAGAAGAATCAAAAATACTACGGCAAGAGTTCTGGACTTCTTTTGGAAAATCTTTTCCTCGAAAATGGATATTATACAATACAAAAATTAAAGACTTTTCTTTTAAGTTTTATTTTGATACTAAGAAAGCAATAGTCACAATAGATATTGAAGGTAGTATTGATAACAGAATACAATATTTTGAAAAAATCACTAGTTTAAAATCTCTTTTAATAAATGAATATATAAATGATTTAATTTTTGAAGATATTTATATTTTAGACAATTATAAAGAGATAAGTCGTATCTATATTCAAAAAGATGGTGTTAGTATTCACAACAAAAATACTTGGCGAGAAACTATGGAATTTTTAAATATTAATATGATAAAATTTGAAGCTTTTTTTGAAGATTATAAAGAAGTAATCAGGTCTTAAATAATGACTTTCAGCATAAAAAAATAATGAGAAATACTTCCTCCTAAAACAAAAAAATGCCAAATAACATGATTATATGGTATTTTTTTAATAGCATAAAAATAATTCCTATTGTATAGAATAAACCTCCTAGCATCAAAAAATTAAGATTATTTGGAGCTATACTTGCTATAAGGTTATTAATATCAAAAATAATAAGCCATCCCATAATAAGGTATAATATAAGGGAAATGGTTTCATATTTTCCAGTAAAGAATATTTTAAGAATTGTTCCTATTACAGCTATACTCCAAATAATTATAAATAATAACCATCCTGAGCTATCTTCTAATGTAATTAATGAGACTGGTGTGTATGTGCCTGCAATTAATACGTATATACTTATATGATCTATTTTACGCCATGTAATTTTTCTTTTTTCATCTACTATACTATGGTATATTGTAGAAGCTGTATATAATACAATTAACGAAATAGAATATATGATTATACTTAATGTACTAAAGGTTGTTTTTTCAGAATCTTTAAGTAATAAAATTATAAAACCAATAATACTAAGTAAAATACCTGTTGCATGAGAAGCTGCATTCCATAATTCTTCTTTTTTAGTTTGCATATACTGCGTCTCTAATTTTTAATAACGAAACTATTTGTATTGCTTTCCATGCTTAATCACCATATCTACATCTTGCAACAAACTAATATATCGCAATACATCTCCTTTAACAGCAATAATATCTGCATATTTTCCCTCAGAAACAGTTCCTACTTTATCTGAAACGCCCATCCATAATGATGGCCAATAGGTAGCAGCCCTTATAGCGTACATTGGATCTATTCCAAATTCATTTACCCACACATCCAATTCATTCCAGGTTGACTGGCTATGAAATTTCCCAGGAATACCACTATCGGTACCTACCATTAAAACTACGCCTGCTTCTAGTAATTGTTCTATTTTAGTTTGCAATGTTGGTTTTCTGATAGGTGTTAATTGAAAATAAGGCAATTGATCTAAATGTTGAAGACTCTTTTTAATATCGACAACAACGCTATCTGGTAAACCACGATGCCAGGAGTCATTATCTAGTTTTTCAGGATGATCTCTCGTATATTCATAATTATACAAGCCTTCTACAGTTGGACACCAAAACAAAGGCCCTAAATTCATTTGTGCAGTACGTTCTTTAATCATTTCCATAACATCTGCTGGATATTCTGGTGCAGATGCTAATCCTGTATGTTCAAAACAATCTGCTCCAAACTTCAATCCTCTTCTTATTTCTTCAGGACGATGCCCATGTGCTACTACCTTTAGATTAAACTTATGAGCCTCTTCAATAACTGCTTTTAATTCTTCTTCAGTCATTTGATCATGATCAATGAGTTTAATACAATCTACTCCTGCTTTTGCTAGTTTTCTTATTTTCCTTCTCCCGTCTTCAGCTCCATTAACTCCCCATCTAAAATCTTCTGTTCCTGGGTATGGTTTTTTTTGTATAAATGGCCCTGATACATAAAGTGTTGCCCCAGGAATTTCTCCCTTATTAATAGCATCTCTGACTGCTATACTCTCTTCTAAGGGCGCCCCTAAATCTCTTGCACTTGTAACTCCAGCCATTAACAATTGATGAGCAGAAGATGGCATAATCACATCTTTAAGCAAAGGAGGATAGGTTTTATCCCAATATGAATAATCTGCATGGCCATTTATCATCGTATGAACATGCATATCCCAAAGCCCTGGAAGCACTGTCATTCCTTCTGTAGAAATAATTTTGGCATTTTTTGGAATTTCCAATTGCCCAACAACTCCTACTTCTTTAATAAGCTCTCCTTCAATTATTATAATGCTATTTTCAATAGGGTCACTACCGTAACCATCTATTAACGTTCCTCCAATTAATGCTTTTAAGGGTTTCGTTTGTGAATAATTAATACTACTAATAAATAATAAACAAGTTGAGAAGAATATCTTTAGTTTCATGATAACTATTTTTTCTAAAGTTAAAAATTCTAGCATAATTAAATATTAATTTTTCCTTTTTTAGGAAAGCTTACTCAGGGTAATACCAAAAAGGAATCGCTATAATTTTTCAATAATAAATACTATCTTCTATATGATCTTTTCGAGAAACTTCTAACAAATGTTTTCCTCGATTTACACCTTTCACATCTAAAAAAGTCTCAAAACCTAATTGATTTCGCTTATTTATGGTAGATACAAAGCTAAAATCATATAAAACCGAATCAATTTTAATACAATACATGCTTTCAATTGTATTAAGATAATTTTTAAGATTTGTAATCTTTTCTGAATCAGACATCTCTATAATACCTTCAGAAAAAACAGTGTGTAATCCACGCTTATCATCTTTAGGCTGTAATTCTTTATTAAAATAAAAAACATCATCTTCTATAGAACTACCATAGACTATAAAAACATTTAAAAATGATTCTTTAATGACTTTAGAAGGGATGGAAGCTAAGCTTATAAAACTAGTTTTTTTAACAATTAAATTTTCATAATTTGTAACATTAGCTACATTAAATGCCGAGTTAGCATCTTTTTCAAGATAATTTGATGTACTAAAACCCGTTCCTGATAGAATAGAAAATCCTATATATAATGGCACTAATGTAAAACTCAATCGCTTTCCAAATTTAGTATCTAACAGATTATAAATCATTGGTCTGTATAAAAAAGACAATGTCAAATATTTAAATACCAAATAAAAAGGATAATAAAACCATGTTGTCCATTTTTTTTCTTTAACCAACCTAAAGTGATAAAATCTATAAACGTTAGTAATGATCCTAAAAAAATAAAAATAATTAAAGGAATTCCTATCCATTTTGGGTAGTTTACAGACTCATTACTACCTATCCAAAACCCTAAAAGAGAGATAGAAACAAGGATCATAATAACTCCTAAAAGATAAAAAAGCAATAAAAAAGTAATCGCAAATATAACGCTACAGTACTTTTCAAGAACTGCTACATAATCATCAAAAGATCCAACAGCCTTTTTTAAATGTTTTGTGAATTTTGAGCTATAGTTTAACGTATCATATTCAATATCAGCAGATGCATACCGCAATCCAATAGCACCTATCCAAAGCCCCCTTAATACAACATGAATAAGTAAATTAATAGCTAGTATATACCAAGATAAATAAATCCCAGTCCAGAATACCCCTTCATACATATTATCATTAGATTGTGATTCAGAAAGATAAATTTCTATAGGTTCTTGAGCAGAAAATAATCCAAAAATAGCAAAACCAGAAATAATTAATTCTAGTTGCCAACTCTCTTGTTGTAAAATATCGAGCCATTTCTTGAATTTCTTATCCTTAGGATTATTACTCATCAGTTTTTTTAAAATTGGTTGTTTTGTTCTATAAATATAATCTAAAATTTACTTTACAAAAGAGACAAATATATTTTATAGCACCACATAACATTTTTAAATAACGATCACAGGAAAGAAATATAGAGATAGTCATTTTAAGCCATAAAAAAACCCTTCATTAGTAATGAAGGGTTTAATATATAAATCA